>CAVVNR010000007.1:0-111203 GCA_963749715.1 uncultured Alphaproteobacteria bacterium
CCTAGAGAGTATGTAAGACATGCATGGCCCGCCCCCAAGCCAACCCCGAATCTATCAAAGCCGGGGCAAGCCCGTCCAAACTCCGGCCAAATTTTTCTACGAAAAGCGTTTGGAATCGCTGTAATCCATTGATAAGTCCCGATTCGGACGAATAAAACCAAGCAAATCCAGGCAATTTCATTTGGATTTGCCTGGCAGGACTTGTATTTGCTTGGCCGGGCTTGGATCCAGGTCGGTTTTCGGTCACGCTGAACCGTCATTGCGAGGAGCGAAGCGACGAAGCAATCTAGCGATCGTAGGGCAGCGGCGGCAGCTCTGGATTGCTTCGCTTCGCTCGCAATGACGATGGCGCAAAACTGATGTCGTATGTGTTTTCTCGCAGTTGGGCAGGGGGCGTTGCTTCGCGATGATCGACCGGCTATCGGGCGTCGTCCTTTTGCCGACTGACGGCAGTCCGGCGGGTTCGCCGGTCGATCTCATGCTCAGCGACGGACGGATCGCGGCGATCGCGCCCGCCGCGGACCCGCGCTCGCGTCGCCTGCTGGCGATGCCGGCGCTGGTCAATGCGCACGATCATGCCCGCCCCCTCTCGCCGACGTCGTTCGGGGCGGCGGGAAAGCCGCTCGAGACTTGGCTTCTGCGTCTCGCCGCGATGCCGGCGATCGACCCCTATCTCGGCGCGCTTGCGGCGTTCGGACGCGCGGCGCGCGCCGGCGCGGGCTCGGTAATGGCGCATTACACCCGTTTTCATGGGCCGATGGCGCCCGTGGACGAGATCAAGGAGATCGCCCGAGCCGCTCGGGATATCGGCGTTCGGGTCACGCTCGCCGTGTTCATGCGCGATCGCAACCCCCTGGTCTATGACGGCGAAGACAGCGTGCTCGTGAAGCTGCCCGACGACATCCGCGCGGCGATCGAGACTCAGTTCCTTTCCTCGATGCCGGGAGTCGTAGAGCAGATCGCTAACGTCGAGGCGATCGCCGCCGAGACCGAGAGCGCTCTCTTTTCGGTCCAGTTCGGACCCAGCGGTCCGCAATGGTGTTCCGACGAGCTCATCGCCGGGATTGGCGAAGCATCGCGCCAGACCGGGCGGCGCGTGCATATGCATTTGCTCGAGACCCGATACCAGCGCGCCTTCGCCGACCGCGCCTATCCCGAAGGGCGTCGTCGAGCGCCTCGAGACGCTCGGGCTGCTTACGCCGCGGCTGACGCTCGCCCATTGCGTCCACGCGCGGCCGCCGGAACTCGACGCGATCGCGGCCGCGGGCGCGATCATCGCGACCAACCCAAGCTCGAATCTTCACCTCAAGAGCGGCATTGCGCCGATCTCCGAGGCGCTCCGGCGCGGTTGCCGGGTCGCGCTCGGCGTCGATGCGTCGGCTTTTGACGAGGACGACGACATCGTGCGCGAAATGCGGCTCGGACATTTCCTGCATGGGGGCTGGGGCTTCGACAGCGTGATCGAGAGGGGAGCATGGCTGTCGGCGATCGTCGCCAACGGGCGATTCGCCAACGGCGCGCCCGGCGCCGGCGCGCTCAGCATCGGAGCGCCCGCCGACATTCTCGTGCTCGACCTCGACGCGCTCGATCGTGACGCCGTCATGGCCGTCGAGCCGATCGATCTCGTCTTTGCGCGCGCGAGCGCGACGCACGTCGCGCGCTTACTGGTCGCCGGTCGGGAGATCGTGTGCGACGGGCGGCTGACTGGCGCCGATCTCGACGCCGCGGAGGGTGAGCTGCGTCGCCAATACCGTGCGAAAATGCCGTCGCGCGCGGCCTTTCTCGAAGCCTGGGGCGCGCTGGAGCCGGCGGTCGCGGAGCATTATCGCGACGGCCTTGGCTGTTGCTGACCGATGATGGCTTGAGGAGGGATCATGCCTCGCGCACTGCCGTTTCTCGATCTCTCATCATGGCGCGGTGAGGACGATTGCGCTTCGCTGGCCAGGATTGCGGCCGAAGTCGGCGCCGCCTGCCGGGACGTCGGCTTTTTCTATGTCGTCAACCACGGCGTCGACCAGGACCTGATCGCCGGGGCGTTCGATCAGTCGCATCGGTTCTTCGCCCTGCCGCTGACCGAAAAGCAGGCGCTGGCGATCGAAAGGATCGGCGGAAACCGGGGCTATTCCGGAATGTTGCACGAAGCTCTCGATCCTGGCCGCGGACCCGACATGAAGGAAGCATTCAATGTCGGCCTCGAACTTGCGCCGGACGATCCTGACCTCCTGTCGGCTCAGCCTTTCCGTTCCCTCAACGCTTGGCCGAGCCTGCCGGGCTTCCGCGAATCGCTGCTCGCCTATTACGACGCCTGCGCGGCGCTGGGCGCGAGGCTGCATCGCGCATTCGCCTTCGACCTTGGGCTCAAGCCCGATTTCTTCGACGACAAATTCGATCGCCCGATGGCGACTCTGCGGTTGCTGCACTATCCGCCGCCGTCTCACGGATTCCGATCCGCGGACGGGCGCGGGCGCGCATACCGACTACGGCAATCTGACGCTGCTCGCGACCGACGATGTCGGAGGGCTCGAGGTGCGCGCGCGCAACGGCGAATGGATCGAAGCGCCGGTCGTTCCCGGCGCTTTTATCGTCAATATCGGCGACTGTCTGATGCGCTGGACGAATGACATTTACGTCTCGACTCCGCACCGCGTCGTCAACCGGAGCACGAGAGAGCGGTATTCGATCGCCTTTTTCTACGACCCGAATCCGGATGCGCTCGTCGAGACAATTCCGTCCTGCGTGCGACAAGGCGAACGCGTGCGCTATCCGCCGATCCGGGCCGCCGACTATCTGAAGCAGCGTCTGGATGCGAGTAAGCCAGCGGATACCGCTCGCCAGGGAGACGCCGATTTTCGCGCCCGCTCTTGTCAACCGGCGCCGGAGGGGGCTATGGCTTCGCCGCCCAAGGGCGCAGCGTCGGGCTCGTTGGCGCGGTTTTACAACAGGGGTCGGGGAGAGCAAAATGAAGACTATGACGCGTCGTAGCCTCATCATATCCGGGGCGGGTCTGGCGAGCGGGGCGATGCTGCTGCCGGCCGAAGCCGGCGACTGGGCAGATTTCACTGAGGATCGTGAGCGCGGGCTTTATTTTCGGCGCCTCCGGCGGGAGCGGCGTCTTGACCTTCCAGGGCAAGCAATACCCGCTGTCGATCGGCGGCATCAGCGCCGGCGCGACGATCGGCGCTTCGGGCGCGGACCTGGTCGGCACTGCGTCGCATCTGCGCACCCCGGCCGATATCGCCGGCGTCTATTCGGCGGTCGGCGCCGGCCTCTCGGTCGCCGGCGGCCGGTCGGCGGCTCAACTTTCGAACGCAAATGGCGTGGTGCTCCGCCTCCGCGGGCGGCAAATCGGCTTCATGTTCTCGCTCGACCTGAGCGGCATGGTGATCTCGCTCAGCAGCTGACGCGAACCTCGCATCCCGCGACCCGGCGCGGGGTCGCAGGACGAGTTCCAGCCGGCGCCTTATCGCTCGTGACCCTGTCCGTAATAGGCGCCGGCGCCGTGTTTGCGCTTGAAGTGCTTGTCGAGAAGCTCCGGCTCGATCGGTTCGAGGTCCGGGGCCAGTTGCAGCGACATGAACGCCATGTGGGCGATGCATTCGACCGCGACCGCGGCTTCCAGCGCCTTGGCGGCGCTTGACCCCCAGGTGAACGGGGCGTGCCGGTTGACGAGGACGCCGGGAAAATCCGCCGGGTCTTGGTTCCGCATCGTTTCGACGATGACGTTGCCCGTCTCCCATTCATAGTCCGAGGCGATCTCGCTCGCGGTCATCTTGCGGGTGACGGGCACCTCGCCATTGAAGTAGTCGGCGTGGGTCGTGCCGAAGATCGGAATGGGCCGGCCGGCCTGGGCGAAGGCGGTCGCGTGCGACGAATGGGTGTGTACGACGCCGCCGATCTCTTGGAAAGCCAGAAAGAGCCTGCGGTGCGTGGGCGTATCCGAAGAGGGGTTGAGCTGCCCCTCGACCCTGTGTCCCTCGAGGTCGACGACGACCATCTCCTCGGCCGTCAGAGCTGAATAGTCGATCCCGCTCGGCTTGATCGCGAACACGCCCCGCGCGCGATCGATCGCGCTCGCATTGCCGAACGTGAGATTGATGAGGCCGTGCCGCGGCAAGGCGAGGTTGGCTTCATAGGCTTCACGCTTAAGTTCCTCGAACATGACCACGTCCCACGGTGATGCGGTCTCAACGACCGCGCGCGCCGCGACGTCAGGCGCGGAACCCCTGCGCGAGGTAATAGTAGACGTCGTTGCCGCGCAGATCCTGCTTCAGCGCCGGAAGGGTCGTCTCCGGCCCGATCAAGACCAATTCGATGGCGGCGATGGCGGCGAAATCCTCGAGCATCTCCCGGGTGACGCTATAGCTGAAACCCGTGTGATGCGCTCCCCCGGCCAGAATCCAGGCGGCGCACGCCGTCTTGAAGTCAGGCTTGCATTCCCAGACGGCGCGAGCGACCGGCAGTTTTGGCAAGGCGGGATGATCGACCGCGGTCACCTCGTTGACCAAGAGACGGAAGCGGGCGCCCAAATCGATCAGGCTCGCATTGAGCGCCTCGCCCTCGGGCGCGTTGAACACGAGGCGGACCGGATCCTCTTTGCCGCCGATCGAAAGGGGATGAATCTCGAGTTTGGGCTTGTCCGCCGCGATGGTCTCGCAGATCTCGAGCATGTGCGCGCCGAGAACCTGATGCTCGCCGGGCGCCAGATGATAGGTGTAGTCCTCCATGAACGAGGTCCCGCCCGGCAATCCCTCGCCCATGACCTTCATCGCGCGCACCAGAGCCGCGGTCTTCCAGTCGCCCTCGGCGCCGAAGCCGTAGCCTTGGCCCATCAGGCGCTGCGGTCCGAGGCCCGGGAGCTGCTTGAGCCCATGCAAGTCCTCGAACGTTGTCGTAAACCCCTTGAAGCCGCCTCCTTCCAGAAAGGCGCGCAAACCCAGTTCGAGCCGCGCGCCATAGAGCAGGGATTGGTGGCGGGCGCCGGACTTGCGCAGTTCGGGAGCGACGGCGTAGCGCTCCTCGTATTCGCCCGCCAAGGCCTTCACCGCGCCGTCCGAAACGGCGTTCACCTCGACGACGAGATCGCCGACGCCGTAGCCGTTGGTCGCGAAGCCGAACTTCATTTCAGCTGCCACTTTGTCGCCTTCGGTGACCGCGACCTGGCGCATGTTGTCGCCGAAACGGCAGAATTTCGCCCCCTGCCAATCGTGCCAGGCGCGCGCCGCGCGCATCCAGGCGCCGACGCGGTCTTGCACCTCCGGATCGGACCAATGGCCAACGACGACCTTGCGGGGAAGCCGCATGCGCGTGTGGATGAAGCCCGCCTCCCGGTCGCCGTGGGCCGATTGGTTCAGGTTCATGAAGTCCATGTCGATCGCATCCCACGGAAGGTCGCGATTGAACTGGGTGTGGAGATGGACGAACGGTTTGCGAAGCGTGTTCAGCCCTCGCACCCACATTTTCGACGGCGAAAACGTGTGCATCCAGAGGATGAGGCCGGCGCAGTCCGGGTCGGAATTCGCGTCGAGGCAAAGCTTGGCGATTTCGTCCGGCGTCGTCAGCAGCGCCTTGAAGACGGTCTTCAACGGGAGCTTGGGCGCATCCGCAAACACGCCCGCGATCTCCCGTCCATGGGCGGCGACCTGCTGGAGCGGGCCAGGACCATAGAGGTGCTGAGAGCCGCAAACGAGCCAGACTTCGGGCGTGGCGAGATTGATCATGATCGCCTCAATTTCTCAAGTTGACGGGACTCTCGGGCTTGCGCTCTCAAGGCGACGCGCGCTGCGCATATTTGATATCAAGCAATCTCTTCATGACCTGCGACAGATCGGCGGATCTGGTCAGTCCGCCGAAGCTGTCGTGCAACTCGCGATAGAGGGCGTAGAGCTGATCGTAAACGGCGCGATTTACGGCGACTGGTTCATAGGACTCGGGCTTCAAGGAGGTCATCGCCGCTTCCGCGCTCGCAAAGTCCGGATGTGCGCCCGCCAGTACTGCCGCGGCGATCGCCGAGCCGAGAGCGCAGGTCTGGCTTGAGCCAGCAACCTGCATGACGCAGCCCGTGACATCGGCATAGATTTGCATGAGCAGCGGATTCTTCTCGGCGATGCCGCCGGTGCACACGACCTGGTCAACGCGAACGCCATAGTCCTGGATGCGCTCAATGATCGCGCGCGCTCCAAACGCGGTCGCTTCGATCAAGGCGCGATAGACATCCGCTCGCGTCGTATAGAGGTCCTGGCCGAGCAGCAAACCGGACAAACGTTGATCGACGAGAATGGTCCGATTGCCGTTGTTCCAGTCGAGCGCCAGAAGACCGGCTTGCCCGGGACCCTGCTTCGCCGCCTCGGCGGTCAGCTCGGCGTGCAGCGCCGCGTCGCCGCCCAAAACCACTTCGACCCACCATTTGAAAACGTCGCCAACGGCCGACTGACCAGCCTCGATGCCGAAGAAGCCGGGCAGAATCGCGCCTTTCACAATCCCGCAGATGCCGGGAATATCGGCGACCGGCTTATCGACCGGAACGACCGCGCAGTCGCAGGTCGAAGTGCCGATCACCTTGACCAGCGTGCCCTCGCGCACGCCGCAGCCGATCGCGCCGTAGTGAACGTCGAATTCCCCGATCGCGATCGGAATCCCGGCGGCAAGCCCCAGTCTCGTGGCCCAATCGGAGCAGAGCGACCCCGCCGGCTCACTGGCGTCATAGGCCTCTTCGTAGAGCCGGTCCCTCAGCTCGGCGAGGCGCGGGTCGAGCGCGGTTAGGAACGCCTTATCCGGCAGGCCGCCCCAATCGTCGGAATAGAGCGCCTTGTGACCGGCGGCGCAGACCCCCCGTTTGACCAGTCGCGGGTCAGCGACGCCGGCGAGCACGGACGGCGCCCAATCGGCAAGCTCGACCCAGGAAAAGGCGGCCGCGAACGTTTCCGGCGACACATTCAGGCAATGCCAGAGCTTGGCCCAAAACCATTCGGAGGAGTACACTCCTCCGCATTTGGCGATGTACTGAGGTCGAAGCTTGGCGCAGAGTTCGGTGATCTTCGTCGCCTCTGGCCAACTGGTGTGGTCCTTCCACAACCAGCATTGCGCGTTGAGATCGCCTTTCCACTTGTCCGCCAATGCCAAAGGTCGGTTTTGGCGGTCGACGGGAATCGGGCTTGACCCGGTCGAGTCGACGCCGATCCCAGCGACCTTCGACGGGTCGAAATCGGGTTTGCGCCCGGCTTCGGCGAGCGCGCCCCTGATGCTCTCCTCGAGGCCGAACAGATAATCGCCGGGATGCTGACGAGCCAACAGGCCGTTTCTCGGATCCAGCAAAACGCCTTGCGCGCCGGAGGGGTATTCGACCACGCGTCCGCCATATTCAGCGCCGTCCGAGCATCGGACGACAAGCGCACGCACCGAGTTGGTCCCGAAATCGACGCCTAGGGTGAACATCATAAACGCTCACGTGCTCCGGGTCTCTGGAATGAAAGCCTTGTCGGGACCCGGTCTCCGTTCACGGCGAAGCGCTCGCCCCGTCGCGGACGCCAGCAGCGTCCGCGATCCCGTGTTGTTGACGTCTTCCGAGCGAGCCCGTCCTCTTCAGCGGATGCCCGCGTCGATGAGCTTGGTCAGCGCGTCGATCGACTTGGGCGTCACGGTGCCCGCGCCGGTATTGAGCGACAGCCCCGGCATCTTGTACTTGGCGGTCATCACGCATTGCACGACCGGAATGAAACCCTGCAGGTAGAGCAGCTGGTCGAGCGTGGCGCTCACCGCTCCCGACTTCAGTCCGTCGATCGTCGACGGAGCGAGGTCGATGCCGCCGACGACGATGTCGCCGGGCTTCTTGCCGGCTTTCTCCAGCACCTGCTTCATTTCGCCGGTCGCGCCGCCGTGCTGCGTGCCGATGGCCTTCAGGTTCGGATGCGCCTGAATGTAGGCGGCGAGAATCGGCACGGCCAGCGACATGTCGCTGTTGGCCTCCTGGGTGATCTCGAGCCGGTCGACCTTGAGGCCGGCTTTCTCGAGCGTGTCGGCGAGGCCCTTCTCGGACTGGCCGCGCTCGGCCTGGCTGAACACACCGTAGACCATCGCCTGGTCGCCCGACTTCAAGCCCTGCGCCAGCATGGCCTTCGCGGTCAGCGCGCCGCCAGCGTAAAGATCGACGCCGGCGTAGCCGAAGCCCTTCGGGCCGAACTCGTTCTGCAGATCGGTCAGGGGCGAATTGCCCGAGGTGACGACGATGCCTTGGTCGACGGCCTGCTTGACGAGATCATGAAAAGCGGTCGAGCCCGGATGGCCCATGATCTCGATGCAGTTCGGTTTGGCCGCCATCGCTTCCTTGAACTGGTTGATCATTGTCTCCGGCGCCCAAGCCGAGAATTGCGACTTCAAATCCACACCGAGCGCTTCGGCGGCTTCCTTCGCTCCGGTCTGGCGGGCGAGCGTCGCGCCGTCGCCGGCGTTGCCGCCCATCTGCATGTACATCACCAGGCCTTTGCCGATGGGATCGGCGAGAGCGGGCGGCGCCGCAGCGATCCCCGCGGCAGCGACGCCGGCGAGAAGAAAATGAGCCAAACGCATGTTCGTTTCTCCCTTTGCTATTCGGGCCGCCTCACCTGGCGAACCGCTCCCTGTTTGGAAGTCCGTGAATTATGATTCTTTCGCATCGGCGTCACCGCCGAATCCGATCGAAGTCGGGAAAAGAGCCCCGCGCGAGCGCGTGATGGCGCTATCCCTCCCGGTCGGCGACCTTGCAGACGCTCGTGTCTTTCAGCGGCGCCGTCTCTCAATAAGTAATACAATATGATTTTAGCGACCATCGGTCAACCGGATGCTGCGCATCTCCGCTCCTCCCTTTGCCGTTTCGGCGCCGCCTCACCGGCGGACGCCTCCCTCTTCGGGAGCGCGAACACCTCCCAGTCTCCATAAGGATCGGAGGTTGGCGAAGAACGCCCGCCGACGCTGCGGCTCGTCGGCATACATGTAGAAGATGATGGAGACCAGGAAGATCAGCCCCTGCACGGTCCTCACCCAGGCGCCGGTGAGGCCTGACGCGACGAGGCCAGCCTCGACCATGCCGATGATGAAACAGCCGAAAACCGTCCCGATAATCGTCGCCCGGCCGCCGAAGATCGACGTGCCGCCAATCAGCACCGAGGCAATGGCGGTCAGGAGATAGCCCTGGCCCTGGTTGCCGAAGAAGTTCTTATTCTCGAGGGTGAGAATGATGGCGGCGCAGGCGGCAAGAAAGCCCATGAGGGTGAAGATCTTGATTTTCTCACGGTCGACGTCGATGCCGACAACGCGGGAGACGTCGTTGAAATCGCCGATGAACATCGCGTGCTCGCCGAAGCGGTGACGGGTGAGAACAAACCAGAGAAAGCCAACGACAATCGCCGTCCAGAGCCCCTGAATCGAGAGCTGCTGGAGCCAGGTTGCCGGCGCTGACGCGAACGGACGCCCGACTATCCATTGCCAGACCGTGCTGTCTTCCGCGCCGCGCAGCGCGTAGGACTTGCCGCCGGAAAGCACGGTCGCCATGCCGGCCCAGAAGAACTGGGTTCCGAGCGTCGTCATGAACGAGGGAATGCCGACCTTGGCGATGATGACCCCGTTGACGAAGCCGACCAGGATTCCCGACGCGAGCCCTGCGAGGACCGCGATCCAGCCGAGGTCGTATTCCTTGAACAGAACCGCGAAGACGAAACCGGAAAAGGCGATGATCGACGGAAAGCTCAAGTCGATCTCGCCCGCGCCGATCACGAACGTAAGCCCGGTGGCGAGAAGAATGAGCGGCGGCAGGGTCGAGAGGAAGGTTGTGTAAATGTACGGGGCGAGGAAGACCTCAGGCGCTTGATACATGAAGAGCAGGAGCAGCATGACGAAGACGAGGATGATCGGCAGGGCTTCGATGCGCTGAAAGACCGATGCGCCTGATCGCTGAGCCATCCGGTTCGTCTCCCTTACGCCTTGTGCTGCAGATCGATCAGATATTCGGTGAGGTCGGCCACCGTCATCTCTTTCGGATTGATCTCGGAGACCACGCGGCCACGGTCGAGCACAACGAGGCGGTCGGCGACTTCATGCACGTGCGCGAGATTGTGCTCGATATAGATGCAGGCGCGACCGGACTGTTTGATCCGGCGCACGAATTCAACCACCTTTCTGACCTCGGCCACGCCAAGCGCCGCCGTTGGCTCGTCGAGCACGATAAGGTCGGCGTTGTAATGCATGGCCCGGCCGATCGCGATGCCCTGACGCTCGCCGCCCGACAGATTGCCGACGGTCGAATCGACGGTGATGCCGACGCCGCGGAAGCCTATCGTGTCGAGCAGGATCTTTTGCGCGATTTCCTTTTCGCGCTTGATGTCGATGAAGCCGAACCGGTTCGTGATCTGCCTACCGACAAAGAAATTGCGCCACAGCGGCTGCTTCTCGGCGAGCGACTTGTCCTGGTAGACGGTTTCGATCGACAGATCGTGCGCCATCCGGACCGAATATTCACCGGGCTCGATTTCGCGCTCGCGGATGAAAATCCTGCCCGAGGTCGGCGCGAGCACCCCGGTCATGACCTTGATCAACGTCGATTTGCCGGCGCCATTGTCGCCGATGAGCCCGACGATCTCATTGCGCCCGATCGAGAGGTCGATGTCGCGAAGCGCGTGCACGGCGCCGAAATATTTCTGCACGCCGTCGAGGCGAACAATGGACGAGAAATCACCTGCCGCCGGCGTCATTGCGTTCCCATCCCAAAGAGTATCCACCGACGAAAGCGGCCTCGCGCGCAAGATTTGCTCAACCTCACCCACTTGGCAATGGGACGTGGCTGGCGCGGCAGGATTCGAACCTCCGCATGGCGGAATCAAAATCCTTGTCTGGCCCGTCCCGTTCTTGGCGCCCTGCTTCCCTCTGGTCCATCACGCTTCGCATTGGCCGGGTGGTGGCGCTCGTAGACATCCTCAAGTTCCGCCTTTTCCGCTGCCGCCCCAATTCGCGTCAGAAGCGGCAGCGCGTCCACGTCACGCGCGATGGGCAAAACTGAAGCTGATGACCGCGCCTTTGCGCTCAACTACCCGTCAACTCCATCCAGCGCCCTCCGTAGCAGCTTGTCGGCTGCGCGGAACGACGCGTCGTCCTACGTGTAGGTTATCGTCGTACCTCCAGTGGCCAGAGTTTGATGCGTAAAGTTCGCGGCGACGTAATCACCGAGCAGCGTGAGGCTGATGCGACTCGCGCCGTTGGCGAACGCCAGCGCTCCCTGCGTTCCCCCCGCGTTCTCCGTGAAGCCGGAAAAAACCCAAGGGCCGGCGACCTCAAGCGTGTCGTTCGCTCCGACGGTGTCAAACCCGCTGATCTTGCCGGAGAACCCTTGAGGATCGCCTAGATCCAGGGCGCCCGCGCTGCCAGTGAATGAAACTGTTTGGCCAGTCGCGACGGTTGAGTCGAACTCGAGCGTCGAAGCCCCCGAGATGTCGTCCGTTCCCGTCCCGGTCACCGCCCCTTCAAGATCGAGCGTCGCCGCCGCGACTTCGATCGTTCCGTTATTGGTTACGGCCGGCGCGATCACGCTCGTCGCGATCCCGCCCGTCTTTTCGAGCAGGCCGCCGTTCTTGACATAGGAGGCCGTCGAAGCGCCGAGCCCAATGCCGCTGCCATCGAGTATGTCGTAGGTCGCCTTCGGCGTGTTGTAGAGGATCGCCTCGTCGGTCGGGATATTGTCGCCGAGCGTCACGTTTCCGCCGCTCTGGTTGACGGCGCTGGTGTTTTCCCACTCGACCGCCCCCCCGATTGTCAGCCCTGAGACTGCCGTCGTTCCCT
Source organism: uncultured Alphaproteobacteria bacterium (assembly GCA_963749715.1). Lineage (GTDB taxonomy): Bacteria > Pseudomonadota > Alphaproteobacteria > Rhizobiales > Beijerinckiaceae > Roseiarcus. The sequence continues at coordinate 11,800 of CAVVNR010000007.1, forward strand.
CGGTATAGAGGAAATTCGAGCCGTCCACCGTTCCGCCGGAGAACGCGTCATTTGCGCCGTTCAGAAGCAGATTGCCGCCCGACAGGACAAAGGTGTCGCCCGCCGCCTCGCTGAACGCGCCCGCATAGGTCAGGTTCTCGCCCAGAGTAACGCTCGTGCCCGAACCGGAAATGGACAAGCCGGCGACCGACAGGGTAGCGCCACTGTTGATCGAATTGCTGCCGCCGGCGAGCTGAAGAGTTCCTGAGCCGGTGATCGCGCCGGCGAAACTGTTCGAAAGTCCCGAGAAGACCAGCGTTCCCGACGCGACCGTCACCGTTCCCGCCCCCGTCTCGGAGAAGGCCGGCGCGATCACGCTCGTCCCGGTCCCGCCCGTCTTTTCGAACAGACCGGCGTTCTTGACATAGGAGGCCGTCGAAACGCCGAGCCCGATCCCGCTGTTGTCGAGAATGTCGTAGGTCGCCTTCGGAGTGTTGTAGAGGATCGCCTCGTCGGTCGGGATATTGTCGCCGAGCGTCACGTTTCCGCCGCTTTGATTGACGGCGCTGGTGTTTTCCCACTCGACTGTCCCCCCGATCGTCAGCCCGGAGACTGCTGTCGTTCCCTCGGTATAGAGGAAATTCGAGCCGTCCACCGTTCCGCCGGAGAACACGTCATTTGCGCCGTTCAGAAGCAGATTGCCGCCCGACAGGACAAAGGTGTCGCCCGCCGCCTCGCTGAACGCGCCGGCATAGGTCAGGTTCTCGCCCAGAGTAACGCTCGTGCCCGAACCGGATATGGACAAGTCGGCGACCGAGAGTTTCGCGCCGCTGCTGATTGTCGCGCTCCCACCGGCCAAAACCAGCGTCCCGGCGCCGCTCGTCGTCCCGCCTAGGCCCACCGTTCCTGTCAGCGACAGCGAATTCGCGGCCGTTATGGCGGTCGACGAGCTCGCGCCCTGGCTGAAGCCACCGGCGTAGCCGAGGGCTTCAGAAACGATCAGGGTTGTCCCCGAGCCCGTTTCGGCGAAGTTCGGCGCGTTGATGACGGCGCCGCCGCTCAGCGTCGCGCTGCCGCTGGTCACAATGATTGCGTCCGCGTGCGAATCGGCGTTGAGCCTCGAGAGATTCGCCGCGACATGGGCCGCCGTATCCGAGACGTCGAACCCGCCGGCGAACTTGTCGAGCGCGGCCTGATCGGCGGCGAACGTCGATGCGGATACGACGAGCGGGCCGACAGTTGCAGTGATCGAGGCGATATTCGCGACATTGGTCTCCAGCGTCGCGAGGCCAACCAGCACGTTGGCGGCGGAATCGGTGATCGCGAGCTGATAGGGCGTCCCGTTGGCGTTCACGAGCTTGCCGAGCGCGGCCGCATCGCTCGTCAATTGCCCCACCGACGCGCCAACCGCGGCGCTGTCGGAGATCGTGATCGACTGAATGTTGGTGTCGCCGAGCAGGTTGAGGCCGGACGAGATGCTCGCCGCGATGTCCGAGATCGCGAACCCGCCAGTGATCTTGTCGAGGGCAGCCTGATCGGCGACGAACGTCGATGTGGATGCGATAAGCGGGCCGTCGGTTGCGGCGATCCAGGCGATATTCGCGACATTGGCCTCCAGCGTCGCGAGGCCAGCCAGCAGGTTGGCGGCGGAATCGATGATCGCGAGCTGATAGGGCGTCCCGTTGGCGTTCACGAGCTTGCCGAGCGCGGCCGCATCGCTCGTCAATAGCCCCACCGACCCGCCAACCACGGCGTTGTCGGAGATCGTGATCGACTGAATATTGCCGTCGCCGAGCAGGTTGAGGCCGGACGAAATGTTCGCCGCGGTGTCCGAGACCGCGAAGCCGCCAGCGATCTTGTCCAGAGCGGATTGGTACACCAGGAAGGTCGACACCGAGACAGAGGCCAATATGTCCACCGTTGTGCTCGAGTTCGACTGCGCTCGTGCCGGCGGTGGATGCGTCGGTCAAGGTGAAGGTTGCCGTCCCGGCCGACCCGCTCGCGATAAAGACAAGGGCGTCGAGTTCGCTGGTGATCCCGGTCGCAGTTCCAGAAAGGGAATAGACGCCGGACCCGGCGGCGGTCAGCCCTTGGAACCCTGGGCCGTCGGAGAGGATTCCGCCGCCGCCGTTCAACTGAATCGTCAAAGTGTCGGTAGTCGCGATGTTCGGATCGGATATCGTGACGGAAGAAAACGGCGTGGTGGACAGCTCGAGAGCCGTCGCCTGCCCCGCGACCGTACCGGATATAGTCGGCTGGAGCGCAAGGAACTCTGTCGTCGCGCCGGAGAAAGGCTGGTAGTAGCCGGGATCGACCGGAGTCTCGGCGCTGGCCCCGGCGATCGGGACATAAAACCCCGGCTGCGCTAAAATGGGTGTGCTTGCGCCCGCGCTACTATACGATCCGGCCGGATCGATCGTGGGAGCGCTTGCGCCTGCGCTGCTGTAGGCGCCGGCCGGGTCGATAATCTCCGCCGCGACCGAGACCGCCCCCGTCACCGGAATGTAGGCGCCCGGATCGCTGAGCGTGGGCGCGCTTGCACCCTGTCCGCTGTACGTCCCGGCCGGGTCGATGATCTGCGCCGCGATGGAGGTTGCCCCGGCCACCGGGATGTACGTGCCCGGATCCGCGGGCGTAGGCGCCTCGGCTCCCGGCCCGCTGTAGGCGCCCGCTGGGTCGATCGTCGGAGCGCTTGCTCCCTCGCCGCTGTACGTGCCCGCTGGATCGATGACCTGAGCCGCAACCGAGGTCGCTCCGGCCTCGGGAATGTAGGTGCCTAAATAGGCGGGCGTCGGAGCGCTGGCCCCCGGGCCGCTGTAAGTGCCGAAAGGATCAGTCGTCGCCGCGCTGGCGCCCGGGCCGCTGTAAGTGCCGGCAGGGTCGGCAATCTCAGCCGCAGCGGCGGTCGCTCCGGTGACAGGAATATAGGAGCCCGCCGCCGCGAGGGTGGGCGCGCTGGCCCCCGGGCCGCTGTAGGCGCCGGCGGGGTCGAGCGTCGGCGCGCTCGCGCCCGCCAGGCTGTATGTGCCGGCCGGGTCGACGATCTCCGCCGCGACAGAGGTTGCCCCGGCCACTGGGATGTACGTGCCTGGGTCTGCGGGCGTCGCTGCGCTCGCGCCCGGACCGGTATATGTCCCTACCGGGTCGACGATCTCCGCCGCGACGGAGGTTGCCCCGGCCACCGGGATATACGTGCCCGGGTCCGCGGGCGTCGCTGCGCTCGCGCCCGGACCGCTGTAGGCGCCGGCGGGGTCGAGCGTCGGCGCGCTGGCGCCTGCGAGACTGTACGTGCCAGCAGGATCGGCGATCTCCTCAGCGGCAGAGGTTGCCCCGGTCACGGGAATGTACGTGCCCGGATCGGCAGCCGTCGCTGCGCTTGCGCCCGGACCGCTGTAGGCGCCCGCCGGGTCGGTCGTCGGCGCGCCGGCGCCTGCCAGGCTGTATGTGCCGGCGGGGTCGACGATCTCCGCCGCGGCCGAAGTCGCCCCTGCTACCGGAATGTACGTGCCCGGGTCGGCGGGTGTGGGCGCGCTGGCGCCGGAACCGCTATAGGCGCCGGCGGGGTCGAGCGTCGGCGCGCTGGCGCCCGCCGGACTGTACGTGCCTGCCGGATCGACGATCTCCTCTGCGACAGAGGTCGCGCCGGCCACGGGGATGTACGCGCCCGGGTCCGCGGGCGTCGCTGCGCTTGCGCCCGGACCGCTGTACGCGCCCGCTAGGTCAATCGTCGGCGCGCTGGCCCCAGCGCTGCTGTACGTGCCCTCAGGATCTTCGATCTCCGCCGCAGCGGAGGCCGCTCCGGTGACAGGAATATACGTGCCCGGGTCCGCGGGCGTCGGAGCGCTGGCCCCCGGGCCGCTGTAAGTGCCGAAAGGATCAGTCGTCGCCGCGCTGGCGCCGGGGCCGCTGTAAGTGCCGGCAGGGTCGGCAATCTCAGCCGCAGCGGCGGTCGCTCCGGTGACAGGAATATAGGAGCCCGCCGCCGCGAGGGTGGGCGCGCTGGCCCCCGGGCCGCTGTAGGCGCCGGCGGGGTCGAGCGTCGGCGCGCTCGCGCCCGCCAGGCTGTATGTGCCGGCCGGGTCGACGATCTCCGCCGCGACAGAGGTTGCCCCGGCCACTGGGATGTACGTGCCTGGGTCTGCGGGCGTCGCTGCGCTCGCGCCCGGACCGGTATATGTCCCTACCGGGTCGACGATCTCCGCCGCGACGGAGGTTGCCCCGGCCACCGGGATATACGTGCCCGGGTCCGCGGGCGTCGCTGCGCTCGCGCCCGGACCGCTGTAGGCGCCGGCGGGGTCGAGCGTCGGCGCGCTGGCGCCTGCGAGACTGTACGTGCCAGCAGGATCGGCGATCTCCTCAGCGGCAGAGGTTGCCCCGGTCACGGGAATGTACGTGCCCGGATCGGCAGCCGTCGCTGCGCTTGCGCCCGGACCGCTGTAGGCGCCCGCCGGGTCGGTCGTCGGCGCGCCGGCGCCTGCCAGGCTGTATGTGCCGGCGGGGTCGACGATCTCCGCCGCGGCCGAAGTCGCCCCCGCTACCGGAATGTACGTGCCCGGGTCGGCGGGTGTGGGCGCGCTGGCGCCGGGGCCGCTATACGTGCCGGCGGGGTCGAGCGTCGGCGCGTTTGTCCCCGCTGGCGGGGTGGTCCCGGTCGATTGACTTAAGAACGTATAGGATCCGTCAGTCGACTGAGCCCATTCCGTGAGTTCGCTCAGATATTGTGGGTCGTCCTGCGCCAGGTCGGTCCAAGTGATCTGGAAAGACCCGAACTGGCTTGTCACGTTCTGAATCAGGTTGTTCATGAACACCGACGGCGAAGGGGCTATCCCGCCGGGCGAGGACAGAAGGGCGCCCGACGCTTGCGTCAGGCCCAACGTCGTCGCCGCCGTACCGGTCACGTTGCTCATGTAGCTGATCGACGAAGGGTTCAAGTCGTAACCGAACTCTCCGTTCGGAGACACAAAGTAATAGGCTCGATTGGCGGTCGCACCGGTGACAGACTTGTACGTGACCATTAGGGGCGTTGCAGTCATCGACAACGGCTCGGACGCAACGGTCTGGGTGTAGTTGACAATCCACGTGCTTCCCGGCCCGCTGCCGCTAATATTGCCGTCTATGGCTGTGAGAGGCAGAACGCCCGAACCTGTGACCTGTTGGCCGACCGCAACCGTCCCGGAGGTGACGGAGCCTACCGTGAGGACCCCATAACTCTCCGTCATTGCCTCCGATGAGACGAGCCCGGCGGGAGCGTACAAAGCATAGATCCCGACGCCGCCGGGCGTTCCGCTGAGCTGAGCGACGATCTGAGCGCCGGACGCTATGACGCCGGGTCCGGAAATCTGTCCGCCAATTTCTATGGTGCCCGACGAAACGGAGGTGACCTCAAGGAGGCCGCTCTGAGCGAGCGATCCCGTGAAAGATACCGTCACCGGCGCAATCGAACTTCCGGCAGTAACGGCCTCAACCGGCAAGTTCGCGTTGAGCGCATTTTGGATCGCGACTCCCGCCCCCCCGAACGTCAGGGCCTTCGAAAGATTGAACGTCCCGGTGTACACGTTGCCCTGAAACGTGACCGACACCGTGCCCTTGACCTTTTGCAATTGACTGAGCGTCAGGTTGCTGATGTCGGAACCGTAGATATGCGGCCTAGCGCCCCCGATTGGGTAACGCGCAAAAAGCATCGTCGCTGATGAGCCGCTGTACCCGTTGAAGTATTCGTTCGCTAGAAACGCCTCCTCGCTCGTCACACCAAAGTAGTTCGCCACCGCCGTTGCGCTGCTGAACAATTCGAGGTTAAGCGGCGTGTTATTCCCGCTATCCAGAAAAAGACGAACCGTTGCATATTGGCTAGTGAACGTGCCGGCCGGGTCAATCGTTGAGGCGCTGGCCCCTGCCGCGCTATAGGTTCCCCCCGGATCGGCGGTTGGCGCACCGGCGCCCGCCAGACTGTAGGTGCCGGCCGGGTCCACGATCTCCGCTGCAGCGGAGGTCGCTCCGGTGACAGGAATATAGGCGCCGGCCGGAGCCAAGCTTGCCGCGCTGGCCCCGGAACCGCTGAAAGTCCCAGCGGGATCGATCGTTGCGGCGCTCGCGCCAGCGGCGCTGTACGTGCCGGCTGGGTCGATCGTCGCTGCGCTCGCGCCAGCAGCGCTGTACGTGCCGGCAGGGTCGACAATTTCCGCGGCAGCCGAGGTCGCGCCTGTTACCGGAATGTAAGTTCCCGCCGCGGCTAACGTGGGAGCGCTAGCCCCGGCGGCGCTGTAGGTTCCGGCCTGGTCCACGATCTCGGCGGCGGCCGAGGTCGCTCCGGTGACAGGAATATAAGTCCCTGCCGCAGCCAGGGTTGGCGCGCTGGCCCCTGGACCACTATAAGTGCCGGCAGGGTCGATCGTCGGCGCGCTCGCCCCCGCCAGACTATATGTACCGGCAGGATCGATAAGATAGGCGGTCGCGCCCGCTTGATAGTAGTAACCGGCGGGGGCGCCCTTAGGTCTGAGCGACATGGTCGCTCGCAATGCCAACTCCAGACGCGGTCGAAGCGGCATCCTGGAATTTGGCGAGCCGCAACTTCGGACGAAGCGTAGCTTCTGAGGCGTATCCCCGGAACGCTGGTATAATGGACCCCATGGCCTTTTTCATTGCGTACTCAAAACACCGATCCCGACATTGCGATCCTCGTAGCGGCGACACTTCAGGTGATGGTGCGCCCAGATTGTGGGCCTCGAGACTTCCGGCGTCGCGAGCGCAAAATCGGGCCGCTCCGCGACGTGCGGGTAGCGAGGCGGCAAGGGCCCGAGCCAACCATCGCGGATCGGTGTAGTGAAAGACCCCCCTTAAAAGCGTTCTGCCTTGGTTTGTTGTAACCACATGGAGTGGGCGCTAAAAGTCTAACTATCTAGCTTTGAACAGGATGTAAAGCATTTGTTGCAGCATTGTCCGAACGCCTAAATTGATCGGCCGGCGCCCGGCCGGGGTTGCCCGCGGCGTTCGCTCGCCAAGCTATCGCGCTGGGTCTTATCGGCTTGAGTGTATGCTTTTACAGTGATTTGTGTGGCTGGGGCGGGAGGAATTCGAACCTCCGCATGGCGGAATCAAAATCCGCTGCCTTACCGCTTGGCGACGCCCCAACGTGCTGCAAGGCTGGTTAGGCCCGGCGGAAAGCGGGCGGACAATAGTTCGGGCTTTCGCCCATCGCAATGGCCGAGGGTGCAATTTTGCGGCGTCAAGCCCCGGCGTCGCGGCCGACTTGAGCGCGTGCGAGCGTCGTCAGATCGGCGTTTGAGCCGCAGACAAGAACTCCGACCCTCTCGCCAGGTTCGGGCCGATAAGCGCCGCTCGCAATGGCGGCGAAGGCCGCCGCGCCGCCAGGCTCAGCGATGACGGAAACCTCCGCCCAGAGCCGGCGCTGGGCCTCGGCGATCGCCATATCCGTGACCAGGACGACGTTGCTCACGAACCGCGCGGCGATCGCGAAATTGAGCTCGCCCACGCGCCTGGCGCCGAGCGAGTCGGCGGCGATCGACTTGACGGCGACGTCAACTGGCGCCTTCGCCTCCAACGCCGCGTGCAGCGCCCGCGAGCCTTCCGGCTCGACGCCGACAACCTTGATCCGGCCCGCGAACCAGGCAGCCACGCCGGCGATGAGGCCGCCGCCGCCGACCGCGACGAGGACCGTGTCGAGCTTTCTCAGGGCCAGCCGCTCGAGGTCCTCCTCCCATTCCAGCGCCACTGTCCCTTGCCCCGCGATCGTCTCGACCGCATCGTAAGGATGGATCGACAGCGCGTCGCTCTCGGAGACATATTGGTCGCAATGCTGCTGCGCTTCGGCGTAGGAAGCGCCGCCGATGACGGCGTCGGCGCCATAAGCCTTGATCTTGGCAATCTTGGCGGGCGTCGCGATTTCCGGCACGAAGACGCGCGCCCGGATTCCGAGCTTTTGAGCGGCGAACGCCACGGCGGCGCCGTGGTTGCCGCCCGAGGCCGTGGCGCAACCTGCCGCGGGCGCTCTTCGGGTCAGGAGATTGTGGAAGGCGCCGCGCGCCTTGAAAGAACCGGTCGCTTGCAGGCACTCGAGCTTGAGCGACAACGGCGGCGCGCGGGCCACAGGCGAAGCCGTCTCGAGGAGCGGCGTGCGGCGGATATGGCTCCGAATGGGCGCATGGGCGGAGCGGATATCGGAAGGCGTGACGGGCGCCGTCATCGCGAGGCGTGCGCTCCGAGCGCGGCTTGTGTCTTTTTGGGCAGGGCCGCAAGCACCATCGCGTAGCTCTGGCGCAAATATCGCTTGAGATCATGATCGCTGAGCGAACGGGCGTCCGTGCGCTGGACCCAGGACAATCCGCGTGAGGCGAGATAGGGCGCGGGGCGCAACCCCAGCATCTCTTTCAATATGGCGAAGCTCGCCTCGGAGCATTTGAACGTCACGGCGAATTGAGGCCCATCTGACCATCCGCCGATGGCGAAGACCCTGCCCCCAATCTTCCAGACGCTCGCATCGCCCCATTGAACGACCTGGGTCGTCAGAGGCAAGCTCGCGCAGAAGGCGTCATAATCGTCGCAAGTCATCCAGCGGCCTGGGGGGCGTTGTGGACGGTCGTGCAAAAAGTCCGGCCGAGCGGGCCACATTAGCGGGCCGGCTCGTCCAGTCCAGCGAGGAGTGACGCCTCAGGGCAAGGAGGGGGAGCGGCCAAGCGACCGCCCGGAAGGCGCCTAGTTGAAGGCCGCCTTGGCGCGATCGCTCATCGCGGTGTTCTGGAAAGCCGCGCAAAGCCGGCGATCTCCTTGGCGAACGAGCGTGAAAGTTTGAATTTTGTCATAAGGAATCGGGCCTTTCTCGCTGACGCCCCCGACGGTCAAGACAGAGCAGGCGGCGTTCCCGATCGCGCGGACGCCAAGAGCCTTGACCGCCATCCGCGTGCCTTTCTGCCAACGAGCAAACACTTCGAGATGGTTGCGCTCGATCTCGTCGCGCCCGACGAATGCCTCGCCGAGAAAGATTACATAGGTTGCCTCGTTGGTGAACAGCGCCGCGTAAGAAGGGGCGTCTCCCGCGTCCCACGCAGCGCGAAACTGATCGAGGAAAGTCTCCACCGCACTCTGCAATGCATCGCTTATTGCTTCTCCCAACTTGGGCGCGACGGATGCTCTTGCTTGACTGGGGACAGCACCCGCCGAGCCGTCGGCAAATTCGCCGCCGTTTCGTCGCGGGTCCCGCCGAAACGGGTACAGGTTCTCTGGGAGGAACGACCGGGCTAACCTGATCCGGTCCGTGGCCCTTTTCCGACCACCAGTCAGGCGAACGTTTCAACTCCGCGCCAACCCTCGCTCAGGCCGCCTGCGTTCATGGCGAGATTTCAAACGGCGAGGGCGCGGACTTCGCCAGCGCCTAAAGCTTGATCGCGTCCTTGAGTTCGCGCAAGCGGTCGAGCTTCTCCTGGGCCAGGGGTTTCTGGTCCTCGTTCGCGTCAGCGAGGTCTTCTTCCGCGTTCTTGATCTCCTGGCCGAGCTTGTCGGCGCTCAAGTCCTCGAACGGAATGGCCGTCTCCGCCAGCAGGATGAGGCCCGCCTTGCTCGCGTCGGCGAAGCCGCCGCGGACGAACACGCGACTATGCTTGCCCTGCGGATCGTCGATGCCGACGACTCCCGGACGCATGGAAGTCATGACCGGCGCGTGGTCGCTGAGCACCTGGAAGTCGCCTTCGGCGCCTGGCACCAGCACCGCTTGAGCTGGGCCGTTGAACAGCACCTTGTCCGGCGACACGAGCTCGAAATGGAAAGTGGCCATGGGCTACCCCGGACGACCCGCGTCAAGCCGCTTCCGCGGCCAGCTTCTTGGCTTTCTCCACCGCCTGCTCGATGGTCCCCACCATGTAGAAGGCCGCCTCAGGCAGGCTGTCGTACTTGCCTTCGACGATGCCCTTGAAGCCCTTCACGGTGTCCTCGATCTTGACCTGCACGCCGGGCGTCCCGGTGAACACCGCGGCGACGTCGAAGGGCTGGGATAGAAACCGCTCGATCTTCCGCGCCCGCGCGACGATCTGCTTGTCCTCTTCCGACAGTTCGTCCATGCCTAGGATGGCGATGATGTCCTGTAGCGCCTTGTAGCGCTGCAGCACCTGCTGCACTCGGCGGGCGACGTTGTAATGCTCCTCGCCGACGATCGCCGCCGTCAGCATGCGCGAGGTCGAATCGAGCGGGTCGACCGCGGGATAGATGCCCTTCTCCGAGATCGCCCGCGACAGCACGGTCGTCGCGTCCAGATGCGCGAAGGAGGTCGCAGGCGCAGGGTCGGTCAGGTCGTCGGCGGGGACGTAGATCGCCTGCACCGAGGTGATCGAGCCCTTTGTCGTGGTGGTGATGCGCTCCTGCAACGCCCCCATGTCCGTGGCGAGCGTTGGCTGGTAGCCGACCGCCGAGGGGATGCGACCGAGCAGCGCCGAGACTTCCGAACCGGCCTGGGTGAAGCGGAAGATGTTGTCGATGAACAACAGCACGTCCTGGCCCTGGTCGCGGAAATGCTCAGCGACGGTGACGCCGGCCAGTCCGACGCGCATACGCGCGCCGGGCGGCTCGTTCATCTGGCCAAACACCAGCGCGCATTTCGACTTTACGCCCGAGTCGGGGTCGTGTGGATCAGCATTGACTTTCGACTCGATGAATTCGTGATAGAGGTCGTTGCCTTCGCGGGTGCGCTCGCCGACGCCGGCGAACACCGAATTGCCGCCATGGGTCTTGGCGACGTTGTTGATGAGCTCCTGGATGAGCACGGTCTTGCCGACGCCGGCGCCGCCGAACAGGCCGATCTTGCCGCCCTTGGCGTAGGGGGCGAGCAGATCGACGACCTTGATGCCGGTGACGAGAATCTGGGCTTCCGTCGATTGTTCGACGTATGCAGGGGTCGGCTGGTGGATGGCGCGGCGCGCCTCCATGTCTATGGGTCCCGCCTCGTCCACAGGCTCGCCGACGACATTCATGATCCGCCCGAGCGTGCCCTCGCCGACCGGGACCGAAATCGGCGCCCCGGCGTCGACAACCTCCTGACCTCGCACCAATCCCTCTGAGATGTCCATGGCGATGCAGCGCACGGTGTTCTCGCCCAGATGCTGAGCGACTTCGAGCACCAGGCGATTGCCGTTGTTGATCGTCTCAAGCGCGTTGAGGATCGGCGGCAGATAGCTGTCAAACTTCACGTCGACGACGGCGCCGATCACCTGGGTGACCCGGCCGGTGGCGTTGGCGATATTGGCCATTTTCTACGTCCTCGTTCGTGGCTCTCTATGGAGGGATCAGACGGCCTCGGCGCCCGATATGATCTCGATCAGTTCCTTGGTGATCATCGCCTGGCGCGTCCGGTTGTAGCGAAGCGTGTACTTCTTGACCATGTCGCCGGCGTTGCGCGTGGCGTTGTCCATCGCGCTCATCTGCGCGCCGAAGAATGAGGCCGCATTTTCGAGCAGGCCGCGATAGATGCGAACTGTTACCGCCCGTGGCAGCAATTGGGCGAGGATTTCGCCCTCGTCCGGTTCGTAATCGTAAACGGGCGCCGTCTCATCCTTCGACCCGAGTTCGGGAGGAATGAGCTGCTGGGCGGTCGGGATTTGCGCGATCACCGACTTGAAACGCGAGTAGAAGAGGGTGCAGACGTCGAACTCGCCGTTGTCGAACAATTCGATCAGTTTGGCGGCGATCGGTTGCGCGGTCTCGTACGAGATCGTGCGTACGGCCCGCAAGTCAATCATCTCCAGAATCTGCTTCTCATTGGTGCGGCGAAGCTGGTCGTAGCCTTTCTTGCCGACACAGAGGATCTTGACGGTCTTGCCTTGACCCGCAAGGGCATTGGCCTTGTCGCGCGCCAACCGCACGATCGCGGTATTGAAGGCTCCGCACAGCCCCCGCTCGCCGGTGCAAACGACAAGCAGATGAACCTGGTCCGACCCGCTGCCGACAAGCAGGCGCGGGCCCTGGCCATCGGTCGCCGCGCCGGCCAGATTGGTCAGCACCGTTTCGACCTGCTCGGCGTAGGGGCGCGCCGCTTCGACCGCGCTTTGCGCCCGCCTGAGCTTGGAAACCGCGACCATCTGCATGGCCTTGGTGATCTTCTGCGTCGACTTGACCGAGGCGATCCGGTTTCTGAGGTCCTTCAGGGACGGCATCGCTAAGCGTCTCCGGGCGCGCCGGCTTCAAGCCGGGCTCGAGGCGGGGTTGGAAGGCGGCCCATTTAGGCGAAGCTTGCGGCGAAGGCTTCGACCGCCGTCTTGAGCTTGGCCTCGACGTCGCTCGTCAGATCGCCGGAAGAGCGGATCGCCTCCAGGATTTCTGGGTTCTTCGCCCGCAAGAACGTGAGCAGCCCATCCTCGAAGGGGCGCACCTTGTCGAGCGGCAGCTTGTCGAGAAAGCCGTTGACCCCGGCGTAAATGACCGAGACCTGCTCTTCCATTTTGAGCGGCGAGAATTGCGGCTGCTTGAGAAGCTCGGTCAAACGCGCGCCGCGATTGAGCAGGCGCTGCGTGACGGCGTCGAGATCGGAGCCGAACTGCGCGAACGCCGCCATTTCCCTGTATTGCGCGAGCTCGCCCTTGATCCTGCCGGCGACCTTCTTGGTCGCCTTGGTCTGCGCGGCGGAACCCACGCGCGACACCGACAGGCCGACGTTCACCGCCGGACGGACGCCCTGGTAGAAGAGGTCGGTTTCGAGAAAAATCTGCCCGTCGGTGATCGAGATCACGTTGGTCGGGATATAGGCCGAAACGTCGTTGGCCTGCGTCTCGATGATCGGCAACGCTGTGAGCGAACCCGATCCGTTGTCCTTGTTGAGCTTGGCGGCCCGCTCGAGCAGGCGTGAATGGAGATAGAACACGTCGCCGGGATAGGCTTCGCGGCCCGGCGGGCGTCGCAGGAGAAGCGACATCTGACGATAGGCGACCGCCTGCTTCGACAGGTCGTCGTAAATGATCACCGCGTGCATGCCGCTGTCGCGGAAGAATTCACCCATCGCGCAGCCGGCGAAGGGGGCGAGGAATTGCATCGGCGCGGGGTCCGAGGCGGTGGCTGCGACGATGATCGAATATTCGAGCGCGCCATTCTCCTCCAGCACCTTGACGAACTGGGCGACCGTCGAACGTTTCTGTCCGACCGCGACGTAAACGCAATAGAGCTTCTTCGATTCGTCGCCGCTCTGGTTCAGCGGCTTCTGGTTCAAGATGGTGTCGAGCGCGATCGCGGTCTTGCCCGTCTGCCGGTCGCCGATGATCAGCTCGCGCTGGCCGCGGCCGATCGGGATCATTGCGTCGATCGCCTTGAGGCCGGTCGCCATCGGTTCGCTCACCGACTTGCGCGGAATGATGCCGGGCGCCTTGACGTCGACGCGGGCGCGCTTTGCCGCGTTGATCGGGCCCTTGCCGTCGATCGGATTGCCGAGCGCGTCGACGACGCGGCCGAGCAGCTCCTTGCCGATCGGCACATCGACGATTGCGCCGGTGCGCTTGACCGTCTGGCCTTCCTTGATCTCGCGGTCCGTGCCGAAAATGACGATGCCGACGTTGTCGCTCTCGAGGTTCAGCGCCATGCCGCGCGTGCCGTTCTCGAACTCGACCATTTCGCCGGCCTGGACCTTGTCGAGGCCGTAGGCGCGGGCGATGCCGTCGCCGACGGAGAGCACCTGACCGACCTCGGTGACCTGCGCCTCTGAGCCGAAATTGGCGATCTGGCTCTTGAGGATCGAGGAAATTTCTGCGGCGCGGATATCCATCAGCCGACCTCTTTCATGGCAAGGCGAATTGCGTTGAGCTTCGTTTTCAGCGAGCCGTCGACCATGCGCGAGCCGAGCTTGACGATCAGGCCGCCGATGATCGACGGGTCGAGCTTGACGTTGAGATCGATTTCCCGGCCGCCGGAGGCGGCGCGCAGCGACTCTTTGAGCGCTGAGATGTGGTCCTCAGACAGCCCGACCGCGCTGGTCACGTCCGCCCGCGTCACGCCGCGACTGGCGTCGTAGAGCCTGCGGTAGTCGGCGATCATCTCGCGGATGAAGAACAGGCGGCGCTTCGAAGCGACAAGGCGGATGAAGTTGGCCGCGATCCCCCCGATCGAGGCGTCGGCCATGATCGCGTCGAGCGCCTTGAGCTGGTCGGCGGCCGAGAACACCGGGCTTCTGACGAGGCGTTCGAGATCCGGGCTCTCGGCGATCAGCGCGTCGAATCTCGCCAACGCTTCGGCGACGGGGTCGGTCTGGCGCTCGTCCTGGGCGAGCGAGAACAGGGCGGACGCGTAGCGCCCCGCGACTCCCGAAACGATCGTGTCGTCTTCCGCCAAGCCCGTCACCTCGTCACAAGGCTTTCAAAGCCCACGCGCCCCGCCTCCGAAACCGCTCCAACCTGAGGAATTCCCGATGTTTCCGGTTCTCGAATTCGAGCGCGGGCTGGCTCGGCCTAAAGGCCGGCGTTGCCTAACATAGGACTTTTCGAGGCGCAACCCGCTGGCGGCGGGACTAGGCGGCGGCCAAGTCGAAGCGAGAAATCGAGGCTGGGCCTCATCACAAACTTGAACTCCAACCCGCAAACCGGATCTCCTCGGCCCCCGAGCGCGGACCATGACTTTGGACGGCCGGTTCCGCGCGTAGCAAGGGCGCGCTCGCGGCGGCGAAGCGAGAGCCCGGCGCGGGGCCCCGAATCCCGTTCCCTTCCCGCGCGCGCCCTGCTATCCCGCGCGCCATGGCTGTCCACCCGATCGAGAACGTTCGCAACTTCGCGATCATCGCCCACATCGACCACGGCAAGTCGACGCTCGCCGACCGGCTCATCCAAGAGACGGGAACGATCGCCGAGCGCGAGATGGTTGAGCAGGTGCTCGAACTCGATGGACATCGAGCGCGAACGCGGCATCACCATCAAGGCGCAGACGGTCAGGCTCGAATATCGGGCGAACGACGGGAAGCCCTACGTCCTCAACCTGATGGACACCCCCGGCCACGTCGACTTCGCCTACGAGGTGTCGAGGTCGCTCGCCGCCTGCGAGGGCTCGCTTCTGGTCGTCGACGCGAGCCAGGGAGTCGAGGCGCAGACGCTCGCCAACGTCTATCACGCGCTCGACGCGGGCCATGAGATCGTGCCGGTGCTCAACAAGGTCGATCTGCCCGCGGCCGAGCCTGAACGGGTGAAGGAGCAGATCGAGGACGTGATCGGCCTCGACGCCTCGAACGCGATCGAGATCTCGGCCAAGACCGGCCTCCATATCGATCAGGTGCTCGAGGCGATCGTCGAGCGGCTGCCGCCGCCCAAGGGCGACGAGAGCGCGCCCTTGAAGGCGCTGCTGGTCGATTCCTGGTACGACGCCTATCTCGGCGTGGTGGTGCTGGTGCGGCTGATCGACGGCTTCTTCAAGCGGGGCATGCGCATCCGCATGATGGGCTCGGACGCGGCTTACGAGGTCGACCGGATCGGCGTCTTTCGCCCGAAGATGACCGAGACCGCCGAGCTCGGACCCGGCGAGATCGGCTACATCACCGCGCAGATCAAGCAGGTCGCCGACACCCGCGTCGGCGATACGATCACCGACGACCGCCGCCCGACCGCCGAGCCGCTGCCCGGCTTCAAGCCAGCCCAGCCGGTGGTGTTCTGCGGGCTCTTTCCGGCCGACGCCGCCGACTTCGAGGCTCTGCGCGCGGCGATGGGCAGGCTCAGGCTCAATGACGCGAGCTTCTCCTACGAGATGGAGACCTCGGCGGCGCTCGGCTTCGGCTTCCGCTGCGGCTTCCTCGGCCTCCTCCATCTCGAGATCATCCAGGAGCGGCTCGAGCGCGAGTTCAACCTCGACCTGATCGCGACGGCGCCGTCGGTCATCTACAGAATTGCGCTGACCGACAAGTCGGAGATCGAGCTGCACAATCCGGCCGATATGCCGGACGTGGTCAAGATCGTCGAGATCAGAGAGCCATGGATCAAGGCGACGATACTGACGCCCGACGACTATCTCGGCGCCATCCTCAAGCTTTGCCAGGACCGGCGCGGCGTTCAGGTCGATCTCAACTATGTGGGCAAGCGGGCGATGGTGGTTTACGAGCTGCCGCTCAACGAAGTGGTCTTCGACTTCTACGACCGGCTGAAGTCGATCTCCAAGGGCTATGCTTCGTTCGACTATACGCTTATCGACTATCGCGCGGGCGACCTGGTCAAGATGGCGATCCTGGTCAATGCCGAGCCGGTCGATGCGCTCTCGATGCTGGTCCACCGCGACCGGGCGGAGGCGAGGGGCCGGGCGATGGTCGAAAAGCTCAGGGAGCTCATCCCGCCGCACATGTTCCAGATCCCGGTTCAGGCGGCGATCGGCGGCAAGATCATCGCCCGCGAGACGATCCGGGCGCTCCGCAAGGACGTCACCGCCAAGTGCTACGGCGGCGACGCCACCCGCAAGCGCAAGCTGCTCGAGAAGCAGAAAGCCGGCAAAAAGAAGATGCGCCAGTTCGGCAAGGTCGACATTCCGCAGGAAGCTTTCATCGCGGCGCTGAAGATGGATTCGTAAGCGGGCATACGACAAAGTCCGCGCCGAGCGAGATCCAAGCCAAAGCCGAATTGAGCCAAATCCAGTCAAGACCGGCCCAAAAAAATCAAAGGAAAAGGCCCGGATTTCCTTGGATTCCCTTGGCCGGAATGCGCCCTATCAAGGGCTTGCGCCGACCCCCCAGGGCGATTTTTCTTTCTCGGCGGGAGGCCCCTTCGGTTCGTCCGGCGCCGGCGTGGGCGCCGGCTTCGCCTTCGCCGGGTCTTCGATCACGGCAAGGCCGAGATTGCCGGCGACGCGGTTGAGCTTGTCCAAGAGCTTCTTGCGCGAATCGACGTCGTGGACCTCGTTGATCTTGGCGGTCCGCTGGTAGCGGTCGAGCCGATCGAGCACTTTGAGGAGCGGGGCGATCGCCGTGACGTCGCCCCCGCTGACCGCCTCGCTCGCGATCCGCATCGCCGCCTGGAGGCGGGCGAGCTGGAGCTTGGCGTGATCCGTCTCCTCGTCGAGCGGGCGCCGATCGAGCGCCTCGCGCACGATCTGGCGGACGCGCTCGGCCGTCAGCTTTTCCTCGCGCGCGATGTCGTCATAAGCCCAACCCTCGCGCAGGCGAGCGAAGATGCGCCCTCGACGCAAGACCCGCGAAAGGGCGTTGAGCCGCTGCTTCGGGACGGGAAGAGCCTCATTTTCCATATCTGCCTCGCTTTTTGAGCCGCGCCGGGCGGCCGCTTGATCGGAAGCGGGCAGCATAGCCGAGATTTTGGAAATCAGAAAGAGATTGTCGCGAAAATCGCCGGGCGCCGCGGGCGGCGGGGGACCAAGTTCGAGTTTTTCCGGCCCCTTCTTCTCGATGGGAGACAGCGGTCGTCCTAGGAGGCGTGGCCTGGAGCCGGACAAGGAGGCCCAATGGCCGAAATCCGCAAGCTTGCGCAATACTGGCCGCCGACGTGGTCGGATTTAGCCGACTGACCGGCGCAGACGAAGACCGCACGCTTGCGGGGTTGCGCGCGCTGCGGAGCGATCCGATCGACCCAACGATCTCGGTGCATAACGGTCGCGTCATAAAGATCGATGGAATGATCGGTCTCGCGACAAGGAATTGATCCTCGCAACCGCCATTTCATCGTTCGCGGATATCTCGCGCCGAGAAGTCGATTGGGCGCGCCAGGTTCCCAAGTTTGTTCTTCGCCCAAATCCTCCGCAATGTATCCCACTGGCCCGCGAATCAGAGCGAAGGGCCAGAGGGAAGAGCATGCATCTCTCGGACCAACGGTTGATCGTCATTTTGATCGTCGGGGTCATTGCCGGATGGCTAGCGGGCAAGGTTGTCCGAGGCAGCGGGTTCGGGCTCGTTGGCGACTCGGCTATCGGCATTGTCGGCGCGCTCATCGGCGACTGGCTTCTGCATCGACTGGGAATTCATTTTGGCTCCGGTATCATCGGGCTTACGATCAACGCCACAATCGGAGCGATTCTGTTGCTGCTCGCTCTGCGTCTCACGGGAGCGAGCGGATGGGGAGGTCGATAGTCGAGCTGCCCGCTCCAATTGTGTCTTGTTGTTGGGTCGCGATGTCCGCTTCACGTCGACCCCTGCCGTCCCCTTCGCGCAAATACCGGTCATTGCCCGACCGCTTGACGAATGCGACGTTGAACCTTCCGGCCGCCGAGTTGGAATAGCGGTCGTTGCCCGAAGGCGTGGCGAACGGGTCAATCGACTGCCCGAACCGCGCAGTTACTTCTTCAGGAAGGCCTCCAGTTCCGACCACGATTGGGTCGCAGCCTTCTCGTTGTAGCCAAATGCGCCGTATGGTCCTGTGATCGGACTGGCGACGGTAAACTGGTCGAAGGAATGGAGCGCGTCGGGGTACTCGACGACCCGCATCGACTTGTTGTCCAGCGCGCTGTTGACCACCTCCTTGCACTGGGCGAACGGCGCAATTTTGTCGGCCAAACCGACGAACGTCAGCACTGGCGTGGGCTGCTTCCAGGCCAGCGCGCCTTTGCAGAATGGGAAAAAGGCGACGACGGAATTGATCTTCACGGACTCACGCTCCGCCAACGCGAGCGCAGAGAACGACGCGCCTCCGCCAAAGGACCAACCAATCAAATGGATCCGGGTTGGATCGATCGCGCTGTCCTTCGCGAGATCGGTCACGGCGGCCAGGATGTCTCTTGCATAATCCTCCGAGGAGATGAGAAACCCCTTGGCGTTGGCGCAAGCCGGGATATCGTGCGCCTTGGTAAAGTCCACATTGATCACCGCGAACCCGTCATCGATCAGACGCTTGCGGTATTGATCGAATACTGGTGGGGAATATTCGTCGTGAAAGCCACCACATCCCGGAGCCAGAACGACTGCCGGAAACGGGCCTTTGCCGGCCGGCTTCGCCAATTGATAGAAGTCCGCGACCGACGCCGCCTGAGCACTCTCAGCTATGATGCCAATCGGCACGGCGCCCCATACCAACAAGATATACGCGATGCGTCTCATGCCTACCTCCCAGCTCGAAAGATTTCCTCCCGCGGGGATGCCGCAACCTTCAACTAAACTCTCCATGTGCATTCCGCAATCTGAGTGAACGCCGAACAATCCCCGAACAGGCCGATGTGCAGCCCCAAGATCCGAGTGACGGCTTCACGTCGATTTGCGCCGTCCCCTTCGCGCAAATAGCGGTCATCGATGCGTGGCGAATGGGAAGAAGCGGCCCCAAAGGTGACACCGCGGAGCATCAATCCCGTTGCGGATCTGGCTGCCGCCGTGAGCGGACCGGAGCCGACTTCAGCGCTGCGCTCGATTTGCAGCTTCTCCTTGTCGTAGTCGGAGGTCGTCTCCTCGATCTGCGCCTTGATCTGGGCGATCCGCCCCTGGATGTCCTGTTTCTTGCCGGCGCCGTCGATGATCGTGGTGTTCTCCTTCTCGATCCTGACCCGCTTCGCCTTGCCGAGCATCTGAAGGGTCACGTTCTCGAGCTTGATGCCGAGGTCCTCGGCGATCATCGTGCCGCCGGTCAGGACCGCGATGTCCTCGAGCATCGCCTTGCGGCGATCGCCGAAGCCCGGCGCCGCCGGGCGCCGCGGGCGGCGGGACCTCGTCCGGCTTTTCCGCGCCCCTTCTTCTCAATGGCAGAAGCGGCAGAACGGCAACGAAGGCCTGCCGCGTGGCGGCCGCGCGGGGGATGACCGGCGGAAATGCCCATTCGCGGACGGCTCGCGCGCGGCCTTTCCAGAGCAGCCCTACGAACGGCTGGGAAGCGCGAGAAAGCGGCCTTGGGCGCAAGGCGAGCGTTGCGTCAGAATAGCCTCATCGAGCGAGCCGGGCGGCTTGAAGCTCCGCCCCCGAAGGTCGGTCCGGAAGTGGCTGCAGGCGCCCTATTGCTCGCGCGGCTTCACCTGGATGATGGCCATCATCCCCAGGTCCTCGTGGCCGAGAATGTGGCAGTGGAAGACGAAGTCTCCGACGTCCATGCCGCGGAAGTCGGCCAGGACCTGCACCTCGGGGAACGGCGTGCGGGGGTCGCCATTCCAGAAGGGCAGCTGAACCATGTCGGCGAACTGGCCAATCATCGCCGGCTCCGGCTTGGTTCCGTTGGCCTCAAAGTTGTTCTGCGCGAGAACTTTGAAGTGTATCTGGTGCAGATGAAACTCGTGGTTTTCCTGGGCTCGGTTCTGGATAGTCCAATGCTCGACCGCCCCCTGCATTGTAACGATGGCGGGCGGATTGTTATTGTCGAACGGCGTGTTGAGCTTATAGGGCTGGCCGAGCGCGTTCATGAAGAAGGCGCTGCCGTCGCTCTTCTCGGAGAAATACAGCGTGCGATGCGCGCTGATCTCCGCATTGTCGAGACCGCCGAACATCCGCGGGGCCGTGTTCAAGGCGGCGAAGCGGGGGACGAAATCATCCGGCGCCGCCGCGGCCCGTTGAGCGCCGGAAACATCGACGGTAAACAGCGTCCGCCTCGGATCTTGATCCCCGTTTGGCCCGGTATTGATGAAGTCCGTCACAAATCGCGCATGCATCGACCGCGACGGCGGGGCTGTCGCCAGAATCTCCACCCGGCCCGCGGGGGGCAGGAGGTAATTCATCGCCGCAATGGGCTCGCCCGGCTTGGAGCCGTCCTGGGAGTTCACTGGGACGCCATCTATCCCGACGATCTGAAACGTCTGCGGGGCGCCCTCGAACAGAAGCTGGAGATTCAAAATCGTGTCGGCGGTGCAGTTGCAAATGCGCCACAACTGCGTCTCCCCGGGATTCATATCGAGAACGGCCGGGGTGAACGTGGTAACGCCGGTCGAGGTGTCGGTGTAGGCGTCCTGGGGAATGTAGTTGGTGGAGAGATCGAGATTGGGAACCTCCACGTCGCCGCGCACAGGCGGGCTGCTCTGCGGCAACTGCTGAAGGGTCGGCTGATCGCGCACGACGAGAAATCGTTGCCGCAGGCCCGAGACAACCGGCTGCACGTTCTCTATTCCGTCGACGACGACAACTCCCGATGCGCCCCCTTGGACGGATGCCTCCGCCAATCCGTGAACGTGCCCGTGGTACCAGTAGAGGCCGGGGGGCTCGGACCGCGGAAACGCCAGGCTGTAATTAAAGGTCTGTCCTGAATTGACGAGGGTCTTCACGACGTTGTCGGAACCGCAGGCAGGACTGGTGTTCGTGCCATGAAAATGAATGTTGGTGGACGTGCCGGTCATCGAGTCGGCGCCGCAATTGGGCGCGTTGAACGTCTCCTCGATCGGCGAGGCCGGGGTATTGTTGGTGAGCGTGATGTTCAAGGTATCGCCGGGGCTCACATGCAGCGTCGGCTCCTCGAGCCCGTTCGGCGTCATGAGGCAGTACAACGTCCGGCCGTTCGTGTCGGTCGCAGTCTGGTACGAGAACCGCACATTCAGGACGCCATGCGAGCTGAAGAGCGCGGGCGGCTGCTGAATGAGCGCGCCCGCCGCGGCGCGGGCGCAGGGGTTGGCCACCGGCGGAACCGGCGCCACCGCCGTGAGGCCGGTGGCTTGCGCAAACGCCGGGGCGGGCGACCCCGCCAAGAAGGCGGCGCACACAACCGAGCACAGGCCGACAGATCGCGTTTTCATCCTTATCCCCCCAAACCCCCTCTTGCCCTCGCATTATGCTCCGCTCGGAGGAATCATGCAATAGCCGGCGCCGCTTCAACCTTTCGCCGGCGCGCCCGTGCTTGCCCGCGATCTTGCCGATGCCGGGCGAGCCGATGTTCGACGAGACGCCTTGATGGACGGCAACTCCCCACGAAAGCCTCTTGAATGACGCCTGCCCCCGGAAGACAGTAGAGCATGGTTGGTTTGTCCCGCTATGTGACCAGGGGCGCCGCTGAGATGAGTTCCCGCCTGGCCGTCATTCCTCGCCGCCCTCGCCGCCCGGGAGCAGCCGAGGGCGACGCTCGATTGTCTGCAGACGCTGTTCCGCGCGGAGGTCGGCGCGAAACTGTTCACCGTCATGACGTTCGACGCGGCGACCGGATTGTCGCAGCGGATCCATTCGAGCCATCCGAGCGAGTATCCGGTCTCCGGCGTCAAACCGCTGTCGCAAGGCCTGTGGTCGCGCACGGTGATCGACGAGCGCAAGATCTTCGTCGCCAACTCGATCGCGGCGATCGCCGAGGTGTTCCCCGATCACGAGCTCATCCGCTCGCTCGGCTGCGAATTGGTCGTCAATCTCCCGGCCGTGTTCGCCGGCGGGGTCATCGGCACGCTGAACCTTTTGGACGCGCCCGGCTACTACACGCCGGCGAGGGTCGCCATGGTCGAAAGGCTCTCGCCCTTCGCCGCCGCCGCGCTTCTCGCCGCGCGCGCGGCGGCCGGCGTCAAGGATATTCGGGAATGACCAAGAGCATTCGCGTCGCCACCGATGTCGGGGGCACGTTCACCGATCTCGTCTATTTCGAGACCGACGAGGAGACCGGCGAGCAATCGATCCGCACCGCCAAGGTTCACACCACGCCGCCGAATTTTGAGCGGGGGGTCCTCAATGTCCTGGCCAAGGGCAGGGTGGACGTCGCATCGGTCGCGTTTTTCGCCCACGGCACGACAGTGGTCATCAATGCGCTGACCGAGCGCAAAGGCGTCAAGACCGCGCTGATCACAACCCAGGGGTTTCGCGACGTGCTCGAAATCGCCCGCGGCAACCGGCCGGACTTCTTCAACCTCATGTATGAGAAGCCGAAGCCTTTCGTGCCGCGGCGCCTGCGCCGCGAGGCGCCCGGCCGGATGAACTACCGCGGCCAGGAGACGGCCCCGCTCGACCTCGCGGGCCTTCCGGCCATTCTCGACGACTTCCGCGCCGACGGCGTCGAGGCGATCGCGATCTGCTTGTTGCACGCCTACGCCAATTCTTCGCACGAGGAGGCGCTGGCGGCGGAGGTCCGCCGGCTCATGCCCGAGGTCGCGGTGGTCGCTTCGCACCAGATCACCCGCGAATGGCGCGAATACGAGCGCACCAACACCACGGTGCTGTCGGCCTATGTCCAGCCGATCGCCGAAAGCTATCTCGACCGGCTCGAGCGTGGCCTCAGGGCGAACGGCGCCCGCGGCCAGCTCTACATCATGCAGTCGAACTGCGGCGTCAATTCGCTCGCGGCGACCAAGGCCATTCCGATCACCATGGTCGAATCGGGGCCGGCCTCGGGCTTCTGGGGCGCAGCCGAGCTCGGGCGAATGATCGGCGAACCGAACATTCTCGCGCTCGACATCGGCGGCACCACCGCCAAATGCTCGCTGATCGAGGGCGGCGAGGTCAGGATCATGACCGACTATTGGATCGAGCGGAGCCGGCGGTCGTCCGGCTATCCGATGATGGTGCCGGTGGTCGACGTCGTCGAGATCGGCAACGGCGGCGGCTCGATCGCCTGGGTCGACGATTTCGGCAAACTGCATGTGGGACCGCAATCGGCGGGCGCGGTTCCCGGCCCCGCGGCCTACGGAGAGGGCGGCGTCGAGGCGACGACCACCGACGCCAACCTCGCGCTTGGCCGCATCAACAAGGACTATTTCTTCGGCGGCGAGATCAAGGCCGACATGGCCGCCGTCGACGCCGCGCTCGGGCGGATCGCCGGCAAGCTCGGCGTCGCGCCGATCGAGGCGGCGCGCGGCATCGTGCGCATCGCCAACAACAACATGATCAACGCCTTGAAGCTGGTGTCGCTCAATCGCGGCTATGATCCGCGCGACTTCACCCTCATCGCCTTCGGCGGCGGCGGGGCGATGCATGCGGCGGCGCTCGGCGCCGAGCTCGGCGTCAAGAAAGTGGTGATCCCGCGCAGCGCGCCGGTCTTCTCCGCCTGGGGGATGATGATGTCGGATCTCCGGCGCGACTATTTCGTCACCCGCCTGATCGAGACCGCCGGCGCCGAGCCTTCGGCTGTCGCTCAAGCTGCTGGCGCGCTGATCGAGGAGGCTGCGGAGCGCGCCCGCGCCCAGTTCGCCGCTGAAGGCATTGCGGGCGACCGGGTCAAGCTGACCCCGTTCCTGAAGTGCCGCTATCAGAACCAGGAGCATTCGGTCGAGGCGCCGATCGCCTATGGCCCGGTCGACGCCGCGGCGGTCGCCGACCTCATCTCTCGATTTCACGCAATCTACGAGCGCGAATACACCTATCGGCTCGACGCGCCGGTCGAGATCGTCGGCCTGCATCTGGTGGCTTCGGCCGAGGTCGGCAAGCTTCGCCTGGCGCCGCTGCCGAAAACCGGCGCCTCGGTCGAGAGCGCGCGAAAGGGAAGAAGGCTGGTCGACTATGCGCTCGAGGGCGCGCATGAAGCCGACATTTACGACGCCGAAAAGCTCGCGCCGGACATGAGCTTCGCCGGGCCAGCGATCATCGAGGACGCCGCGGCGACGGTTGTCGTTCATCCCAGCCAGAGCGTTTCGATCGACGCGCTCGGCAACATCCACATCGAGAGGGCGGGCACATGACGTTGATGCAGCCGATCGAGGATCCCGTCACCTTCGACATCATCCAGAACTCGCTCGAGGCGATCGCCGACGAGATGTTCGCCGCAATGCGCAAGACGGCGATGAGCGCGATCATTTACGAGGTTCTCGATCTCGGCACCGGCATCACCGACGCCTCGGGCGAGATCGCCGCATCCGGCGCGGGCATCCCCGCCTTCATCGGCGTGCTCGACAAGGCGGTGAAGGCGATTCTGCGCAAGCACCGTCCCGAGACCCTTAGCCCTGGCGACGTGTTCGCCGTCAACGATCCTTATGATGGCGGCGTCACCCATTTGAACGACATTGTCCTCGCCATGCCGGTGTTCGTCGACGGCGCGCTCGTCGCCTGGACCGCGACCATCGCCCATTTCAACGACGTCGGCGGCATGGTCCCGGGCTCGATGTCGGCCGACGCCTACGAGATCTTTCAGGAGGGCATCCGGATTCCGGCGATCAAGATCATCGACGCCGGCAAGCCCAATCCGGCCGTCATCGACATCATGATCGTGAATTCCCGCCTTCCCGCCTTTCTCAAGGGCGACCTATGGTCTGGAATCGCGGCGGTCAGGATCGGCGAGCGCCGCTTGGTTGAACTGGTGCGCAAATATGGCGCCGCCACGTTCGAGGCCGCCATCCGCCATTTCATGGACTATGGCGAGCAGGTGTCCCTGAAGGCGCTCGAAGGCCTGCCCAAGGGCCGCTTCGAGCTCGCCGAAGAGCAGGACGACGGCGCGGTCTACAAGGTCGCGATCGAGATCACGGACAAGACTTTCGTCGTCGATCTCCGCGACAATCCCGACCAGGTTCGCGGGCCTACGAACGCCAGCCGCGACGGGGTGATCATCTGCGCCCAGATGGCGTTCAAGGCGTTCAGCGCGAGCTCGGGATCGGCCAACGCCGGCTCGTTCCGGCCGCTTAGCGTCATCACCCGGCCGGGGTCGATCTTCGATCCGGTCGAGCCGGCGGCGATCGGCTTCTATTTCGAGGTCGAGGTCCGGGCGTTCGACCTGATGCTGCGCTGCCTCGCCCCGCACATGCCGGGTCTTCTTCCCGCGGGCGGCTTTGCTTCGATTTGCGGCACGGTGATCGGCGGTCCCCATCCGGACACTGGCCGGCACTACACGATCGTCGAGCCGCAGCTCGGCGGCTGGGGCGCGATGAAAGGCCGCGACGGCAACAGCGCGATCTTCTCCGGCTTCCACGGCGAAACGTTCAATTGCCCGGCCGAGGTGGCGGAAGCCCGCTATGGCCTCGCGGTCGATCGGATGATTCTCAACCCCGAGCCGGGCGGCGAGGGCCGCTGGCGCGGCGGCAGGGGGATCGAGGTCGACTATCGCGTGCGCGCCGACGGCAATTTCATGACCGTCGGCTATACGCGCTCGCGCGTTCCCCCCTGGGGCCTCGCGGAAGGCAGGGACGGGACGCCGAACTATGTCGAGGTGGTCCGGTCCGCCGGCAAGCGCGAGCGCTATTCGCTGGCGTCGGGAGTCATCCTCAACAAAGGCGACGTCATTCGCATCGTCACCGGCAACGGCGGCGGTTACGGCGAGCCGAGAGAGCGCGCCCCCGAGGCTGTGCTCGACGATGTCGACGGCGGTTACGTCACTCCCGGCAGGGCCGCGGAAGTCTATGGCCTCCGCGCCGAAAGCGTGGGCTAAAGGTTCATCGGAGGAGCGGTGACATCCTATCTTTTTGCCGGCGGGCGCTTGCTCGACCCGAACCGCGACGCGCTCGTGGACGGGTTCGAGGTCCTGATCGAGAACGATCGCATCAAGGAGGTGTCCGACAAGCCGATCGCGGCGCGGAGCGCGACGCGGGTCGAGCTTGCCGGCAAGACCTTGATGCCGGGACTGATCGACTGCCATGTGCATGTGGTGGCGGCGCTGGTCGATCTCGCCGCCAACGCGATGGCGCCGTCTTCGCTGGCGACGCTCAGGGCGGCGCGCATCCTGCGGACGCTGCTTGGGCGCGGGTTCACGACCGTGCGCGACGCCGGCGGCGCCGACCACGGGCTCGTGAGGGCGATCGAGGAAGGCCTGATCGACGGCCCTCGCCTGGTGATTTCCGGCAAGGCCCTGAGCCAGACCGGCGGCCATGGCGACACGAGGGCGCGATCGGACGATCGGGAGATGTTTTCCGCCCGCGTCGGCGCGATCAGCCGTCTGGTCGACGGGGTCGACGGCGTGCGGAAGGCGGCGCGCGAGGAGATCAAGGCCGGCGCGCGCTTCGTCAAGATCATGGCCAACGGCGGCGTCGCCTCGCCGAACGACCCAATCCATGCGATGGGCTTCTCGCGCGACGAGATCCGCGCCGCGGTCGAGGAAGCCGAGAACGCCGGGTTCTATGTCGCCGCCCATCTCTATACCGACGAGGCGATCGCCCGCGCCGTCGATTGCGGCGTCCACTCGCTCGAACATTGCAACCTGATTGAGCCCGAGACGGCGCGGCGCGCCGCGGCGGCGGGCGCGGTCGCCGTGCCGACCCTGGTCACCTACGAGGCGCTGGCGCGAGAGGGCAAGGCGTTCGGCCTGAGCCCCGAATCGGTCGCCAAGATCGAGACCGTGCGCAAGGGCGGCATGGCGTCGCTTTCGATCATGCGCGAAGCGGGCCTGCCGATGGCCTTCGGCTCGGACCTGCTCGGCCAGCTCCAGCGCCATCATTGCGAGGAGTGGGAGATTCGCGCCCGCGTCCTGCCGGTCGCCGACATCATCCGCTCGGCGACGCTCATCGGCGCGAAGCTCTGCGGCCTCGAGGGAGAGGTCGGCGCGATCGTTCCCGGCGCTTACGCCGATCTCCTCGTCGTCGACGGCGACCCCTATCGCGACGTCGGCGTGCTCCAGCACGACGGCGCCCGCATGCCGGCGATCATGAAGGGCGGGACGTTCTTCAAGGCGCTGCCGTAGCGGTTCCGCCCCATCCCCCGCCCTGCGCGGTCACGATCCGCACCAAGTCGCCCTTGGCGAGCTTGAGGCCGGAGGCGAGCGCGTGCGTCTCGCGGGCTCCGCCGATGCGCTCGATCTCGACCCGGTTCGTCGTCCCAGCCGCGCCGCCGGCGAGACCCCAGACCCGCTGCTTGTGGCGCGAGTAGCCGATCGACATCTCCGTCTCCGGCCCACGAATTGCAAATTCCTTGACGAGGCCTTTGCCGCCGCGCCACCGGCCTTCGCCGCCCGGCTCGTCGTTGAGCGCAAGCTTCCGGCAATCGAAGCCGTAGCGCGACTCGGCGATCTCGATCGGGCAATTGAACGTTTCGCCGTGGCCCGAGGAGAATTGCGCATTGACGCCATCGCGGCTCGCGGTCGCGCCCCAGCCGCCCATCTGCGGCTCGACCATGGTGAAGCGGCGCCCCGTCGCCGGGTGCCGGCCGGCGACCACGGTCGAGCAGATCGAGGCGAAATGCCCGGCGGGAAAATGCTCCGGCGCCGCCTTGGCGAGGCCGTGCCACAGCATGTCGGAGAGCCGCGCCCTGACTTCGAAATAATAGCCCTGCGCCGCAGGCTCTCTTGGATCGAAGATCGAGCCTGGCCGCGTCAGCACCCGCAGAGGGCGAAACGAGCCGGCGTTGCAGACCGTCTCGGGCGCTGTCGCCGCCTTGAAGATGAGTTGCGCCGCGATCGCCGCGCCGTCGCGGCTCAGATTCAAGGGGTCGGCGCGCTGGTCCGGCGCCTCGCGGAGGTCGACGACGAACGCGTCGGCGGCGATGTCGATCGTCGCCCGCCAGATCGTTCCGTCGTCCATCGGCTCTTCGAGCTCAAGCCGGCCCTTGGGTAGGCGAGCGAGTCCGGCGCGGGCCTGACGCTCGGCGTAGTCGTAGTAATCGGCGAGCGCGATCGCGAACGCCTCGGTCCCATAGGTCGCGGCCACGCGCTCGATCCGCTCGGCGCCCTTGCGGACGCTGGCGACCGCCGCCCAGAGATCGCCGATGAGAAAATCGGGCAGGCGGGAATTCGCGGTCATGATCCTGATGACCTGCTCGATCGGCTTTCCCGCGGCGAACAGTTTGATGGCTGGCAGCCTTAGGCCCTCGGCGTGGATGTCGCGCGCGTCGATCGGCATCGAGCCGGGGACGGCGCCGCCGACGTCGTTCCAGTGGCCGATGTTCGCCGCCCAGGCAATGAGCTCGCCGCCGGCGAAGACCGGCATGGCGAGCACGACGTCGTTCAAATGGGTGACGCCGCCGTAGTAAGGATCGTTGCTGACGAAGATGTCGCCCGCCGCGATGTCGGCCGCGGGCACGAGCTCCAGGAGGCGCTTGATCGTCTTGTCGAGCACGCCGACGAACCCGGGGATCCCGGCGCCGGAGCTGACCAGATTGCCGGCCGCGTCGGCGATCCCGGTGCCGACGTCGAGAACCTCATAGATGATCGGGCTCATCGCCGTCTTTCTGAAGGTCGCGAACATTTCGTCCGCGGCCGCGGCGAGCGCCTCCTGAATGACCGCGAGCGTGACCGGGTCGGCCGCCGATCGGGTGGTTTCGTTTTTGCTCATCGAGTTGGCGCCGCCCTCCCCGGCCAAGCTCAAGCCAAGCCGGGGAAGGGATCGCCCGCCTTACTTGGCCAACGCCTTGTCGGTGACGGCGGTCGTATAGGCGCCGGTCGGCTCCTTGGAGATGACCGGGTCCGAGCCGCCGGTCATCAGCGTCTTCACCGTGCGCTGATAGTCGGCGACGTTGAGGCGGCCGTCGGAGCCTTCGGTGAGCTTGTTGATCTCGCCCATCATCTGCTTCTGGTGATGCTCGGTCTGGGAGCCGGTCGTATCGTTGTCGAGCACGATCTTCACCGCCTCGTCGCCGTGCTCGCGCGCATAGGCCCAGCCTTTCATCGACGCCTTGACGAAGCGCGCCATTTTGTCGACGAAGGCCGGGTCCTTGAGCTTGTCCTCCATCGCATAGAGGCCGTCCTCGAGAGTCGCGACGCCCTGATCCTCGTACTTGAACACGACGAGCTGGTCCGGCTTGTAGCCGGCGTCAATCACCTGCCAATATTCGTTGTAGGTCATGGTCGAGATGCAGTCGGCCTGCTTCTGCAGGAGCGGGTCGACGTTGAAGTTCTGTTTCAGCACCTTGACGCCGCCGGGCGAACCGTCGGTCTTGAACCCGAGCTTGCTCATCCAGTTGAGGAACGGATATTCGTTGCCGGAGAACCAGACGCCGAGCGTGCGGCCTTTGAGATCGGCCGGGGTCTTGACGCCGGTTTCGGCGCGGCAGGTCATCTCCATGCCCGACCGCTTGAATGGCTGGGCGATGTTGACCATCAGCGCGCCCTTCTCGCGCGCGGCGAGCGCCCCCGGCATCCAGTCGACGACCACGTCGGCGCCGCCGCCCGCCAGCACTTGCTCGGGCGCAATGTCCGGGCCGCCGGGCTTGATCGTCACATCGAGCCCCTCGTCCTTGTAGAAGCCCTTGTCCTTGGCGACGAAGTAGCCGGCGAACTGGGCCTGGGGGACCCATTTCAGTTGCAGCGTCACCTTGTCGGCTGCCTGCGCGTTCGTTGCCGCGGCGAACGCCGCAGCGCCCGCCAACGCGAATAACATCGTTTTCATCTTCTCTCCCTCCGGTTGAACCCGTATTTTCCTATCGCCGCGAGTATGACAGGACCACGGCGAGAAGCTTAAGCCTCCTTGGCGCGATAAGAAGCGTGCCAGAACGTCACCCGGCGCTCGACGCCGGCGACGAGGGCATAGAACAGCGACCCCGTGACCGCGGCGACCACGATTGTCGCCCATACCATGTCGATTCCGAGACGGCCGACTTCGGTCGAGATGCGAAAGCCCATGCCCACGATCGGCGTGCCGAAGAATTCGGCGACGATCGCGCCGATCATCGCCAGCGTTGTATTGATCTTGAGCGCGTTGAAAATGAACGGCATCGCGACCGGCAGGCGGAGCGCAAGCAGGGTCTGCCAATAGTCGGCGCCATAGGTCTTCATGAGATCCCGCTCGATCGCCCCGGCGCTGGCGAGCCCGGCGATCGTATTCACCAGCATCGGAAAGAAAGTCATCACCACAACCACGGCCGCCTTCGACTGCCAGTCGAAGCCGAACCACATCACCATGATCGGGGCGACGCCGACGATCGGCAGCGCCGAAACCAGGTTGCCGATCGGCATGAGGCCGCGTTGCAGGAATTGCGAGCGGTCGATCAGGATCGCGACCACGAATCCGCCGAGCGAGCCGAGCGCGTAGCCGGCCAGCACGCCCTGGATGGTCTGCCGGAAATCGGCGGCCAGCGTGGGAATTGAGGTCACGAGCCGGACCGCGATCGCCGACGGCGGCGGCAGGATGATCGCCGGCACGCCGAGGATCCTTACCCCCGCCTCCCAGATCGCCAGGACCGCAAGGCCGAAAGCCAGCGGAGGCAGAAGCTCGCCAAGGCTGCGCCGGGAGGTCATGGCGTGAGCGCCATGCGCCGCTGGACGATGCGTCCGGCGACGCCGATCGCGCCGACGAGCGCGGCCGACAGCGCCGCCGCCGTGAACAGGGCCGCCCAGATCTGCACCGTCTGTCCATAGTATGAGCCGGCGAGCAGCCGGGCGCCCAAGCCCCCGTCTTCGCTCTTGGTCACCTCGGCGACGACCGCTCCGACCAGCGCGGCGGCGGCGCCGATCTTCATGCTGGCGAAGAAGAACGGCGTCGAGGCGGGGGCGCGCAGCTTGATGAAGGTCTGCGCGCGGGTCGCCGAATAGGTGCGCATGAGATCGAGCTGCAATGGGTCGGGCGAGCGGAAGCCTTTGACCATCCCGACCGTGACCGGAAAGAACGACAGATAGGCCGCGATCGCCGCCTTCGGCGCGACGCCCGTGACGTTGAACTGGTTCAAGATGACGACGATCATCGGCGCGAGCGCAATGATCGGGACGGTCTGCGAGGCCACGATCCACGGCATCATCGATCGCTCGAGCCAGCGCATCGAGACGATGAGAACGGCGAGGCCGATGCCGAGCGCCGAGCCGATGGCGAAGCCGATCAGCGTCTCTTCGAGCGTGATCGCGCCGTGGTAGACGAGGCTGCGTTTCGAGGTCGGCGCGGTGTTGAGGATGAGCTTATAGAGTTCAGCCGCCACCTGATGCGGCGCGGGCAGCTTCGGCCGCTCCATGTTGAGCGAAGCGCCGATCAGGTCCTGCGCGGAATAGTCGGTCCAGCCAGCGTTGGCGAACTGGTCGCGCTGCAGCGGCGCGTTCATGAGCGCCGCGGCGGCATACCAGATCGCAACCAGCGCCAGAACGACCGTTGCGATGGGCAGCGCGGATTTCACGGGCGTTCCCTCACCCCGGTCCTCTTCCGCAAGCGGGAGAGGGGGCAAATCCCTTCTCCGGTGCACGGGAGAAGGCGGCGCGAAGCGCCGGATGAGGGCAAGCGCCGACGCTACCCGTCATAGGAGTGCCCCTCCCTGAGGCCGTGCCTGACGCGGTTGGCGATGCCGAGGAACTCGGGCGTCTCGCGGATGTCGAGGGCCCGGTCGCGCGGAAGGTTGCAGGCGATGACGTCGATAATCCGCCCCGGACGGGGGGACATGACGACGATGTGGGTCGACAGGAAAACGGCTTCGGGAATCGAGTGGGTGACGAACATGACCGTCTTGCCGGTCACATCCCACAGGCGCAAGAGCTGCTGGTTCAGCATGTCGCGCACGATTTCATCGAGCGCTCCGAATGGCTCGTCCATCAAGAGGAGATCGGGGTCGAACGACAGCGCCCGCGCTATCGACGCGCGCTGCTGCATGCCCCCCGACAATTGCCACGGATACTTGTTGCCAAAACCGGAGAGATTGACGAGTTCCAATCCTTTGGCGACGCGCTCGGCGCGCTCTTTCTTGTCGAAGCCCATGATTTCGAGCGGCAGCGCGATGTTGCCGGCGACGCTGCGCCAGGGATAGAGCGCCGGAGCCTGGAACACGTAGCCATAGGCGCGACTGGCGCGCGCCTCGCGCGGACTCATGCCGTTGACCCGGATTGCGCCGCTGGTCGGGGTCTCGAGATCCGCGACCGCCCGGAGCAGCGTCGTCTTGCCGCAGCCCGACGGTCCGATGAACGAGACGAACTCGCCGCGCGCCACCTTGAGATCAACGTCGCTCAGCGCCTGCACCGGCCCATCGGCGGTATCGAACCGCAGCGAAACGCCGCTGATCTCGATCGCCGTATCCGCGGCCGGCGTCTTGCCGGCGTCGTCGGGCTTGAGTTTGGGGGCCGCCGCTACGTCCATCGCCGATCTGTTTCCTCAGCGCGCAACGCCCGCCACCGCCGTGAACTCCTTGTAGCGCTTGAGCGCGCGCGCATCCGCCGCGAACGGCTCGCGTTTGATGAAGCGGCCGCGCCCGAGCTCGGCCTGCACCGCGCCGTCGCGGAACACGACCTCGCCGCGCGACAGGGTATAGCGCGGCAGACCGGTCACTTTCGTGCCTTCGAACACGTTATAGTCGATGACCGAGACCTGGGATCGGGCCGAGATCGTCTTGTTGGCTTTCGGATCCCAGACGGTGATGTCGGCGTCGGCGCCCGGCAGGATCGCCCCCTTGCGCGGATAGAGATTGAGAATCCGGGCGATGTTGGTCGAGGTGACGGCGACGAACTCGTTCGGGGTGAGCCGCCCGGTCTCGACGCCATAGGTCCATAAGACCGGCATGCGGTCCTCGAGTCCGCCGGTGCCGTTCGGGATTTTGGTGAAGTCGCCGAGGCCCAGCTCCTTCTGCTTGGTGGTGAAGGCGCAATGGTCGGTCGCCACCACCTGCAGCGAGCCGGCGCGCAAGCCGTTCCAGAGGTCGTCCTGGTGAACCTTGTCGCGGAACGGCGGCGACATCACCCGCCGAGCCGCGTGCTTCCAGTCCTTGTCGTAATATTCGCTCTCGTCGAGCACCAGATGCTGGATCAAGGGCTCGCCATAAACGCGCTTGCCGAGAGCGCGCGCGCGCCGGATCGCCTCATGCGCCTGGATGCAGGAGGTGTGAACGACGTAGAGCGGCACGCCCGCCTGATCGGCGAGCATGATCGCGCGATTGGCCGCTTCGCCCTCGACGTCGGGCGGACGCGACAGCGCATGGCCCTCCGGACCGGTGACGCCCTTGGCCAGATAATGCTTCTGCAGCGCCGCGACGACCTCGCCATTCTCGGCGTGCACCAGCGGCATCGCGCCAAGCTCGGCGCAGCGCGAGAACGAGGCGAACATCTCCTCGTCGTTGACCATCAGCGCGCCTTTGTAGGCCATGAAATGCTTGAACGTCGTCACCCCGGCCGCGACCACCTTGGCCATGTCCTTGCGCACCGAATCGTCCCAGTAGGTGATGCACATGTGGTAGGAATAGTCGGCGACCGCGTCCTTGGCGCGCTTGTCCCAGTCGGCGAACGCCTCCATCAGCGGCTGATTGCGGCCGGGGATGCAGAAGTCGACCACCATCGTCGTGCCGCCGGACAACGCAGCCTTGGTGCCGCTCTCATAGTTGTCGGCGGAATTCGCGCCCATGAACGGCATGTCGAGATGGGTGTGCGGGTCAATGCCGCCCGGGAAGATGAAGCAGCCCTTGGCCTCGAGCGTGCTGTCGCCCTTCAGTCCCTCGCCGATCGCCTTGATGGTTTCGCCCTCGACCAGCACGTCGGCCTTATAGGTGCGGTCCGCGGCGACGACCGTTCCGCCTTCGATGACGAGCGACATGTTCCAGGTCTCCTGAGCTCTCGATAGAACCCCTCGACCGGCGAGGGGCGAGGCGATCGGCTATGCGGGGAGAAGGGACTAAGAGACGATTTCCGCCTTTTCCAACACCGCGTGCATCAGCACGTTGGCCCCCGCGGACGACCACTCCTGCTTGATGTCCTCGCTCTCGTTGTGGCTGACGCCGTCGACGCAGGGCGTGAACACCATCGACGACGGCGCGACGCGCGCCATGTAGCAGGCGTCGTGCCCGGCGCCCGAGACGATGTCGCGATGCGAATAGCCGAACCGTTGAGCCGCCCGTCTGACGGCGTCGACGCAGCCTTCGTCGAAGGCGACCGGCTCGTAATAAAAGACCTGTTTGAGATCGCAGGCGAGGCCGATTTTCTTGGTGATCGCCTCGACGCCTTCCTTGAGCGCCGCGTCCATCGAAGTCAGCGTCGCATTGTCCGGGTGCCGGAACTCGCAGGTCATGAAGACCTCGCCCGGGATGACGTTGCGCGAATTCGGATAGGGGTTCAGCATGCCGACCGTCGAGACCCCGAGCGGCGCCTTCTTAAGGCCGATCGCGTTGACGAGCTCGACGATCCGCGCCGCGCCGAGGAGCGCATCCTTCCGGCGCGGCATCGGCGTCGAGCCGGCGTGGCTCTCGAACCCGGTGAGGCGAATTTCATACCAGCGCTGGCCCTGGCCGTGGGTGACGACCCCGACATCGATATTCTCGTCCTCGAGGATCGGCCCTTGCTCGATGTGCAGCTCGAAATAGGCGTGCGCCGGACGGCCGCCGACGGGCTCCTTGCCCTTAAATCCGATCCGGCTCAGTTCGTCGCCGAGCGCCTTGCCCTCGGCGTCAACGCGCGAATAGGCGAATTCCTTGGTGAAGACGCCGGCGAACACGCCCGACGACACCATGGCGGGGGCGAAACGCGAGCCCTCCTCGTTGGTCCAGTTCACGACCTCGATCGGATGCCTGGTCTTGATCTTGAGATCGTTCATCGAGCGCACGATCTCGAGCGCCCCGAGAACGCCGAGCACGCCGTCGAACTTGCCTCCGGTCGGCTGGGTGTCGAGGTGACTGCCGACGAACACGGGCGGCAATGATGGCTCGGCGCCCTCCCGTTTGGCGAACATGTTGCCCATCTCGTCGACCTTGACCGTGCAGCCGGCGGCTTCGCACCACTTCGGAACAGCTCGCGGCCCTGCTTGTCGAGATCGGTCAGCGTCAGGCGCTTGCATCCGCCTTTGGGCGTTGCGCCGATTTTCGCCATTTCCATCAAAGAATCCCAGAGCCGCGCCCCGTCGACCCGCACATTCGACAAGTCAGCCATTTGCCGTAGCTCCAGCACACATTTGTGGACGCTATTATAGGTTTGACCAAATGGTCAAATGGCGTAACCTTGGGCTTGAGCGCACAGCAATTCGGCGCCGCCGCCCGTCGGATTCGCAAGGGCGCGGCCGGCGGCTTCCCCGCGTCTTGAGACGTCGCGACCGGCGACACGGGAAATCGCGACATCGGGGGGAAGCCTATGGCGCGGCGCAGGCCGAGACCGACCATCCGCGAGGAAAACGAACGCGCGCTTTTGGAAGCCGCCGAACAGATCTTCGCCGAGCAGGGATTCGCCGGCGCCACGACGGCGGCGATCGCGCGGCGCGCCGGCTTGCCGAAAGCCAACCTGCATTACTATTTCCCGACCAAAGAGGGGCTCTATCGTTCGGTGATCGAGCGGGTGCTGACGGCCTGGCTCGCCGCGGCTTCGTCCTTCGACTTGAGCGACGACCCGACGGTGGCGTTCTCCGCCTATATCGGAGCGAAAATGGATCTCGCGCGCGAGATGCCGCTCGCGACCCGCATCTGGTCGGCGGAGATCATGCGTGGCGCGCCAATGATCCAGGATTTCCTCGACACGACGCTGACCGATTGGGTGGCGTCGCGCGAACGCGTGGTCCGCCGCTGGATCGCCGCCGGCAAGCTCAAGCCGATCGAGCCGAAGTTCCTGTTCTACATGATCTGGGCGACGACCCAGCAATACGCCAACGCCGCCCACGAAATCGCAACCCTGAACGGCGGCGGCCCGCTCGACGACAAGGCCTTCGAACGCGCGAAAACGGAGGCGATCGAGATCATCCTGCGAGGGGTGGCGGCGGGTTAGGACGGCGAGGTCCCGTCATTCCCGCGCCGAAGTCTCAAGCGCCATGCCGCCGCAGGCCCTCGGCGCAAAAGTCGGTATCCTGCGTTGCGCGCCAGAACGCTCTCGGTCCGGGGTCCGAAACCGGGTAAGGCGCATGGCGGGCGCAGATTCCGGCATGCGCCCACCACGCCGTGGGCATGTCGCCGCGGTCGACTGGATGGAGTCCGTCCTCGGGATGGAGCCAATAGACGCAGTCTGCGCAGTGCGCGCCGATCGACAGCGCTTCGCCGGCGACGCCGTCGCCGCACCACTGCGTGCTGCGCGTCTGCGGCCAGTGGGCGGCTTTTTCAGGGTGTATCGCTGTCTGCGGCGCATGCCGAGTACATAGGCCCTCGCGTTCTCTGAGCTTGCGCCAGAACGCGCAGGCCGCACAATTGGCCGGCGGGATCGCTTGGTCGCTCATCGTCTCCTCCCTCGCCGGCGCGCTCATTCCGCCAGGTATGGCGCGAATCCAGGCCTGGCGCGCGGCTCGGGCGGCGCCGACCAGCCGCCGCCGAGCGCGAGCATCAGGCCGATGACAGCCGCCTGTTGGCGGGTATGCAGCGCGATCTCCAGACGCTCGGCGTCCAGCGCGGCGCTTTGCGCCGTCACCACGTCGAGATATGACGACGCGCCATCTCGGTAGAGGGTCAATGACAGGTCGGCCGCTTTGCGCGCCGCGACGGCTGCGGTCGTTGTCTCCCTGTATTCCTCGGCCAGCAAACGCAGGGAAGACAGCTGATCTTGCACTTCCTGGAGGGCGCGCAGCACGGTCGCCCGATAGTACTCCGCAGCCTGCGTGAATTCGGCCTTGGAGATCTCAAGCTCCGCCTGCCGCAGCCCGGCGTCGAACAGGGGAATGTCGATCGACGGTCCGATCGTGCCGAACAGGTTTGCCGGGCTGACCAGCCTGAAGTTGGTGTCCTGGGTTCCGCCGAGCGCGAGCAGCGACACCTTGGGAAAAAAATTGGCGCGCGCCGCGCCGATCAGTTCGCTTGCCGCCGCCGTTTGCCGCTCGCTTTCGGCAACGTCCGGACGATTGCGGAGCACGTCCGCGGGGACCGCGTGGGGCGGCCTGGGCATTGCAAGCCGCGTCGAGGATGGCGCAATCCGGAACGAAGGGGCGGCCTTGCCGGCCAGAGCGGCGATCGAATTTTCGAATAGCGTCCGACGGAGAGCAAGGTCGGACGCCAGCGCTTCGGTCGAACTCAACTGGGCTTGCGCCCGATCGACGTCGACGGGAGAAGCGATCAGCGCGTTGAGGCGGTCCTGGGTCAGCTTCAAGGCCGACCGATAGATCACGATCGTGTCCGCGAATAGCCGAGCCTCGTCGTCCAAGCCGCGCACATTGACGTAGTCGCGCGCGAGTTCGGCGTGCAGTTCGAGCCTTGCGTCGGCGAGCGCATCCGCGCTTGCCTCGGCAGTGGCGTTCGCCGAGTTGACCAGATCGCGCACCCGTCCCCAGATATCGATCTCATATGACACCTGCGCGCCGAGGACGTTGTCGCCGTAATAGGTCGGCTGATTGGCCGAGCGAAGCGGCCGATGGGCCGATTGCTTGTTGGCCAGGAAGTACGGCACGCCATCGATCTGCGGATAGGCGCCGCTTAGCGCCGCGTTCGCGCGAGCGACCGCTTCGTCATTGGCCGCGACAG
The DNA here is from genome assembly GCA_963749715.1 of uncultured Alphaproteobacteria bacterium. Classification (GTDB taxonomy): domain Bacteria; phylum Pseudomonadota; class Alphaproteobacteria; order Rhizobiales; family Beijerinckiaceae; genus Roseiarcus. The sequence continues at coordinate 49,691 of CAVVNR010000007.1, forward strand.
CGGCGGCAAGATCGGGGTTAGCCGCGTCCACCTGCGCTTGAAGGTCGTTAAGCGTTCGATCGTTGAAGGTAAGCCACCACATCCCGCTGGCGGGCAGCGTCCCGCCGCCGGCGGTTTCGTCCTTGAATTTCGATGGCGTCGCGACCGACGGCGGAGAATAGCGCGGCGCAAAGTCGCAACCGCCGAGCGCAAGCGCGATCGGCGCCGCAAGCCATCCCCGCCAGTTCATTCCCCGCGATCCCGCCCTGTTTGCGCCATTTCCTCGGCGCTCTTGGGGTGGTCGCCCGGCCCTAAGGCGCCTTGCGGTTCGGCCTGCGCCTTCGTCTTCTCCCCAGCCGCTTCCATGACCCGGACCTCCTCCCCGTCGGCGATCGAATTGGGCGGATTGGCGACGATCCGCACGTCCGGACTCAAGCCGGTGATTTCGACCACCGTACCGAGGTCGCGCGCGACATGCACTTCCTTGAGCGCAATGCGGTTGTCAGCCCCGACCGTCGCGACCTTCGGCGCGGTGTCGCGATACAGCATCGCACTGGCGGGGATGGTGAACGTGTTTGGGTCGGGCGGGAGGCTAAAATGGACTCGCGTGAAGGCGCCCGGGGAGAGCAATCCCTCCTGGTTGTCGGCGAGAAGCTCAACGAGCAGGGTGCGCGATTTCTGGTCGATCGCGTGCGCGGTGGTGACGATCGTCGCGTCGAACTTGCGGTCGGGATACTCAGGCAACTCGAGAGTCGCCTTCATTCCGTCCTTCAGCTCGGCGGCGTAAGTTTCCGGGACCGGGACGTAAATCCGCATTTGGTGGATGTCGGCGACGACGAACAACGCTGGGCTATTGGTTCCGTCGGCTCTGACCAGCGACCCGACGTCGACGTTGCGGGCGGTGACCACGCCGTCGAATGGCGCCACGATATTGGCGAACACCTTCTCCGCCTTGAGGCGATCCACGTTCGACTGGGCGGCCTCGACCTCGGCCTGTCGCGCGCGGGCGTTGGCGTCCTTTTCATCGGCGGCCTGCTGAGACACCGCGGCGGTGGCGCGCAACGAATTCCACCGCGCCGCCGTCACCTTGGCGAGCGCCAGATTCGCGTTGGCCTTCACGAGCTCGCTCTGCGCGACGGCGATGCTTTGGTCGAGCTCCGGGGTGTCGACGACGGCGAGGACGTCGCCTTGGTGGACCTTGGCCCCGATATCCGTGCGCCATTCCTGAACGTAGCCCTTCACCTGCCCATGAATGTCGGCGCTGTAAAAGGCCTCGACATTGCCCGGCAGCACGAGTTCGCGGACTTCTCCTCCGCGCTGCGGCGTAACCACCGCCACCGGCGGCGTGGCCTGCTCCTGAGTCCATTGCTTGAGCTGCTGGCCATCATGCCGACGCGCGGAAATTCCAGTGTAGGCGATGGCGACCGCGCCCACGACGAGGATCAAGACGGCGCGCCAGACCTTGACGGGCTTATGCTGCGTCAGTTTGGGTTCGGAGCCTGCCCCGCGCGTCTCGGGCGCCTCGGCGTCAACCTCTGCGCCCTTGGCGTGAGGCTCCAAGCCATCGACGCGATATTCGGGGGCCACGGCGAAATCCTCGGCCTGATCCTGGCTCATATGGGCTTGGCCTCGGCGGGAAGATTTGGCGCGGGCGCGCTCGCCGCCTTCGGCTGGCGCTCATGAACGAGCCGGAAGACCGCCGGAACGAACAGCAGCGTCGCCACAGTCGCGCAGACGAGGCCGCCGATCACGGCGCGGCCGAGCGGGGCGTTCAGTTCCGCGCTGAGCGCCATCGGCGCCATGCCGATGATCATCGCCAGCGCGGTCATGAGAACCGGGCGGAAGCGGGTGAAGCCGGCGTCGATCGCGGCGGTCGCGGCGTCGGCGCCCTCGGCCAGTCGTTCGCGCGCGAAGCTGACGACCAAAATGCTGTTGGCGGTGGCGACGCCCATGCACATGATCGCGCCGGTAAGCGCTGGAACCGACAACGTCGTGCGCGTGATGAACAACATCCAGACGATGCCGGCGAGCGCGGTCGGCAATGCGCTGACGATGACGAAAGGATCGAGCCACGACTGGAAGTTGACGACGATCAGCAGATAAATGAGCACGATGGCGAGCGCGATGCCGACGAAGAGCTGACTGAAAGCATAGGTCATCGTCTGAACTTGCCCCCGCACCACGATGGTCGATCCGGGAGGCGCCTCTTTCGCTGTCTCGTCCAGGATCTTCTGGATGTCGGCGGCGACGGCGCCAAGATCCCGCTCATTGTTGGTCGCGAAAATGTCAATAACAGGTTGAACGGCATAATGCGACACAACAGCGTCGCTGACGCCGCGTCTGATCGTCGCGACGCCGCCGAGAATTTGCTTGTCCGACCCCAGGGAAGCGGGAATGTTCTCCAGATTGGAGAGGGAGCGATCCCAATATTGCGGCGTCTGGGCGACGATCGGGTACGAAACCCCATTCTCCGGATTGAGCCAGAAGGTCGGCGCGGTCTGGATGCTGCCGGCCAATGCGTCCTGCAGGTTCTGGGCGACGTCGCGCTCGCTCACTCCAACGAGCTGGGCTCGGGTCCGATCGACGTCGACGTTGAACGTCGGCGCATTGAAGGCTTGCTGGATGCGCGCGTCGGCAACGCCCGGGATCCGAGCGATGCGCCGTAAAATCTTGTCCGCGTAGGCGCGGTTGGCCTCCATCTTCGAGCCGATGATCTGCACGTCGATCGGGGCGGGCAAGCCGAAGTTGAGAATTTGCGTCACGATGTCGGCGGGAAGGAAGGCGAAGGTCGTTCCTGGAAACTTGGCGGCAGCGTCTCCCGCATGGCCTTCACGTAGTCCGGCGCTTCCGCCTCGCGGCCGTCCTTCAAGGTGATCAGAATGTCCGCGTCCGACGCGCCGATGGTCCCGGTATTGGAGTAGGCCATATTGATGCCGCTGATCGGCAGTCCGATGTTGTCGACGATCGTCCGTAGCGCCGCCGGCGGGATGATCGATCGGATCGCCGCCTCGATCCTGTCGACCTGGAGCGCGGTTTCCTCGATCCGCAGCCCGGTCGGGGCGCGAACGTGCAGGGCGATTTGCGTGCTTTCGATCGGCGGGAAAAAGTTGCGCCCGAGGTAGGGCGCAAGCGCGAACGAGGCCAGAACGGCGACCATGAAGCCGACGATGAACAGACGGCGCCCGGCCAAGGCGGTGATGAGCAGTCGCCGGTAGAAGGCGCGCGCCGCCTCGAACCGCCGTTCGAATCCGCGCTGGAAAAGCGCGAGAGGATTGCGGGTCGGCGGCAGGGGCGCGCCATGGCCGTGCGCCGCCTGATGGGCGAGCAGGAAGCGCGCCATCGTGTTGACCAGGGTGCGCGAAAGCACATACGAGCCGATCAAGGCGAAGACGACAGCCTTGGCCATCGGGCGGAACAGGTAGCCGGCGACTCCGCCAAGAGTGAACATCGGCACGAACACAATGCAGATGCACAGAAGCGACACGGTCGCGGGAATGACGATCTGCCGCGCCCCGTCCATGATCGCGCTTTCGATGTCCTTGCCCTGTTCGAGATGGTAATTGATGTTCTCGATCGTGACCGTCGCGTCGTCGACGAGAATGCCGACCGCAAGCGCGAGGCCGCCGAGCGTCATGACGTTGATCGTCTCGCCGGTCGCGGCGAGCAGCGTGACCGAGGTCAGAATCGCGAGCGGAATCGAGATCGTGATGATGAGCGTCGAACGCCAGCTGCCGAGAAAGATGAGGATCATCAGCCCGGTCAGCGCTGCTGCGACGACGCCTTCGAAGATGACCGACGACACCGCGGCCTTCACGAACGTCGACTGGTCGCCGACCGCGTCGAGGTGAAGGCTCGACGGCAAGGTCTCGCGCAATTTCGGCAGCAGCGCCTTCACGCCGGCGATGACGTCGAGCGTCGAGGCCGAACCAGACTTCAGGATCGTCATCAGGACGGCGTTCGAACCGTCGACCCGCACCATGTTGGTCTGCGGCGGCCTGCCCAAGTGGACGTAGGCGACATCATGGATGTAGACCGGTACCCCGTCAACGTCGCGGATCGGGAGGTCATTCAATTCGGCGATCCGGCGGGGAGCGTCATTGAGCGCGACGACATATTCGAATTGGCCGACCTTCTCCGTTCCGACCGGCGTGATGACGTTCTGCCGCGCGATCGCGTCGACGACATCCTGCGAAGAGAACCCGTAAGCCTGCAATTTGTCCTGGTTGAGGTCGACCTGCACCTGCAGCACCTTGCCGCCGTAGGGCGAGGGAACCGCGGCTCCGGCGACGGTCGCCAGTTGCGGGCGGATGAAATTCTGCCCGGCGTCGAATATTTCCGCTTGCGACAGGGCGCTGCTGGACAGAGCCAGTTGCAGGATCGGTACGCTCGAGGCGTTGAAGCTCAGGACATAGGGCGGGGTGATGCCAGGGGGAAGCAGCTTGAGCACGGTCTGCGACGCCGCGGTGATCTGCGCCAGCGCGGCGTTGATGTTGACGTTGGGCTGGAAGAACACCTTGACCACGCCGTAGCCGGCGAGCGACTGCGACTCGATGTGCTCGATGTCGTTGACCTGGGCGCTGAGCGTCCGCTCGTAGTAGTAGATGACGCGGCCGGACATGTCGTCCGGGGGCAAGCCGTTATAGGTCCAGACGACCGCGACGACGGGAATGCCGATGTTGGGGAAGATGTCTGTCGGCGTCTTGACCGCCGCGGTCACGCCGAAAATGACGATCAGCATCGCCATCACGACGAACGTGTAGGGCTTGCTGAGAGCGATGCGAACGATGGCGAGCATTGGTCACTTCTGAAGGCGCAGAGAGGATTGCCAACACGCGCAACACCGTCGCGGCAAACGTCGTCCGCCGCGCCAGCGCCGGACGTTCAATACCTGTCGCGCATTACACATAACACTAAATTATTTTTGTTTGCGCATGAGCGCTACACCCCCAAGATGGGGAACGCAGCCGCTTGCTTCCGCGGCGGGATCGCGGTCGTGGCCTGAGGGGCTGCTCACGCCGATCCCCGTTCCATCGTCGCGGACGCCGGCGCGGCGGCAGTGAACTCGAAGCGCGCTCCGGGGTTGTTGTCTTCGACCGCCAGTTTGAACCCGTGCAGATTGGCGATCGCCTCGGCGATGCTGAGACCGAGCCCATGTCCTGGCGATTTGCCGCTGCGCTCGCCGCGATAGAACCGGTCGAATATCCGCTCGCGCTCTTGCGGCGGGACGCCAGGGCCAGTGTCGCTAACGCAAATGAACGGTCGCCCGTCGGCCATGCGCTCCTCGATTCGCACCGTGCCGCCGGCGAGCGTGAATTTAATCGCGTTATCGACGAGGTTCGAGATGGCTTCGCGCATGAGATCCTGGTCGCCGCGAACCGGGAGGGGCCCGACCGCGTCGATGACCATCGTCACGCCCTTCGATTCGGCGAGCGGCTCATAGAAATCGAACACCTCGGCGCAAACCTCGCTGAGGTCGAAGTCCTTGAACTGCGTCTTCCGCGCGCCGTTCTCGACCGCGGAAATGCGCAGAATCGCCGAAACCGCCGTGGATACCTTCTCGATTTGGGCGAGCGCCGCCTCCATGGCCTCGCGCATTTGCTCGATCCCCGCCTCATTAGTGAGGGCCCGCTCGATCCTGGCGCGGGCGACGGCGAGCGGGGTGCGCAGATCGTGGGCGATATTGTCGCCCGCGCTCTTGAGCTGATCGAGCAGGCGCGCGATTTCGTCCAGCATCAGATTGACCGCGCGCGCCAATTTGTCGATGTCGCGATCCTCGTTGGCGACTGGCAAGCGCGAAGCGAGCTCGCCGTTCATGATCCTGACGATCGCGTCGTGAACGCGTTCGTAGCGTTGCGAGGCGCTGCGGGCAAAAATCGCGCCGATCGCCAGGATCACCAGAATTGTCGGCAGGAGCGCGATCGCCAACGCGCGCAACAACGTTCCCTGCAGGCCATAGGCCTCCCAGAGACTTCGACCGAGCAGAAGCGCGCCGCCGCCCGCGAGCCTGCGGGCGACAAAAACGGCGGGCTCGCGATTGCCGCCAGAATCCGGCAAGGTTTGCTCCTGGACGAAATGGGCTTGGCCGTCGATCGGAATGGATGGCATGCCCGGCACGTTGCCGAACACCAAGCCGCCGTTCGGATCGAACAGGGCGACGAAATCCAACCGGCGGATGTCCCGCGTCAGGCGCAACTGCAACGCTCGGCGCAATTCCGCCTCGCTGTCGCCTTCGCTTTTGGCCGCTTCGTCGACCAGAATGGCGCCCGCGCGCTGAATATCGGCCGTGGAAACTTGCCAATATATGAAGGCGAAGGCGGCAGTCGTCGCCAAGCCGATCGCCAGAGCGAATGCAATTGCGAGGCGGAACGCCCGCGCGTTGAAGACCTCAAGTGTCCGCATTCAGCTTGAAGCCGACGGCGCGGATATTGACGATGAAGCGGCGGACGCCGGTTGGATCGAGTTTGCGGCGCAGGTTGCCGATCTGGACGTCGACGACATTGGTCTGGGCCAGGAATTTGAAATTCCACACGTCCTCGAGCAACATCGCGCGAGTCACGATCTGGCCCGGACGGCGCATGAAATATTCCAAGAGTTTGAATTCCCGCGGCAGCAGATCGACGGCTCTGCCGTCGCACCGGACTGTCCGCTCGACCAGATCCATTTCCAGTCCGCCGACCTGCATTCGCGTGAGCCGCGCGTCGCCGCCCCGGCGCAGGAGCGCTTCGATCCGCGCCGTCAATTCGCGGATCTCGAACGGCTTGACCAGGTAGTCGTCGCCGCCGGCCTTCAATCCGATGATCCGCTCGTCGACCGACGACAGCGCGCTGATCACCAAAACCGGCGTGGCGTTGCCCTCGGCGCGCAGCGCTTCAATGATGGCGAGCCCGTCTTCGCCGTGCAGCATGCGGTCGATGACCAGGGCCACGGGGCCCGAACGCGCCGCCCGCAATCCGTCGGCGACGGTCTCCGAAAGTTGCACCGCGTGACCGCTCGCCTGCAGTTCGAGACGGATTTCCTCGGCAAGATCGCGCTCGTCCTCCACCACCAGGATCGGAGGTCCTGCGGGCGTGTCGCTCCATCGGCTGGTCGGCCCCGGGCCGTCGTCGAATGATGACATGCTCATTCTTTTCATTCCCAACGCCAACCCGCCTTGCGCCTCGCTCTATGCGCAAAGGTTGGCGCCATGATGGTCGGCGCGCCCTCCGGGTCTGATCGGGAGCGCCGATCCGCGACTAGAGGTTTTCGAGCCGTCGTACTCAACTAAACTTTTTTTGTCGTCGCGCCCGCTTTGTCGCCAAACTGTAACATGATCCGAATAGTGAAATACTAGGGCGATTCTCATATTCGACCGGGGGCGTTGAAACGCTTTCCGGCCGCTTCTACGTCGCGTGTAGTATAGACGCGCCAATTTTGCCTATTCCGTGCACGCCGAACAGTTCTTCTGTGATCATTTTGCCACAGATTGAAAAAAGTCAAAAACACGGTGAATTTATAGTTTGTCTGTGACATGACCACTCGCTAGGGTTGACCCTGGTCAATTCGATCAGAGTTGGCCCGAACCGGGTCTTCAGGCCGGAGATACGTCAAAACCCAGCGCCGCGGCTTCGGAGTTCTTCGATTCAGCGGGCGAGACGACGCTGAGCGGCGGGGCATCAATCGCTCGCGAGCGCGTGCAGGGGATTTGGCGGCTCGCGCCTCGTCTCGGGGGTTGGGAGCAATCGACAATCGTCAGCGCGGGCCGGCGGGGGTTTCGGCTCCACCACGGGATGGGGTTCAGATGAGAAAGCTCAGTGTCGCCCTGGCTACCACAATCGCCGCCATTGGCGCGGCTCACGCGGCCGATCTGCCGACCAAAAAGGAGGCTCCTCCGCCTCCGCCGGTGGACTGCTTTTCCAGCTTATGGGCCTATATGAATTCAACCGCCGCGGATTGCCCGCTCACCTACGGGCCGTTCACCGCGTATCTCACGCTCGACTGGGGCTTCGGCTGGGAATCCCACAGCGCTGGCTACAACGCCGCGTTCAACAACGGCGTCTCGAATATTGTCACCAAGCAGAGCAGCCCTTATTCCGGGTGGCTGCAGACGCCAAACGGGATCAATCAGTCCGTCGTCGGCGTCAAGATGAGCCAGCCGATCGCCTATGGCTGGTCGGTCGTCGGCACGTGGGAAATCGGATTCAACCCGTATTTTGGCTATCTGTCCGACGCCCAGCGCTCGCAAGTCCAGAACAACGGCAAAGCGCTGGTCCTGCAGAACGCGAACGCCGATTCGAGCCGAACCGGCCAATACGACAACTCGCAGGGGTTCCTCGGAATCAGCAATCCGGTCTACGGCACGCTGACCGCCGGCCGCGTGAACACGCTCTCGCTTGACACGCTCATCGCCTACGATCCGCTGAGCAGCGCCTACGCCTTCTCGCCGTTCGGCTATTCCGGCTCGTACGCGGGCTTTGGCGACACCGAAGCAGCCCGCGCCAACACCGCCGTCAAGTATCGTGTCAACTACCAGAACTTCCGCGCCGGAGGCTTGATCCAATGGGGCGGTTATGATCAGGGCAATGGCTCGACTTCGATGTACCAAGGCCAGGTCGGCGCCGACTTTAATCTGTTCGGCGGCACCCCCTACGCCGGCGCCCTGTCGATGGACTTCCTCGGCAGTTACGCCCAGAACGTGGTGAACGTCAGCACCTTCAGTGGCAGCTGCGCCGTCATCACCAAGGGCACGTACGCCGGCACGGTCGGCTGCAGCGACGGCATCCCGACATTTTACAACAATACCGACGTCAAGGCGACGTTATCGAACAATGTCGGCTTCCTCGGGGTCGCCAAGTACAAATGGCAAGCCCTGACCGTTTCCGGCGGCTACGCCTGGCTCAAGACAGACAGATCCGAACGAAACCTTCCCCGATGGCTTCAAAACCATTGGTGGCTGGAACGTGCCTGGCACCATACCCTCATCAGTCAAGAACGCATCAAAATTGTTTCCGACGCAATGGATCACGTACAATCAATACGTTGACGCCAGGATTGCCCCCTACTGGTTTTTCGGCGCCAAGTACGCCGTTACTCCGCAATTGGACATAAGTGGCGCGTTTTATTACCTGAGCCAAAATAACTACAATTCCTCGACCACGCCCTGCGCCCCGGCCAACAGCAAATTTGTTGAACCGAACGGGTACACTTTCACGGTTACGCGCCTCAATAACGGCGCTTGCGCCGGGTCAACGGACTTCCTTTCTTTCCTGATCGACTATCGCCCCGTCAAGCGCGTCGACCTCTACGCCGGCGTGATGCTGTCGAATGTCTACGGCGGCCTCGCCAACGGCTACCAGGTGACGCAGACGATCAACCCGACGGCGGGCCTGCGCATCAAGTTCTGACGCGCGGCTCTTTTGGCAAGACGGCGGCGAGGGCGGATGCTCTGTCGCCGCTTTTGTTGACGCGCTCGGGCCGGCGCGTCCTCATGGGCCGATCGCTTTAGGCCCCGAATTCATTTGACATCGCCGGCGCGACTGAACCGTTGCCCATTTGACGCTCCGCGTTGCGACACTTGCGCGATCAAATCCGCAAGCTCAATATCGGCGACGGCGCAACCTTCGGCATGGCGTCTTCACGGCCAATCTCGGGAGATTTTGACCCATGGGTTTATCTCGCAGAATCATGACCGGCGTGGCGGCGGCGTTCTTGCTGCAGGCGACCCCCTCCATCGCCGAAACGCTGTTCAGGCTCGATGCTTCCGCGCCCGGCGAAGCCGATCCCGACAAGGGCATCGACTACATAGGATCGGTGCTCGCCTTCAATCTCTATGACGGGCTGGTCGCGCCCGGACAGAATGGCGCCCCGGTCGCGCCCCATCTCGCAAGCGGATGGAAGATCGACGGCAATGACTACATCTTCACCCTGCGTCCGGACGTCAAGTTTCACTCCGGCAACGCCTTGACCGCGGATGACGTCGTCTTTTCCTTCAAACGGCTGATGGCGCTCGCCAAAGGGAACTCGCCGCTGTTCGCCGATCGCGTCGCCAGCGTCGCCGCGGTCGATCCCCAAACGGTCAAGTTCACCTTGTCGGGCCCCTATGCGCCGTTTCTCGGCGCGATGGTGCGGCTGCCGATCCTCGATTCGAAACTCGTGCTGGCGCACAAGGCGGACGGCAAATTCGGCGACATGGGCGACTACGGCGAAGCATGGCTGTCGAGCCATGACGCCGGCTCCGGCGCTTACACGCTGCTCAGCCATGTGCCGGAAAGCGAGACCAATCTCGCCAGGTTCGATGGCTATTTCCTCGGCGTGCCGGCCAGCGCGCCTGACAAGGTGCGCGTCCGCTACGGGCTGCAGCCCGCAACCGTGCGCGAGCTCGTGGCCAGCGGCCAGCAGGATATGACTTCGCAGTGGCTGCCGCCCGAAGTCATGCGCGCGCTTGCCGAGCGCCCCGACACCCATCTGCTCACCGACCGCGGCTCGAACATCCTGTTCTTGCACATGAACACGCAGAAATCGCCGCTCGACGACGTGAACTGCCGCTTGGCGCTGACCTACGGGTTCGACTACGCGACCGCGATCAAGCTGGCGCAGATCACCGACAAGGTCTCCGCGGCTACGCCCGCGAACGGCGCGATCGGCAAGAGCGAGTTCGGCTACAACGCCAGCCTGCCGATGTTCGCCCAGGATTTGGGCAAGGCCAAGGATGCTCTCGCCAAATGCAAGTACAAGACTCCCGACGAGCGCAAGCTCGATGTCACCTGGATCACCGAAGTTCCGGCCGAGGAGAAGACCGCGCTGTTGATGAAGGCCAATTTCGATGCGCTCGGCTTCCAGACGACGATCAAGGGAGCGCCCTGGACGCTCTACACCCAGCAGGTGACCAAGCCCGAGAGCACGCCCTCGCTCAGCGAAGTCTATATCGACGCGCCGACGCCCGACCCCGACTCGATCCTCTACAACATGTACAGTTCGAAGTCGCCGCCGACCTGGGAGTCGGCGTCCCATCTCAGCGATCCCGAAGTCGACCAGCTGCTCGACGCCGGCCGGCAGGAAAACGACATCGCCAAGAGGAAGGCGATCTATGAGAAGCTGGAAGGCCGCCTCGACGCTGTCGCCCCGGCGATCTTCGCCAGCGAGGTGAGCGGGGTCTTCGTCGGCCTCAACACCTTCAAACTGCCGCCGTTCGAGGACGATTCGAAGCGTTTTTCGGCCGAGGAATATGGTCTTCAATTCCGCCTGGTCGAAATGACCAAATAGAACGTGAAAGGCCGTTCGGCGCGCGGGCGCGGCCGTTCGGCGCGCGAGCGCGCTCCCCGCTGATGTCGCCGCTCGCGCACACGCTGATCCAGCGCCTCGTGGCCTCGCTCGTGGTGCTCGTTGGCGTGTCGATGCTGATGTTCGCCATCGCGCGGGTGATCCCCGGCGATCCGGCCAGGATCGCGCTCGGTCCGAACGCCACCGAGGCCCAGGTGCAGGCGCTGCGCCGGGAGCGGCATCTCGATCAGTCTCTCCCCCGGCAATATTGGGAATATGTCCGCGAGCTGGCGCACGGCAATCTCGGCGTCTCGCTTTACAGCAACCGCCCCGTGCGGGTGGACATCGCCCAGTATCTGCCGGCGACGCTCGAGCTGGTGTTCGTCGCCGGCCTGATGATCGTCATGATCGGCCTGCCGGTCGGCGTTCTCTCCGCCCGCTATCGCGGGCGGTTGGGCGATCATCTCGGGCGGATCGGCTCGATCATGAGCGTTTCCACTCCCGCCTTCGTCTGGGGCGTCCTATTGCAACTGTGCTTCGCCTACCTCTGGCGCCTGTTTCCGATCGAGGGCCGGCTGACTGCGGCCTTGCCGCCGCCGCCTCCAATCACCGGCTTTTTCATCGTCGACTCGATACTGGCCGGCGACGGCAAGGCGCTGATCGACGCCCTTCACCATCTGGCGCTGCCGGCGCTCGCCCTGGCGATGGCCGGCATCGGGCAGACCGCCCGCCTCACACGCGCCAGCATGGTCGAGACCTACCGCAAGCCGTTCATCGAGATGGCTGAGGCTTACGGCTTCCCCGAGTCGCGCATCGCCAGCCGGTACGCATTCCGGCCGGCGCTCATCCCGGTTCTCACCATCCTCGGTCTCGATATCGCCGCCTTGCTCGGCAACGCGTTCCTGGTGGAGAGCGTGTTCGGTTGGCCGGGCCTGTCGCGCTATGGCGTCGAGGTGATCCTGCACAAGGATCTCGACGCCATCGTCGGCACGGTGCTCATCATCGCCGCGGCGTTCCTCATCGCCAATATCGCAGTCGATCTCCTGGTGGCGCTGGTCAATCCGCGCATCCGCTTCGCGGGAGGGGGGTCGTGACGGTCGCCGCGGCCTCCCCGGCATGGCGCGCGTTCCGCCGCAACCCGACGGCGATGATCGGACTGGCCCTGGTGGCGCTGGTCGCGTCAGCCGCCCTGTTCGCCGATTGGATCGCGCCTTACCCCAGCCACGCCGGGCCGGTCGGCGATTTCGGCGCGATGACGGCGGAGCCCAGCCGCCGCTTTCTCCTCGGCACCGACACGATCGGCCGCGATCTCCTGACCCGGCTCCTCTACGCCTATCGACTGTCGCTGGAAATGGCGGCGGTCGTGCTTGCGATCGCAACCCCGGTCGGCGTCGTGGTCGGCCTTCTCGCCGGCTATCTCGGGGCGGCGTGGAGCTACGGTCTCATGCGGCTCACCGACGTCTTCCTCTCGGTTCCTCCGCTCGTTCTGGCGATGTCAATCACCGGCTTTCTCGAGCCGAGCGCCATTCACGGCATGATCGCGATCACCGCGATGTGGTGGCCCTGGTACGCGCGTCTCGCCTATAACCTCACCCGCGCCGAAAAGCAGGAAGGCTACGTGCTCGCGGCTCAGACCGTCGGGGCGAGCCTGCCGCACATCCTGTTCCGCGAGATCCTGCCGAATGCCATGCCTTCGATTCTGACCAAGATGACGATCGACGTCGGCTTCGTCATTCTCATCGCCTCGTCGATGTCGTTTCTTGGTCTCGGCGCGCAGGCGCCGACGCCCGATCTCGGCTCGATGGTGGCGGACGGCGCGAAATACATGCCCGACGCATGGTGGCTGACCGTCTTTCCGGCGATTGCGATCCTGATCGTCGTCATGGGTTTCAATCTGCTCGGCGACGGCTTGAGGGAAGCGGCCGATGCCTACCGGTAGCGCGCCTGCTCGCGCTGGCGAGGCGCGCGCCATCGTCCTCGCCGTGCGCAACCTTTGCGTTAGTTTTCAGAGCTTCGGCGGCCATGTCGAGGCGCTGCGCGACGTCGCGCTCCATGTGCGCCAAGGCGAGAAGATCGCGCTGGTCGGCGAATCCGGGTCGGGCAAATCGACGATCGCGCGCGCGATCCTCGGCCTTTTGCAGAACCAGGCCGGTGTCGCGGTGAGCGGATCGGCGCGGCTCAGGGCGCGCGAGATCCTCGGCGACGAATTCGCCATCCGCGCGGCGCGCGGCGACCGCGTGGCGATGATCTTCCAGGATGCGGCCTCCGCGCTCAATCCGACGTTCACCATCGGCGACCAGTTCAGGGAAGTGCTGCGGCGCGGCGATCGAGCGATGACGAATGCGGAAGCCCTGCGTCGCGCCCGCGCCGCGCTCGCCGACGTCTATCTTCACGAGCCCGACCGGGTGCTGGGCTCCTACGTGTTTCAATTGTCGGGCGGCATGAGCCAGCGGGTGATGATCGCGCTGGCGCTCGTCAACAATCCCGACCTCCTGATCGCCGACGAGCCAGGCAGCGCCCTCGACGTCACGGTTCAGGCGCGCACCCTTCATTTGATGAACGCGTTGATCGGACGGCGCGGAACCTCGGTCCTGTTCATTTCGCACAACCTCGGCGTCGTGCGCGAATTCGCCGATCGCGTTTACGTCATCTATCGCGGACGCATCGTCGAGCACGCAACCGCCGGCCAATTGTTCGCCGATCCTCGCCATCCCTACACGCGCGCGCTTCTTGCAGCGATCCCGAAACTCGACGAGCCGCGCCTTCCCGACGTTCCCGAGACGAGCCCGGGCTTCGCCGACCCGCTGATCGAGCATGACGGCTGCGGCGAGCCGGCGCTCGCGCCCGCATGAGCGAAGCGCTGCTCTCGGTCGAGCGGCTCAGCAAGCGCTTCCGCTCCGCCGGACGCGAGGTGACGGCGCTCGATGACGTTTCGATCGAGGTTCAGCGCGGCGAGTGTCATGCGATCATCGGCGAATCGGGCTCCGGCAAGTCGACGCTCGGCGCCCTCATCCTCGGGCTGATCGAGCCGACCTCCGGGCTGGTGCGCTTCAAGGGCGAGGAATTGAGCGCGCGCCGGCGTCCGCTTCGGCTCAAACGGGCGATCCAGCTCATCCAGCAGAACCCGCTCTCGGCGCTCAATCCGCGCCGCACGGTCGGCCAGTCGGTCCGCCTGGCGCTGGACGTCCATCGGCTCGGCGAACGGTCGCGGCGAGATGAACGGGTGGCGGAATTGCTGGGCGAGGTCGGGCTTCCTGCGGACTATGTCCGCCGCTCGCCTCGGGGCCTCTCCGGCGGCGAACGGCAGCGCATCGCCATCGCCAGGGCGCTCGCCTGTGAACCTGAGCTGATCGTGCTCGACGAGCCGACCTCGGCGCTCGACGTCCTGGTGCAGGCGCGGGTGCTGCGACTCCTGATGCGGGTCCGCCGCCAGCATGGACTGACTTATCTGTTCATCACCCATGATCTCGCGGTCGTTCGCGGAATCGCCGATCGGCTGAGCGTGTTTCAGAAAGGGCGGTTGGTTGAGACCGGCGCAGCCGACGACATTTTCGCGGCGCCGCGGAGCGAGTATACGCGCCGCCTGCTTGCCGCCATTCCGGTCGTAACCGAGGAGGAGGCGCGATTTCGCGACCGCTTCCGGGACGCTGGAAGCGACGGGGACGAGGAGGAGTGACGACGGTCTCGGCGCCCGTTGCCGGGCTCGCTGCGCCTCGTCCTGAAGAGCGCCGAAGGCGCGTCGCGAAGGACGTTCCGGCGCGCGCCTCACGTTCATGCAATGGGCGGATGGACCTTGCGCCAGTGCTCGGCGATGTCACGGCCGGTGCAGACCCAGACGCGGTCGTGTCGTCTCACGTGATCGAGGAACTTGATGAGCCCGAGCGCCCGGGCCGGGCGGCCGATCAGCCGATCGTGCAGCGCGACGCTCATCATCTTCGGGCGATCGGCGCCTTCCTCGTACATCAGATCGAAGCAGTCGATCATGTAGCGGGCGAAGTCGTCGGCGGTGCTGAAGCCGTGGTTCTGGTCGAACCGGTTGTCGTTGGTCTCGAGCGAATAGGGCACGACGAGATGCCGGCGCCCGCCGACGTCGACCCAGAACGGCAGCTCGTCGCCCAGATAGTCGCGATCGTAGAGATAGCCCCCCTGCTCGACCAGGAGCCGGCGCGTATTGACGCTCGGGCGGCCGCCGAACCATCCGACCGGTCGGGAACCGGTCAGCTCGGCGAGCCCCTCGGTCGCGAGGGCGATATGCTTGCGCTCTTCCCGCTCGCCCATGGTCGTATAGTCGATCCAGCGCCAGCCGTGGCTGACGATCTCGTGGCCCGCCTCGACGAACGCTGCGGCAAGATCGGGGTAACGCTGCAATCCCCGCACCACCGCCAGCGCGCTGATCCTCACCTCGAATTTCTTGAAGATGCGCAGGAGCCGCCATGAGCCGACCCGCGGCCCGTATTCGAACGCCGACTCGACCAATAGGCTGCGGGCGCCGGGATAGGCGGGATAGCCGAGATCGCTCAACACGTTCTCCGAGGACGTGTCGCCTTCGAGGATCGAGCGCTCGCCGCCGGCTTCGACATTGAGGTTGAAGTTGAGCGCGATCCGGGCGCTGTCGGGCCATTGCGGATCGGGCGGATCGCGCCCATAGCCGACGAAATCGCGCGGCGGATCAAACTTGGTTCTTGACCGGGCCGCGCGCTTGCCGCTCGCCGGCCGAGACGAGGTTCGGTGAATCGCTTTCATAGGCGTTGCTCCTGCCCAAGGCGCCTGCGTGGCCGCGCCGGCAGGGGAATGGAGCATCGCTCATTCCCGCGGGAAAGCCGCCACGATGCGTTTGTTGTTCGCCAATCAGCGCCGCGCGGGAGCGCCGCTGCGCTCCTCGAGCACCGACATCAGATACTGCCCATAGGAACTTTTGCCGAAGCGGGCGATGATTCGCTTGAACTGGGCGACGTCGATGAGGCCGAGGTCGAGGGCGATTTCCTCAGGGCAGCTGATCTTGGCGCCCTGGCGCTGCTCGATGGTTCTGACGAAGCTCGCCGCGTCGATGAGCGAGTCGGGGGTTCCGGTGTCGAGCCAGGCGAAACCCCGTCCCATGCGCTCGACGCTCAAGGCGCCAGCCTCGAGATAGATGCGATTGACGTCGGTGATCTCGTACTCGCCGCGCGCCGATGGCTTGAGCGCCTTGGCGATCTCGACCACCTTGGAATCGTAGAAGTAGAGGCCGGTCACCGCCCAATGCGACTTGGGGGCGGCGGGCTTCTCCTCGATCGAGAGCGCCCGGAAGTCCGAATCGAATTCGACGACGCCGTATCGCTCCGGATCGGGCACATGATAGGCGAAAACGGTTGCGCCGCGCTTGCGCGCCGCCGCGCGCCGAAGCTGCTCGCTCAGGCCCGCGCCGTAGAAAATGTTGTCGCCGAGCACGAGCATTGCCGGACCGTCGGCGATGAACTCCTCGCCGATGACGAAAGCCTGCGCCAGTCCGTTAGGCTCAGGCTGCGGCGCGTATTCGATGCGAATGCCCCATTCCGCGCCGTCGCCGAGCAGGCGGCGGAACATCGGCAGGTCATGCGGCGTCGAGATGATAAGCACCTCGCGAATCCCGGCCAGCATGACGACCGACAGCGGATAGTAGATCATCGGCTTGTCATAGACGGGGACGAGCTGCTTCGAGACGGCGAGCGTGATCGGATGGAGCCGCGTGCCCGCGCCGCCGGCCAGAATGATGCCTCTCATCTTCGAATCCGTCCCGATCGCCGCGCTTCGAGCCTAGAGCGCGCTGCGGTTCGATGGAATGGCGCCGCCTCCTCGTCCTGGCGAGCGCCAGAGGCGCGTCTCGAAGGACGTTTCAGGAGGGCGCTATAGGGCGCGTGCTGAACTGCCCTTCGACACGGCGGCCGGCGCCGGATCAGGACGAGGTCGAGGCACAGTGAAGCGGGCGCACCCAATCGCAACACGCTTTAGGTCCCGGCCTCGGCGATGACGCCGAGGCGCTCGCCGGCGTAGACCTTCTCGCGCAGCGGGCGCCACCACCATTCATTGTCGAGATACCAGCGAACCGTCTTCTCGATGCCGCTTTCGAACGTCTCGAGCGCGCGCCAGCCGAGCTCGCGCTCGAGCTTGGTCGCATCGATGGCGTAGCGCCGGTCGTGCCCAGGCCGGTCGGCGACAAAGGCGATGAGGGATTCGTGCGAGCGCGCCCTTGGGCGCTGCCGGTCGAGGATGGCGCAGATGCGCAGGACGACGTCGATGTTGCGGCGCTCGTTGCGGCCGCCGACATTGTATTTTTCGCCGACCCGGCCGCGCGTCACGATCAAATCGAGCGCCCGCGCATGGTCATCGACATAGAGCCAGTCGCGCACATTGGCGCCGGCGCCGTAGACCGGCAGCGGCTTGCCGTGGATGGCGTTGAGGATGATCAGCGGAACGAGCTTCTCGGGGAAGTGATAGGGGCCGTAGTTGTTCGAGCAATTCGAGATCAGCGCCGGGAAGCCGTAGGTTCGCGCCCAGGCCGAGACCAGGTGATCGGCGGCGGCCTTGGAGGCCGAATAGGGCGAGCTCGGATCGTAGGCCGTCTCTTCGACGAACGCGCCGTCCTCGCCGAGCGAGCCATAAACCTCATCGGTCGAGACATGCAGGAAGCGAAAGCTCTGCTGGCGGGGCTCCGGCAGCCCGCGCCAATAGGCCCGCGCCGTCTCGAGCAGGGAAAACGTGCCGACGATATTGGTCTGGATGAAAGCGTCCCCGGCCGTGATCGAACGGTCGACATGGCTTTCGGCGGCGAGATGGATCACCTGGTCGGGAGCGAAGTCCGCGAACGCTTCGGCAATCGCCGGCCGGTTGCAAATGTCGATCTTGGCGAAGCGGTAGTTCGGCGCGTTGTCGATCGTCGCCAGGGATTGCAGGTTTCCGGCATAGGTCAGCGCGTCGACGTTGAGCACCGAGGCCCCCTCGCCGACCAGGCGCCGGCACAAAGCCGAGCCGATGAACCCCGCGCCGCCGGTTACAAGCACTTTGCGCTGCATCGAGACCCCTGAACTCACTCTCAAGCTTTCCCCTCTGACCTCGTCCTGAGGAGCGCCAAAGGCGCGTCTCGAAGGACGTTCCAGAGCGCACGAATAGCGCCGCCGTCTGGATCATCCTTCGAGACGCCGTGCTTCGCACGGCCCTCAGGATGAGGCCGGTGGATGAGCCCCGGCACTCCGACGCCACACCTTGCGCGTTACTCCTTAAATCAATCCTTGAGCAACAACTGTCCGCCTTGGCGGCGGCCCGGGCCGTCGATCAGGCGAGAAGGCGGGCGCAACAGGCCGCGACCGACCCGCGCCATTCCGGTAGTCTCAAGCCGTATACGCGACCGAGCTTTCCGTTGTCGAGGCGGGAATTGGCCGGTCGCCGCGCTGGGGTCGGGTAGTCGGCGGTCGCGATGCGCTTGACCCGGGTTGAGCGTCGCCCGCGCGCCTCGGCCTCGCGGAACACCGCCTCGGCGAAATCCGCCCAGGTCGCCTCGCCCGATCCAGTCATGTGGAAAATGCCGCGCAACGTCGTCGACGACTCGTCGCTGACCCTCCCCGCGATGGCGATCAGGGCGTCGGCTATGTCAAGCGCCGAGGTCGGATTGCCGCGCTGATCGGCGACCACGCCGACTTCGTCGCGCGTCTCGTTCAGCCTCAGCATGGTGCGAATGAAATTCGCGCCGAACGGGCTATAGACCCAGGCGGTGCGCAGAATGACGCTGTTCCCCCAGCGCTCGGCGACCGCTTTCTCGCCAGCAAGCTTGGAACGGCCGTAGGCCCCGGTCGGGCCGGTCGGATCGTCCTCGCGGTAGGGCCGGTCAAGCGCGCCGTCGAACACATAGTCGGTCGAGAGATGGAGAAGCGCAACGCCGAGGCGCGCGGCGGCTTCGGCGACATGGCCCGCCCCCGCGCCGTTCACGCGAATGGCTTCCTCCTCCTCCGCCTCCGCCTTATCCACGGCGGTATAGGCGGCGGCGTTGACGATGACGTCCGGCCGCGCCGCCTCGAGCCCGGCGACGACCGAGGCGCGGTCGGTCAGGTCGAACCCCGGCCGGCCAAGCGCGACCACCTCAACCTCGGCGCTCGCCCGCTCGAGCAATGACGTCGCTGCCTGGCCCCTGGAGCCTGTGACCGCAATCCTCATCATTCGAACAGGTCCGGCGCGTCCTTGAGCCGGGGCCATTGCCGATCCTTGTCCGACAGGATCGGACCTCCCGGTATCGACGGCCAGGCGATCCCGATCCCCGGATCGTCCCATGCAAGGCCCCGGTCGTGGGCGGCCGAATAGGGAGCGCTCGCCTTGTACAGGACCTCGACGTCCGGCTCGAGAGTGATGAAAGCGTGGGCGAATCCGATCGGAACCAAGAGCTGGCGCCAGTTTTCCGCCGAGAGCTCGACCGCGACATGCTGGCCGAAGGTCGGCGACGAGCGGCGAATATCGACCGCGACGTCGAGGATGCGGCCGCGCGCAACGCGCACCAGCTTATCCTGGGCGAACGGCGCCGTCTGGAAGTGCAGCCCGCGCAATGTGCCGATCGCCCCCGAAAACGAATGGTTGTCCTGCACGAAGGTGAGCTTGAGGCCTGCCTTTTCCATAGCAGGACGGCTGTACACCTCGGAGAAGAACCCGCGCGCGTCGCCAAGTTTCTTCGGCGTCACGATCTTGACCGCCGGAATGACCGTCTCCTCCACCTGCATCGCGGACCCCCGTCCAGACCCGGTGAGCCCGGGCGCGGCTCTCCTTGCCAGAAGGCGGGGCCCGCGGCCACCGCGAATTGCAGTTCAAGGTGAGGGTCAAAGCCCACCGCCGGTTGCGATGGCGGCCAATCTTGGGCGATTCCCCTCCTCTGAGGCGCGCGCGGCAATCGGGAGAATGGGCAAAGAGCGGCGTTTCGCCAACCGCCTGGCGAACGGTCCAAGTCCACGCCGGATGCCGGTTATGGCGCGGCCTCCGGTCCTTCCGGAGCGACCCCATAAGCAGGATCTTTGTGCTAATCTCCACGACGGCAAAGGGCAGCATGAGCGAAAACCGGAAACTTGCGGCGATCCTGGCCGCCGATGTCGTTGGCTTCAGCCGTCTCGCCGGCGCGGACGAGGATCGCACGCTGGCGCGGCTCAGGGCGCTGCGCAGCGATCTTATTGACCCGACCCTATCCGTGCACAAGGGTCGCTTGGTCAAGCGCACCGGCGACGGCATTCTCGTCGAGTTTCGCAGCGTCGTCGACGCGGTGCGCTGCGCGATCGAGATCCAGAACGCGATGGTCGAGCGCAACGCTGGCGTGCCGGACGACCGGCGTATCGAGTTCCGCATCGGCGTTCATCTGGGCGACGTGGTCGAGGAGAGCGACGGCGACCTGATGGGCGACGGCGTCAACATAGCGGCCCGCTTGGAGGGCGTCGCGGAGCCTGGAGCGATCTGCCTCTCCGAAGACGCCTATCGGCAGGTCAGAGCGCGGCTCGATCTGGCGGTCAGCGATCGTGGCGCAACGAACCTCAAGAACATCGCCGAGCCGGTGCGGATTTATTCGCTGCGGGTCGGGCTGCCCGTCCAGGCGAAGCCGGCCCCGCAATCTTCCCCGGTCCAAGAATCGGGCCCGCCGCGCCTCTCGATCGTCGTGCTGCCGTTCGCCAATTTCGGCGGCGACGCCCAACAGGAGTATTTCGTCGACGGCGTCACCGAGAACCTGACTACAGACCTCTCGCGAATGAGCGGCATGCTGGTGATCGGCCGAAACACCGCCTTCACCTACAAAGGCAAGGCGGTCGATCTGAAGCAGATCGGGCGCGAGTTGAATGTGCGCTACGTGCTTGAGGGCAGCGTCCAGCGCGGCGGCGATCGCATCCGTGTGAATGTGCAGCTCATCGACTCCGCAAGCGGCAATCATGTGTGGGCGGAGCGATTCGACAAGCCTCTCGCTGACCTCTTCGACATGCAGGATGAAATCGTCGCACGGCTCGCCAACACGTTGAACGCCCAACTTGTGGCGGCGGAGGCGCGGCGCGCTGACCGGGCGACGGACCCCGACGCCATGGACCTCTACTTTCAAGGCATGGCATGCGTGAATCGGGGTATGGCCGCCGCCAATTTGATGCAAGCGCGGGGCTTCTTTGAGCGGGCTTTGGCGCTTGATCCCGGCGATATCGATGCCTTGGTCGGCACGGCGATCACGGACGTGTATTTCGCTTCGAATTTTTCTTTGGACGATCAGGGCGCGCGCGCTCTGGCGGCCGAGGCGGCTTTGAAAAAAGTGCTGTCGGTGGCTCCTGAGCATGCCCCGGCGCATTCCTGGCTGGGACGCCTCCTGATTGGGACCAACCGTCCCTCCCAGGGCATCGCGCAATGCGAGCGCGCCTTGACGCTTGATCGAAATTTGGCGGGCGCTCATGCGTTCATCGGCCTCGGCAAGAGCGCCGTCGGCCGCGCCGAGGAAACCGAAGCCCACGTCCAGGAGGCGTTGAGGCTCAGCCCCCGCGATACGCTCGCCTATCGATGGTCGCTGATTGCGGGAGTTCGCCAAGCTTTCTTTGGGAGAAGATGAGGAGGCGATTGCCTGGCTCAATCGCTCGATCGAAAACAACCGGAATTTCCCAGTCCCGTACTTCACGCTCGCAGCCGCCCTCGCGCATCTCGACCGAGCGGAAGACGCGAGGTCAGCGGTCAGCGCGGGACTCGCGCTCGATCCGACCTTCACCGTCGACCGCTTTCGCGCTGGAACCCCGAGCACCAATCCGGTTTTCCTGGCCCGCCGCGAGCGCATCGCCCTGGGAATGCGCAAAGCCGGGGTGCCAGAGCAATGAGCGAAAACCGCGCTTCGGCGATCGAATAAGCCGATACGGGCAAAGACCGACATAGCGCTGGCGGGCGCGGGAGCGCTCCCATCGACAAAAAGCGATCTTCTGGAAAACCGACTTTTTCTTGCCAAAACGACGCGCCCAGGTTAATCTTCGGAAAAAGGATCGATCGCCGCCGGGGTGGAGATCGCCGCAGGCGGGTCTCGAAGAGGGCGCGCCCCGAGCCTGTCGCCCCTCGAGGGCGCCTCAGGAACAGGGGCGCGATCCGCGATCCCCGAAATGGGCGATAACGTATTGAAAAACCTTGATTTGCGGAAGAAGCTGCCCTTTGGATTTCATTGTTCCAAATTTGAATTTCGTTGCGCCCGACTTTGATCTTGCTGCGATGGATTTTGTTCTCATTGCGCCAGGCTTGGATTCAGTACCTTGCGATCGGCGCCCTGACCGTCGTTCAAAGCCGGGCGCGCGCGAGCTTCTGGAACGCGCGGGCGCGATGCGAGAGCGCGAGCGAGCCGTCGGCCGGAATCCCGTGCTTCTCCTCGGCGCTCATCTCGCCGAAGGTGCGCTCGTGGCCGTCGGGGCGGAAAATCGGATCGTAGCCGAACCCGGCCGTCCCGCGCGGCGGGAAGACCAGCGTCCCATCGACCCGGCCCTCGAACGCCTCAAGCGCGCCGTCCGGCCAGGCGAGCGCGAGCACGCTGACGAAAAAGGCCCGCCACGGCGGCGGCACTCCGAGCGTTTTGATCTCCCTTTCGACGCGAGCCATGGCGGCGCCGAAGTCCTTGCCGCCGCCCGCCCAGCGCGCCGAATAGATTCCCGGCGCCCCATCGAGCGCCTCGACGCAAAGCCCGGAATCGTCGGCCAGCGCCGCGATGCCGGAGGCGCGCGCGGCGGCCTCGGCCTTGAGCGCGGCGTTGTCGCGGAACGTCGCGCCCGTCTCCTCGGGCTCCGCGAGGTTGAGCTCGGCGGCGCCGAGCGCTTCGACGCCGTAGGGCCGCATGAGCTCGCGGATTTCCCTGAGCTTGCCGGCGTTGTGGGTCGCCGCGACCAGGCGTCCGGGCAGCGGCGCGCGCTTCTCTGCGTTCGGGGCTTCGCCGCTCACCGGGCGACGATCTTATAGCGCTGTCCGGGAACGAGCGCGGCGCCGCGCTCGAGGCCGTTAAGGATCAGGAACTGGTCGAGCGATTGCGGCACAAAGGCCATCCGCGCGGCGAGCGTTTCGGCCGTGTCGCCGCTCCCCGCCTCGATGATCTTGATTTGCTGCGGCGCGGCCAGCGCCGAGTCCTGCGCGTTGATGAGATGAAACGAGTTCGAGCGAGGCCATGAAGCGCGAATCGACGCCAGGCGATAGCGCGTGGGCGGCGAAAATGAGTTCGATAGAGCCGGCCGTTCAAGCGAATGGCCGCGAGGCGGAAGCTCCACTGCTGGCCCTCTGCGACCGCGGTCGCGGCCTCGAGGCCGGCGATCTGCTTGGGTTCGATCGAAGTCGTCTTGACCCCGTCGATCCAGCCCGAGCCGATCGCGCTCGCGACTGGAGTTGTGTCCGCAATCGCGACGCTGTCGAGGCGCAGGGCCTCCCCGCCGGCTTCGCCAACCCCGATAAGCGCCGCCGACTGGTTGTCGAGCGTGAAGCCATCCGGCGCGTCGAAGGCGAAGCCGAGTTTTGGATGAATGAAGGCATTATCGCGCACGACGCCTTGCGACGGGTCGTCGCCGAAGGCAAGACCGTCGATGGCGGCGAGATAGGCGTTGCGCCCCACCTCTCCGCTCCCTGGGGCGCCGAACTGACGCGCTTCCTCGGTCGCCTGGGCGATGCGCTCGGGGGTGGAAGGATGTGTCGCCATCATGTCGGGGCGATCGGCCGATCCGGCGCCCGAGATCGAGGCGCTAAGCGCGCTCCATTCGCCGAGCGCGGCGAGGAACCGAGACGCGGCGTAAGGGTCGTATCCCGCCCGCGCGATGGTTTTGATGCCGATCTGATCGGCCTCGAATTCCTGCTGGCGGGAAAATCGGGCGATCGCCAGCTTCGAGCGCGCGTCGGCCTCGTCCTGAGCCTGACGCTGGGCAAGCAATTGCGCATTCACCTTCGTGAACAGCGCCGCAGTCTTTTCGAACTCGGCCCGCTGGGCGGCGTGGCGCGCGGTGATGTGGCCGATCTCATGCGCCATGACGGCGGCGATTTCAGACGTGTCGTCGGCAAGCGCAAGCAAGCCGCGGGTAACGAAAATGTCGCCGGAAGGCAGGGCGAAGGCGTTGACGATCGGCGAATTGAGCGTCGTCACCCGGTAGGGCTGCCCTCCCGCGTCCGACGCAGGGGCGAGCTTGACCAAGACCCCATTGAGATAAGCCTCGGTCGCCGGCGCGCTATAGATTCCGCCGAACGCGTCGATGAGACGCTTGCGCTCCGGGCTCGCCGGCGCCCCGCCGACGGCGTGCGGCGCGGTGGCTGGAGTAAGATTGGCCGGCGCTGGCGGTGGATCGATCGACGCGCAACCGGCGAGGCTGATTGCGAACGCCGCCGCCAGCGCCAAGAGCGCGCGCCGGCGCGCGGCCGTCCCTTCCAGACTGTCCGGCCGGCCGCTCATGGGTGCGGGTCCGCTTCTCCTGACGCGTCGGCGCGACGCTGAATTTCGATCATCGCCGGTTCGTCGACCTCAATTCTCGGACCAAAGCGGTCATCCAGCGCGCCGCGCGCCCGGACCGTCTGTCCGACCAGCGCGTCGACCGGTCGTCCCTCTCGCGCCAGCGCAATCTCCAATTTGCGCGCGACCACGATCGTCGGACCGTCGTGCGGGACAAGCTCAAGATAAAGGCGAGAGCGCGTAAAGCCAACCCTGCGCACCATTCCTTCGACGATGACGAACCGGCCTTCGCGGCGCCGCAACGCGGCCAAATCGGAGGATTGGATCACGGCAAAATCGGGGTCGCGCCATATTCCCATTGCCGCCCGGCGCGCGCCGTCCTCGATCGTGAGGCGTTCTGCGGCGCAGCCGCGGGTCTCGAACTCCGGCCGCACGCGGGCCAGGCCCGCCGCCAGCAGCGCAAGCGCAGTCGAACCCGCCGCTCCGCTAACCGAACCGGGCAGGTTGAGATCGGCGACCGTCCGGCCCCAGCGGTCGCTTTCGCCGGCCAGAACCACCAAATCGGCTTCCCGGCCGAGCAAGCGTTCGCTGAGGAACTCATGCGCGGCTCTCGCGAGCTCCGGCGCGCCGCGATCCGGACTGGGCGCATCGAGGCCGCCGAGCCGCACGATCCTGCCGTCGCTCAGCGCAATATCGAGGCGTTGATCGACACTGACCGCCTGGACACGCCCGGCCGGCCGGCCGCAGGCCGCAAAGCCTGAACCAGCGATGACTATCGCCGGAAGCGCGGCGCAGGCGACGCAAAGCCGCGCGGCGACGGAGCGCCGGAGCTGGGCGCGGCGGCGGTGCATGAAGCCGAAATCCATGCTAAGGGCCTTGCCGCGCCGCGGGACGCCTTGTCTAGTGCGTCTTGGCTGAGGTGGCGCTGATCTGGAGTCCCGGTAGCTCAGCAGGATAGAGCACAGGTTTCCTAAACCTGGGGTCAGGGGTTCGATTCCCTTCCGGGACGCCAATCAAATCAAAATCTTAAGCAAATGCGGACGCTCGGGCGAGCGGCTGTCTAGTCCGAGAGCTGGACGATGCGGTTGGTGTTGAGGTCGACGATGGCGCGACGGCCGTTGATGACCACGCGCCCGTAACCAGGCCGATCCGACATCGGAGATGGAATCACGTCGGGCGGGAGCGTCTGACCCTGGACCGGGTCACCGGCAACCGTGACGCGCGGGGCTCCGCCGACGGGCACGTTCGGCCCGGAGAGGCCCGACGAGGCCTTGGGCGACGGTGCGCCGAGGGCCGAGGACCCCGGCGGAGCGTAGACCCCCTTGAGCTGGTCCTGGGCGTAGCCAACAGATCCCAGCCCGAAAATGACCGCGACCGACAGGATAATGGCGCGCATGTTGATCTCCGGAACCGCGGCTCCTCGAAAGGAAGACCATCGGGGCTTAAGCTTAACAAGCCGCCCCGATTGACGCCAGGAGCGGCTCGGGAATCGCATCAGAGATGGGCGAGCCAGACGTCGAGCACGGCGCAGCGCCCCTCCTCGATCACGACCCGGAGACCTTCGGCGACGGCGGCTTCGACGTCTTCCGGGCGCTTGATGATGCGGGCATGGGCGCCGCCCGCGGCCGCCGCGATGCCGGAATAGTCCGGGGGAGGATCGAAGCTCAAGTCCAAATCCGCGGCGCGGCTGGCGAAGCCGTCCGGATGAACGGCAAGGGTCGAGAACTTGGGCGCCTTCCAGCCGCGGTTGTTGAAAATGACCTGCAGAAACGGCGTTCGGTAGCGGCGCGCCATCCAGTGGACGGTGGACGGGGCGGAGAACATGTAGGAGCCGTCGCCGCTCATGACGACGAAGGTCCTGTCGGGAGCGGCGAGTTTCATCCCGATCGCCGCGCCGCCGCTCCAGCCCAGCGAGCTGCCGGCGATCCCGAACATCGTGTCAGGCTTCTCGCGCGCCATATGATCGCAGATCACATGGTTGTTGGTGATGCCCTCGTTGATCACGACCGCATCGAGCCCGACCTGACGGCGCACGCACGCGGTCAGATATTCCGGCGTGACGACGTCTCCTCCCGGCGCCTCGAGGCGGGCAAGCTCGGCGTTTCGCTCGCGATGGCGCTTTGCGTAGTGACGGCGGCGGCGCTCGGCGGCCGCGTCATCGATCTCGACTTGATCGAGGCGAGCGTTCAACTGGCCGAGCGCGGTCGCCGCGTCGGCCCGATAGCATTGCCGCGCCTTGATATGCCAAAGCGGCGTCGATTGCTTCAGCGGGTCGACATCGATGATGGCGATCGCGGCATTGTCATTGGGTTTGCTTACCGTCGGAACCCACGGCACGTCGCTATCGATCACCAGGATGAAATCGGCTTCCGCCAGCGCCCGGTTCTGGAACGGATGGCTCCAGTGATTGCCCTGATAAAGCGGGTCGTTGTGCGGAAAGTTGACGACGCTCGGCACCAACTCCAGCACGCCTGCGCCGAGCCGGGCGCAGAAGCGCACGAGCTCGGTCACCGCGGCTTGATTGCGGCCGAGATAGGATGTGACGATCAGGGGCTTGGCGGCTTTTTGAATCGCGTCGACGAGACGGGCGACGGCGGCTTCGGCGAGCGGCGCCGGCGCGATCGGCGGCCAGTCGGCGACGTCGGCGGCAACGGGCTCGGTTTCCTGCTCCATCACTTCGCGGGCGCCGACGAGATAAACCGGCCCCTTGGGGTCGCTATGGGCGAATTGCAGCGATCGATGGACGATCTGCTTGACGTTGCGGGCCGTGCGAAGCTCGTTGTCGTACTTCATATATTGGCGGACGATGCCGCGCTGATCGTAGACGTCCTGAATCCATTGGATGAATTCATTGCGGCTGCCCCTCGCTTCACCCTCTTGCGTGAACGGCGACAGCCCGGCGAAGACGAACACTGGAACGCGGGCCTTGGCGGCATTGTGGACGGCGCCGCCGAGCGACTGCGTCCCGCAGTCGACATGAACCACGACCGCCTGGGCGCGGCCGGTCAGTAGCGCGTAGCCATAAGCGCAGCTCATCGCCACCATTTCGTTCGGACTGGTCACAACCGCAGGAATCGGCCGCTCTGAGGCGCGCGCCTCGGCGATGGCCTCGACCAGGGCCGGGTGGTCGCTGCCAAAATTGGCGAAGATGTAAGAGACGCCTGCTTCCTGGAGCGCCTCGAGCATCGCCGTGCTGGCCGTGTACATTGGTTCGACTCCGACGCCTCTTCCAAGCCAATCCCAACCAAGATCCTGCAAAGACCGGCCAACCTCGGGGCAAAATACTTTTTCTTCGCCCGCGGCCAGCCTGGCAAGGGGCAACAATACCCGAGCGCCGGCCTGCCCGCGGCGGTCAGCGGCCGGGATTCCGGCTCCTGAACATTGCCGCGAGGCGTTCGGCCCCGCTCGCCAGCAATCCGATGTCCGAGCCGACGGCGACGAAAAGGCAGCCCTCCTCGATATAATGCTCCGCCAGTTGAACGTCGCCGGTCAGGATCCCGGGCACGCTGCCGGCGTCCTTGATCCGACGGATAGTCTTATCGATCGTTTTGACCATTTCGGGGTGATTGGGCTCGCCGAGATAGCCGAGAGCGGCGGAAAGGTCGCCCGGCCCGACAAACACGCCGTCGACGCCCTCGACCTGCGCGATCCGTTCGAGGTTCTCAAGGCCGCGCCTCGTCTCCACCTGCAAGAGAACGCAGATCTCGGCGTTGGCGGCTGCGTGGTAGCCTTTGATCCTGCCGTAGCGCGACGCGCGCGCCTGCGACGCAAAGCCGCGGAAGCCTTGCGGAGGATAGCGGGTCGCCATGACTGCGCGCTTCGCTTCCTCCTCGGTCTCGATGTAGGGAATGAGAAGCGACTGCGCGCCGATGTCGAGCAGGCGCTTGATGATCACGAAATCGTTCCAGGCCGGCCGGACGACGGCGTGCGCCATCCCGCCGCTCATCGCCTGAAGCTGGGTCAGCACCATCGGCACTTCGTTCGGCGCGTGTTCGGTGTCGAGGAGAATCCAGTCGAACCCCGAACCGGCGAGGATTTCGGCGGCCAGATGACTCGACAGGCTGTGCCACAGCCCGATCTGCAGCCGGCCGGACTTCAGCGCCTGCTTGAAAGGGTTGACGAGGCTGTCCATCGCGCTTGCGCCTAAGACCCGGTTAAGGCCTGAACGTCTGGAAATCGCGGTCGAATATATCAGGGAGCCTGCCGCCGAGAGGGTTGAATTAGCGCATGCGCGCGATTCCGGGATGATGTGTGCCGCCTTTTCCGCCGCTTTGCATGAGCTCATCGTACAATCGATCGATTTCGCGGGCGTCGTTTGGGGGTACGTCCGTATCGCCCAATGCTTTCAGTTCGTTCTGGGTTGGCTGGTGCTTGATCCCGTTCTCAATCGGCCCAGCCAGACGAAGCGATGGCGGCTCCTGGGCAACTCCCCGCTGCGCCAGAAACGACAGCGCCGCTACCAGCGCCAGGGCAAAGAGAGTTCTGTGCGACATTTGTGGGGCTCCCCGACCCGATTGAGCGGCGATCTCCTGGCGAGCTATGAACGGCGCGTAAAACCTTGGACTCCAGAAATCATACAGGCTTCCCTCTCTCAAGCGAAGTCCCGCGCGATCCACGCGATCGATCGGCTCAACTTTTCGAAAATAAGCGCTCCAGGGCCACGGCTGCATGCTCAAGCCGCTCAGCGACACCGACCTGCGCTATGCGCTCGAAGCTGCTGCTTGCCAAGGGCAAGCAGCAGGGGCGACGCCATTACGCAAATTTCCTAATTTGCGCGCAGCTCCATCTGCGAAGCGAACTCCGTCATCGCGGCGATCAAAACACAACGTTCCAATCGCGCTTCATGCTCACGACGGTGATGCCGTAGGTTTCAGCCTTGTCGAGCGCCTCGGACAACGGGCTCAATCTGAACTCCCGGTCGTAGGCCGCCTCGCGGGCTGCGTCGTCGTGGTGGAGGAGCAGCGCGAGTCGAGGTCCTGAGCCGGACTTCGTGTAACGCATCATGCCGAGATCGCCGTCGGAATTGCCGAACGCCAACAGAGGTCTGCGGCCGATGTGCAGGCCAATGTTCAGCGCCTTCACTTCCCGGTCCTCAAAGCTGTTGAGCTCGGCAGCTTTACGAGCGAGACCCGATTGTCTCTCTCGGAAGGAGCTCAAGGCGCTGACGCTCTGAGGCGGGACAAACGTGTTTTCCAGCGGCTCCCGATCGCGGTTGCGTCCTTAGTGGATTTCCGGCTCCGGCGTCGGCGCGGTCCCTTCCAGAAAATCGAAGTCGCAGCCTTCGTTGGCCTGACTCACGTGCTCCGAGAACAGGCGGCCGTAGCCGCGGGCATAGCGGGGTGCGGGCTTGCGCCAGGCGGCGCGGCGGCGGGCGAGCTCGTCGTCGCTCACGTTCAGGGTCAGGCGGCGGGCGGGAATGTCGAGCTCGATCACGTCGCCGTCGCGCACCAGCGCCAGCGGGCCGCCGACAAAGGACTCGGGGGCGACGTGCAGCACGCAGGCGCCGTAGCTGGTGCCGCTCATGCGCGCGTCCGAAACCCGCACCATGTCGCGCACGCCCCTGGCAAGCAGCTTCTTCGGGATCGGCAATTGGCCCCATTCCGGCATGCCGGGCGCGCCGATTGGCCCGGCGTGCTGCAAGACGAGGACCGAATTCTCGTCGACATCGAGATCGGGGGCGTCGACGCGGGCCCCCATGTCATTGTAGTCCTGGAACACCACCGCCTTTCCCGCATGCTTGTGCAGGCGGGTCTCGGCGGCGGGCGGTTTGATGATCGCGCCGTCCGGGGCGAGGTTGCCGCGCAGAATCGCGAGGCTGTCGGAGGCGACCAGCGGGTTGTTCAGCGGCCGGATGACGTCTTGATTATAGACGCGCGCGTGCGCAACATTGTCGCCGATCGCGGCGCCGTTCACGGTGCGCGCGCCGACTTTCAGCCGGCCGCCGACCGCCAATTGCTTGAGCACGGCTGGCAAGCCGCCGGCGTAATAGAAGTCCTCCATCAGATACGCGCCTGAAGGGCGGATGTTGGCGAGGAGCGGCGTCTCCCGCGCGAGCTGGTCGAATGTCTCGAGATCGAGCTCAAGACCGGCGCGGCGCGCGAGCGCGATCAGATGCACGACGGCATTAGTCGAGCCGCCGATCGCCAACACCGCGGCGACGGCGTTATGGATCGAATCCCTGCTGATGAGATCGGACGGCTTGAGGTCGTCCCACACCATGTCGACGCTGCGCTTGCCGGTCATTGCCGCCATGACCGCATGGCGCGAATCGGCGGCGGGGATCGACGCGGCGCCGGGCAATGTCATGCCGAGCGCCTCGGCGGCGCTGGTCATGGTCGAGGCGGTGCCCATGGTCATGCAATGGCCGGGGGAGCGGGCGATGCCCTGCTCGATTTCCTCCCAGTCCTGAGCGCTGATCGCGCCGGCGCGGAGTTCCGCCCAATATTTCCAGACGTCGCTGCCCGAGCCCAGCGCTTGGCCGCGCCATGAGCCGCGCAGCATCGGCCCGCCGGGCATGAAGATCGCCGGCAGGTTCATCGAGATTGCGCCCATCAACAGCGCGGGCGTCGTCTTGTCGCAGCCGCCCATCAAGACCGCGCCGTCGGCGGGGTAGGAACGCAGCGCCTCCTCGGTCTCCATCGCCAGGAAGTTGCGATACATCATCGTCGTCGGCTTCTGGAACGGCTCGCTGAGCGTCATCGCCGGCAATTCGACCGGGAAGCCTCCCGCTTCCCAAACGCCGCGCTTCACCTCCTCGACCCGCTGCTTGAAATGGGAGTGGCAGGGATTGATGTCGCTCCAGGTGTTGATGATCGCGATCACCGGCTTCCCGGCATAATCGGAGCGGTGATAGCCCATCTGCGCGGTGCGCGAGCGATGGCCGAACGCGCGCAAATCGTTCACCCCGTACCAGCGATGACTGCGAAGGTCTTCGGGCCGTTTGCGCGACATCGTCGTTCGTCCTTTCACGGATGGCTCAGTTTACATGAGGCTCGGCAGCGTGAGGGCGATCGCGGGAAACGCGATCAGGATCACGAGCCGCAGGATGTCGGTCGCGATGAACGGCACGACGCCCTTGAAGATCGTCGCGAAGCTGATGTCCTTGACCGCGGTCTTGATGACGAACACATTCATGCCCACCGGCGGATGGATCAAGCCGAGTTCGACGGTCATGACGATGATGATTCCAAACCAGATGGGATCGAAGCCCAGCGCCGTCACCACCGGGAAGACGATCGGCACCGTCAGGATGATCATCGCCATCGCGTCCATGAGGCAGCCCAGCGCCAAATACATCAGCATGATCAGGGCAAGCACGCCGTAGCGGCCGACGCCGAGGCCGGTGAGGAACTCGGTCACGTGTTGCGGCGTCTGGGTGACGGTGAGGAAATAGCCGAACAAGAGCGCGCCGATGAGAACGGTGAAGACCGCCGCGGCGGTGCGGGTGGCCTGCAGCAGCGCGGCGCGCACGCCGGCGGGCTTGAGCCGGCCGCGAGCGACCGAGATGAGGAAAGCGCCGCAGGCGCCAACTCCGCCCGCTTCGGTCGGGGTGAACAGGCCGCCGTAAAGCCCGCCGATCACGAACGCGAACAGCGCCAGCGCGGCCCAAACCTCGCGCAGCGCCTTGAGACGCTCGCGCCAGTCGCTGCGCGGGCCGGCCGGCAGAAAGCCGGGCCTGACGAGGCCGATGGCCGCGATTGTCAGCATGTACATCGAGACGGCGAGCATTCCCGGCAGAATGCCGGCGATGAACAGTTTGCCGATGTCCTGCTGGGTGATCAGGCCGTAGACGGCCAGCACCGTCGAAGGCGGAAAGATCGCGCCGAGCGTTCCGCCGGCGGCGATCACGCCGGCTGCGAAGGATTGGGGATAGGCGTAGCGCCGCATCTCGGGGTAGGCGACGGTGGCGAAGGTCGCCGCGGTCGCGACCGACGAACCGCTGATCGCGGCGAAGCCGGCGCAGGCGGCGATGGTCGCGAGGCCCAGGCCGCCCCGCCAATGTCCGACAAAACTGTTGGCCGCGCGGAACAGTTCGCGGCTCATGCCGGAAGCGGAAACGAACGCGCCCATCAGGAGGAACATCGGGATCACCCCGAAGGTGTAATCGGTGACCGTGCGCATCGATGTCTGCCCGACCATCTTCAGCGCCGGCCCCGTGCCGACGATCGCGCCATAGCCGGTCACGCCGACGAGGCCCATCGCCATCCCGACCGGAACGCGCATGAGAATCAGCCCGAACAGCGCGACAAAACCGAGGACGGCCGCCGCGTCGGAATTCATGGCGCTCGCCTCATTCCAGCGCCTTGGCGATCGGGTCGGGGGCAAGTTTCTCGGGGTGGGAAATGAGCCGGTAGGTGCGCACGGCGATGAGGATGACAGCGGAGACGTCGCCCGCCCAGGCGACGGCGAAGAACGGCCAGGTCGGCAGATGAAGATCGTAGGTCAGGACGTGGTCGGCCCGGGTCGTGCGCACCTTGTCGAACAGCATCGCGGTCTGAACGGTCACCACGAACAACAGCACCAGGGTCGCGAACACGTCGATTGCGCGTTTTCCGCGCGGGCCGGCCGCGGCCCAGATGAGGTCGACGGTGATGTGGCCGCCGCGATAGCTGGTCGCCGCAATGCCCCAGAAGATCAGGATGCCGAGCAAGAGGCGACCGAAGTCGTAGGAATCGGGGATCGACGCGTTGAACAGATAGCGGAGCAAGACGGAGACGAAAATGTCGATCGCGACAAGGCCGATGAAGCCGGCGGCCGCAAGCTCGATGCCGTCGATGAAGCCATCCATCGCGTTGGCGTTCATCCCGGCGCCCCGCCGAGGCTCGGCCCCGGTCATGGTCCGGCGCCGTATTTCGCGATTGCCGCGTTGAGCTCGGCGAGCGCGGCGTCGGGATCGGCGCCAGCCTGCTTCACCGCCGCCGCCCAACTCGCCTTGAGCGGCTTGACTGTGTTTCGCCACGCCTGCATCTGCTCCGAAGTGAGCTTGTAAACCTCGTGGCTGGGATCGGCTCTCATCTTCTCGCGCCCCGCGGCCTCGAAGTCGCCCCAGGGGCCAGCAAGCTTCACCGCCCATTCGGTCGAGCAATGATCGTCCATGACCGCCTTCTGCGCCGGGCTCAGCGACTCGTATTTGTCCTTGTTCATCGAGAAGGTGAACACGGTCGTATAGAGCGCCGCGTCGATGTGGTACTTCACCGCCTTGTCGATGCCGAACAGATAGAGCGAACCCCAGGGGAAGGTGATCGCGTCGGCCACTCCGCGCTCGAGAACCTCGCGCGCCTCCGGCGCCGAGGCCTGGACGTTCGTGCCGCCGAGCGTTTTCACCAGCTCGGCGATTGTGCTCTGCGCCGGGCGGACCTTCACGCCCTTGAGATCCTCCGGCGTGACAATTTTCTTCCGCGCGTGCAGCGCGCCGGGATCGTGAATGAAGGCGAGACAAAAATGCGTGTCTTTCATCTCCGTCGGAGCATATTTGCGATACCATGAGTTGAGCGCCGCCGTGCCCTTGCGCGCGTCGCCGAACGTAAACGGCATCTGGCCGATGGCGATGATCGGGAAGCGCCCCGGCTGATAGCCGGGGTTGACATAGGTGATGTCGGCGATGTCGTCGCGCGCCATGTCGTAATGATCGAACGCCTTGCCGAGCTGTTCGGACGGAAAGATCGTGATCTTGATTGTCCCATTGGAGGCCTTGGCGATATCGTCCGCCCATGCCTTTGCCACCCCTGTCAGCGGGTGCGCGGGCGGAACCCAAAGCGAGAGCCTGAGGTCGACCTCCTTGTCCTGAGCGAGCGCAGGACCGGCGGCGCCTTCAGCGAGACCAAGAACGAGCGTGAGCGCCGGGACGGCGCAGAGACGGAGAATCGCACCAAGGCGCGGCCGGAAAGCAGCCAGTCTCGTCATGTTCCTCCCAACCTCTCCGCCATTCATATGGTTGTCTGACCATCTCGCAGGCGCGGACGCCGATCGTCAAGCGAGTCGACACGCGTTGTAGCGGCGGATCGATGACCCAGCCGTCGCGTTCGGCAACCGCGCCCCACAAATCCATTCAACGGGCCAAATACGTGACCTCCGTCTGCATGGGCGCCTTTGTTCTCGGCGCAGCCGGATTGCTGAAGGGGCGCCGGGCCGCGACGCACTGGGCCTATGGGGATCTGTTGCCTTTGGTTGGCGCCACGCACGAAAAAGCGCGGATGGTGCGCGACGGCAATCTGTTCACTGCGGGCGGCGTCACTTCTGGAATTGACTTCGGGTTCGGCATCGTTGCCGAACTCGCGGGACCTGAGGTCGCGCAGGCTCTTCAGCTGGGGCTTGAATACGACCCGGCGCCGCCATTCGATACCGGCCATCCAGACAAGGCCTCAGAGGCAGCCGTTGCGCTTATGCTTCGACGCAACGAGACCGCACGCAAGGGGCTGCAGCAGCAACTCGAGAAGAGGAAGATTTTCGGCGTTAAGGCCTAGACCTTCCGGTTCTTCGCGTCCCAGTTGCGCTCGAGGTTCGCGATGAGCGCCGGGCTGAAGTGACAATAGGCCTGCTCGCGCGCGTAAACAGAGGCGTAGCGACGAAAGAGATCGAGCGATTCCTGGCCAACCCGGATGGCGCGACGGTTGCCTATTGCGCTGACGGCCCCGGCGCTGGTCAGCCCCTCGACCACGCGATCGACCGCCGCGTCCATCCCGGCGGCGGGCGCGATCTCGTCGCAGATCAGGCGTCCCTCCGGGCTGTCGCACTCGATTCTTCGCTCGTAGAGAATGGCCTGCCGCGCCATGCGATCGCCGACGAAGCGAGGCAACCGCAAATTCGAAAAGCCGGGAATGATTCCTTCCTTGCGGGCGGGCAAGGTGAGGAACGCGTCCGACGCCGCCAGAACATAGTCCATGCATAGAATCGCCTGGCAATGACCGCCGATGGCGAACGTGTCGACGGCGGCGATCCACAATTTTTCGACGCCACGGCCATTCACGTCGTCGGGCAGGCTGTCCGGCAGCAGCGACTCCGCGCAAGAGCTTATGCACGTAGCCGAGATCGCGGATCAGGAACCAGAGATAAGGGAATTTTGCCGAGGTAGAGGTGGGTGAGGTTTATCCCGGCGCCGAATATGCGCTTGCCCCGATATTTCTCGTTGTCGACTGAACCCCGCGGATGACGGCGATGTCGGTCGTCCGGTCGAGCGTCGCGACGTCGACGGCGAGCTCGGTCTCGCCCAGGGTGGTGTCGTCCTCGGCATTGAGGAAGCGCGGATTGATCGTGTCGAGATGGACCGCCTTCCCTCGCCTCGTGAGACGGGCGGCGCCGAGATCGAGCGAGCCGCGCGAAGCGAATTCGGCGGCCAGGGCCGCGCTCTCCGGCCGCGGCAGAAGCATCGCGTGACAAAGATGCTCGCCGCACCGCGGGTGCGAAAGCACGTGCGCAAGGAAGAGGCCCTGGTCGATCTCGACGCCGTCCTTGTCGCGCTGGGGATGGGCGGCCTCGGCGTCGACCTCGGCTTTGGTCGGGACCAGTCCCGGAACCAGTTCCGCCGCGGCGTATGTGAGATCATCGAGCCGGCGGAAAATCGTGCGCCGCGAGGTCAGGCGCCCGTAGACCTCGTCGACGTGGGCGGCGAGAAAAGCCTCGCGCGAGGCGCGTGCGACTGAGATGAGCGCGTCCGCGGCCGCCTGCTCGGCTTCGTTACGCCGGGCCTTCCGCGGCAGCGCCCGAAGCAGCGCCGCCGACTGGCCCCAAAACGCGCCGAAGCGCCGCGCGTCGGACTCATAATCCCCCGATTTGGTCGGGAGGCCCTGCTTCCATTCCCGCGCCGCCAGCTCAGGCAGGCCCGCGGCCCGCATCGCCATCGAGGCCGACTTCGTCGCGGACGTCACGTCTTGGCCCTTTTGTCGATGACGCGCTTCGCCTTGCCCGCCGAGCGCTCGATCTCCGCCGGCGCGAGCACAGTCACATGCGCGTTGACGCCCACGCTCGATTTGATCGCGTGCGCGAGCTCGCTCGCCCCGTGAGCGCGCGCCCGCTCAAGGTCGGACGACGATCGCGCCTCGACCCGAACCTCGAGCTGGTCGAGCCGGCCCTCGCGGCTCAGGACGATCTGATAGTGGCCGGAAAGCTCGGGAACGCCCAGCAGAAGCTCTTCGATCTGGGTGGGGAACACGTTAACGCCGCGCACGATCATCATGTCGTCCGACCGGCCCGATATTTTCTCGATTCGCCGCAGCGAGCGCGCCGTGCCGGGCAGCAGCCGGGTGAGATCCCCCGTGCGGTAGCGGATGACCGGCATCGCCTCCTTGGTCAGCGAGGTCAACACCAGCTCGCCGAACTCGCCGTCGGGCTTTACCGCGCCAGTCGTCGGATCGACGATCTCGGGATAGAAGTGATCCTCCCAGATGTGCAGGCCGTCCTTCGTCTCCACGCATTCGCCGGCGACGCCAGGACCGACCACCTCGGAGAGGCCATAGCTGTCGAGGGCGTCGATGTCGAAAGCCTGCTCGAGCTCGTCGCGCATCGCATTGGTCCACGGCTCCGCGCCGAACGAGCCAAGCTTCAACGACGAGCGGCGGGGGTCGAGCCCCCGGGCGCGGAACTCGTCGACCAGGCACAATGCGTAGGACGGGGTCGCCATCAGGATGTCAGGCTGGAAATCCGAGATCAGTTGGACCTGCCTTTCCGTCATGCCGCCGGAGATCGGGACGACGGCGCAGCCCAGCCGCTCGGCGCCATAGTGATAGCCCAGGCCGCCGGTGAAGAGACCGTAGCCGTAGGCGACATGCGCCATCATGCCTGGGCGCCCGCCGGCGGCGCGAATCGTCCGCGCCATCACGCTGCTCCACATATCGAGATCATTGCGGGTATAAGCGACCACGGTGGGCTTCCCGGTCGTGCCGGACGAAGCGTGAACGCGCGCAAGCTCGCTTTTCGGCACGGCCAAAAGACCGAACGGGTAGTTGATCCTGAGGTCCGCTTTGGCAGTGAAGGGGAAGCGGGCGAGATCCGCGAGGCCGCAGAAATCGGCGGGATGAAGCCCCGCGCCATCGAACTTGGCCTGGATCGCCGGGACGTTGTCGTAAGTGCGGCGCAGCGTCGCCGCCAGCCGCCGCGTCTGCAGCGCCGCGATCTCGTCGCGCGAGGCCATCTCGATCGGATCGAGGAGGCTCTTCGCAGGCGCTTCGCCCAGCCTCATGAGGCGGGCTCGATGTCCCCGGGCGCGCGAGACGCCGTCGATCCGGGCATTCGTCCTCCCTGGCGCAGGCGGAATTCGATGTGTTCTCCGCTTATCTCACAGGCGCGCGCGCCTGCCGTCAAGCGCACCGCCGGTCACCGACCGACGTCGCTGTCCTCGGCCGCCTTGATGTATCGCTCGGCGTCCTCGTCGAGAAGCAGGCGACGGCGCTCGAGATCATGCGCGGTCGCGCTGACCTCGCGAATGTAAGACGCGTGGTCGGGATAGCGCTCCTCGAGCGACAGCCGCGGGTCGCGGGACGCCGTTCGCTCCGCTTTCGTGCGCGCGAAGGAAATGACCATCCCGCTCGCGTCGCAACCTTCGTCCGGCGGGTTCCTGCGCAAGTTCCATCCGGTGTAGGTCGCGACCGGCGCCGCGATGTCCGGCAACCGGACGCCGGCGAGATCGTTGCCGTCGGCGTCCGTTTTTGGCACAAGCGCGGGATAGGGCGAGCCCAGGCGACGGGGCGGCAGAACCGTCAACATGCCCTCGCTCGCCTGCGGTCCGAAGTCCATGAGGTCGCCCTGATGCATTCGGCCGGTGTATCGCACTCCGGGAATTGTCGGAAATCCGACCTCCCGCTGAGCCGGGCCGACCAGCGTCCCGTCGCCGACGCGCGGGACCACGCTTTGCGGAGGTTCGACGCCCTTCGCCGCCCAACCGTCCAGCGCCATCAGCAACGCCCGCATGGCTGGATTTCCGACCAGCGGGTTGCGCGACTCCGCGCAGATGCCGAGTTCCGAGACCGGAACCCCGTCTCCGTGCGGCCGGCCCGCGATGAGATAGATGCGGACATCCTTCGCGTCCGGCAGATCGCGGCCCTCGGTGTCGACATGCGCAAGCGCGCCATCCTTCGCCCAATATTCGTTGTCGGAATCCGCCTCGATGATCTTCGGGCAGGTGTCGCTCGCGCCGCAGCGGCGCATAAGCCCATCGGTCCTGCCGGTGACGGAATTGGTCGTCGTCTGATACGCGAACGGGAATTGAAATTCGGGATACCAACGGGCGATATGCTGGCGATGGGTGCGGAACGGCTGGGCGAAGCGATAGTTGAGAAACAGGCCGCTCGCGCCGCCGACCCAATTCAAGACGCCGTCGACCGCCTTGCGCGGCGCCCGCCGTCCGCTTTCGTCCCGCGGCGCGTCGGCGTCCTCGTTGAACCCGAGAGCGACAAAGTCGCGCATGAAACGGCAGGGCTGCGACACGCAGGTCGTGTAGAGCTGCGTGAGAGCGCCTGCGAGGGGATTTGGATGTCCCGCATCGTCGGCGCCCGCGTAGCGGAGGAACGTGGCGAGGTCGCGCGTAGCCGCGAAGCCGAGTCCGGCGACCTTCGGGTTCTTGGCTGGATAGACCAGTTCGTAAAGCGTGCCCTGTTTGAACTTCGTCCCCTCCGGCAGGAGGCTGATCGTCGTACCGGCGGGGTCGTATCGCCATTGGTCGGCGGGGACGGGAATTGGCTCGTCGTCGACCCGGGCCCGGAAGGTGAGGACCGCTTTGCTGGTGTCTAGGTTCGCGGCCGGATAGGTCAGACGCTCAACCGCCGTGCGGTCGTCGTCGACGACGAACTCCTCGAGGCTCGGCCCGACGATGGCGGAGCCATCCGGATTGCGTGCGATTGGCGCGTCGAGCAGGAAGGGTCCGCCGCCGACGTCCGCTCGCGTCCCCGAGACAGCGTCCCAGGCGCCCCAGGCGAGCGTATAGCCCTGCCGCATCATGAAGCCGTTTCCGGCGTCCGCCGCGGTCGACGGATCGTTGCTGTTCCTCGCCGCGTCGTTGAGCAGGCCGAACGAGAGAATATTTCCCCGGTTGTTGATCTCAAACAGCAGGCGATGATTTCCCCTCGCTGCGTCGACCGGGCGGATGATGAGAAAGTTGCCGGAATACTCGACCAGGCCGCGCGCATTTCGCGGCGCAAGCCTGATATCGGCGATCACGCCGTTGAGCGGATCGCCGGGATCGATCTCGCCAAAAAAACGCCCCTTGAGCTTTTCGTATCGGCCAGCGGCGCCGAACGAGGCTCCCTCGAACGTGGGAGACGACACGATTGCAACCTCGAAGCGCGTGATGCGCGCTTCTGCGGGCGCGGCGCCGGCCAAAACCGCGAGGCCGAACATGAGCGCGGCCCGCCTCCCACCGTCCCGCTGCATCCCGACTCCGGTCATCGGCCCTCCCCTCTCTCGCGCGGCCGCCGCGTGCCGCAAGGCCTGTCGGCGAATGGCGCTATTGTCTGAGAAAATTCAGAAGCGTCTCATTGAAACGTTCCGTCGCTTCGAGATGTCCCAGATGGCCGACACCCTCGAACACCACGACCCTCGCATTGGACATGCGCGCCGCCAGCGATTGCGCCAGCGCGGCGTTCTGCCCCATCTTGTCTCGCAGTTCCGGCGGCGCATAGGGGCGTCCCGGCGCATTGTGGTCATTGGCCCCCATGATGAACAGAGTCGGCCGATCGAGGAGCGGGATCTCGTGCACGACCGGCTGGCTGTAGATCATCTGGTAGGACGCCACGAACGACTTCAGCCAGCGCGGATATTCGCCGCTTTCCCTGATCTCATCGCGCAGCCGGACGAACGGCTCGATCGAGGTCGCCGGCAGACTGATGGAATAGTTGGTCATGAGCTGCCGGCGATAGGCGTCCGCGGTCAGCGCGCGTTCGCGCTCGGCGAGCTCCTCGTCCGTCACCGGCGGAACGGCGAACCGATAATCCTCGAGGCCGATCGGCGAATAGAGAACGAGATGGTCGATGCGCGGGCCATAGGCCCGGGCGATACGGACCGCGAGCATTCCGCCCATCGAGTGACCAACCAGATCGAAGCGATCGGCATGAAGGCTGTCGAGCAGGGCTATCGTGGCGCGGGCCATCGCGTCGAAACTATAGGCGAAACCGGGCTTGGACGACTTGCCGAAGCCGATTTGATCCGGGGCCACGACGCGATAGCCGGCCGCGGCCAGCGCCTCGATGGTCGGCTCCCAATAGCTCGACGGGAAATTTCGCCCATGCAGGAGCACAACCGTCCGCCCGGTCGGCGCGCCGGCAGGAGCCACGTCCATGTAAGCGAGGCGCAAGTCTTCGCGCTCGAGGGTAAGCGGCAGGAAATGCACCGGATAAGGATAGGGGAATCCCTCGAGCGCGATCCCGATCGCCTCAGCGCGGGCGGCAGGCGTCATGAGAGCGGCCAACC
Organism: uncultured Alphaproteobacteria bacterium; assembly: GCA_963749715.1. Lineage (GTDB taxonomy): Bacteria > Pseudomonadota > Alphaproteobacteria > Rhizobiales > Beijerinckiaceae > Roseiarcus. The sequence goes on from CAVVNR010000007.1 coordinate 90,693, forward strand.
ACAGCGCCGCCGCGACCGCAAAACGGAAGACAAAAGCGGGGCGGAGCCTCATTGGCGATCATCCTCGTAGGGTAGCGCCGCTCCGCCATCGCAGGGACGGAGCCTGAGGCCGGCGCCCCGTTTCATAGAATCGTTGACCAGCCACGCCAAGAGCCGCCCGCGCGGGGGCGGCGATGGGAAGATGAAGGATACGCCGGCGGTCTTCCGGCTCCGCTGGTCAAGTTCGCCAAACCCCGCTACGACTGCGGCTTGAGATGAAGGATTCCCCATGAAACAACTTGCATTCGCCGCGGTCGCTGCGCTGGCGCTGGTTGGGCAGCCGGCGCGGGCCGATGAGGCCGCTACAAATTTTGTGAAGCTGTTCAGCGATGTCTGCGTGGCGAAGTTCGGCCATCTCACGACGGTCTGGGACTGGGCGGATGAACAGAATTTGCCGCCGATCACCAACCCCCAAGCGCTCGCGGTGTTTGCAGGCAGGCCGAACCGAGACGGCAAGATGATCTCAGTCGCCGGCGGCGGGGTGCCGGGTTCTGGCAAGGCTTGGGCGGTGCACGATCCGGCGGGGCGGTTCGTGCTGGCGACGCGGCTCGATCCGGAATCCTGCGTCGTGTGGGCGCAGCAGGCGGACCCGGGCGAGGTCGATGCAGCTTATGCAAAGATGGTGGCGCAGGCGGTCGCGCCCGGCGTCGAAGTGAAAGTCGCCGACGACAGGACCGTCGATATCCCAGGTGGCGCCGTGCATATCCGCGTCTACCGCGTGTGGTCGGGGTCGGCGCTTAACAGTTATGCGCTGGCGGTGGCGACGGTCAGCCGGGCGGGCGGCCCGTTCCAGGCAATGCTGGAGACGCAGCGGCTTGTCGAGCCCGACGACGCGATCAATCCGATGGTGCCGTTGGAGCCGCCGGGCTAGGACGGCGCTTTTTTTGCGCTTGGGGCCGATAATCGGGTTGTCAGACAAGTTGGGCCGGCGTAACGTTGCATTGATCCGCCACGGCCCTGGCGCTCCTTGCCAATGCGCGAGGTTGAAGTAGGGTGCGGCGGTGTTGCGTAAGTGTCACCGCAAAAACGAATGTCTAGGGAGGAGAATATGCGACTCGCAAGGCTGAGATCTGGATTGATGCGGCCGCTGGTGGGCGCCGTCTGCGTGACGGGGCTCGCGCTCTGGGGAATGGCGCCGACCGTCGCGGCGGCCGCCGACGATACGCTGATCAAGTACAACGGCAACACGCGCGATTACTGGGAACACCCGCCCGCCGACTGGTTCATGGGCGACGAGACGGCGCAACAGCATGGCACGCATCCCTATCCGGGCCAGCCGCTGCCGACCCCGCATGACGAGCTGGTGAAGCTCGTCAAAGAGAACATCAAGCTGCAGCCGGGCTTCCATATCGAGGTCCTGGCCGATCAGCTCGACTGCGCTCGCCAGATGGTGTTCGGCAGCGACAACACACTCTATGTCGGCTGCTGGACCGACCACGTTTTCGCGCTAAAGAAGCAGGGCGACCAGTGGGCAGCGAAGACCATCATCAAGGGGCTGCGTCAACCGACCGGCATCGGCTACTACAACGGCAACCTCTACGTTACCGACATTGACAAGATCTATCGCTACAAGGATATCGCCAACAATCTCGACAATCCCAAGGGCGAGGTCGTCTATAGCGACTTCCCGCCGTACACCTCGCACGGCTGGAAATACATGGTCGCAGATTCGTCGGCGCCGGGTTGGTTCTACATTCCGGTTGGCCCACCCTGCAACGTCTGCATGATCCCGTCTGGCACGGCGCAGTATCGCCATGTCAACCCGGACGAGGGTCTGTCGGAAGTGGCCGCGCTCGGCCAGCGCAACAGCGTCGGCGGCGACGTCGACCCGCGCTCCGGCCAGCTCTGGTTCTCTGAGAACGCGCGCGACTGGATGGGCGACAACATCCCGTCCGACAAGCTCAACCACCTGGTCAAATATGGTACGCACTTCGGCTACCCGTACTGCCACCAGGGTGACATTCCGGACCCGAAATACGCCATGGGCCACAAGTGCGACGAGTTCACCCCGCCGGCGCTGAACGTCGGGCCGCACATGGCGCCGCTTGGGATGAAGTTCTACACCGGGAACAACTTCCCGGCTGAGTTCAAGAACAACATCTTCCTCGCCGAGCATGGCGGCTGGAACCAGTTCTCGCACACCGGCGCCAGGATCATGCGTATCCAGACCGACCCCGATGGCAAGAACATCTCGCAGGAGCCGTTAGCCTGGGGTTGGATCAAGGACAACAAGTACTGGGGCCGCCCGGCCGATGTGGTGGTCAACCCGATGGATGGCTCGCTCCTGGTCTCGGATGATCAGGCCGGCGCGATCTATCGGATCTGGTACGACGCAAGCAGCAAGTAATCTGCCGGTCGGAACAATCCTCGCCCTGGCGACTTCAAACGCCAGGGCGAGGCGTTTTTTCTCTCGCCTAAGTCCGAGAACCATAACGACGATGCGAATCCTAACCTGGATCATCGTGGCGTTCAGCCTGGGCATTCCCGTCGCCACGGTGGCGGCGGAGGGCGATCCAGCCGCCGGCAAGGCGAGGGCGGAGGCCGCGGGGTGCTTTGCGTGCCACGGCGTCGATGGCGTCGCCACCGCGGACGGGCTCGCGGCCGACAAGAATGTCCCAAATTTGGCAGCGGAGCCGGACCTCTACCTGCAGTTCCAGCTCGTGTTCTTCCGCAAGGGCGTGCGCAAGAACGAGGTGATGAACGCGATGGCGGAACAGCTCGGCGACGACGACTTGCGCAACCTGTCGGCATATTTTGCCTCGCTGCCGGCGCCCAACGCGCCCGCGCCGCCGGACACTGCGCCCGAAGATACCGAGCTTGGCCGCAAGGTGGCGGCGGCGATCCACTGCACGAATTGCCACGGCGACCATCTCGAAGGGGTGGACAACATCCCGCGGCTCGCTGGCCAACGGGAGGACTCCCTTTACGAGGACCTGCGCGACTTCAAATCGGGCGCCCGAACTTCTACGGGCGCCGCAGGCATGGCCGAGGTGGTGTACCCGCTCGGCGACGTGGAGATGAAAGCGCTGGCCCACTACCTCTCGGGGCTGCGCTGACGCATCGGTCGCCGTCCCAGCAAAAGGGCGCGCCCGGGAACAAGGCTTGATCGGGATATGTTGAGCTTTTCGCTGCCGATGCCCGCGGGCCTCGACCGCCTTCCCAAGCGCTCAGGAAACATGCCGTGACTCCCAGAACGCCATCCACCAGTCGATCCGGCGACGCTCGCCGCGGGACGTCGGACGACGCGGCGCGGCCCGTGACCCGTCGAGGCCTAATCGAGGCCGGTGCGGCCGCGGCCGCCGCGGCGCTCGCCGCCCGCCCGGCGCTTGCGCAGGAGGGCGACAACCTGCCGCCGTCGGTTCCGGAATGGCAGCGCCATCCCGGAGCGGAAGTGATGAGCCCGCCCTATGGGCGGCCGTCCCGCTTCGAAGCCAACGTCGTGCGTCGCTACCGTCATGGGCTGCCCGAGCCGCCGACCCGGCTGTCGTCATTCAGCCTCACCCCGCTTCAGGATCTCTCTGGAATCATCACGCCCAATGGACTGCACTACGAGCGCCACCACGCGGGTGTGCCGACGATCGATCCCATCGAGCACCGGCTGATCGTCCACGGCCTGGTCGAGCGGCCGCTGATTTTCACCATCGAGGAGGTGTCGCGGTTTCCCTCGGTGTCGCGCGTCTTGTTTCTCGAATGTTCCGGCAACACCCAGAACTGGGGCGCGCCGAATCCCGAGTTGACCGCGCAGGACACGCATGGGCTGCTGAGCTGCTGCGAATGGACCGGCGTCCCGCTCGCCACGATTTTGGCGGAAGCTGGGGTCAAGCCGGAGGCGAAGTGGATGCTGGCCGAGGGCGCCGATGCGGCGGCGATGACGCGCAGCATCCCGATCGAGAAGGCGCTCGACGACGCCCTCCTCGCCTACGCGCAGAATGGCGAGCGGTTGCGGCCGGAACAGGGCTACCCGATCCGCCTGCTGCTGCCCGGCTATGAGGGCAACGCCAGCGTCAAGTGGCTGAGGCGCCTCAAGCTCGGCGCGGAGCCGTTCGAAACGCGCGAGGAAACCTCGAAATACACGATGCTGATGCCGGACGGCATGGCGCGCCAGTTCAATTTCGTCATGCAGGCGAAATCGGTCATCACTTTCCCGTCTGGCGGACAGCGGCTCGCCGCGCCGGGGCTCCACGAGATTTCCGGCCTCGCATGGTCGGGATCGGGGAAGGTCGCGCGGGTCGAAGTCACGACCGACGGCGGCGCGTCATGGCGCGACGCGGCGCTGCAGGAGCCGGTCATGTCGAAGTGCCTGACGCGGTTCCGGTCACCCTGGCGTTGGGAGGGCGCCCCCGCAATGCTCGCGAGCCGCGTCACCGACGAGACAGGCTACGCCCAGCCAAGCCGCGAGGCGTTGCTCAAGGAGCGCGACGAGCGGTCGTACTACCATTACAACGCGATCCAGCACTGGAGCGTGGCGGCGGACGGCGCGGTGACCAATGCCGGATAGAATCGCTCGCCGCTTGACGCTTGCGCTCGCGGCGACGCTTGCGGCCGGCGCCGTCCGCGCCGGCGAGCCCTACGGCATCGGCCGCGCGGCGACGCCGCGGGAGATCGCCGGCTGGGACATCGACGCATCGCCGAGCGGCGCCGGCCTGCCGCCCGGGCGAGGCGACGTCAGGCAGGGCGAGGCGATCTTCGCCGACAAATGCGCCGCCTGCCACGGCGTCCGTGGCGAGGGCAAGCCGATGGACCGGCTGGTCGGGGGCGTCGGCACGATCCCCAACGCCAAGCCGACGAAGACCGTCGGCAGTTACTGGCCCTATGCGACCACGCTGTTCGACTATGTGCGCCGGGCGATGCCCTTGAATGCGCCGCAGTCGCTTTCGCCTGACGAAGTCTATGCGGTTTCGGCCTATGTGCTGTTCCTCAACGGGATCGTGCCCGAGGACGCCGCGCTCGGCGCGGACAATCTGGCAAAAATCAAAATGCCCAACCGCGACGGCTTCGTCAGCGCCTATCCGCCGCCGGGCGCGGCGCCAAGCCCAGCCGCCGGCGATGGCCGCGCCGACCGCGCGGCGCTAAAATGTCATACGACCTGACAAGTGGCCGGCATGGCTCACGGGAGGAAACGGCGGTGATCATCGATCTGCGGACCTACACGATGGTGCCCGGGCGCCTTGGCGCCTGGCTTAAACTGTATGAGGCGGAAGGCATGCCAATCCATGTCCGGCATCTGGGTCAGCCGATCGGCGTGTTCACCACCGATGTCGGGACGGTGAACCAGGTGGTGTTCTTCTGGGGCTTCGAGAGCCAGGCCGACCGGGAGCGGCGGCGCGACGCGCTCGAGGCCGATCCCGACTGGGTCGCCTATCGCAAGAAAAGCGCTGACGCCGGCAACGTGCAGCATCAGGAGTGCAAGATCATCAAGTCGACCACGTTCTCGCCGCAGTGACTGCGCGACGCCGCCGCGCTCGCCCTCATCCCTTGCGCGCTTGATCGACCATGTCGCGGAACTTCTTGACGTTGTCCTCGCCGGCATAGGCGGCGATCCGCTTGTAGGCGGGCTCCATCAGGGCGCGAAACGGCGCGAGGTCGGGCCGCGTGATCTGCATGCCGGCCGCTTCGAGCTTGGCGATCTGGTCGGCCTCGCCCTCGGCCATCAGCTTGCGCATGAGGTCGCCGGCGGCGGCGCTCTCCTCGCGGAAGATCGTCTGCTGCTCGGGCGTCAGCTTCTTCCAGGCATTGACGCCGATGGTGTGGATCATGTTGTTGTAGATGTGCCGGGTGATCGCGAGATGCTTCTGCACCTCGTAGAACTTGCTGTAATAGATCACCGGCGATCGGGTTTTCCTCGCCGTCGACGACCTTCTGCGACAGCGCGAGGTAGAGCTCCGGGAACGCGATCGCCTGCACGCTGGCGCCGAGCGCCTCCATCGAAGCCTGGATCTGCAATTCGGGCGGCGTGCGGAGCTTCAGCCCCTCGACGTCGTCGGGCGCGTTGATCGGGCGCACGCTGTTGGTGACGTTGCGAAACCCGTATTCCCAGTTGCGCAGCAGGATGAAGCCCTGCTTTTCGGCGAGCGGCGCCGAGCCAGTCCATCGCCGGCCCGTCGAGGACGCGAAACACCGAGTCCCGGCTGTCGAAGATGAACGGCAGCATGACGGCGCCAAACGCCGTGTCGTACTTGTCGAGCTGGCCCTGGGTCGGCAGTCCCATGTCGATCGTTCCGAGCTTGATCTGCTGGGCCTGCTCCGGCGGCCCGCCGAGCAGGTTGTTGGGAAAGATCATTGATCTTGATCGCGCCGTCGGTGCGCTCTCGACCCGGCTCGCAAATTGCTTGGCGGCAATATTGGCCGGATGATCTTCCTGGCGCGAAATGCGCGAAGCGCAGCGTCAGCGGCGCCGCCGCGCGCGCGACATAGGGCGCGGCCAGCGTCACGCGGCGGCGCTGGCGGCGGCTTCAGAAACTCTCTGCGGTCCATGACTCTCCTCCCTGATCTGTCCCGATGCTGCCGCGCGCGTTAGCCACGAAAGCCGAAATAATGCGGCAGGAACAATGCCAACCACGGCACGAACGCGACGATCAGCAGGCCAACGAGCACCATGGCGAGATACGGAAGCATGGCGCGCGACGCGGCCTCGATATCGCACGCATGACAGCGCAGCAGACATAGAAACCGACGCCGGCAAGCGGCATGAAGCCGCCGATGCCCATGGCGATGATCAGCACCAGGGCGTAGTGCAGTTCGCTCAAGCCGAGCTTGCCGGCGATCGGGAGCAGCAACGGCGCGAGCACGTTGAGCGACGGCAGGCCCTCGAGCAGCACGCCGACGAAGATCAGGAGCGCGATCGAGCCGACCATGAAGATCGTCGTGTTGTTGCCGGTCGAGCGGCGAGCAGATCGACCAGGCGCTGCGGCAGATAGGCGACCGTCAACGTCCACGAAAAGGCCGACGCGGCGGCGAAGATGAAGAGGAGCACGCCGGTCAGCGCGGCAGTATCGGCGACGGTGCGCAGGAGACCCTCGAGACTCATCTCGCGATAGACGAACATCGCGAGGAACAGCCCATAGACGACGGCGAGCGCCGCGACCTCGGTCGGCGTGGCGATGCCCAGCAGAATGCCGGCCAGCAGCATGCCCGGCATCAGCAGCGGCAGCATCGCGCCGAGCCCGGCGCGGAGCACCGCGCGAGCGGCGCGCGCGGGGAGCGGCGGCGTGCCGGCGCGGCGCGGCGCAGATCGATCAGCGCCATCAGGCAGAGGGCCATCACCGCTGCCGGGATGAGGCCGCCGATGAACAGGCCGGCCACCGACACGCTGGTGATCGAGCCGACAATCAACATGGCGATGCTCGGCGGCACCGTCTCGCCCATGATCGCCGCAGACGGCGAGCACCGCCGCGCCCTCGGCTGCGCCGTGACGCTCGCGCAACTTCGTCGCGCATGACCGTGCCGACGGCGGCGACGTCGGCAGGCTTCGAGCCCGAAAGGCCGGAGATCACATACATGCTGACTACGGCGACCTGGAGCAGCCCGCCGCGCGGATGGCCGACGCGCGCTCTGGATGAAGCGGATCAGGCGCACGCTGATCGCCGCCGCGCTCCATGATCAGCCCGGCGAGGATAAAGAAGGGCACCGCGAGGAGGATGAAGTTGCCGGTGCCGTTGACCATGCGTTTGCGGCAGCACGACCAGCGAGCGCCGCGCCGGTGCTCCAGAGATACGACGGCCGCGGCCAGCAGCAGCACGAAGCCGACCGGGACGCCGGCGAAAATCGCCACGAAAAACAGAACGAGCGCCGCGATGATCGCGGAATCGTCGCCAGCGCGGGAACCACGACCGCATAGGTCGCGCGCGCCAGCGCCGCCGCGGCCAGGACACAGCAAGCGGCGATCGACCAGCGCGCAGCCTTCCATGCTCGCGCCAGATGCGCGACGAGGCATAGAGCGCAATCAGCGCCATGCCCAGCGGAAGCGGCAGGGCGATCAGCGCCGCCGGAAGCTGCAGGATCGGCGTGCGTTCGTTCCAGCTCGAGGCGATGAATTCGATCGAGGCGATGCCGGTCAGTCCGCTGACGAAGAAGCACGACGACGTCGGCGAGCGCGAGGCAGATGCGCTCGACCCGCGGTGGGAGCGAGGTTGAGGATCAGGCGGACATGCGCATGATCGCGCCGCCGATAGGCGACCGCGCCGCCGATGAACGCCAGGATCGACAGGGCCAGCCGCGCCGACCTCGTCGGACCAAAGAAACGAATGATGGAAGAAGACGCGCGCCACGACGTTGGCCAGCACCAGAACGAGCTCGCCAAGCAGAGCGGCGACGACGATCGTTCCGGCGAGCCGATCGAGCGAGCGCAGGACAAGCGGTCTCGCGCGACGCCGCGGCGGCGGACTCAGCGTCCGTCATCGCCCTCGGCAAGGCGCTGTCGCTGCTTGTCATCGCTCGACCCTACCGCGCCGCGCTGTTCGCCGCGCGATCGAGGCTGGCCTCGACAGCGACGCTCCTCGTCATCGGCATGGCTTTCCTCCCTGGCGGCCTTCTTGATGCGCGGCCGTGCTTTGCGGCCGTTGGTCGGCGATTCGCGCACCCGTGCGTCGTCGACGAAATAGTCGGGATTGAGGCGGCGGATGTTCGGAATGTCGGCGAGAAGCCCGTCGAGATGAATGCCCATCGCCCGCGCCGCGCGCGCGCCGTCGCCGGATTCGATCGCGGCAGCGATGTTGGCATGTTCGCGGATGGCGCGCGCCATGCGGCCCTCCTGCGGCAGCGTCAGCCGGCGGTAGCGGTCGACATGAACTTTGACTTGCTCGACGAGCGTCCAGATTCCGCGATAACCCGCCGCCTCGGCGATTGCGCCATGAAAGGCCTCGTCGGCCTGGTGGAACGCATTGCGATCGCCGGCGCGACCCGCTTCTCGCTGGCGCTCCAATTGGGCGAGGAGGGCGATGATCTGGCTGCGCTGAGCGCGCTCGGCGGCGAGCCGCGCGGAGGTCTGCTCGAGCGCCTTGCGAATGACGATCGTCTCGGGCAACGCGGCAAGCGGTATGCGCGCCGCGAACGTGCCCGACTGCGGGAATATCTCGATGAGCCCCTCGTCGGCGAGTTTGCGCACCGCCTCGCGCACCGGCGTCCGGCTGAAGCCGTAGGATTTCGCCAACTCCGCCTCCGAGATCGGTTCGCCCGGCAAGCGCTCGAGCGAGACAAGCTCGGCGCGCAAATCGGTGTAGATCTCCGCCCCGATCCCGCGGACGCCGACGCCGCCAGCCCAGGGCCTGCGGGTCGAGAACACTTGTGTCGACGGAGCGTGGTCGGCGGACTGCCTCGAACTGATCATGGCGCTTCCCAATAGCGATCAAAACTAATATATTAGTATCATACGTCAAGCGCCAAAGCGGCGAGCCGCAGCTCGCTCGCGCAAGATCAGGCAGCGTTGCGGAGCCACGCGCGCCGCAGCAATGGGGAGAACCAGAGCGGCATGACCGACTATCGTCGTCTGTTCGATCTAATGGGCAAGACGGCGGTCGTGCTCGGCGCAGCGTCCGGCATCGGCAAGTCCTCAGCCGAGGCGTTGGCCGACCTCGGCGCAACCGTCGTCTGCGCCGATCGCGACGGCGACGGCGCCGAGGCGACGGCGACGGGAATTCGTGAGCGAGGCGGCGCGGCCGAGGCGATCGTCGCCGACGCCGCCAGCGCAGAGGCGGTCAAAGGCCTGGCTCACTCAATCAAGGCTAGGCGCGCACGCATCGACGTCGCAGTCACCACGCCCGGTCTGAACATCCGCAAGACGATTCTCGACTATACCGAGGAAGACCTCGACCGCGTCGTCACCCTCAACCTCAAGGGAACCGTCTATTTCTTCCAGGCGTTCGGGCGCATCATGGTCGAGCAGGGCGCCGGCAGCATTATCGCATGTTCCTCCGTGCGCGCCGTCACGATCGAGCCAGGCCTTGCGGTCTACGGGTCGACGAAGGCGGCGATCGGCTTGCTGGTCAAGGGCTTTGCCTCGGAAGTCGGCCGCTTCGGCGTGCGGGTCAATGCGATCGCGCCGAGCATCGCCGAGACGGCGCTGACCGAACCGTTCAAGCAGCGGCCGGACATCTACAAGCTTTACGCGGCGCACACGGTGTTCAATCGCTGGAGCACAGCCGACGAAGCCGCATGCGCCGTGGCGTTTCTAGCGTCCGATGCGGCGAGCTACGTGACCGGGAGCACGTTGTTCGTCGACGGCGGCTGGACCGCGATCGACGGGCCGCCGACCGGTCTCACGCAACTCGCGCGGTGAGGGGAGCGCGAGATGATTATGGCGTTCCACGCCGCGCGCAGGTGCCTGATTGCTTCAACGCCTGTCTCGAGGTTTCCCTGCGCGAGGGCCGGGTTATCGAGCGGGTCTTCGGGGAATCACTCCGCCTCCGCCAATCGCGCGGCTTCGACGCGACGCGCGGAGAGGGAGCTTATCTCCTGATATCGGCTGAGAGAGTTGGACAAATGCCGCCGCGCCGCCTTGCGGGCGCCCGTGGTGCTCTGGTCGCGAATGGCTTCGTAAATCGCGACGTGCTCGGTCTGAATCTTCCGCAAATATCGGACGCGATCCGGGTCGCTGCCGCTCGCGACGTTAAGGGCCTGGCGGGGAATGATGAAGTTCCCCAGAAACTCGAGAAATTGCGGGAAGTAGCGATTGTGCACGCTGCGGAAAATCGCCAGATGGAAACGGAAGTCGGCGTCCACCGCGTTGCCGCCGACTTCAATTTCAGCCTCGATCGCCCGCAGCGCGGCCTCGATCTGGATGAGGTCCGCGCCCGTCCGGCGCTCGGCGGCAAGCCCGGAGGCCTCAATCTCCAGGCCCATGCGCAATTCGATGATCTGCAGCACGTCCTTGGCGGATTTCACCTCGTCCGGATCGATGCGGAATGGCCGGCGCTGCACGTCCGCCGGCACGAACGCGCCCAGCCCCTGGCGGGTCATGACCAGGCCGTCGGCCCGAAGCGCCGCCACCGCCTCGCGCACCACCGTGCGACTGACCCCGGTCGCAAGCGAAAGTTCCTGCTCGGTCGGCAGGCGAGCGCCCGGTTGCAGGCGGCCGCTGAGAATCTCGGCGGCAAGGCGCTGAGTCAGCTCCTGAGTTCGATTGAGCGCCGGCCCAAGCGCAAGCGAAATCGTTTTGCCTTTCTTCACCGGATTTGCCAATCAATTCCCGCTTCACGATTATTGCACAAACCGCGCCCGCCACAAGGCCAAATGCCGGCTTTTCAACCGTCGCCGACGAGCGTCGACGGCTCTCATTCAACATATCAGATATAAGATCATCATACGAATCTCACTTGTCGCCCCGCCGCGACCGATATATGTTCGGTGAAGGGCGGTCTGCTGTCCGCCCCCAATCAACTCGGGCAAGGAGGAAGTGATGTCCTGGACGACCCCTGTTATCGTTGAAGTGTGCGTCGGCATGGAAGTGACCAGCTACGCGTCGGCGGAGATCTGATAGAGATTAGGGACGCAGGCGCGGTGGTGGCGCTCGCCGGCGTGCACCCCGAACATCTTGTGGCCGGCGGCGGATTTCCCGGTAAGGGCCGTTGCGCCGGCCGCTGATGCGCGCGGGACGGATGGCCCGGGACTCCGCCGGAACATCAATCGGGTGACAGACGCCCTTAGGGGGAGACCGGCGACTCCTCCGCTTAAGCGCGCCGGGACGACCGACCGCGAAAGCCCGGACGCGGCGAATGTGACAAGGCCCCCTCAAGAACTCCTTGGCCTGAAGAGTTTGCTTCGTGGCGCTTCCCCCTGAGCGTTTGAAAACGGCCATCGGATCAGGGTTACTGTCCTTTCCGGTCACGCATTTCAGCGACGACGGCGGGTTTGCGCCGGGACCGTATCAGCAGCACATCGACTATCTCGTCGGTCACCGCCCGGCGGCCCTGTTTGCGGCCGGGGGAACCGGAGAGTTCTTCTCGTTGCAACTCGACGAATACGAGAGCGTCATCGCCGCCGCGGTCGAATCCGCGCGCGGCAGGCTGCCGGTCATCGCGGGGGTCGGCTACGGCACGGCGCTGGCGATCGAATTCGCGAAGCGGGCGGAGAAGGCGGGCGCGGACGGCATTCTGCTGCTGCCGCACTATCTGATCCAGGCCGAGCAGGAAGGGCTCTACCGCCATTTCGTCGCGATCTGCCGCGCGATCGGAATCGGCGCCGTCGTCTATCACCGCGACAACTGCCTGTTCGAGCTGGACACCGTGCAAAGGCTGGCGGACGCGTGCCCGAACTTGATCGGATTCAAGGACGGCCACGGCAATGTCGAGCAACTGACATGCCTTCGCGGCGCCCTGGGCGACCGGCTGGTCTACGTGGGCGGGATGCCGACAGCGGAGGTTTTCGCCGCCGCTAACCGGGCGATCGGAGTCTCGACCTATTCCTCGGCGATTTTCAACTTCGCGCCTGAATACGCCCAGCGCTTTTTCGCCGCCATCCACTCGGGCGACGATGCGTTGACCGGCGAAGCGGTGCAGAGCTTCTTCATCCCCTATCTTGCGATCAGGAACCAGCGGCGCGGTTACGCGGTCAGCATCATCAAGGCGGCCCTGCGCGTCGTCGGCCGGCCCGCCGGCCCCGTTCGCGCGCCGCTTCTGGATCTCACTGCGGATCAGGAGGCGTCGCTCGCCGCGCTGGTGGCGCGGACGACGCTGCTCGCTGAGCAGCGAGCGGCGGCGGAACAGGACGGGCTGAACATCTGACGCGGTCCGCGGAGGCTCGCGCGATGCCCCAGCTCGAACGGCCTCGGGATCGGAATCTGCGGCCGACGCGATTCGTTGGCGCCGGGACGCGGTCGGGTGTAGAACCGATCGCAAGAGAGCGCTCCGCTTGAGCGTGCGCGAGCAAATGGAGGAAAGCATGGTCGGCATCACCAGGCGGCGGGTCTTGCAATCCGGCGGCGCGGCGGGGATCATGCTCTTGCCAGGCGGCGGCGCGCGCGCCGCAGCGGAGTGGAACGGTCCCGCGCCGGAACCGAATGCCTCGATCCGGGTTTTGCGCTGGAAGCAGTTCATCCAGGCCGAGTTCGACGCCTTTGTCGCCAACACCAAGAAGTTTTCCGAGCAGACCGGCGTCAAGGTGCAAGTCGATGCGGAAAGCTGGGACGACATCCGGCCGAAATCGGCGGTCGCCGCGAATGTCGGGGCGGGCCCCGACGTCATCTTCGGCACGCTCGACGATCCGTTCAAGTTTCCCGATAAGCTCCTGGACCTGACCGACGTCGCCGAATATCTCGGGGACAAATACGGCGGCTGGTATCCGGTCGCGCGCAAATACGGGGTCCACGACAAGCGTTGGATCGCGTTGCCTCACGGCGCCACGGGCGGCTGCATGAATTACCGCATCAGTACGATGCGCGCCGCGGGCTTCGACGAATTCCCGAAAGACACCGCGGGCTATCTCAAGCTTTGTCAGGGTCTCAAGAAGGTTGGCAAGCCGCCGGGATTTGCGCTCGGCCACGCGACCGGCGACGCCAACGGCTGGTGCCAATGGTGTCTGTGGGCGTTCGGCGGCAAAACCGTCGACGACAGCAACAACGTCGTCATCAATTCCCCGAAGCCGTCGCCGCGCTCGAATATGCGAAGCAGCTCTACCCGACCTATATCGACGGCGTGCTGTCATGGCTCGACCCGAGCAACAACAAGGCGTTCCTCGCCGATCAGATCAGCCTCACGTTCAACGGCATTTCGATCTACACCGTCGCCAAGAACTCGCCCGATCCAGCGCTCAAGGCGATCGCCGCCGACATGGACCACGCCAACATGCCGATCGGCCCAATCGGGCGTCCGACCGAGCAGCAAAATATCCTGAGCACCTACGCCTACGCCTACACCAAGTATCCGAACGCGGTGCGCGAATATCTGCGCTTCATGTGGGAAAAGCCGCAGGTCGACTATTGGGAGACGCAATCGAACGGCTATATCGCGCCGCCCCTGCCCTCCTGGAACGACAATCCGGTGTGGACGGCCGATCCGAAAGTGACCCCGTTCCGCGACGTGCTCAAGCTTGCGCTCGACGACGGCTATTCGGGCAACCTCGGCTATGCCTCCGCCGCGGTCATGGGCGATTTCGTCGTCGTCGACATGTTCGCCGAAGCGTGCACGGGAAACAAATCGCCGAAAGACGCCGCGCACGACGCGGCCGAGCGGGTCAAGCGCTACTACAGCGTCTAGCCTGCGGGATGGCTCGCGCTTTCGGGCAGGCGGACCTCAAGACGTCCGACGGCAGGCTTCGGCGAACGGCCGGCTCGCCCGCTGACGGCCGCGCGGGAGGCGCGTGATGGCTGCGAACGCCCCCGCTTACCGCGCCGCCCGACCGATCCCCGCGCCGCGCCGGCTGGTCCTTCGTTTGCTCGACGACCGAAACGTGCTCGGCCTCTTCATGATGCTCCCGGCGGCGGCGTTCCTGCTGCTCTTTCTCGCCTATCCGCTCGGATTGGGTTTCTGGCTCGGCATGACCGACGCCACGATCGGCGCGCCGGGACGGTTCATCGGTTTCGGCAATTTTGTCTCTCTCGCCCACGACCGCGTTTTCTGGCTCGTGGTGTTCAACACCGTGTTGTACACGGCCGTCGCGAGTGCGCTGAAATTCGCGCTCGGCCTATATCTCGCGCTGCTGCTCAACCGCCGTCTGCCCTTCAAGGCGCTGATCCGGGCGATTGTCCTCCTGCCGTTCGTCACCCCGACCGTGCTCTCGGCGATCGCGTTCTGGTGGATCTACGATCCGCAGTTCTCGATCATTTCCTGGTCGCTGATCAAGCTCGGGCTCATCCATCGGTACATCGACTTTCTCGGCAGCCCGTGGAACGCCCGCTGGTCGGTGATCGCCGCCAATGTCTGGCGCGGCATTCCGTTCGTGGCGATCACATTGCTCGCAGGCCTGCAGACGATCTCGCCCTCGCTCTACGAGGCGGCGACGCTCGACGGCGCCGGGCCCTGGCAGCGGTTCCGGTTCGTCACGCTGCCGATGCTGTCGCCGATCATCGCGGTCGTGATGACCTTTTCGGTCCTGCTGACGTTCACCGACTTCCAGCTCATCTACGCCATCACCCGCGGCGGCCCGATCAACGCCACCCATTTGATGGCGACGCTTTCCTACGAGCGCGCCATCACCGGCGGGCGGCTCGGCGAGGGCGCCGCCATCGCCGACGCCATGGTGCCGTTCCTGCTGGCGGCGATCCTGTTCAGCTATTTCGGGCTGCAGCGGCGGCGCTGGCAGCAAGGCTCGAGGGACTGACGATGGCTGGCGCCGGCGACGCCTCCGAAGGCATGGACTATCTCGAAAAGCTGCCCCGGCGGGTGGTGACGCTCTACCTTCCGCTCGCCGTCTTCCTGTTCGTCCTGCTCTTTCCCTTCTACTGGATGGCGACAACGACGCTGAAGCCGGACGACGAACTTTACGACTACGAGCGCTTCAACCCGTTCTGGGTCCACAGCCCGACCCTTGCGCATATCGAAAAGCTCTTGTTCGAGACCAGCTATCCGAGCTGGCTCATCAACACCATGCTCATCGCCGTCGCTTCGACGGCGATCTCGTTGTTCTGCAGCGTCTGTGCGGCTTACGCGATCGAACGTCTGCGGTTCAAAGGCGCGCGCTTTGTCGGGCTCGCCATCTTTCTCGCCTATCTCGTGCCCCCGAGCATCCTCTTCATCCCGCTTGCGGCGATCATCTTCAAGCTCGGCCTGTTCGACAGCGACTGGGCGCTGATCCTGACCTATCCGACCTTCCTCGTGCCGTTCTGCACCTGGCTCTTGATGGGCTACTTCCGCACCATCCCCTACGAGCTCGAGGAATGCGCGCTGATCGACGGCGCGACGCGACTGCAGATCCTGTGGAAGATCACGTTGCCTCTCGCGGTTCCCGGCCTGATCTCCGCCGGCATCTTCGCCTTCACGCTCTCGTGGAACGAATTCATCTACGCGCTGACCTTCATCTCATCGTCGGAGAACAAGACGGTTCCCGTCGGCGCCATCACCGAGCTGGTCGAGGGCGACGTCTACCACTGGGGCTCGCTGATGGCGGCGGCGCTGTTCGGTTCGCTCCCGGTGGTGATCATGTATTCGTTCTTCGTCGAATATTACGTTTCAAGTCTCACCGGAGCGGTCAAGGAATAGCCTCAGGCGACGACGCGCGAAGGGTGAGGCTGATGCAATTCCATCTCAACGGGTTCAGGACCGGCAATCCGGCAATCTCGGAAGCCGCCGCATCTCACGGCCAGCCGCCGCGCGCGGACGCGCTTCCCGAGGAGGTCGATGTGCTGATCGTCGGCTGCGGGCCGGCGGGTCTGACGTTGGCGGCGCAGCTCGCGGCCTTTCCCGACATCAAGACCCGAATCGTCGAGCAGAAATCCGGTCCCCTCCTGCTCGGCCAGGCGGACGGGGTCGCCTGCCGGACGATGGAGATGTTCGAGGCGTTCGGCTTCGCCGAGCGGGTGCTTAAGGAGTCGTACTGGGTCAATGAGACGACGTTCTGGAAGCCAGACGACAATGATCGGGCGAATATCGTCCGCAGCGGCAGAGTCCAGGATGTCGAAGACGGGCTCAGCGAGTTCCCGCATGTGATCCTCAATCAGGCGCGGGTGCATGAGTTCTATCTGGACGTCATGCGCAACGCGCCGACGCGGCTTGAGCCGGACTATTCGCGCCAGTTGCTCGACCTCGCGATCGCCCCATCATCGCAGGGCGGCGAAGCGGATGGCCTATCGGCCGCGCCGGTGACCGTCAGGCTCAGGCGGCTCGATCCGGCGCACGAAGGGCAGACGGAAACCGTGAAGGCGCGGTTCGTGGTCGGCTGCGACGGCGCGCGCAGCGCCGTCCGCAATTCCCTGGGGCTCAAGCTTGAGGGGGATTCGGCCAACCAGGCCTGGGGCGTGATGGATGTCCTCGCGGTCACCGACTTCCCCGACTTCCGCATCAAGTCGGCGATCCAGTCGGCCAATGAGGGCAACCTCCTGATCATTCCGCGGGAAGGCGGCTATCTCGTCCGCCTCTATATCGAGCTCGAAAAACTCAGCGAGAACGAGCGGGTGTCGAGCCTCAACATCACCCCCGATCGTCTGATCGACGCCGCGCGGCGCATCCTCAATCCCTATTCGCTCGAGGTGAAGGAGATCGCATGGTGGTCGGTCTATGAGATCGGGCAGCGCCTGTGCGACACGTACGACGACCTGCCGGACAGGCCGGAAAAGGGTCGTTTCCCGCGCGTGTTCATCGCCGGCGACGCCTGCCATACCCACAGCCCGAAGGCCGGCCAGGGCATGAACGTCTCGATGCAGGACGCCTTCAACCTGGGATGGAAACTGGCGTCGGTCTTACTCGGGCGATGCTCGCCCGAGATCCTGAAGACTTATTCGAGCGAACGCCGGAGCGTCGCCAAGGAGCTGATCGACTTCGATCGCAAATGGGCGAAGATGTTCAGCGCGCCGCCGAAGGATCCCCTGAACGCGGAGCGCGAAGGCGTCGATCCCGCGGAGTTCCAAAGATATTTCGTCAAGCAGGCCCGCTTCACCGCGGGAACGGAAACAAGGTATGCGCCGTCGACCATCTCCGGCGAGCCGACCTATCAGCATCTCGCCGAGGGCTTCGCGATCGGCATGCGCTTTCATTCGGCGCCGGTCATTCGTCTCGCCGACGCCAAGCCGGTTCCCTTGGGCCACACGATCGAGGCGGACGGCCGCTGGCGCATCTTCGCCTTCGCCGACTTAGGCGACCCTGCGGCCCCGTCCTCGCGGCTAAAGGCTTTGTGCGACTTTCTCGTTTCCTCCGATCAGTCTCCCGTCCGGCGATATACGCCGGCCGGCGCCGATATCGACTCGGTGATCGATGTGCGCGCGATCTTCCAGCAGGGCCATCGCCAATTGGCGCTCGAGGCGACGCCCTCCTTCCTTCTGCCGCGCAAGGGCCGCTACGGGCTCAAGGACTACGAGAAGATGTTCTGCTCCGACTTGAAGAACCGCGCCGACATTTTCGATCTGCGGCGCATCGATCGCAAGGCCGGGTGCATGGTCCTCGTGCGGCCGGACCAGTACGTCGCGCATGTTCTCCCGCTCGACGCCTTTGCCGAGCTCGGCTCTTTCCTTGCGGGCTTCATGGTGGGCGCCTGAGCGCCGCGCCTAGATCGTCCAAGGCGCGCGCACATTTCCACGCTTTTGCTGTCCGAAGGGCAGGAGCAGTGGCGGCTAGCGGTCGGCAGCTATGACGCTCGACTACTCAGGCCGCGGTCAAGCGCTCGAGCTCTCGTTCGAATTCGAGGCGCAATTGTTTGGCTTCCATTTCCGGCAACCAGTTCGCCATTTGAGGGAAAACGATCTGATACATTCGGGTCGTGCGTTTATCCCAAGGCGGAAGGGACTGCGCGGCCTTCGCCTCTCCGAGGATCTTTTGGAGGCGCGCCCTCACTTCATCGGGCCTTGCGACGCCAACGCCGTTGTTGCGCGGAGGTTCGTCGGCGAACAGGTCGGCTTGGGCCGGTAGAAAACCGAAGAGATCAGATTGACGGTTATTCATCAACAGCGACGGGTCCAATCTCGCTCAGTCCGAGCGCTTCGCGACTCAGGGCCGCCGGCAGCGCCTGCGCGAGAATCTGATCGGCACGAGCAAAAAGGTCAATGAGCTCGGCGATCCTGCCCACAACGTCACGCATTCCCGTGACCAGCGCATGATCGACAGGTAACCCCCGGCGGGCTTCGAGCCAACGCGGCAGCACCCGATATCCGCTAACCTCGAAAGCCCAAACGTCCGCGGCGATGCCGGAAACGCGGCCAGTCCAATTCGCGCAAAAATAAATCTCGCCCTCGTTCCAGTCGCTTGCGTGCAGAGCTTCGGTCGCCTCTGTCTCAATTCGCGCCACGGCTCGCGTCAGAAACCGATCGCCGGGCAAGCGCGCGAAAGTCTCGACCGCGCGGATTTCTCGGCCCAATGCGGCGGCTTCGTTGAACAGGTCGATATCACTGGGAAACGGCACATGGGGGAACACGTCCTCCAGGTCTTCAGCGAAGCGCAACGTGAAGGACGTCGCGGAGAGTAGGGCGAGAATTGCATCGAGCGCGTCTTGCGCGTCGACCGGCGCGCCGTAATTAGCGGCCAACCCTTCTAAGAGAGATGCCGAAATATTAATCGGACCGTGGCCTGGGCGGTTGTCCCGCAGAGGAAAGGCGTAACCGCCGTAGCTGCCAGGGAATGCGTGGCGATCCGGGAGCAGTCCGTGGCGCCAAACAGCCGGACCCGCGCCGGTTGCAAACGGCATTGCGTACAGAGCCACGTTTTCCCGTCCCCAAACTGACTGAAGTACTGGGCGCAGGAAGTCTCCGTAAGCCGGATCGTTGTACAAGTAACGGTTATCGAGGGGGCGATACGCGACAAGTCTTATCCGATTTGGCTCGAAGCCGGCGTTTCGAGTCCCATTCCACTTGCGGTCGCGGTTACATGCGCTAGCGCCTCAGCGGCGGAACTGCCGTCTGCGATCGCGATCGTTGGAGGCGAAAAGGCGCGACAGGGGAATCGCCGAAGCAGCCGGCGAAACTCACTCATGCTGTCTTTCGATCCGCGCAGCGCTCACGAGAATTTCGCCAAGTCCCGGCGTCGTTGGCGAGGGCGGGCCCGCCTCGGCATCGACCCAGTCGAGCGCGTCCACTTCGTCGCTCAAGCGGGGCTCGCCGCTCATCCAGCGCGCGACGAACGAGGCGATGACGAAATGCGTGCGAACCTGGTCCCCCTCATGCGCGATCGCCTCCACATGCCGGTTGAAGGCGATGATCTCGGCGTCGACGCCGACCTCTTCCATGAGTTCCCGGGCGACCGCGGCGGCGAGCGTCTCGCCGAGCTCGACCACGCCCCCCGGCAGGCTGAAATGTCCGATCATCGGGGCCCGCGCGCGGCGCACGACGAGAACCCGCCCTTGCCGGAACACCGCCGCCGATACCGCGAGGATCGGGCGCGCCGGAAACAGTCTGTCATCCATGGGTGATCCGATCGATCTTGTGGGCTCTCGAGAGCGAACGCGAAAGTCCGGCGCCGATCAAGCCGCCGGCCAGCGCAAGAGCCCACGGCGACGCCGCGAAAATCGGCCGCCGCGAGATGCCGCTCCCGGGGCTTGCGAGATATTCGCGCATCTTCTTTCGAAAAAGCAGAAGCTATGCTACGGTCTCCCTAGCCATGAACCATATAGAAGATGGCGGCGGAATGCGGGGTTGCGCTGCTTCTTTTGGACCGCGTGCGGGAGCAAATTCCACGGGCTCGCGCGCGGTCAAACGGAGGGGCGGCCAGGCGGAAACTTTTTTATGCCCAGGGGGTCACGATAACCGACTCAAAAGGCTCAAAACTGCAAAGCGGATCCAAGGAAATCCAAGCTTTTTCTTGGAAAAATTTGGCTTGGGCTTGGCTTGGGCTTGGCCCGGCTTTGATAGATTTGGGGTCGGCTTGGCGGCGCCCTCACGGGGTCGCGTCTTACATACCACTTACG
>CAVVNR010000008.1:0-701058 GCA_963749715.1 uncultured Alphaproteobacteria bacterium
CCGGCAGCCCCGCCTTGCGCAGGCCTTCCACTAGCGGCGGTATGTTCGGTGAATGGGTTTGCAGCCATTTGAGAGTTAGCTGGGGATTGAGGCGGTGGGCCTCCGCCAAAGCGGACGCCGCCTCTTCCATCTTGCCGTCGAGCGCGTAAGCGGCGGCCAGACCCCTGTAGGGTTGATAAGCGCGCCAGCCGGCGTCGATTGCCTTGTGGTATTTGTCGACAGCCGCGTCGAAATGCCCGAGGCCAAGTTCTGCGTCACCCAAACTCATCAGCCACAAACCAATCATCGGATCGCGCGGACTTAACCGTATCGCTTGCTGCACGTCAGATTTCGCTTGCTCGTAACGGCCGAGAGCATTTTCGGCCAAGCCTCGCGCCCTGTAGAGCGGGGGGTCATCCGAATTGACGGCCAGTCCGGCGTCGGCTGCGCTGAGCCCCTCATTCGCGCGCTGCGAAACGGTCAAGTATAGGCTTTTCACATAATACGCCCACACATTGTCGGGGGCGAGCGCGATGGCCCGGTTGGCCTGACCGAGTATTTTTGCCTCGTAATCGGTCCCGCCGGTTGCCCATCCCCGCGTATATTCCAACATATAAGTGTAAGCGTTGCCCGTCAGCGCATCCGTCTCGTTCGGGTCGATCTTGAGCGCCTGTTCGAACAGGCCTTGCGCCGCATTGTAGTTCTCCTTCGTCTGCGGATCCTGCTGTCCCCTCCACAGCAAGGCCCAACCGCGCATGGCGAGATCGACAGCGTCAGGGCTCTTGGAACGGGCGTCCTTTTCCGCCTCCGTCTTGACGAGTTCGTAGCCCAAGCTATTGGCCAATCGCGCCACGACCCGATCCTGGAGCTTGAACAGGTCGGCGACATCCTCCTCGAAGCGGTCGGCCCAAAGATGCGCGCCGGAGCCTGCATCGATGAGTTGGGCGTTGACGCGCACCCGGTTCTGGTCGCGCTGCACCGAGCCTTCCAGCACATAGCGCACGCCAAGCTCCTTGCCGATCTCCCTCGCGTCGACGTTCTTGCCCTTGAAGCTGAAGGCGGTATCGCGGGCGATCACGAAGCTGTCGCGGATGCGCGCGAGATCGGTGGTCAGGTTCTCGGTGATGCCGTCGGCGAAATAGTCCTGGGCAGGGTCGCCGGACAGGTTGGCGAAGGGCAGCACGACGATAGAGAGACGCGCGGCCTCGACGGGGGTGGCGGCTGTCGCGACGACCGGCGCGGTTCGGTTTCCGGCGAGGAAATACCATGTTCCGCCCGCGACCACGATGAGCGCGACGATCCCGGCGATGAGCGGCGCTAACGTTGACCGCCGTTTCGGCTCGGGTGTTTTTGCCGCCGCTGCTGGCTTTGCCACTGCCGGCGCGCCCACTTGCAGCGAATAAACCCGGATTGGCTCGGCGATGTTCTTGAGTTGGGTCGGGCCGAGGTCGCTGACCGCGAAATCGAGCCGCCCCTTCACCTGGCGATAGGCGTCCTCGGAAAGGCAGATCGCGCCCGGCACACATATACCCTCCAGTCGTGCGGCGATATTGACGCCGTCGCCCATGAGATCGCCGTCGCTCTCCTCGACGACGTCGCCCAGATGAATGCCGATGCGAAATTCGATGCGCTTTTCGAGCGCGACCCCTGCGTTGCGCTCGACCATGGCGTGCTGCACTTCGATTGCGCAGCGCACCGCGTCCACTACGCTGCGGAACTCGATGACGCTGCCGTCGCCGGTGCGCTTGACGATGCGGCCATGATGCACGGAGATCGTGGGATCAATCAGATCGCTGCGCAGCGCGCGTAGTCGCGCCAGAGTTCGATCTTCGTCCGCGCCCGCGAGCCGACTATAGCCGACCACATCCGAGACCAGGATCGCCGCAATTTTCCGGGTCTCGCTCATGGCGCTACGCCGCCGCGACCGTATCAGCCGTTTCGGGTCGTCCGGGCAAAGCCTCTGGGTGGCATCGCAAGGACGCGAGAGGAATGTCGACTATTGGCTTGGGCATGGTCGCGCTTCCATGCTGCGCTTAGAGAGACGTGGAAACAGGGAGCGCAGCCCTGCGTGTCGACTGGCCGGTCTATCCACGCCCTGCCGAGCATAACACCGTCGCCGAGGGAGGGAATAGAAGATGAGCCGAGACTCCGTCTGCTGAGAGCCCCCGCGCTCAGGCCAGTATCCGGCCGAAAAACGGGATTACGGTGACACTTGCATATTTCCCTTTCGTCGGCGAGTGTCGCCGTCGGCGATCGCTTCTTTCGGAGGTTGCATGGCGCGCATCGGCCGGTTTGTCGTTCCCGACTTGCCCCATCATGTCACCCAGCGCGACAATCGGCGTGAGCGCGTGTTCTTCGGCGAGGAGGATTACGCGCTTTACCGCGATCTCCTGCATGAGGCCTGCCGGGGGATTGCGGTGATACATGCATATTTCCCCTTCATGAGAGACTGCGCCTACGTTCCGGATTTGCCCGACGGCGCGTCGGTTGGTGCGATTTGAGGCCGGTCGCTCGCCGACGCCGGCGAGCGGGCGATAATCTCAACGATCAGCGGTCGGAGGAGATTGCTCAGCGGCCGCCGTAGAAGCCGCTCGTCTGGGCGTATTGGATCGGATTGTAGGCGTTGTAGTTCGGGTAGATCTCGGCCAGGCGCTGAGAGGACGGAGCGACCTCTTGACTCGAGTTGCAGCCCGCGAGCGCCAGCGCCGCGACCGTGAGAATGAGCGTGATCCGCATGGCGCTTCTCCAATGGCTTGGAAGGACAGCGTGCGAGCTTAAGCGCTCAAGCCTTATAGCCGCGCGGCGATCCCGTCGAGCCGCGGGTCCGCACCGCAACCAGCGTCGCCCATGATCGCCCCTCGCCTCCATGGAGCGCTACGTGCGCATCGCGGACGCGACCCGGCGGAAATCGAACATCATGCATTGGCCCGGGCGTGGAAGGCGCGGCTGGTCGGCTGATTTGTACGAGACGTTAAATCAAGAGTGGCGAAAGCAAGCGGCGCCGCGACCGCGTCGGCGCTTTTGGCGGCTCGCGCGCGTTGCAGCAGTCGCGGAGACGGAATATCCGACTATCCGGTGAGACGGCTTAATCGCGAATTGAGGAGACAGAACCATTGCCGTTCGGATCGAGCTTTTCCCGCTCGGCCGGCCTTGCCGTCCTGATCGCCCTTGCAGGCGGGAGCCTGCCTCTCGCGGCGGGAGAGCCCGGCGTTCCGGCCTGGCTTCAGGCCCATGTGGGCGAGGGCGAGGGGCAGATTGCGCCGGTCGTGCTCGAGCGCGCCCGCGCGCTCTATCAGCGGAAGGGGGTCCGCAATCCCTGCTATTTCGCGTTTGACGCGACCCGTCCCCATGACCTCGGCGGGATGGGGCGAAGGTTTTACATCATCTGCGAAGCCCAAGGGTCGTTTCGCGCAATCTCCGCCGGGCACGGCGGCGGGCGGGATCTGATCGGGCTTGCGGATTTCTCCAACGGCCGGCGATGCGTCAAAAACTTTGGCAACGCGATGGATTCCGACCTGACGACGGGCGGCGACTATGTAACGGCCGAGATCGCTGGGTCCTTCAAGGGATATTATCGCGCCTCGGGCGGCGGAGAGGCGCCATTCGCGCGGGCCTTCCTCAAGTTTGACGGCGAAGGCGAAACCGCGAACGCGAGGGAGCGCGCGATCGGCGGACATCCGGCGGTCCTGCTCAGGGGAATGTGCCGGCGAAAAGATCCGACGAGCCCGCACGCCGACCAGGAGGGCTACGTTCCGTTCGGAAAACTGGTGAATTACGAGGCCGGGCGCAGCGACGGCTGCACCAGCTGGTCGCCCTCGGACGCCGAGACCATCATGGCGATGGTCAGCGGCAATCCGACCACGCTCTACATCTATCCGGAATCCCGCGACATCGACGCCGTCGCGCGGGCGGCCGAGGCCGGAGAGGCGCCGTCGCGCGCGGGCCTCTATTGGAACGCCGCCTGTCTCAAAGACATCGGCGCACCCAAGTTCTGGCGCAAGGAAACGCTCGAGCCGATCATTGCGCGATGGCGCGAGGCCCACCCCCTTCCGCCGCCCCAGCCGCTGCCGATCTGCCGGGAGGGAACCTGAGGCGGACCGATTGTCCCCATGCGGCGGGCGTTTCGACGCCGAGCAGGCCGGCGGCCATTCCCGCCAGCGATATCGCCGCCAGCGATCCCCGTTCAAGGCTGAGCCGTTTCCCGGTGTCCCACGAGCTCGGTCGCGCCGTCGGCCGGGGTTCTGGCTGAGCCTACGAAATTCTGGAAATTATGGCGGCGATTTTTTTGGCGCTATTTCTTTCTGAAAAGTGAAAACCGTGCTAAGGTGCCGTCTGCCATGGTCGCAGGCATCCATAATCCCGGCGCAATGGGCGAGACGAACGCCGCGGACGCCGGCTCGGAGAAATATCACAGTATTGTAATGGCTATTGGGGGCCAGAAAAGAAAAATCGGTCAGGGGGGTCGGCGCAATCCATTGAAAAGGCCCGATTCAGGCAAGGAAATCCAAGCTTTTTGCTTTGATTCTCTTTGATTTTCTTGGGACGGCTTGGCGAGGATTTGGCTCGGCTTGGGAGAATTTGGAATTGGCTTGGAAAGGACGGAGGCATGGTGTGATACCTACAGCGGCGCGGCGATGCCGTCGAGCCGCGGGTCGGAGGCGCCGCAGAGGGCGTCGCCGCTGATCGCGATCGCCTGGGCGCATCCTTCGAGGGACCGCAGGAAATCATGGCGGACCATCCAGTCGTCCGGGCTTTCCTCGCCGGCGACGACCTGATGACCGAGCGCCGCCAGCCGCTCGGCGAAGTCCGGGTCCCTATGCGGCTCGACCGAAATGCGACGGCCGTCGAGCGCCCGCACCCGCGGCGCGTCGAGCGCCTGCTGCAAGTCCATTCCCCGGTCGATCAGATTGACCAGGATTTGCGCTTGCCCCTGCGGCTGCATGTTCGCCCCCATGCAGCCGAAGCTGAGCGCGAGCGAACCGTCGGCTGCCAGCATCATTGACGGCAGGATCGAGTGGCGCACGCGTTTTCCCGGCGCCGCATGATTGGGATGGGCCGGGTCCATTTCGAAGTCGGCCCCGCGGTTGTGCAGGATCACGCCGGTTCCCGGAACGATGATTCCAGAGCCGAACACGTCGGAAATGCTGGTGATGAGCGAAACCGCATGGCGGTCGCGGTCGACGACGGTGAGGTAGGTCGTGTCGCCGTAGACGCGGCCGGCGGGAGGCGCGTCGAGCGCGCGGTCCTGCTGGATCAGCCCGCGCCGCTCGCGCAGATAGTCGGCGGACAGGAGAAGATCCAACGGCGTGGCGACAAACCGCGGATCGGCCACGCGCGGGTACGCGTCGGCAAAGGCAAGCTTTGCAGTCTCGAGGATGAGATGCTTGGCTCTGACCTCGTTGTCCAGGAACAGACCCCGCATGTCGAAGCCCTCGAGCATGCCGAGAGCCATCAACGCGACGACGCCTTGTCCGTTCGGCGGCAGCTCCAGGATGGTGTGCCCGCGGTAACTGCCGCGAACCGGCTCGACCCATTCGGCCTGCGTCTGATCGAGGTCCTCGCGGTCGAGATAGCCGCCGCCTTGGTAGAGCGCGTCGAGGATCCGGTCGCGCACGTCTCCGCCATAAAACGCGGCTCGCCCGTTTCTGCCGATCGCGCGCCAGGTGCTGGCGAGATCCGTCTGCCGGAAGATCTCTCCCGCCTTCGGCGCGACGCCGTAAGGCAGATAAGCGCTCGCGTCTTTCGAGTAGCGTTTCAGCTTCGAGGCGCCCCATTCCCACGCCAGGGCGATTTTGGCGCCGACCGCGAACCCCTCCTCGGCGTAAGTCGCCGCGGGCTCGACGAGCGCGCCGAAATCCATCGAACCAAAGCGCTCGTGCAGCGCAAGATAGGCGTCGAGAGCGCCCGGGACCGGCACGGCGGCCGCCCCGGCTTGCGGCATCGACGAAAAGCCGGCGGCGCGGAGATTGTCGATGGTCAGACGCGACCCGGCGCGGCCGGCGCCGTTGAGGCCGTAGAACGCGCCGTCCCAATGCACCAGCATCATGCAGTCGCCGCCAAGCCCGTTCATCATAGGCTCGGTGACGCTGACCATCGCCGCCATCGCCACCGCTGCGTCGGCGGCGTTGCCGCCGGCTTTGAGAATGTCCCTGCCGACCGTCGCCGCGAGCGGCTGGCTCGAACAGGCCATGCCCTTTTTCGCGAACACCGGGGCTCTCTCAGGATTGAATGATCGCATGGCGTGGGGGAGCCCGATAGCCGCGGGGTGAGAAAAGCGACAAGGCAGGTTAGCCAGGGGCGCACTGCTCGGCAACAGTCAGGGGCCAGCGGCAGGGTCTCCGAAACCTGGCGGTATCTGACTGACGGAACGGCACACGGTGCGCGCCGCTGGGACGGTGCGCCGGCCTTGTCCCAGGTCGATACACGCCTCGAAATGTCGCGGCGGCCCCAACGGATTCTTTACCCGCTCGTCGGCAAGCTCGTTTTTCGCCCGTCTTCGCTTTTTCGGCCAGCGATCGGTCAGACATGCACTCGTTTCGCACCGACAGCCGACTTTTTCGCGACGCTCTCGAACGTCTCGGCGAAGCGCGAGATCCGCGCTCTGCGAACCCGCCCATGCCGACCGGCGAAGAGGCGTGCGAAGCCGATGAGACGAGCGCCGGGAGGGCGTTTGGGTTCGAGCGTCGGGAAGTCGACCCGCCGCACCTGATTGGTCGACTGGTGGCGCTGAACGGAACGCAGGGCGTCATCAGCTGTCCCCTTGAAACGGGCGAAGAGGACTGGTCGGTCGGGCACCTGATTACGATCGCCCATAAGACCGCGCGTCTGGTCGGCGCGGTCTGCGACGTTGAGACTCATGACGGCCGGTGGTCCGCGACGGAGGTCAACACCGCACGGGTCACGATCGAGCTGAACGGTGAAATTGCCGATGATTCGTCCGGCGAGCCGGTGTTCCATCGCGGCGTGAGCTCGTTTCCCTCACTTGGCGCTCCTGCGCATCGCATCCGCGCGGACGATCTTCGCGCCATCTATACCTTTCGGGGGCGCGAGGGGGTCGAAATCGGCCGGTTGAGCCAGAATGATTCGATTCCCGCGGAAATCGACGTCGGTGAATTGATCAGGCGTCATTTCGCGGTGCTTGGTTCGACCGGAGTCGGCAAGACGACCTCGGTCAGTCTCCTCCTCAGGAAGTCGATCGCGATGAGGCCGAAGCTGCGGATCATCATCTTCGATCCGCACAACGAATACGCCGCGCACTTTCCCGGATTGGCGCAAGTCATCGATTCGGACAGTCTCGAGCTGCCGTTCTGGATGTTTCAATTCGATGAGCTGGCCGATGTCGTGTTCAGCGGCCGGCAACCTCATGCGGACGAGCGGGATGCGCTCTACGAAGTCATCCGGGCCGCAAAGGCGAAGTACCTGGTCGATGTGGGATCGTCGTCGGCCGCGGCCAGCGCGGTGCGCAGGCAGCCAATGTCCGAAGGGGTTTCGGTAACGGCCGATACGCCGACGCCTTTTCGCATCATCGACGTCGTCGCCATCATCGAGGACTGGCTCGGCCTGTTGGATCAGCGCTTTCCCCGTTCCGATCTCAGGGCCCTGCGCTACCGGCTCGAGGGACTGAATCGCGACCCGCGGTTTCGCTTCATGTTCGGCAGGCTGGTGGTTGAGGACGATATCGCGAAGGTGGTTTCCCGCTTGTTTCGCATACCGACCCGAGGTCTGCCGATTACAATCGTCCGGCTTGCCGGCTTGCCCAACGAAGTTATCAACTCAGTCGTCTCTGTGCTGGCGCGGCTGGCGTTCGAGATCGCGTTCTGGTGTTCCGGGACATACGAAATCAACGTGCTGTGCGAAGAGGCGCACCGCTATATTCCCGCTGATAGCAGGCAGACCTTCGGTCCCGCCAGACAGGCGATCGGACGGATCGCCAAGGAAGGGCGGAAGTATGGCGCCTCGCTCGGCGTCGTGTCGCAACGGCCCTCGGAACTCGATTCCACCGTGTTGTCGCAATGCTCGACCCTGTTTGCGATGAGGCTCGCCAACGAACTCGACAAGGGGATCATTCGCGCCGCCGCGGGCGCTTCTGCGAGCAGCACGATCGCCTTCCTGTCCTCGATCGCCGACCGCGAGGCGATCGCTTTCGGCGAGGCGATCGCCACGCCGATGCGCATGAAGTTCGAGGATATATCCGGGCGCCCGGACGATCGCCGCTCGGCAAATCCGGTTGAGCGCGATGCGGAGCCAATCGACTTGCGGCGGCTAGCGGCGCAATTGCGCGGCGAGGCCGGGTAGGCGGAGCGCGCGCCCCGCTCTCCGCGGCCGACGAGCATCATAGTCGCACTGTAAATTAAGGTCGCCGGCAGCGATTTTCCTCGCGCCATGGCGCCAATTGGTCATTTGCAATCGGCGCGCATGAACGCCATATATGGCGGGCGTCTCCCCTAGTCGAAGCCGGGCTCTTCGAGCGGGGGCGCTTACGACCCCCACCGGCGGTCCTTGAAACCGTCAAGGCGAGGAGAAGTCACCAATGGCGGCCGACCAGGAGACCGTCGATCGCGTGCGCTCGATTGACGTTGAGGCGTATAAGTACGGCTTTATTAGCCCGATCGAATCGGACATGGCCCCGAAGGGCCTGAGCGAAGATACGGTCCGGTTCATCTCGCTCAAGAAGGAAGAGCCGGAGTGGCTGCTCGAATGGCGGCTCGAAGCTTTTCGTCGGTGGCTGACGATGGACGAGCCGAACTGGGCGCGCGTCACGCATCCGCCGATCGACTATCAGGACATCTATTATTTCGCCGCCCCGAAATCCTCGCCGGCGCCAAGATCGCTCGACGAGGTCGATCCAGAGCTCCTGCGCACCTACGCCAAGCTCGGCATCCCGCTTGTCGAGCAGGAGGTCCTTGCCGGGGTCGAGAGGCCGAGGGTTGCGGTTGACGCCGTCTTCGATTCGGTTTCGATCGCCACGACCTTCAAGGCCGAACTCGCCAAGGCGGGCGTCATCTTTTGCTCTTTCTCGGAGGCGGTGCAAAAGCATCCCGACCTGGTGCGCCGCTACCTCGGCTCGGTCGTGCCGCCCACCGACAATTTTTATGCGACGCTCAATTCGGCGGTGTTCTCCGACGGCTCGTTCGTTTACGTGCCGCCCGGCGTGCGCTGCCCGATGGAGCTTTCGACCTATTTCCGAATCAACGAGAAGAACACCGGGCAGTTCGAACGCACGCTCATCATTGCCGACAAGGGATCGTACGTCAGTTACCTCGAAGGCTGCACCGCGCCCAAGCGGGACGAGAACCAGCTTCACGCCGCGGTCGTCGAGCTGATCACGCTCGACGACGCGGAGATCAAGTATTCGACAGTGCAGAATTGGTATCCGGGCGACGCCCAGGGCCGCGGCGGCATTTACAATTTCGTCACCAAGCGCGGCGATTGCCGCGGCGCGCGATCAAAAATCTCCTGGACCCAGGTCGAGACCGGCTCCGCGATCACCTGGAAATATCCGTCCTGCATCTTGCGCGGCGAGGCCTCGCGCGGCGAATTCTATTCGATCGCGATTTCGAACGGCCATCAGCAGGTCGACAGCGGAACGAAGATGATCCATCTCGGCCGCAACACCACGAGCCGCATCATCTCGAAGGGCGTGGCCGCCGGCAAGTCGCAAAACACCTATCGAGGGCAGGTGTCGGCGCACCGGCTGGCAACCGGAGCGCGCAACTTCACCAACTGCGATTCGCTGCTAATCGGTCAGGAATGCGGGGCCCACACCGTGCCCTATATTGAGGCGAAGAACTCCTCCGCGGTGATCGAGCACGAAGCGACTACGTCGAAGGTCTCGGAAGAGCAGATGTTCTACTGTCTCCAGCGTGGGCTGTCGGCGGAGGAGGCGACGGCGCTGATCGTCAACGGATTTGTTCGCGACGTGTTGCAGCAATTGCCAATGGAATTTGCGGTCGAAGCGCAAAAGCTCATCAGCATCAGCCTCGAAGGGAGCGTAGGGTGATTTCTGGCGCGCAAAGCGGGGATCGACGCGCAATGCTCGAAATCAGGAATCTCAGCGTCTCGATCCAGGACAAACTGATCCTCGACAACCTCAGCCTCAGCGTGGGCGGGGGCGAGGTTGCGGCGATCATGGGACCGAACGGCTCCGGCAAGTCGACGCTGGCTTACGTCATCGCCGGCAAGCCGGGCTACGAGGTCACCGCCGGGGAGATTTTTCTCGACGGCCACAATCTCCTGGAGCTGCAGCCCAACGAGCGTGCGCTCCAGGGGGTGTTTCTCGCGTTCCAGTACCCGACCGAAATTCCCGGCGTCGGCGCGATGACCTTCCTGAAGGCGGCGCTGAACGCACAGCGGCGGGCGCGAGGCGAAAGCGATCTGACCACGCCCGATTTCATGCGCCGAGTGCGCGAAGCGGCGCAGGCGCTGAAGATCGACCAGGAGATGCTGCGGCGGCCGCTCAATGTCGGCTTTTCCGGCGGCGAGAAGAAGCGGTTCGAGGTTCTGCAGATGGCCCTGCTCGCGCCGCGCGTCGGCGTCCTCGACGAAACCGATTCGGGCCTGGATATCGACGCGCTCCGGATCGTCGCCGAGGGCGTCAACGCGCTTCGCAATCCAGACCGGGCGTTCGTCCTGATTACGCACTATCAACGGCTGCTCGACTACATCAAGCCGGATGTCGTGCATGTGATGGCCAAGGGCCGGATTGTCGCCGCCGGCGGTCCGGAGCTCGCGCTCGAGCTCGAACGCAACGGCTATCGCGATTACGCGGAGGAGGCTGCGTGAGCCGCCGATGACCGCCCATATCGTCAACCGATCGGCTGCCGAGAAAGCCCTCTTCAGACAATTCGCTGAGAGCGAAGGGCGTGAGCCGTCGCCGGCGCGCGCGGCCGCTTTCGCGCGCTTCGCCGAAGCCGGCCTACCGACCCGGCGCATCGAGGCCTGGCACTATACGGATCTGCGCGCTGCGATGGCGCATGCGGCGCCGCTTGTCGCCGCGCCCTCGCCGGCCGATATCGAGGCGGCGCGGCGCCGGCTTGCCCGCCGCGAGCGTTTTGCGCCGGGTGCGCAGCTCGTGCTGCTCGGCGGCCGCTATATCGGCGAGCTTTCGGATCGCCTCCCGGCCGGGGTCAGCGTAACCGAGGGGGCCATCGCCGCTGATCCCGTCGACGATCCGCTGGCGGCTCTCAACGAGGCGCTGAGCCCCTCCGGTTGTACGATTTCGGTTGGGCGCGGGGCCGACATTATCGAGCCGATCACGCTGCTCCATCTGGCGAGCGGGACCTCGGCCCATTCGGTATATTCGCGCTTGGCCATTGCCCTCGACGCCGGAGCGCGAGCCTCGTTCGTCGAGGTGTTCGAAGGCGCTCAGGCCACCGTCCAGCGTCACACGGCGACGATCATGACGCTCGCCAAAGGCGCCAAGGCAAGGCACGTCGCCGTGGTTGGGGACGAGCCCGGTCTTCATATCGAAACCCAAATCTGCGATTTGGCGGACAACGCCGAGTTGGACGCCTTCGGCCTCATCTCCGGCGGCGACCTCACTCGCCGGCAGATTTTTGTCAGGATGACCGGGGAGGAGGCCAAGGTCTCGCTCGGCGGACTGGCGCTTATCGACGGCGACCGCCGCGCCGACACGACGCTGCGGGTCGTTCACGCAGCGCCGCGTGGGACGAGCCGCGAATTCTATCGCGCGATCGTCGACGATGACGCTATTGGGGTCTTTCAGGGTAAGATCATCGTCGAGCGGGCGGCGCAAAAGACCAATGGGGCGATGAAGTCACAAGCCGTTCTATTGTCTCCTCGGGCGCAGATGAACGAGAAGCCGGAACTCGAGATCTTCGCCGACGATGTCGTCTGCGGGCACGGCGCGACGGTCGCTTCGCTCGATCCCGAACAGATATTCTATTTGCGATCGCGCGGCATCCCGGAGAGCGACGCCAAGGCGATGCTGCTCGAGGCGTTCGGGGGAGAGTCCATCGACCGGATCGAGAATGAACCGTTGATCGAGGCCTTGCGCGCCCGGCTGCGCGCCTGGCTCGGGTCGCGAACGTGAGGCTTTGATGCGGGTCGCGCTGACCGGCGAACGGAATTGGCGCCGCCTCTCGCGCGGGCGGCGGCGCACGGCGGAGGCGAAGGCGTGAACAATATCGTCCAAACCGCATTCGACGCCTATGACGTAGAGGCGATACGCGCGGATTTCCCGATCCTTGCCGAGCGCCCCTACGGGAAGCCGCTTGTCTATCTGGATAACGCGGCTTCGGCTCAGAAGCCGAAGAAGGTCGTTGACCGGCTTTCGTACGCCTACGAGCACGAATACGCGAATGTGCATCGCGGACTGCACTATCTCGCGAACGCGGCGACCGAGGCCTATGAGGCGGCCCGGGAAACAGTGCGGCGGTTCGTAAACGCCGCTTCGCGCGACGAGATCGTTTTCACCCGTTCGGCGACCGAGGCGATCAATCTCGTCGCGTCCAGCTTTGGTCTTGGGCGCATCCGCGCGGGCGACGAGATCGTGCTGAGCGTGATGGAGCATCACTCCAACATCGTGCCTTGGCACTTTCATCGCGAGCGCAAGGGCGCGGTCCTGCGCTGGGTCGACGTCGCCGACGACGGCTCCTTTTCGCTCGAGGCGTTCGAGCGCGCGCTGAGCGATCGCACGAAGATCGTGGCGATAACGCATATGTCCAACGTCCTCGGGACCACGCCGCCGATCAAGGACGTGGTCAGGCTCGCTCATCGGCGCGGCATTCCCGTGCTCGTCGATGGTTCGCAAGGGGCCGTCCATCTCGATGTCGATGTGCGCGACCTCGACGCCGACTTCTATGTTTTCACCGGGCACAAGGTCTATGGGCCAACAGGAATCGGCGTGCTCTACGGCAAGCGCGAATTTCTCGAAACGTTGCCGCCCTACCAGGGCGGCGGCGAGATGATCGCGGAAGTGACCCGGGAGACCGTCACCTACAACGATCCGCCGCATCGCTTCGAAGCCGGCACCCCGCCGATTGTGCAAGCGATCGGGCTAGGGGCGGCGCTCGATTACATGGAGGGGATCGGACGAGCGCGCATCCGGGCGCATGAGGAGGCGCTTCGCGCTTACGCGCACGAACTCCTGTCCTCCATCAACTCGGTGCGCATCATCGGCGCCGCGCAGGGAAAGGGTCCCATCGTCTCATTCACGATGGAAGGGACGCATGCTCATGACATCGCAACCCTGATCGACCGGTCGGGCGTCGCGGTCAGGGCCGGAACGCATTGCGCGATGCCGCTTTTGCAACGGTTCGGAGTAACATCCACCTGCCGGGCCTCGTTCGCGCTCTACAACACCTTCGCCGAGGTCGAGGCGCTTGCGGAAGCGTTGGTCCGCGCCCGAAAGCTCTTCCAGTAGGAGATGGGGCATGGACGAGGCCCAAAGCCACGCGAATGACGCCGGAACCCCGACGGCTCCCGTCGCTCGGAATG
This sequence comes from uncultured Alphaproteobacteria bacterium, assembly GCA_963749715.1. Lineage (GTDB taxonomy): Bacteria > Pseudomonadota > Alphaproteobacteria > Rhizobiales > Beijerinckiaceae > Roseiarcus. Next base: position 13,438 of record CAVVNR010000008.1, read on the forward strand.
CGGTCATCACGCCGCCGTCGGAGATGGCTGCCGATGAGTTGGGTCAGATGACCGAGGCCATCATAGCGGCGCTGAAAACCGTCTTTGATCCTGAGATTCCGGCGGATATCTATGAACTCGGGCTTATCTACAATGTAGACATAGATGATAGCCGGTTCGTCACCATCGAGATGACATTGACCGCGCCCGCTTGTCCTGTCGCGGGCGAAATGCCGACGTGGGTCGAGAATGCGGTCAGCGCTGTCCCCGGCGTCGCTGGCGCGAAGGTGAACATGGTGTTCGACCCGCCTTGGGATCAGAGCCGAATGTCCGACGAAGCGCGCGTCGCGCTCGACATGTGGTGAGCTGCCGGACTTGCGCCGACGGGCAGAGCCTTCCATCATCGCTCCTCCTTAAATGGATTGAGGACCAAGGACTGCGCAATGAACCCGGCGAGGGGCGCGAAGCTGTCGGCTTGGCTCAACGATCAGCGGGCGCGCGGCCTAACCTACCAAACCTTGCTGCTTGTGTTCATCGGCGCGTTGGCTTGCGCCGCAATCTACAACGCCGTGATCAATATGCGCGCCCGCGGCATACCGATGGGCTTCGGGTTCTGGAACGAAGTCGCCGGCTTCGACATCAATCTCCATCTGATAAGCTACAACGACCTGTCGACCTATGGTCAGGCGTTCTGGGTCGGGCTTCTCAATACCATCCTGATCGCTGTCATCTGCATTCCGTTGGCGACCCTCCTGGGCTTTGCGATCGGCGTCGCCCGGCTCTCGCCCAACTGGCTGCTCTCGCGATTTGCGCTCGTCTACACGAGCGTCCTGCGCAACACGCCGCTGCTCCTTCTGCTGCTGTTCTGGTACAACGCGATTCTGAAATCCCTGCCGGGACCTCGACAGTCGATCAGCATTGGCGACGTTGTATTTCTCAATAACCGTGGCCTCTATTTGCCATTGCCCGTCACGCGGGACCGGGCCATCTGGTTCGTGGGCGCAATCGTGGCGGCCTTGGTCCTTGCGGCCGGATTTCGAGAGTGGGCGCGGCGGCGCCAGGAAAGCACCGGCGCGCAAGCGCCGAGCGCCCTGGTCGCTGTGGCGCTGATCATTGGCTTGCCTTCGATCGTGTCGGTGGCCGCCGGGGCGCCGTTCTCGTTCGATATCGCGAAACTCTCTGGGTTCAATCTGAAGGGCGGCCTCCAGATCATTCCCGAAATGGCCGCGCTCGTTTTCGGTCTTGTCACCTTCACCGCGGCGTTCATCGCAGAGATCGTTCGCGCGGGCCTCCTCGCGGTGCCGATCGGTCAGAGCGAGGCGGCCGCAGCGCTCGGATTGCATCGCGGAGCGACCATGAAGCTGGTTGTCATCCCGCAGGCGATGCGGCTCATTACGCCGCCGCTCGCGTCGCAATACTTGAACATTGTCAAGAACTCCTCGCTTGCCGTCTTCATCGGCTATCCGGACTTGGTGCAGATTTTCGCCGGCACCGTTCTCAACCAGACGCAGGCGGCGGTGCAGGTGATGGCGATCACGATGGCGGTCTATTTGTTCATGTCGCTCGCCGTCGCTCTGGCGCTTAATCTTTTCAATGCGCGCTACGCGCTGAAGGAGCGTTGAGCTTGGCGCCTCTGGCTTATGTCCGCGAGGCGCCGGAGCCGGAAGATCCGCCGCCGACCCTGACCGGCGACGCGCTCGCCTGGGCGCGAGCCAACCTCTTCTCGTCACCCGGCTCCGGTCTCACCACCATCGCGTTTCTTGCGTTTATCGCCTATTGGTTGCCGCAGCTGGCCGCTTGGGCGACGACGCGCGCCGTTTGGAGCGCGACGGACGGGGCAGCCTGCCGTGAGCATCAGGATGGCGCCTGCTGGGCGTTCGTCGTCGCCAAGTGGGACTACCTGCGCTTCGGCTCTTATCCGGTCGCGGAGCGTTGGCGGGTCGACGCCGTCGAGGCGATCGGCGCCGTTCTGATTGTCTGGCTGCTGTGGACCAATGCCCCGCGGCGGACGTGGGGCGCGTTCCTATTTTTTATTGTCTACCCGATCCTGGCGCTCGTCCTCCTGCGCGGCTCATCCCTGGTCGGCCTGCCGACGGTCGACACACTGCTATGGGGAGGTATTTTCGTCTCGCTGATCACGGCCGTGGTCGGGATCGTCTTCTCTCTGCCGCTCGGCGTGCTGCTTGCGCTTGGCCGCCGGTCGCCGCTTCCTGTCGTTAGAACCGCCAGCGTCGCTTTCATCGAGTTTGTCCGCGGCGTGCCCTTCATCACGATCCTGTTCATGGCCAACGATCTGTTGCCGCTGTTCCTGCCCGAAACATGGGCTCCAGATCGATTCCTGCGCCCATTGGCCGGCATTGTCGTGTTTTCGGCGGCCTATATGGCGGAAGAAGTGCGAGGCGGTCTTCAGTCGTTGGGGAGGGGACAATACGAAGCCGCGATGGCGCTCGGACTGAACTATCCGCGCATGATGGGTCTCGTCATACTGCCGCAGGCCCTGACACTGGTGATACCCGGCATCGTCAACAATTTCATCGGCCTGTTCATGGACACGACGCTCATCTCGGTCGTCGGCATGACCGACTTCCTCGCAGCGATGAACAATGCGATCAAGGATCCGGTCTGGGCCGGTCCGACAATCATGGTCACGGGTTACATCTTCGCTGGGATCTTCTATTTCAGTTTCTGCTACGGCATCGCCCGCTACTCGGCTCATGTCGAACAAATCCTCGCCAGGGGGCGCAGGTGATATCGAGCGGCGCCGGCGCCGATCGATCCGACGATGACGCGATCCGATTTGCGGGCGTCCACAAATGGTACGGAAGCTTTCACGTTTTGCGGAACATCAACCTGGCGGTGGGCCGCGGAGAGCGCATCGTGGTCTGCGGTCCCTCGGGCTCCGGCAAGTCGACGCTGATCCGATGCGTCAATCGGCTCGAGGAGCATCAACGTGGATCCATCGTGGTCGACGGAGTGGAGCTGACCGCCGGCATCAAGCAGATCGATGAGGTGCGGCGCGAGGTTGGGATGGTGTTCCAGAGCTTCAATCTCTTTCCGCATCTGACGATTCTGGAGAATTGCGCCTTGGCGCCGGTCTGGGTGCGCAAGATGCCCAGACACGATGCGGACGAACTGGCGATGAGACTGCTCGCGCGGGTGAAAATTCAGGATCAGGCGCGCAAATATCCCGGCCAGCTCTCCGGCGGTCAGCAACAACGCGCGGCGATCGCCCGCGCATTGTGCATGACGCCGAAGATCATGCTGTTCGACGAGCCGACATCATCTCTCGATCCGGAAATGGTGAAGGAAGTGCTCGACACGATGACCGCGCTCGCGCAGGAGGGCATGACGATGATCGTTGTGACGCATGAGATGGGTTTCGCCCGGCAGGTCGCTGATCGCGTCGTGTTCATGGACAGAGGCGAGATTGTCGAGATGAACGCGCCGGCGCCTTTTTTTGACGACCCGCGGCATGAACGCACAAAGCTGTTCTTGAGCCAGATCCTGCACTGAGTCCGCGTCGCGCCGCCAACGCTGGACGGGGCGCGCGCGGTCGCTTTGCGCGCGTCGGAGTTATATTACAGATCGACAACAACGTCGCCGGCCGGACGCGAGCAGCAGGTGAGCAGATTGCCTGTCGCCGGCAGGTCGAGCGGCAGAGGATCGTAGGCGACCTTTCCCGAGACGAGACCGCTCTCACAATTGTGGCAGACGCCGCTCCTGCATGACCAGCGCACCGGGACGTCGCACGCCTCGGCGAGCTCCAGCAGGCTCTGATAGGCCGACGGATTCCAGTGGGCGGCAATGCCGCTGCGCGCGAACGAGACGAGGGAGCCGGTTTCAAGGTCGGCCGACGGCCGATGCGGAGTTTTCATAACGGCGCCGGTGACCCCCGGAGTAAACAACTCGCCGCCATTGAAGATCTCGACGTGTATGCAATCCGGTTTAACGCCGAGCTCCGACAGGGCCGCTTTCATGTCCGCCATGAAGCGGCTCGGCCCACATAGGTAGACGTCCGCATCCCGGGTCAGGCCGACCTTGTCGAATATCGCCCGCGAGAATCGGCCCGCGGCGTCAAAGTCCGTTCCAATCCGATCGGCGACCTCGGGAGAGCTGAAACAGACATAGCTGCGGCCACGCGATAGGTTCGAGACGAGGCGCCGCGCCTCGGAGGCGAACGGAAAGTGCTTTCCGTCCCGTGCGGCATGCAACCACAGCACCGGACGTGGCGAGCGCTCTGACTGCATGGCGTGGAGCATCGCAAGGACCGGCGTCGCCCCAATTCCCGCGCTCATCAGCACCACGGGGCCATCGCCAGACCGCAGGACGAAGCTCCCGCGCGGCGAGCTGACCTCGAGAAAATCGCCCACTCGCACCTGGTCCCTCAGGTAGGAGCCTGCCACGCCGTTCGGCTCGATCTTCACGCTGATCCGATAGCGATCCGTGGAGACGGGTCCCGAAAGCGAATAGCTGCGAAAGATTGGCGCGCCGCCGACGCCTGGTCGCAGGAGCAGCACGACGTATTGGCCTGGAGACGCTTCCGGCAGCGGCTCGCAGCTGGGGTCCTGCATCGTGAGCGACACGACGTCGGCCGATTCCCGGTCAATCGTAGTCACCTTCAGCGGCCGGAATCCGGGAGCGGCCGCGTGCGCGGCCGCAGCCGGCGCGAGCCCGGCGTTGCCGTCCGACCGACTGCCTAGCAAAGCGATGAACGACGACCTCCAGCCGGGCGAGAGCGCCGCAATGTGCGATGCGCGTTCCAGCAGATCGCGCGGATGCCGAGGTGAATAAAGAAGCGCGTTGACCTCCGCGACCGACATCCGCGCCTCACCCTCCGCAACCTTCGCGATCTCGTCGCCGGCGCCAACCTCGCCCTGCTCGAGGACCCGGAAGTAGAATCCGGGTCGGCCGCTGGACGTCAGCAGCGCAGGCATGCGCGATTCATTCATCCGAATGCCGACGCGATAGCAGGTGACCCTCGGCTGGGTGACCTCGAACAGGGCGCTGCCGATCCGATAGCGATCGCCGATGTAGACGCCGTCGTCAGGCAACCCTTCCACTGTGAAGTTCTCGCCGAATTGTCCGTGGACGAAGTCACTCCTTCCAAGCTGTTCCTGCCAGTAGCGATAGGACTCGATCTGGTAGACGAAGACCGCACGCTGCTCGCCTCCGTGCCCGGCGAGATCGCCCTGGCCGTCGCCGTCGAGGTTCAACTTACCGACGCGGCGGCGTCCCTGCACCGCGTCCTTCCAGACGCCGGTGCGCACCGTCATACCCCTCCACACGATGTCGCGTGGCAGACCGATATTGACCGACAACAATCGCGCCATGTCGTCAGCCTAAATTGCGCCGTCCGCCGGACCGGCCGCCTCCGACACCGAAACATCCCGATCTCGACCGGAATCGCGCCGCCCTGATCGGGACGAAGCTGAACGCGGTTGGAATGATAATCCCATCTCCCTCCCCGCCGAGTTCATCGTCGCGTCCACAGCAGCCTCCTTCTTTTGCGGGTTCGTCCGGAACGCTCCCTGACTATCGCGCGGCCTTCGCGACCGCCAGTAGACGATGGTGCAGCCGAGACGATAGTGTCGGTCCGGCTTCCTCTGGCGGCCAAATTCCCGATGCGGGCACGGAGATCGAGCCCGCCACCATTCACGATTGCCTATACGAAGCAGAGACATCACGCGAAGGATCCCAAGGCGCTTGCGCAATTCCGCCGACCGCATGTTAGGAGCCCTCGATTGATGCGAGTCCAACAAATGATCGAGACAAAGTCTGCGAGGCAGTCGTCGCGTTGCGGACGGAAGGTTGGGCATAGGCGGGCGCTCCGATGAGCCGCCGCTTCGACGCCATTGTCGTCGGCGCCGGCCAGGCCGGACCGCCGATGGCGGGGCGGCTCGCAAGGGCAGGCAAGACGGTCGCTGTCGTTGAACGCAAGCTCCTCGGCGGAACCTGCGTGAACGTGGGCTGCACGCCCACCAAGGCTCTGGTCGCGAGCGCCTATGCGGCCCATCTCGCAGGGCGCGCCACCGACTACGGAGTCAGCGCCGGACCGGTCGGCGTCAATTTCGCGGCCGTCATGGCGCGCATGCGGAGGATCGTAGGCGAAAAGCGCGCGGGTCTCGAGTCCTGGCTCGGGAGCATGGTCAATTGCAAGGTGTTCGAGGGCCACGCCCGCTTCGTTTCGGGCCATGCGCTCGAGGTCGGGGGCGAGACGCTCGAAGCCGACTGGGTGTTCATCAACGTCGGCGCCCGGGCCGCGATCCCGGATTTCCTCGGCGTCGATCAAGTCCGCGCGCTGACGAACTCGACCCTTCTTGAACTCGATGCGCTGCCGCGTCATCTGGCGATCGTCGGCGGAAGCTACATCGGCCTCGAGTTCGCCCAAATATTCCGGCGACTGGGCGCCGACGTCACCGTGATCGAGAAGGCGCCGCGTCTCGTCGCCAAAGAGGATCCGGATGTCTCCGACGCCATCCGCGGTATCCTGGAGGCGGAGGGCATCGCCGTCCGTTGCGACGCGGAGTGCATCCGTTTCGCCCCGCGCGGCGCCGACGTTGAAGTTGGCGTCAATTGCCAAAGCGGCGAGCCCGTTGTGGTGGCCTCGCACGTGCTCCTTGCGGTTGGCCGCAGGCCGAATACCGACGATCTCGGACTCGACGCGGCGGGCGTCGCAGTCGACGCGCACGGCTATATCGAGGTCGACGACGAACTGCGGACCAGCGTCCCGCACATCTGGGCGCTCGGCGACTGCAACGGCCGCGGCGCCTTCACCCACACGGCCTACAACGACTACGAGATTGTCGCCGGGAACCTCCTCGACGGCGCGCGGCGTCGGGTGACCGATCGCATCCCGGTCTACGCGCTCTATGTCGATCCGCCGCTCGGACGGGTCGGATTGACCGAAGCGGAAGCGAAAGCCAAAGGGCGCGCCGTCCGCGTCGGCAAACGGCCGATGACCCGCGTCGCGCGCGCGGTGGAGAAGGGCGAGACGCAAGGATTTCATCAAAGTGGTCGTCGACGGCGAAAGCGACGCGATTCTCGGCGCCGCAATTCTCGGCGTCGGCGGCGACGAGGCGGTCCACGGCGTTATCGAAGCGATGGCCGCGGGCGCCACGGCGACGGCTTACACGCGCGCCGTCGCCATCCACCCCACAGTGTCCGAACTCGTGCCGACGGTATTCGAGGAACTGTCGCCGTAAGCCGGACCGGGGGCGGCATGCGCTGCGCGTGCCGGCCAACGGCGCGCCGGCGTCTCGGACGGGCGCTATCGTTGGCGGCAGCCGGTTCTGGCTTTCTGGCGCGGTCGACGACGAAGGCGAGGCCCTCGCCCCGCTCGCAGCGACGGCGCGAGAGGGCGGCTGCGCTGCGCCCAGAAAGCGCCAATGGACACAAAAGTATCGATGATACCATCGTCCAATAGATCAGTCATTGCACTTGTGTTTCTTTGATTCGCTGTGGCGTAGGCAGAACTCGAACGATCTGAACGCGGCGCCCTTATCTCCACGGGATGCTCGCATGGGAGGCGGTGATGAGCCTTATCGATCAGGCCCTCAAGGCCAATGAGAATTTCGCAAGAAAGTACGATCCGAAACTGGGCGGGCGCCCGGAGCCCAAGATTGCGATCGTAACCTGCATGGATCCGCGGCTCTCGGACCTCGAGGGGATCTTGGGTTTGAAGACCGCGGATATGGACGTCATCCGGACCGGCGGTCCGGCTGTCACCGACGACGTCCTGGGAGAACTTGTCGTTTCCACGCGGGTCCTGGGCAGCAAGGAGATCATGCTCCTCAATCACACGGGCTGCGGGTTCACAACCTTCACCGACAAGGAGCTGAACGAAAAAGTCGCCCGAGAAACGGGCGACGCGACCCCGGTCCCGATGCGCCTGTTTTCCTTCAAGGACCCTGAGGAGAACACCCGGGCGCAGATCAAGAAAGTCCGGTCGCATCCGTGGATTGCCAAGGATGTACCTGTTCGAGGCTTCATTTATGACGTGGACACAGGTCGGTTGCGGGAAGTCAAGCAAGGATGATCGGCGAGGGCGTCGCCCCTCAAAAGTCGCAAGGCCCCCCCGAGGTTGTTCGCTACGCGCCGCCGAAAGAAGGGCGAACAGCGATCAGCCCGCCCGCTTACTTTGCCGATCGGGTTGCAGCATGGTTGTGGGCCTAACCAATTTCCTCGGTGCTGTCTCCGGCAAAGAAATCAGTATTGGAAGGACAAAGACAGCCACCACGGCAATCATGGCGCCGGGGACCAGTGTCCAACCGGTGCGGTCCGTCAGGATCTGGGCGACGTAGGGGGTAAGGCCGCCGAAGATGGCGGTGGCGGAGGTAGCGCCCAGGGCTAAACCGCTGATGCGGCCTTCCCCCGGGAATTGTTCAGCGGCCGTTATAGCGCCGACCGCGCTGACCGCCCCGGCGAGGAAAGCGAGAATGACGATCCCCGTTAGGACGTATGCCGGCGAGCCCCTGGCCATCAGATAAAACAGCACAATAGGCAAGATCGCGCTGCACGCGCTAAGAAATATCAGGACGGGTTTCCGACCGAGCCTGTCAGACAATGCTCCGGTGAACGGCGTGACCAGGATGACGGCGAAGGCGGCGACAGTGGACAACCGAAGCGACTCGTCTTCGCCCAGCTTTCCAGCGGAAGACAGGAATGCGGGCACGTAAGTGATCCCGATATAGTAGGTGATCGATCCCAAGGCGGAAATGGCGAAGGCGCGCAAGATGCCGGCGCGATAGTTGGCGAGCGCGTGACGCAGCGGGCTTATAGGCACTGTCCCGCTGGCCCGCTGCTCCTCGAAGTCGGGTGATTCTTCCATCGTCGTGCGGGCAATCCACACGCTCGCCGCAAGGACAGCGCCGACGAGAAAGGGGACGCGCCATCCCCAAGAGTCTAGATTTGCCGGGACTCATGGAATTCACGGTCAGCAAGGAAACGCCGACGGCGAGAAGTCCGCCGACCTCGCTTGACGCGGACGCCATGGACGCGATGAAGCCACGCCGATTGGGGGGCGCGCCTTCTAGCAAGTAGGCAACGACCGCGTTGTACTCACCTCCAACGGAAAATCCCATGACGCAACGGAGGAGAAAAAGTAGCCAGCCGGCGGCAGCGCCAGCCTGAAGGCGGGTCGGCAGCAAGGCGGTGACCAACATCGTCATTGTCATGATCGCCATTGAGAGCAGTATCGTTCGGCGGCGCCCAAACCTGTCGCCGATGTGCCCAAAGACCATGCCGCCGAGGGGGCGCAACAAATAGGCGATTGCAAATGTAGCCAGAGTCGTGACCAGCGCGGCTTCGCCGCCGCCAAAAAACACGCGCGAAAGCAGAGTGGCGAGGTAGAGGTACAGGGTGAAGTCATACCATTCCACAATCGTCGAGAACGCCGCAACTGCAATTGATGCGCCGGACACGCTCCCCCGCGGTCGGCGAGTGTTGCTCATCTGACTTCCTAACTCTCAAGGAGTTCTCGTTCCGCCGCCTGTGAGCGGCGTGCCCCGATCCCGCGCATACTAGGGTGTGGGCGATACCATCGTGCAATAGAGATTTCTTCCAGCGGCTGATCTTGTTTTCTCGCAGGCGGCGCGAACAACGAACGTCGGACCCCGCAACAACTCGGCCTGGCTTCAGGAGTGCACGGAATGAGCATCGCAGTCGGACCAAGCCGCGAGACAAAGCACAGCCATTCTCGAGGCGCTCTGACCCGCGGCCGGGAGATGCTCGAAGACGGAGCCTTCGGCGCTCGCATGGCGGCGTATCTTGGCGGGGACGAGTGGCGGCGCGCTCGAATGAACTGAGGGCTGCGACAGGGCTTCTGGCGGGATGAAGCAACATGACGACGCCCGATAGCGTGGCTGTCGGCGCCGTCGCTTCGTCTGTCGAGAAAAGTTGGAACGGACGCCGCGACCTTACCCTTGCGCATTGGCGCGGCTTCTTGGGGCGCTGGCCCAAATGCGGCAAGGGGCCGAAGCGCCGCTCATCGTCACCGTTTCCTTCAGCTTGCGGCGACGGCGCTGATCAACCTCGTGATCCTTACACGAATGAAGCGAGCGGTCGCCGGCTATCAGTGGGCGCTCAGGATGCATGGTTTTGGCGGTTCCGCCGAACAATAGGCTGTTCGGCTTGGCGGCCCCTTGGGATTGGCCGACCGCCGCGCGATTGGGCGCCGCGCCGCCCGGGGACGCCGGCTTGGAAAGGCGACGCTGAGCTGGGAACCGCCCGCGTCGCGCCGGCGCGCTCAGGGATGCCATTCGACCGCGATGCGCCTATGAGTGGGGTGATGTCGACCGAACCTGCAAACCGCGCCGCCTCCCTCGCCGCGCTCTTGCCCCTGTTGCTCTATGGACGGCGCTATCTGGGGCGGGCGCTGGCGGCGCTTGTCGCGCTGACCGTGTCGTCCGCGGCGACCCTCGCGGTGCCGTTCGCGCTGCGGTCGATGATCGATTTCGGCTTCTCGAAAGACAGCGGGGGCGCCATCGACGTCTACTTCATCGCCATGGCCGCGGTGGTGATCGTCATCGCGCTCGCCGCCGCCGTCCGCTACTACCTGGTGACGACCCTCGGCGAGCGCGTGGTCGCCGACCTCAGACGCGACGTGTTCGCGCATCTCTCGCGTCTCGACGCCTCGTTCTACGACAGCGCGCGGACCGGCGAACTGGTGTCGCGCCTGACCGCCGACACCACCCAGATCAAGGCGGCGTTCGGCGCTTCGGCGTCGATCGCGCTGCGCAATCTCTTCATGTTCGTCGGCGCGACGGCGCTCATGGTCTACACCAGCCCCAAGCTCTCGGCGCTGGTCATCATCGCCATTCCGGTCATCGCCGCGCCGCTCATCGCCTCCGGGCGGGTGGTCCGGCGTCGTTCGCGCCGCGCCCAGGACACGCTCGCGGAGGCGACCGCCTTCGCTTCGGAGAGCCTCGGCGGCGTGCGCGCGATGCAGGCGTTCGGCGCCGAACGCGCGAGCCAGGCGCGGTTCGCCGAAGACGTCGAGAGCGCCTATCGCGCCGCGCGCGACGCCGCGGCCATCCGCTCGCTTCTGATCGCGGTCGCCGTGTCGCTTGCGTTTTGCAGCGTGGTGTTCGTGCTCTGGCTCGGCGCGCGCGACGTGCTCGCGGGGCGCATGAGCGGTGGCCTCTTGTCGCAGTTCGTGCTGTTCGCTGTGCTCGGCGCGACCTCGCTCGGCGAATTGTCGCAAGTGTGGAACGAAGTCGCCGCCGCGGCGGGTTCGGCGGGGAGGATCGCCGAGCTCCTGGCGGTGATGCCGCGGATCGTCGCGCCTCCAAATCCGGTCCCGATGCCTTCGCCCCCATTCGGGGCGATTGAATTCAGGCATGTCGCCTTCGCCTATCCGAGCGCGCCGGACGCCCGCGTCATCGATGATCTCAGCTTTTCGGTCGCGCCGGGCGAGCGGGTCGCCCTGGTCGGTGCTTCGGGGGCCGGCAAGTCGACCATATTCCAGCTCATCATGCGTTTCTACGATTGCGACGAGGGCCAAGTCCTGGTCGATGGCGTGGACGTTAAGACCGTCGATCCGAAGGACTTGCGCGAGCGCATCGCTCCCGTGCCGCAGGAGGTGTCGATTTTCGGCGCGACGGTCGCCGAGAACATCGCCTACGGACGCGCCGAGGTCGGCGAGTTCGCGATTGAAGAAGCAGCGAGGCGCGCGGCGGCGGACGGGTTCATCCGCGAGCTCGCCCTGGGCTATGCGACCGTGCTCGGCGAGCGCGGCGCGACGCTGTCGGGCGGTCAGAGGCAGCGCCTCGCGATCGCGCGCGCCATCCTCAAGGACGCGCCGGTGCTGCTGCTCGACGAGGCGACGTCGGCCCTCGACGCCGAGAATGAGGCGCAGGTGCAGCGCGCGCTTGACGACGTGATGAGCGGACGAACGACGCTGGTCATCGCCCATCGGCTGGCGACCGTCCTCAAAGCCGACCGCATCCTGGTGATGGAGGCCGGCCGCATCGTGGAAACGGGCGACCACGTCTCGCTCGTCGCCCGCGACGGGGTCTATGCGCGCCTGGCGCGGCTCCAGTTCGAATCCGGGGCGGCGGCGCCGAGCGAAGCGAACGGGGTGAGCTAGCCAGCCGTGTCATCAGAACCTATTCGCCTATAGTGAGGGAGGTCGGGAGGAGGCCGCGCGCGCTCCGGTCCTATTGCGCCCCCGTAACCCGAGGTCCGCGGTCCGCGCGACCCCCAACCCATCGCGCCCCCGCAAGCCGGGCGGGGGCGCTCGCAGCGACCCCAACCCAATTCTCGGCGCAATCCTCATCCATTTGGCGATGCCTTCGCATAGCTTGACTTTTGAGGTCGATCATCGTTGCTTTTCGGTTAGCAATTTCGCCGCGTTTGCCTTATCCCGCATGCGATCTCGCCGCGGACGCGCGCGGCGCGCCGGAGTGACGGCGCGAAATCAGGTGGAGCAGGGTGACGGTTCGGCTGACAGCAGTTGCGCGCAGGGGCGGCGACCGGACCGCGCCTCGTCCGCGTTTTTGGGGCGGGGTGGTCGACCATCTCGTCCTGCTCAAGCCGCGCGTCATGTCGCTCGTGGTGTTCACCGGCGCGGTCGGCTTTGCGCTCGCCCCGGCGCCGTTCGATTGGCTCAAGTTCCTGGCCACGCTCTCGGCGATCGCCGCGGGCGCGGGCGCTTGCGGGGCGCTCAACATGTGGTGGGACGCCGACATCGACGCCAATATGGCGCGCACCTCGATGCGGCCGATCCCGCGCGGGGCGGTGCCGCCGCTCGAAGCGCTGGCGATCGGCGTTCTGCTGGCGGTCGTGTCGGTCGCCGCGCTGGCGATGAAGGTCAACGCGCTGTCGGCGGCGCTGCTCGCGCTCACCATCGCCATTTACGTTCCGCTCTACACCATGGTGCTCAAGCGCTGGACGTCGCTCAACATTGTGATCGGCGGCGCCGCCGGGGCGCTGCCGCCGGTGATCGGCTGGGCCGCTGCGGCAAACAGCCTCGCGGCCGGTCCGATCGCGATGTTCCTCATCACATTCTTGTGGACGCCGCCGCATTTCTGGGCGCTCGCGCTCTGCCGCGCCGGCGACTATGAGCGGGTCGGCGTGCCGATGCTGCCCAATGTCGCAGGCCCCGCGGCGACCTGCCGGCAGATCCTGATCTATTCGGCGCTGCTCATTCCAGCCTCGCTCGGTCCGCTCGTCATTCCGGGCGTTGGTCTTGTCTATGGCGCGACCGCCGCCGTCGCCGACGCCGCGCTGCTGTGGCGCGCGCTCGCCCTTTATCGGCTGCGCGACGGCGAGGAATCGGCGCGGCGCAAGGCGGCGATGGCCTTGTTCGGGTTCTCGATCCTCTACCTGTTCGTCCTGTTCGCGGCGATGCTTGCCGACGGGATGCTGCGAGCGCGGGCTTGAACGTGCCGTCCGACAACCCGGATCAGCGACGGCGCAACTTGATCGTGCTCGTCCTCCTCGCCGCGCTGGCGGTATTCCTTTACATCAGCGCGATGGTGAAGATCGGCAACCACGGGTTTTGACGCCGCCATGATCGCCATTCGCGACCTGCCGCACCTGCTCGCCGTCATCAACGCGGCAACGATTGTCGTGCTGTTGCGCGCCTATTCTCTCATCCGCGCCCGCGACCGCGAGGGCCACCGGCGCACCATGTTCGTCGCCATCGGCCTCGGCGTCGCGTTTCTCGCCGTCTATCTCGTCTATCACGCATCCGCCGGCCTGGCGAAATTCGGCGGCCATGGCCCGATCCGGCCGATCTATTTCACGCTTCTCGCGGTGCACGTGTTGATGGCGTTCGTCGTCGCCGTGCTCGTGCCGATAACGTTCTATAACGCCATGAAGCAACGGTTCGCGATCCACCGCCGGTTTGCGCGAGTGACCATGCCGGCATGGCTGTTCGTCGCCGTCTCGGGGTTGGTGGTCTATGTGATGGCGGTCCATCTCTATCCGATGGACGGCAGTTGACAGTTTTCCATCGTCATTGCGAGCGCAGCGAAGCAATCCATGGGCGGAGGGGCGCGGCCGTTGCTCTAAATCGCCAGATTGCCCTGCGGATTTCGCCATGACAATTCTGACTGAACGCGACATGTTCCAGCCAAGCGGTTCGAGAGCGGTATGACCGAAGCGACGCAAGCGGCTGTCTCGCCGATGGACCGCGCGCGCTCCGCCGTCGGCGCCGGGAGCGCTGTGAGACGCGAACTCCTCGGATGGGCGTGGCTCGCCGTCGGGGCGCTCGCGGTCGCGGGCGTGTTCGCGCTCCTGCTCGCGCTATCGCGGATTCCGGGCATGGAGAAGACGCCGTTCTGGCCGATCGACTTCTTCTACAAGGGCCTCGTCATCCACGTCATATTTTCCCTGGTGATCTGGCTCCAGGGCGTTTTCGCCTTCCTTGTCGCCGCCGCAACGTTGAAGCTTGCCGGCGACGACGTGCGCTTGGCGTCGCTCGGGCGGATCGGGCAGGGCGCGGTTCTCGTCGCTTTCCCGTGCCTGTTCGCGCCAGCCTTCCTCGAGTCCGCTGAACCCGCGCTCGCCAACTACATTCCGCTCATCCTCCATCCCGCCTACGACATCGGACTTGTGGCTCTGGCGCTTGGCGTTCTGGCGCCAGTCATCCGGCTCTTGATCAATCTGCCCGGAAGGCTCGCCGCGCCGCCGCCGCTCGCGGTCGCGATGGCGCTCGCCGGCTTCATCTATGTGCTAGCGCTTGCCTGCTTCGGCGTCGCAGGAACGCTGCTTGCCGACGAGGGCAGTCTGGCGGGGTCGCGCGAACAGCTCTACTGGGGGGGCGGCCATTTGCTGCAATTCGTCTACGCCGCCTTGTTGGTCGCCAACTGGTCGATCCTCGCCCGCATCGGCCTCGGCGGGGACGCGGTCGACAGCCGCGTCTTCCTCGCTTGCGTCCTCCTCATCGCGCTGATCGCGCTTCCCGCGCCGGCGTTTTACGCGGCGTTCGAACCGTTCTCCCAGGGCCAGCATGAGGCGTTTCGGCTGCTCCAGTTCGGGATCGCCGCGCCGACGCTGATCTTCGCCCTGTCTCTCGTCGCTCGCGCGCTTCGCTCGCCGTCCCCCTGGCCGTGGCGCGATCCGGCGTTCTTCGCGCTGGCGACGTCGCTCGCGCTGTTTGCGCTCGGCGGCGTGATGGGCTTCCTCATCACCGGCTCGGATACCCGCACGCCCGCCCACTATCACGCGGTCATCACCGCGGTCAGCGTCTCGAGCGCCGGG
Organism: uncultured Alphaproteobacteria bacterium; assembly: GCA_963749715.1. Taxonomy (GTDB): domain Bacteria; phylum Pseudomonadota; class Alphaproteobacteria; order Rhizobiales; family Beijerinckiaceae; genus Roseiarcus. The sequence goes on from CAVVNR010000008.1 coordinate 28,621, forward strand.
ATGCTGCTCACCTTCGGCCTGAAGGAACTGGGCCGGCTGCCCGCGCCGCCCCGCGCGACTCGCCTGCTCATCGGCCTCTACGGCGGCGGCCAGTTCGTCGCCTCGATCGCCATGTTCGTCGCCGGCGGCTACGGCGCCCTGCGCAAGACCCCCTCCGGCGCCGGCTCGCTTGACGCCGTCGCCGCGACGGGCATGGCCGTGCACGGGATCGCGTCGATCTTCACCATCATCGGCGGAGCGGCCTTTGTAATTGTCGCCATCAGGGCGCTCATGCGCGCGGACCCCATGCGATCAGCAGGGTGACGCGATGGCGGGCTTCGTCTACGGGGAGCTTCTGGGACCGTTGACGAGGCGGCGACGATGGAACGAGCGGGCTAGCCCAAAGTGAGCTGCCGCGATTCCGAATGACGGCGACCGCCGAATACAGCGATTGCGTTCTTGGCTCTCTGGGAAGAGGCGCGCGGCTCGGCGCAAATTCAGTCCTCGACAAGATGGAACGTCTGCGTACGCCTGGAGAAAAAGAGATCCCAAAGGGCCTGTCCCCCGACTGCGCGCGCGACCTCGTTCATGCCGAAAAAGGGAATGAGCGAGACGAAAAGAATGCCGCCGATCGTTAGGAATCCCCTCAGCGTCCCGCCGCCGAAGTCGACGAGACTCACCGAGAGCGGCCGACCCTCGAACCAGGCCTTGATCGCATCCTCGAAAATGTGGAAAAGACTAAGCAGGATTGTGAACAGAAAGGCGTTCCAAAGAGCAATGAATCCGCGCGCATATTTCCGCAACCCATTGTCGAGGTTGAGCGCCTGTCCGATCAGGATCACCTTGGCGAAAACCAGCGCGTTGACGATCGCCAAACTTTGTCCCCAGACGCTGATTCCCTCCTCCTGCAGGATCAGTCGGCGATAGAAGCTGAAGAGGGCGAACATCACCCAGAGATAAAGGGTGATGACGAGGTAACGGCGGAGTTCGTCGAGCGCCCGATCCTTGAGGCTATGCTTCTCCGCCGTCGCGCTGGCGGCGGACGCCGCTCCCGTCACATTCTGCATCGCAACTTCCTTCCGCCTTCAAACGCGCACACGCGCCCCCGTTGCGCGTCTGAGCCGTCGCCCGCCACGACGGCGCCGCAAAACCGCGGCAGGCCGGTCTTACCACCTTCTCCGGTCACAGGGGAGGCGTGCGAGGAGCCTCCCCCCACGCCCGCGAAACGAAGCCGCCAAGAGGCCTTGGCGATTTCTCCAGAAACTTCTTTCGGAAAAGCAAAAGCTGCGCTATGATTATCTTCGTCATGAGCGATTTCAGAAAATCCTCGCCTGCAGGAAGGGTCTGCGCCGCCAGCGCGATCTATTGCGCATTGGGAGAACGTTGAATTGGGAGATTGGGCCGGACAAAATTCTTTTTGCCCGAGGGGTCGCGATAATCCGTTGAAACGGCGCGTTTCGGACAAGCAAATCCAAGGAAATCCAAGCTGTTTTCTTGGAAAAATTTGGCCGGAGCTTGGGCTGGCTTGGCCCCGCTTTGATAAATTTGGGAGGAGCTTGAGATAGCCAAATCGGTTACGTGAGTTGATCGGATAATACCATCGATTGGCGGTTAATTATCTCCGACCTGCTCCAACTCGGTCGCTCGCAGGTGGACGACGGCGAGGCCGAAGAGCGCGAGCGCAAGCGCCTGATGCGCGAGCGCGAACTCGACGGGCACGAGCGAGAGGAGCGTCGCAATGCCAAGCCCGACCTGAACCATCGCCACCGCGGCGAGGACAAGCGCGCGGCTCGCAACCGGCGCGCCGGGCACGGCGCGAACCGCCGCGATCGCCTGAAAGAGCGCGAGGGCGACGATGACGTAGGCGAGCAGGCGATGATCGAACTGCGCCGTCGCCGGGTCGCCGAGCATCGCCTGGAGCCAGCTCGGCTTGAAGGCTTCGCTGGGGATGAATGTCGATCCCATCAGCGGCCAGGTATTGTAGATGAGGCCGGCGCGCAGGCCCGCGACAAGAGCGCCGAGCCCGAGCTGGCAGAAGACGAGCGCCGCGAACAGGCGCGCCGAAACGACGAAGCCCCGGCCCGCCGTCGCGCTCGGACGCCGCGGCTCGCCAACTCCGACCGCGGCGTAGATCAGGGCGCCGAAGGTCGCCGCGGCGATCAAGAGGTGCAGCGCCAGCCGCTCCTGCGCCACCTCGGTGCGCTCGCTGAGACCCGAGGTCACCATCCACCAGCCGACGATCGGCTCGAGCGCCAGGAGGCCGGCCGCGGCCGCGACCTGCCGGCCGAGCGCGCCCTTAAGCTGTCCCCGCCGCCAGAACCACAGCCCGGGCAGGATAAAGGCTGCCCCGACGACGCGCGCGAGCAGGCGATGGCTCCATTCCCACCAGAAGATGGTCTTGAAGCCGTCGAGCGTCATGTCCGGATTGAGCGCGGCGAATTGCGGGATTTGCCGATAGCGGTCGAACTCGGCCTGCCATTCCGCGCCGCTCAGGGGCGGGATCACGCCGGTCACCGGCTTCCACTGGGTGATCGAGAGGCCGGAACTCGGTGAGACGCGTCGCCCCGCCGACCGTCACCATGAGAAAGACGAGCCCCGCCACCGCGATCAGCCAGACGCGGACAGCGGCGCGAACGTCAAAGCTCGCGGTTTGGGCGGCGGGAACGCTGCGGGTAAGGGCCATCGGAACGAGGGATCAGCGTGGTCTGGAACTCAAGCCCGCTCTTTTGGCCCAAACGGATACTGGGCGCAACGCCATGCGGCGTTGGCGCCATGAGCGATAATCAGAAATTATGGCTGCATATTTGCAATAATCAGAATTCCATGCTATATCATCGCCTGGCGCCGGACCCGACCCCTTCGTCGCCTTTCGCCCAGGCCCGCTGGGGCGGGAAGAAGGAGAGAGAATTTTTCCTATTTTTTCGCTCGCAACCCGTTGAGAGGTCCGGTTTCGGACGAACGAAGCCAAGTAAATCCAAGCAAAATTGCCTGGCCTTGTTTGATCCCGTTTGCGTTGGTTTGGCCGCCGATCCGAACTCGCGGGCGCGCGCGGCTCTCGCTTCGGCTCCGCTTGGGTGGCGGGGCGTTCCTTCGGAATCGTCGCGTTCTATACGATCAAGCGGCGGTAGAGATGCCAGGTTGCGTGGCCGAGGATCGGGAAAATGACGAGGAGCGCAACGAAAAGCGTGACGAACGCGACCGCAAGGTCAGCCCCAATCACGATCGCCCATGCCAGCATGGGGCGCGGGTTGGCCAGGACCGCCCGCGCGCTCGTGGTCATCGCCGTCACAAAATCCGCTTCCCGATCCACCACAAGGGGCGGCGCTATGGCGGTGATCGAAAAGACGAAGAGCGCGATGATCGCGCCGAGCCCATTGCCGACCAGAAGGAACGCCATTCCATAAGGGGTGGTGAAAATATTGGCGATCAACTGCGGCAGAGTTGGAATGTCAGCGCCGTAGAACATGAGGAAAATGAAGACCGCGAGGTCGAGCCAGATGATCAGGGTGAAGAGACTGACGAGCGCCAGCCAGCCAAGCTCCTTCCCCGCCCGGTTCCAGACCGCGCCGAGGATCGATGTCCAGGACAAGGGTTCGCCGTTTTCGAGGCGGCGCGAAATCTCATACGTGCCCGCCGCCCCAAACGGCGCAAACAGCGCAAACCCCATGACGAACGGATAAGCGAGATAGGGATAATCCAGCGCGAAAGCAGTGCAGACGATCAGCAAGCCGCCGATCGCATAGACGGCGCCAAAAAACATGCCGTAGCGCGGCGCGCGTCCGAAGTCCCGCACTCCCTTGGCGATGCAGTCGATGACGTCGGCGATTTCGATCTTGCGGATCTCAAATTGCGGGGCCTTGCCGGCGTCCGCGGCCTGCTCATTTGCGGGCGACGGCCCCGCGCCAACCACAACGGCCATCAGTTCGCTCCCCTGTCGCGGCCTCTTGCCGGGCAGCGAGGGAGTGGACCACGTTCCGAGCGCCCAATCAACAACGTCGGTCGCGTCATATCGCCGCCGCCGAAGAGGCGGGCGTCCGCCCCGCTGTTGGCGCATCGCCGGGTTGCGCCGAAAACGATTGCCGATCGGCCCGCGCTGTGGCATGAGCGCGCGTCCCCCACAACCAGTCGCCTAGGAATGCGATGTCTTTCTTGAACGGCAATAAATTCACCGACCGCCAGGCTGCCGCCGCCAACGCGCGGAAAGCAATGGCCGAAAAGTTTCTCGCCAACTCGAAATATGATCCAGCTGACCCGACTGTCATCGAGCGTGAAGCCAAGCGCAAGGCGATCCTCGAGGCCCGGCTGGTCCGGGACGCCGAGCGCGCCAAGCGCAAGGCGGAAGAAGCGGCGACCGAAGCGGCCCGGCGCGCGACCGAGGAGGCGGCCCGGCAAGAGCAATTGAGGCTCGAAGCCGTCGCGCGCGAGGTCGAAGCCCAGCGCCACCGCGAGGCGGAGGCGCAGCTTGAATACGAGCGCAAGCTTGAGCGAGACGCCCGCTACGCCGCGCGCAAGGAGCGGAAGAAGAAGCGGAAATCGGCCTCCGAACGATACGGCTGAGCTTTCGCGCTTCCTTGGTCCCGGGCCAGGCGCAAAACCGCTCGCGGCCCGGATCTTCGGAAGGCGGAGCGAGGACAAAATGACGAACCCGCTTCGCTTGGGCCTCGCCGGACTTGGCATAGTCGGGACCGGCCTCGTCCGGCTTCTTCAAAGGCAAAGGACCGGGTTCGCCGCGCGGGCGGGGCGCGACTGCGCCGTGGTCGCCTATAGCGCGCGGCGCGAGCGCGACCGGGGCGTCGATCTTGGCGACGCCGCCTACTTCGCCAGCGCCCTCGATCTCGCCGCTTTAGCCGACATCGACATTTTCGTCGAACTGATCGGTGGAGCGGACGGGGTCGTTTTCGACGCGGTCAAGGCGGCGCTTGCGCGCGGCATACCGGTCGTTTCGGCGAACAAGGCGATGCTCGCGGCGCATGGTTTCGAGCTTGCCGTGCTCGCCGAGCGATGCGGGGCGCAGCTGCTCTTCGAGGCGGCGGTAGGAGGCGGAATCCCGGTCATCAAGACGCTTCGCGAGAGTTTGGCTGGAAACGCGATTCAACGGGTTTCCGGCATTCTAAACGGCACTTGCAACTATATCCTCTCTCGCATGGAGACCGAGCGCCTGCCTTTCGAAGTCTGCCTCGGTGAGGCTCAGAGGTTGGGTTACGCCGAAGCGGATCCCTCGTTCGACATCGGCGGCTTCGATACCGCCCACAAGCTCGCGATTCTGGCTTCGCTCGCCTTCGGGGCCAAGATCGACGCCGGCGCTGTTTCGGTCGAGGGCATCGAAACGATCACGCTCGCCGACTTGAGCGCCGCCGACGAACTCGGATTTCGCGTCAAGCTGCTTGGCGTCGCCGAGCGAACGCCCCGTGGCATTGAGCAGCGGGTGCATCCGACGATGGTGGCCAAAAGCGCGCCACTGGCCCAGACCATGGGCGTCCTCAACGCCGTCTCGATCGACGGCGACGCGATCGGGGAGCTGACGCTGGTCGGACCGGGAGCGGGGGGCGACGCGACAGCGTCGGCCGTTGCGGCCGACATTGTCGACATCGCGCGCGGGATCCGCGTGCCCCCGTTCGGCCGGCCCGCCTCTTCGCTCGTCGATGCGGATCGCGTGCCGATGCAGCGGCACGAAGGTGGTTATTACGTGCGCCTTGCGGTCGTTGACCGTCCAGGCGCAATGGGGGCCATCGCCGCGCGGATGGGCGAGCGGCTCATCTCGCTCGAGGCGATCATGCAAAAGCGCGCCACGAAGGAAGCGGCCGCGGCAGGCGTCGTTCCGGTCGTGCTGATGACCCAGGGTACTACCGAATCGTCAATTCGGGACGCGCTCGCGCATGCGGTCCAGGATGGCGTGGTGCGCGAGAAGCCACAGGTGATTCGCATCGAACGCGAGGCGGTGTGAGCACGTATCCTCGATGATCAGGGCGAGAGTTGACGCAAAGGACGAAGACCGCCGCATGCGGTTTCTCGCCATCGCGCTCATGTGCGCGACCATGATCTGCTTCACCGGCCAGGACACCTGCGCCAAATGGCTGAGCGCATCGTTGCCGGTCGCGCAGGTCGTATGGGCGCGTTACATCGGCGCTACGCTGATCGCGCTCGTCGCGTCGCAGTCTCTATCGCGGCCGGCCACGCTCCGTTCGAGGCGGCCTCGACTCCAGCTCGTGCGCTCGGTTTTGCTGTTTTGTTCGACGACCGCGAACATCGTCGCCCTCCGGAAGCTGGAGCTGTCGGAGACAGCGACAATCTCATTTCTCACGCCGGTCTTCGTAGCTCTTCTTGCGGGGCCTGCGCTGGGTGAGAGAGTGGGTGCGGAACGCATGATCGCAATCGCGCTCGGATTTCTCGGCGTCGTGATTGCGACGCGGCCGGGCACGGCGGCGTTTCAGCCAATCGTTCTGGTCGCTGTCGCAGGCGTCATCTGCAATTCGGCATACGTACTGGCCACCCGCAAGCTTGCTGGAGCGGACTCCGCCCAGACGACGCTCGCATGGACGCAGATCGCCGGCATCGTGTTCTTGACTTCGATTTTGCCGTGGGTCTGGAAGCAGCCCCAGTCGGCGGTCGAATGGCTTGTCATGGCCGCGATGGGCACTTTCGCGGCCGTCAGTCATGGAATGTTGATCGTTGCGCACCGGTTCGCTCCGGCGCCGGCCTTGACGCCGTTCACCTACACTCAGCTCATCTGGATGATCGTTTCCGGCGTCCTTGTTTTCGGCGATTGGCCGTCGGCCGCAACTCTCATCGGCGCGTCCCTCGTCGTCGTCTGCGGCGCCTATCTCGCGATTCGCGAGCGGCGAGGGCCTCGAAGTCTCGAGCGACCGGCGGCGATTGACAAAGTCTGCTAGTCATTCGTTAGCGACAACGGCAGACGAAGCGATGTCCACTCGACGTAGACCGCCCCCGATCGAAGGCCTGCTTGAAACTTCGCTTTATGCCCGCGATCTCAAGCGCACCGCGGCGTTCTATCGCGACGTGTTTGGATTCAGGGCGCTGGTCGATTCGCCGCGCCTCGTGGCCTTTGATGTTGCCGGACGCAGCGTGCTGCTGGTGTTTCAGGCTGGTTCGACCGAAGACGACGTCGTTGACGCAAGAGGCAGAATTCCGGGCCACGACGGCCGCGGGCGGCCGCACTTGGCGCTCTCGATCGCTTCGGAGTTGCTCGACGCCTGGCGTAAGCGGTTCGCCGAATCCCAGGTGCAAGTCGTCGGCGAATATCGTTGGCCGCGCGGGGAACAAGCCTCTATATCCGCGATCCGGACGATGCGTTGGTGGAATTGGCGACGCCCGGGCTTTGGTGGTGAGCGCGGAGGCCGCGCTCCTGGCCGAGAAGGATCAGCTGGGCGGTTTGGCGATTTCCGCCAGCACGGAGTTCAGCGGCTCGGGATGGATGTACACCGGCCCGGTGAACGGGTGGTCGATTGACAGGATGACGACCAGGCCGGTTGTCACCAGAACCGACAGCACGCCGGTCATCGAGACCTGGGCGACGGGATTCTCGCTGCCGAAGAAGAGCGCGAACCCCACGGTCAAGAGCGCGCCCATGAAGAGAGCGATCCAGATGACATTCGGCACGAGGCCGGTCGCAAGGTGCAGCCTGACCCTGCGAGCCGCTGTGACCTCGTCGACCAAGCGGAAGATCTCCGCCATCGAGGCGTTCCCCATTGATCCAGCTCGATTGAGCGCGATCACGGCCTGATAGAGCGAATCGAGCGCGTGATCGGTCGTTGGACTTTCCCCCTCGCGCCCCATAGCCGGCCATTCGTCGTGGATCGCGGCTTCGAGATATTGGACCAGGGCGGCCTGCACGGCAGCGGTCTCGGGCTCCTTGCCCTCGGTAAAATGGTGCAGCGCCCCGATCGCCCCGGCTTCCTCCGTGACCGCGCTTTGGGCCTCGCTGAACTTCTCCCAGACGGCAATGACGACAAAGGCCAGCAGCACGGCATAGATCACCCCCACGGTCGCAAATTTGAATCCGGCGATCTCGTTGTTCTTGGCTAGCTTGTCGACGCCGGCCCATTTCCGGATCAAGAGCTGCGCCGCCATCGCGATCGCGGTCGGGACCATGACGATGAGCAAGATCAATTGCCATAGCGGAAGACTCGACAGGAAATAAGACACGCGGATCTCCCGGCGGCGCAGAAATCGCGACCGTTGTCATTCTCGCGCGAATCATAACACCTGGGCCCTAGAGTGCGCAGCGGGATCGAAGGCCGGATTTTGACGCGAGCGGGCTACTTCCTTGACATTCAGAGTTCAGCGCTGGGTCGGCCGTGGCGGTCGCGGCTGGACGCGGAAGGGGAGCTGCGCGCCCTCGCCATCGCGCAGGTTGGCGGGCACGACGAACTGATCGCCCGCGTGCTCGCGGGGCGCGGCGTCAACCCGGAGGCGGTTGCGCGCCATCTTGACCCGACCTTGCGCGATCTGATGCCGGACCCCTTCTGCCTTCGCGACATGGAGGCGGCGACAGACCGCCTCAGACAGGCGGTGGCGCGCCGTGAGCGCGTCGCGATCTTTGGCGACTACGACGTCGACGGCGCGTGCAGCGCGGCGCTCCTTAGCGAATATCTGAACGCCTGCGGATTGGAGACGATCGTCCACATCCCCGACCGCGTGACCGAGGGCTACGGGCCCAATGTCGAGGCGATTCGCGACTTCGCGGCGAAAGGCGCACAGCTCGTTGTCACGGTCGATTGCGGAGCGGTCAGCCACGAGCCGTTCGAGCTCGCGGGCCGGCTTGGGCTCGACGCGATCGTGTTCGATCATCATCAGACCCCTGAGATGCTGCCGCGGGTTCTGGCGCTGGTCGATCCCAACCGCGAGGACGATCTTTCCGGACTGGGCCACCTTTGCGCCGCTGCGGTCGTCTACATGGCGCTCGTCGCGCTCAACCGCGCGCTGCGCGAGTCCGGCTTTTGGAGCGGGCGCCAGGCTCCTGACCTCATCGGCGCCCTCGACCTCGTGGCGCTCGCGACCGTCGCCGACGTCGTGCCGCTGATCGGCCTTAACCGCGCCTTTGTCGTCAAGGGGCTCGCGGTCATGCGCCAGCGGCGCCGTCCCGGACTCGCCGCCCTGTTCGACGCCGCGGGCGCCGATGGGCCGCCGCGGCCCTATCACTTGGGCTTTCTCATCGGGCCGCGCATCAACGCGGGCGGTCGCATCGGCGACGCGGCCTTGGGCGTCCGGCTCCTGACCGCGGCCGACGACCTCGAAGCCCGTCCGATCGCGGCCGAGCTCGACCGTCTGAACCGCCTTCGTCAGCAGATCGAGATCGCGGCGCTCGCCGAGGCCGAGGCGGAAGCCCTTATGGCGTTGGGCCTCGAGGAACGCGGCGCGACTGTTGTGGTTGCGGGCGAGACGTGGCCGCCCGGAATTGCGGGTCTCCTTGCCGCGCGGCTCAAGGAACGGTTCGAGCGCCCGGCCTTCGCGCTGACGCTCGCCGGGGCGCGCGCAACCGGCTCCGGCCGCTCGATCCCGGGCGTCGATCTCGGGCGGGCGGTGCGCGCCGCGGTCGAGGCGGGGGTCGCAATCAAGGGGGGCGGCCATGCGATGGCGGCGGGGGTGACGCTCGAAAGGGAGCGGATCGGCGAGTGGCGCGCCTTCCTGGAGGAGCGGCTCGGCGAAGCGGTGGCGAGAGCGCGCGCCGGCGCGGGCCTCACGATCGATGCGGCGCTGACCGCGAACGCGGCGACGCCCGAACTCGCCCATCGCCTGGAGGCGGCCGGACCTTATGGCTCGGGCAACCCCGAGCCGGTGTTCGCGTTGACCCGCCATCGCCTGGCGGACGTCATGCCGGTCGGGGCAGGCGGCGATCACCTGCGGCTGCGCGCCGTCGCGGGCGATGGGCGGGCGGTCGAGGGAATTGCGTTCCGCGCGGCCGGCAAGAAGCTCGGCGAGGCGCTCATCCGCCTCAGGGGCGCGCCCGTCCACCTCGCGGGCACGCTCTCGGTGAACCGCTACGGCGGGCGGGAGCGGGCGCAACTCAGGGTTGTCGACGTGGCGGAGGCGGCGTCGTAGGCGTGGTTCCGGCCTTTCCAAGCCGATTCCAAACCTAGCCAAATCCAGCAAAGCCCGGCCAAGCCCGAGCCAGGAAAATCAAAGAAAAAAGCTTGGATTTCCTTGGATTGGCTTCGCCGAAGCGGACCTTTTCAAGAGCTTGCGCTGACCCCTTTGGCATTTTTTTTCTTTGTCCATTTGACCCGCCGCCTCGCTCGAATTCGGCGCTCGCAATATGAGGGCCGCCGTCCTTCGACCCCCGTGGTTCATCACGGACGCCCGCGCCAATTCCACCTGCCCCTTATGCCTTTCATTGAAATTGCAGTATAGCGCGCCTTCTGACAATCCGAAAGAAAATGTTTACTCACGTCATGCGACAACCCGAAAATCCTTGGGATTGATGACGCGGAAGTTGTCGGTGACTGAGTTGCGGAACATTTCCCAGCATCTTGGGACTTTGTCGCGTAGAAACCACAGCACGGCTTGGGCGAAGGTGGGATAGTCGCGCCAGCATTTGTTGTGCGTGAGATGCTTGTGCATCACTCCCCACAGCCGTTCTATCGGGTTTAGATGCGGGCTGTAGGAGGGGATGAAGCGCAGCCTGATCCGGCGGCCTGGGTGCGCCAGCCATTCCCGCACGAGGACAGCATGGTGATAGCGCGCATTGTCGAGGAATACGTGGATCTTGGCTGACAGCGGATACTTCGCCTCGATGGCTTCGAGCAGGTTGATCGTCGAGACCGCATCGACACTTTCGACCTCGATCATCGCGGTCTTGCCGGTTTCGAGATCGAGCGCGCCGTGAATGTTGAGCCGCTCGCGACCCGACGTCTGCCGGACGGCCAGCGTCTCTCCGGGCGGCGCCCAGCAACCGACAGACCGCGCCGCATAGGTGGGATGCACGGCGTCCACGAACAGCGTCGCCTCGTCGGGGCCAAGCGAATTCAACAGTTTCTCGTAAGCATCGATGAACGCTTGCTGCTTGAGCACATCCAGACCACGCCCAATCGGAGTTGGCCTCCTGTAGACCAAGCCCAAGCGATGCAGCAGCGCGATCAAACCGGAGCGGCTCTCGTAGACGACGCTGAACACCTGCTCGATGAACACGCCCACCTCCCGCGTCGAACGCGGCAAGGCTTGCGAGACATAAACGACCAGTTCCTCTTCTTGCGCTTGGGAGAGAAGGCCGGCGCTGCCCCCGGCCTCGAAGCGCCGCAGCCCTTCGACGCCCGCTTCTTCGTAGGTCTTGCGCCAGCCTCTGATCGTGTCGTCGTCGAGATAAAGCGCCTTGGCGGCCCGCTCGCAACTCCACCCGTCGTCAACAAGCAGCACCGCGTTGGCCCGTCGCGCCAAACGCTGCTCGGTATGGCCGTCACGCAGAAGCGCGATCAACTCCGCGCGCTGCCGGGGCGAAAGGAAACCGCCGCGAATTATGCCTAAGCCGAATCCAAATCAGCCCAAACCGCAAGCGCTTTTTCGCCCAACGAAAGAGTTGAGTATTGCAAAAATCGCGTGGAGGCAGGCGTGGGCCGGACCGCGGGCTTTCATTCAGCCCGCTCTCGCGATTGACAGGGAAGACGCGCCAACCTGACAATCCCCGTCAGGCGCAGGGGCGGGAACGGCGCGCCGACCAGAACGCGCGGAGCCGGCAAGAAGCGAGGTCGTCGACCATGAAGCGTGAGGAGCTCGTCGAGAAGATTCTCGACATCAAGCGCGAGAAGGGATGGAGCTGGAAATATATCGCCGACGAGATCGGCGGCATGTCCCCCATTCTCGTGGTCGGCGCCTTGCTCGGACAAATGAAGCTGCCGAAGCCGCTCGCCGAGCGGGCCGGCAGCGTGTTCGGGCTATCCGAGGCCGAGAAGCGGATGCTGAACGAAGTCCCGACCCGAGGCGGCCCGATGCCGCCGACCGACCCGCTGCTCTATCGCTTGTTCGAGCTGGTGATGGTCAACGGCCCGGCTTTGAAAGCGCTGATCGAGGAGGAATTCGGGGACGGCATCATGTCGGCGATCGACTTCGATCTCGACTTCGACCGCCTCGCCAATCCGAAGGGAGACCGGGTGCGGCTTACGATGTCCGGCAAATTCCTGCCGTACAAATATTACGGCGCCGAGCAGGGCGTGCCGGAGTACGGGTACAAGGAGGAGTGAACGGCGCCACGCATTGAGTTGGGATGTATCTATACCCGTCATCCTGCGTCGGCTTCGCGCGGATAGCGCGCCAACAGGCGCCGCCTCGGGAAGGACCGGTGTCCGCGCCGAGCTGCTATTCCATCGCTGGTGCGAAACAAGCCTAACCGACCGGGGCGGAAGTTGCGGCCGACCCGTCGCCCACGAAACCATGGCATTGACCGCATGCGCTGAATTGGCGCTGGCGAAACCGCTTGCGCTTCCGAAGCCCAGCGCCTAACCGGACGACAGTTTCAGCTGCGATTCAGGTCTGGGGGCTGGTTTTGGCGCCTTCGGTCGCCACGAGGCGAAATCTCGTCGCTCTCTCGAGCGGGGAGCGTGCATGAGCACGGTCGCTGCGTTCCTCTGCGGTGACGCCGCGTTGCTCGCGCTTGCGGTCGTGGTCGCGCTGATTGCTCGCAGGGCGCAAGGGGGGCAAATCGCCTACTCTGGAGCGCTCGCAATCTCGTCGGCGCTGCTCATGGTCGCTCTCGTCGCGCTCCTCAAGCCGCAGCCTCGCGATGCGCTCACACTGCCGCTGGGTCTGCCGTGGATCGGCGCCCGCTTTCGCATCGACGGGCTCTCCGCGTGCTTTCTGGTCATCGTCAACCTGGGCGGCGCGGCGGCAAGTCTCTACGGTCTCGGCGCGTTTCGCCGGGAGCAGTCCCCGGAGCGGGTGCTGCCGTTCTTTCCTGCTTTCCTTGCTGGCATGAACCTCGTGCTCGTTGCCGACGATGCCTACACCTTTCTGCTGTCGTGGGAATTCATGTCGGTCGTTTCGTGGGCGCTCGTCATGGCGCATCATCGCGAGGCGGCGAACGAGCGGGCGGGTTATGTGTATATCGTCACGGCGAGCTTCGGCACGCTCTGCCTGCTGCTTGCCTTCGCGCTGCTCGCAGGTGTTGCCGGCGACTACGCTTTCACCGTTATCCGTGCCCAAAACCCTGCGCCCGGCGTCGCGAACCTCGTCTTCGCGCTTGCGTTGATCGGCGCGGGCTCGAAGGCCGGCATCGTTCCGCTTCACGTTTGGCTGCCGCTCGCCCACCCCGCGGCGCCAAGCCATGTCTCGGCGCTGATGAGTGGCGTCATGACGAAGGTAGCCGTGTATGGCTTCCTCCGAATTGTCTTCGACCTCGTGGGGCCCGCGGCCTGGTGGTGGAGCGTTCCGGTCCTCGCAGTCGGCGCAGGCTCCGCCCTGACCGGCGTCCTCTATGCCTTGATGCAGCATGACCTCAAACGGCTGCTCGCCTATCACACCGTCGAGAACATCGGCATTATCTTCATCGGCCTCGGCCTTGCGCTGGCGTTCAAACCCTTCGGCATGGTTTCGGCTGCAGCGCTCGCCATGACGGCCGGTCTTCTGCACGCTTTCAATCACTCGCTGTTTAAAAGCCTCCTCTTCATGGGGTCGGGGGCCGTCCTGCAGGCGACTGGCGAACGCGATATGGATCATCTGGGCGGAATCATTCACCCCATGCCGAAGACCGCGCTCGCCTTCCTCGTGGGTTGCGTCGCCATCTCGGCGCTCCCTCCCTTCAATGGCTTCGTCTCCGAATGGCTGACGTTCCAGGCAATTCTTCTGAGCCCGGACTTGCCGTCCTGGATTCTTAAGATCATGGCGCCGGCCGTCGGGGCGCTGCTTGCGCTCTCAGCCGCGCTCGCCGCCGCGTGCTTTGTCAAGGCGTTCGGGATCACTTTCCTTGGGCGTCCGCGCACGTCCGCGGCCAAAGAAGCGCGCGAGACGAGCGGGCTCATTCTCACGGCTATGTCGGTGCTCGCGGCGCTCTGCCTTGTCGTCGGCGTCCTTCCCGGCCTCTTCATCGACGCGCTGGCGCCGGCTGTTAGCGGCGCCGTTGGCGCACGGATGCCCGGGCAGTCCACAATCGCGTGGCTGTCGATCGCGCCGATCGCAGAAAGCCGCAGCTCCTATAATGGGCTCCTCGTGTTCGCGTTCATTTGCGTATCGGCTTCGCTCGCCGCGAGCGTCATTCATCGCTTTGCCTCCAATGCCCTGCGGCGGGCTCCGGCCTGGGATTGCGGATTTCCCGATGCCAGTCCCGCAACCCAATACTCAGCGGAAAGCTTCGCACAGCCCATTCGCCAAGTCTTCGGCGTCGTGGCGTTCGAAATCAGCGAGCGCATCGACATGCCGCCCCCGGGAGACTCCCGTCCGGCCCGCCTCGAGGTGACCTTAAGGGACCGGATCTGGGACAAACTCTACGCGCCGCTCGTCCGCGGCGTCAGCGAAGTCTCATTGCGGTTGAACAAGCTGCAGTTCCTGAGCATCCGCCAATATCTCAGTGTCGTGTTCGGCGCGCTGGTCACGCTGCTCATTGTGCTTGCAGCTTGGCCATGATTGTCGACCTCGTTTTCCAGATCTTGCAGATGACGCTCGTCATCGCTGTCGCTCCGCTCTTGACTGGCCTCGTCCGCGTGACCAAGGCGCGCCTTCTGCGGCGGCGCGGACCGCCGCTGATCCAGGCCTACCGCGACCTCGTGCAACTCGCCCGGAAGGAGGCGGTCGTCGCCGACACGGCATCATGGCTGTTCCGTTTCGTGCCCTACCTCGTCTTCGCCGCCACCTGGGTCGCGGCGGCGCTCGTTCCGACATTCGCGACCGGCCTCCTGTTCTCATGGTCGGCCGACCTCATCGCGATCGTTGCCCTCCTGGGCGGCGCCCGTTTCTTCCTGGCGCTCGCCGGGCTCGACGTCGGCACGAGCTTCGGCGGCCTCGGCTCAGAGTCGTGAGGCGTTGTTCGGCGCGCTGGCCGAGCCCGCCATGATCGTGATCGTCTTCACGCTCGCTCTCGTCGCGGGCTCGACGCAGCTCTCGACCATCGCCGCGCACATGGTCCAGGCCCACGTGGGTTTGCGCGTGTCGCTTGGGATGGCGCTCGTCGCGCTCATTATCGTTGCGGTTGCCGAGAACGGTCGCGTTCCGGTCGACAATCCGGCGACCCACCTCGAGCTCACCATGGTGCATGAGGCGATGATCCTCGAATATTCGGGGCGACATCTGGCGGTGATCGAACTCGCGGCGATGCTCAAACTCGTCCTTTATATCTCGCTGATCGCCTGCGTGTTCGCGCCCTGGGGGCTCGCGATCGCCGACGCGAGCGTCGCCGACCGGCTCTTTGGCGCGGTGGCCTACCTCGCCAAGCTCGCCGCCGCCGGCGTGGCCCTCGGCGTCTTCGAGACGAGCATCGCCAAGATGCGCGTCTTCCGGGCGCCCGATTTCGTGGGCGCGGCCCTCATGCTTGGTTTTCTCGGCGCTCTGCTGCTCTTTGTCTCGAGGACGCTGAAATGAAGGGCCTGGAGTTCGATGTCGCCCATATGCTGGCTGGCGGCTTGGTGCTGGTCAGCTTCGTGCTCCTGTACCAGAACCAACTCTACGCCCTCCTTAACGTCTACGCCTTTCAGTCGGTCGTGTTGTCGCTGTCGGTCGCTTGGCAGGCTTACGTGCAGGGCGCGAGCCACCTCTACGTGACCGCGTTCATCGCGCTGGTTTTCAAGGCGATTATCGTTCCATACGCACTCCACCGCATCATCGCCGAACTCGGAATTCATCGCGACGTCGAGAACGTAGTCGGGGTCGGCCCGACCATGCTGGTTGGACTGGCGCTCGTCGCGCTCGCCGAAGTCGTCATGCTGCGCGTCGCAACCGACGCCAACGTGCTGGCGCGCGAGGATCTGGCCTTTGCGCTGTCAGTCGTCCTCATCGGCATGCTGATGATGGTTGTTCGCCGCAATGCGGTGTCGATGATTGTCGGCTTCATGTCGCTCGAGAACGGCCTCATTCTCGCAGCCACAGCCGCCAAGGGAATGCCGCTTGTGGTCGAAGTCGCAGTCGCTTTCTCCGTGTTGGTAGCGCTGGTCGTGATCGGCGTCTTCCTTTTCCGGATCAGCGAGCGGTTCGAGACGGTGGATGCGCTGGCGCTGGACCGTTTCCGGGGAGACCGGAAGTGATCGCTGGGACGATTCCCGCAATTATCGTTCTTGCGCTGCCCGCGGCGACCGCGGCTTTGCTGGCGCTGGCGCCGTCCTACCGCCTCTCGGCGGCGCTTAACCTCGGTTCGGCCTTCGTCACGCTGCTTGCGGCGTTTTCGCTGTTCCTCGCTGCGCCGCAGCGTAACGCGATCATCCTGGTCGACGAGCTTAATGTCGTCTTCATCGCGCTGAACGCCTTCGTAGGCTTCACCGCGAGCGTATTCAGCGCAACCTACATCGCCCACGAACTCGAGACGGGGAGGCTGACGGCCTCCAATCTCCGCTTTTATCATGCGATGTATCAGTTTTTGCTGTTCTCGATGAACCTAGCGCTCATCGCCAATAATATTGGGCTCATGTGGGTCGCCGTCGAGCTTGCGACCCTGACGACAGTGCTAATGGTCGGGATCTATCGCACGTCTGCGGCGATCGAGGCGGCGTGGAAGTATTTCATTCTCGGAAGCGTCGGCATTGCGCTGGCGCTTTTTGGGACGATCCTGGTCTATATGGCGGCGCTCCCGACGCTCGGCGAAGGCGTGCAGGGCATGTTGTGGACGCGATTGATCGACGCTGCCGAGGCTTTCGATCCGGCGCTGCTCAATCTCGCTTTTATCTTCCTCATGCTGGGATACGGGACGAAGGTAGGACTTGCGCCGCTGCACGCCTGGCTGCCGGACGCGCACGCCGAAGGACCGACACCGATCTCGGCCGTGCTGTCCGGTCTCCTGCTCAATGTCGCGATCTACGCCGTTCTGCGTTTCAAGCTGCTGCTCGACGCCAACGCGCACGCCCTGGCCCCGGGGCCGCTGATGGCGACCCTGGGACTCGGCTCCATCGTCTTCGCCGCCTTCATGCTCTACCGCCGCCGGGACGTGAAGAGGATGTTTGCCTATTCCTCGATCGAACACATGGGCATCGTCGTCTTTGCCTTCGGGATCGGCGGGCCGCTCGCCAACTTTGCGGGCCTCCTGCACATGGCCATGCACAGCCTGACGAAATCGGCGATCTTCTACGCCGTGGGCCAGATCGCGCAGGTCAAGGACACCCAAGAGATCGCCGAGATTCGCGGCCTCACGGTCACCCATCCGCTGCTCGGCTGGAGCCTCGTGTTCGGCGTGCTCGCGATCGTCGGCCTTCCGCCGACGGGCGTCTTCATGAGCGAGTTCCTCATCGTCAGTTCGACCTTCGAGCGCGCGCCTTGGCTCGCGCTCGTACTTGCGTTCGGCCTCCTGGTCGCGTTCGGCGCGCTGGTCCTGCGCATGCAGGGCATGGCGTTCGGAGAGCCGTTGGGCTCACGAGCGCCGGCTAAGGCCTCCGCCTTGCCGATCCTCGCCCATTTCGGGCTCGTACTTGCGGCGGGAATCTATCTGCCGCCGCCGCTCGTCGCCTGGTTCCGGCATGTCGCCGAACTGCTGCGCTAAGGAGGCCGCATGACCCGCGGCAACTCTGCGACCCGTCAACTCGGCGCCGCCGACTGGGAGCGATGCGTCGAGCGGCTGGCCTCAGTCGAGGCAATTCTCGTCAGTCTGTGGGGCGACGTCGGCGTCGTTCGCCTAGCGATGCGCGAGCCGGACGCCTCGGTCTCCGTGGTCGAAATGGCCTGCGAGGGGGGTGCTTTTCCGTCGGTCGCAGCCCGGCATCCTCCCGCGAGCCGTCTCGAGCGGGCGGTCTGCGACCTTTTCGGCTTCACGGCGCTCGGCGCCGCCGATGACCGACGCTGGCTCGATCACGGCTGCTGGCCCGTGCGGCGCCCCATGGGCGCAGCGTCACCGCACGAGGGCCCGCCCGATCCCTATGCGTTCCTCAAGGCCGAGGGGCCGGGACTTCACCAGATACCGGTCGGCCCGGTGCACGCAGGCGTCATCGAGCCCGGCCATTTCCGCTTCCACGCCGGCGGCGAGGCAGTAGTGCGGCTCGAACAGCGGCTTGGCTATGTCCACAAGGGGGTCGACGCGCTTATGCGCGGCGCAACCCTTGAGCGCGCCGCTGCGGTCGCGGGCCGCGTGAGCGGCAACTCGACCGTCGCCTATGCCATCGCCTTCGCGCGCGCGGTCGAGGCGGCGCTCGGCGTCGAGGCGCCGCCCCGCGCGCATGCGCTTCGTGGCCTTATGGCGGAGCTCGAGCGTATCGCCAACCATTTCGGCGACATCGGCGCCATCTGCAACGACGCCGCGTTCGCCCTCATGCACGCTCATTGCGGGGTGTTGCGCGAACAGACGTTGCGCGCCGCCGAGCGCGCCTTCGGCCATCGTCTGATGATGGATGGCGTCGTCCCCGGCGGGGTCGCGGCCGATCTCTCGCCCGACGGCGCCGAGGCGGTCCGGTCGCTCGTGCGTTCGGTCCGGACGACCTTTCCGAAGCTCGTCCAGCTTTACGACAACACCGCCTCATTGCAGGACCGCACCGTCGGGACCGGAATCCTGAAGGCGGAGCTTGCGCGCGCCTTCGGCGCCGGTGGGGTCGTCGGGCGGGCCTCCGGGCGCGACGTCGACGCGCGTCGCGATCATTCCTATCCGCCCTATGACGCGATCGCCTTCCGCGTTCCGACCCGTCGCGAGGGCGACGTCAACGCGCGCATCTGGGTTCGCATCGACGAAGTCGCCGAGAGCCTCGATCTCATCGACGCGATGCTCAAGCGGCTGCCCGACGGACCCATCGCAGTCGCACTGGAAGTTCCCGGCGCCGGCTGCGAGGGATTTGCGCTCGTGGAGGCGTTCCGTGGCGACGTCTTCGCCCATGTGCGGCTCCACGAGGGAGCAGTCGCGCGATGCCACCTCCGCGACCCCTCATGGTTCCACTGGCCGCTGCTCGAAGCGGCGATCGAGGGCAACATCGTCGCCGACTTCCCGCTCTGCAACAAGTCGTTCAACTGCTCCTATTCCGGGTGCGACCTCTGATGCGCGACACGCTGCTGCAAGGCTTACGCGCTCCGCTCACCGAACCCGCGCCCCGCGCTGACGATCCGGACCTGGCGGCGCTCGCCGCGGCGGTGACCAAAGGAACCGAGCGCACGCTTGGCCGAAGTCTCGCGATCCGGCACGTCGACGCGGGGTCGTGCAATGGCTGCGAGCTCGAGATCCATGCCCTTAGCAACGCCTTCTACGACCTGGAACGCTTTGGCATCCGGTTCGTCGCCTCGCCGAGGCACGCCGACGCGCTGCTCGTGACCGGCCCCATCGCCCTCAACATGCGAGAGGCCTTGCGGCGGACCTACGACGCTATGCCCGCGCCGAAATGGGTCATCGCCTCTGGCGCCTGCGCCGCTTGTGGCGGCGTCTTCGCCGGGAGCTACGCGATCGCAGGCGGAGCGGCCGATGTGGTTCCGGTCGATCTCGTCATTCCTGGCTGTCCGCCAAGCCCGAATGCGCTGCTCAAGGGGCTTATTGCGTTGATGCGTGGCGCCGGCGCCCAAATCCGTTCGTGAGCCCTCAGCAGGGGGAGCTTGCTCACAATCTCAACTGCTGGACCGACCTCACTGCGGCGACCAACGTCCGCAGATGGCGCAATCCTACTCCCGGCGCCCACGGCAGCGCGTTTCGTCCATGGGATTGGGTGGACGTCCAAGGGGATCGGCGCGGCCATCGCAGAGGCGGGGGCGGCTGTCGCCAAGCGCGCCGACGTCAAACGCCTGTTCGACGAGACAAGAGCAAAGTTGGGAAAGCCCAGCATCCTCGTCAACAACGCGGGCGTTTACAAATTCGGCGCGCTCGAAGCGGTGACCGACGAGGATTTTCATCGCCACTTCGACACCAACGTCCTTGGCCCGATTCTCGCCACCCAAGAGGCTGTCAAGGCGTTCGACGGCGCAGGGGGGAGCGTGATCGACATCAGCACCATCTCGAACCTCAATCCGTCGCCGAACACCCCGCTTTATTCGGCTTCCAAAGCGCGATCGACACGATCACCCGCGAGCTCGCGCTCGAGCTGGCGGCCGCGGGAATTCGCGTGAACGCCATCGCTGGGCTTTTCCCTGCCCATGGGACGGCTGGGGAAGCCGGAGACATCGCGCGGGTCGCGCTCTTTTTCGCCTCCGATCAATCCGGGTGGGTCACGGGCGAGCGCATTTCGGCTTCGGGCGGGCAAAGAGAGGCGAGGCGGCGCATCGCGGCCTGGCGGCGAGAACGGCGCCGAGCAGGGCGTGCCGGAGTACGGGTACAAGGAGGAGTGATCGCCCGCGGGCGGGCCACGGCCGATCGGCGGCCAGCCGGCGTACGCGGGTTAGGGCGGACTCCAGTCATTCGATGGCGCACGGGAACGGCGAATTTGCCGCAAAAGCGGTCGCGCGGCCGACGGGCGGTTGCAACCGTTCAGATCTGACCGAGGACCGCCGGCAGGCGCGTCGTGATGCTTTTCGCCGCGAGCTCATAGGCGTATGCGAGTTGCAAAGAGGACAGTTCGCGCTGAACGGGGGCGACGATCTGAACGCCGATCGGCGACCCGTCGCTGCCGAAATCCGGCCGGGACTGCGAGAGCTGGGGCGCCGGACATGCTGATGAGGCAAGCGGCCTTCATCCATTCGTGGTAGGTCGCCATTTCGTGTCCCGCAATCTGGCGCGGCCAATGCAAGGCGACATCGAACGGAAAGACTTGGGCGGTTGGAACGATAAAGTAGTCGTAGCGTTCGAAGAGGCGGCGGAGGGCGTGGTGCCACTCGCTGCGTATGATCGATGCGGCGGTAAGATCGTAGGCGGAAAGTTTCATCCCGCTTTCGACTTCGTAGAGCGCTTCAGAACTCAACAGCGCTCGCTTCGAAGGGTCATTGTAGAAAGCCAGCAACTTGCTCCCCACTTGCCATGAGCGGATCTGCATGAACGCCCGCCACACCTCGTCGGGCGGATAGTCAGGCAAGGCCTCCTCAACCGTGCAGCCGATCGATTCAAACCTCCTGAGCGCTTCTCGGCAAACATCCAGCACGCCGTCTTCGTAGGGAATGCAGCCCCTGAAATCGCCTGCCCATGCGATCCGTTTTCCCTTCAGATCGGCTTCCATGCGGCTCGCAAGATCGCCGCTCCCGTCGATCGACAAAGGCGCGCGGGCGTCATGGCCAGCTTGAACTGAAAGCAGCATTGCAAGGTCGGCGACGGTTCTGGCCATCGGACCCGTCACCCCTATCGACGGCAGCCAAACATCGGGCCCGTCGGTGGGCACGAGGCCGATGCTGGTGCGAAAGCCGAAAACGTTGTTCCAGCCAGCCGGGTTGCGCAGGCTGCCGCCATAGTCACTGCCGTCGGCGAGAGGAACCATGCGCATCGCAAGCGCGACCGCCGCTCCTCCGCTACTGCCCCCCGCGGAGCGCGATTGATCGTAGGCGTTGCGGGTCGCTCCGTAGACCGCATTGAAGGTATGCGAGCCCAACCCGAACTCCGGCGTATTGGTTTTTCCGATGAAGATTGCGCCCGCCCGACGCATTCGCTCGACCACTATGCTGTCGGCGGCCGGAACGAAATCCTTGAAGATCGGCGAGCCAAGCGTGGTCCGAATCCCTGCGACAGGCTGCAGGTCCTTGACCGCATGGGGAAGGCCGTGCAGCGGCCCCATCCAATCGCCGCGCGAAAGCCGTTCATCCCGCTCTTGAGCCTCTGCCAACAATCCGGGGCGATGCTGAAGCGCAACGATCGCGTTGGTCTTGAAATTCGTTTTGGCGATGTGATCGAGATACGCGGTCATGACCTCGACACACGACACCTGGCGCGTGCGAATGGCGCCCTGAAGCGCGACCGCGTCCATCATCACAATGTCGGATGGGTTGCCCAAACGGCGCTCAATCATGTCGCGCCCGTGTAATTCCAGGCGCTTCGAATGGTTTCGGTTTCCTCGCTCGGGGCAATGGCGTCGTCGACCGTTCGTGTGTCAAGGCCCCAAGTCCACCCCCGCGCGCTCACGCGGTCCAGTTTGCCGCTCAAGGCTCGCCGTCCTTGAACGGCGGCTCTTTGTCGGCGGGCACGCCTTGTTCGGCCATCGCCAGGATCATGGCGACCCCGACATAGGTTCCGGCCACCCCGGTCAGATCGACGACCTGCTGTTCGCCGAGAAGCTTCTTGGCGCGATCGAACAGCTCGTCCGAGACAGCGTGTTTGGCCATCAAGTCGGTCACGAAGTCATAGACGACTTCTTCCTCGGGGCTCATGCCGGCGGGTCGCTTCCCGGCCTTCAGGTCAGCGATGATCGAATCGGCGAGGCCCGCTTTCTTCGCCAGCGGGGCATGCGCATACCATTCCACTTGCGAGCGCCATTGCCGGCCGACGATCAGGATGGCCATCTCATTGAGCTTGGTCGGCACTGACGTGTGCCAGCGCAGATAGTCGAGCAGGTCGTACATGCGCTCGGCGTAGACCGGACTGCGCAACATCGGATTGTAGGGGCCGCCGAGCCCGACGCTCGAGATCTTCATGATCTTCTCGCCGAGCGGGCGCTGCTGGTCGTTGAGCTGTTCCAAACTCAACTGGGGAAACCTGGGCTCCTTGCCTCTGGCCGGCGAACTCGCCGTATTGGCGGCGATCCAGCCGAGAGGCATGGCGGCCATCAGGCACCCCGCGGCGATCAGCATCTGGCGCATCGGTTTCCTCCTTTGTTCGATGATCTGTCAGGCATTCAATCGGGCGGATGGCGCGGGTTGTCGAGAGCTTCGAACGCGAGGGCGCAGATCCGGGCCAATCTCACAGGAGAAGTGTGGCGCGCGGGCGGCGACGGCCGGCGCTGAAAGCGCTGATCGAGGAGGGGCGATGGTGTCCCGCGCCGGCGATCGTGTCCGGCTGGTCGTGTCCGGCAAGTTCCCGCCGTACAAGGATCATGGCGCGGAACAGGGCGCGCCAGAGTGCGGATTGAGGGAGTTACGGATCAACCGATCCGCGGCGGCGTCGCGATCTCGCCGTCGCCGGCCGGAACACGCGCCGGGCCACGCGCGGCGGTCACGTTTGTCCTGTGGCCAGCGCGTAGGCGATGCCGCCGGCGGCGCCGAGCAAGACGAGCGCGACGATGACGCCCCACGCGATCTCGAGGACCCGGCGAAGGCGCGAGGGCCGAGGCCGCGGCCGCGGCCGTGGGGGCAGGGGCTCGATCGGGGTCATCGGCCGCGTCGGCCAAACGCCTGTCGCGCGGCACTGGTCCGGGTCGCTCCTCGTCATGGAAACTCCTTGCCAAGCAGTTGATAATATTAACTAATGGCAATAGTTGAAAATCAAAATGTCGGAATTTTGGCGGAGGACTTTGGCCTGGGCATTCCCCGGCAGGCTCCGGCTCGCCGCGCGCTGAGCGGGGTAGCCGTCATGCCTCGTCGTAGTTCTCGCCGATCGAGAACGCACAGATGCGCGACAAATGCGTGTAAGGCAGGCCCGTCTCCTTCGCCCAGGCGTTGAACTGATCCTGGATGAGCCTCAGGTCGCGCTTCGAGGTCGGGGCCTCGGCAACGTCGAGGCCGGCGTCGCGCAGGCAGGCGACCACGTCCTTCGAGGTCACAAAGCCGTCCCAGCCAATAAACCTGAGCAGCATCTGGCCGGTATTGCCGCCGAGCCGGCTACCGCGCTTCGCCAGAACCTCGAGCAGGCCGACCTCGTCGGAGGAGGGCCAGGCCGCGAGAAACCTGCCGAAACTTCCGTATTCCTTGGCCACGTCCTGGACGAAGCTGGCGTTCAAGCGCACCGAGCCGATCTTCGCGCCGTTGCGCACGATGCGGGCGTCTTTGGTCAGCTCATCCCAGAACTCGTCGGGCTCGAAGGCGAGCCGCCTCGGCTCAAAGCCGAGAAACGCCGCCTCGAAGCCTGGCCACTTCGATTCGATCACGCTCCAGGCGAAGCCGGCCGAGAACACCCGCTTGGTCATTTCGGCGAGCACGCGGTCGTCGCGGAGCTTGGCGAGCGCCTGGGGTTCGGGCCTCGGCGCCATGAGCCGGGCGAGCGCCTCGGCGCCGCCCTTGCGCTTCTCCGCACGCGCGCGAATGGTGTGGAACGGCGTCACGCTTTCCTGCCCTTTGCTCCTCCGGCGCGGTCAAGGTAGGCCTCGCCAATCGGGCGTGCAATCGGCGTCCGGCGGCGCCGGATCGAGCTCATTGCAATTCGCGCTCGTTTCGCCTGTCACGCCAGCAGCGGCCGATCACGGCAGAATTGTCTTGCCCTGTGCGCGAGAATTCCTAGCCTGTCGGCGCTTTCTCCGGCGGCCCAACTCCTGGGCTTCGCTCTGGCCGCCATGAGAACGTGTTGGACCGTCTTCACCCGGAGAGCCCCGTGATCCGCTTCTATTTCCATCCGACGCCCAATCCCGCCAAGGTCGCGCTTCTCCTGGAGGAGCTCGGCCTGCCGTACGAAGTCGCGCCGGTCGACACCGCCAAGGGCGAGCAGCACACGCCGGCCTTTCGCGCCATCAATCCGAACGGCAAGGTTCCCGCGATCGTCGACACCGACGGGCCCGGCGGGGCCGAGGCGCGGGTGTTCAATTCGAGCGCGATCCTCCTCTACCTCGGCGAGAAAACCGGCCGCTTCATCGGCTCCGCCGCCGATCGGCCTGAGCTCCTGTCGTGGCTCTTCTTCGTCGCCACCGGGATAGGCCCCTTCTCCGGTCAGGCCGTGCATTTCCAGCACGCCGCGCCGGAGAAACTTCCCTACGCGATCAACAGGTACCGGCGCGAGATCGAACGGCACTACCGCGTCCTCGACAGGCATCTGGCCGGCCGCGACACGATCGTCGGCAAGGACTATTCGATCGTCGACATGTCCGCCTGGGGCTGGCTTACGCGGGCCGGCAGAGTGCTGCCCGGCGCCGACGACGCTCTTGCCGCGTTCCCGAATCTTAGGCGCCTGTTCCAGATGGTCGACGCCCGGCCGGCGGCGGCGCGGGCGAAAACAGTCGCCAAGGATCACGCCTTCAAGCGCGAATCGGACGAGGAGACGAAGCGCGCGATGTTCCCGTCCAATTACCAGGATATCGCGATGTGACCTTGGCCGCCGGCTGCACCAGGTCGGTCGGGTCGCCATCAGCCAAGCCAACGGCGGGCGATGGCGAAGCCAAACGCCCGCCGCCTCGCTACGCGGCTATTGTCCGGCGGCGACCGCGGTCCGCCCCAAGGCTACCCCGGGAGCATTAAAAACGGTCACCGTGTTCGGAACGTCGTCAACCGCCGCCAGAATGAGCGGATAAACATTGCCAGTCGGGACGGCGATGCCGAAGGAGCCGCCCTGGCTGGCGTCAACATTGGACTCGCCGACGAACCTGCCGGTCTTGGTGAATTCGACGAGCTCGCTCGGATGGGTGGGGTCCCCATTCACCGCGTCGCCGTTCGCGGCGATCAGATCGCCGTTAGGCGCGAAGACCAACGCCAGGGGGCCGCGAAGATGCGGATCCTGAAAGACGAGGTCGCCTTTGTCGACGGGCGATGTCCGCAGTCCGGCGGCGGTAACCGCGAAGACGGCGTTGTCCAGGGTAGAAGCCACGTAGAGGGTGTTGGCCTTCTGATCGAAGGCGAGACCGGTCGGCCCAAGAACGAACGCGGCCTTGTTGCCATGGTGGGCATAGCCGTTGGCGATTTCGTTCTGGCTCATGACGGCGACGTCGTTCTGACCAACGTTCAGGTCGATCCGGACCACCGTTCCCCTGACGGCGTTCGACACGAACACTTGCGCGTGGCCGCCCTCATCATTGATTGTCAGATCCCACGGGCTGCCCTCAGACTGAGCGTCCATCAAGGTCCTGACAAGATTGCCGTTGCGGTCGATGACCTGGAGGGACCCTTGCCCGACCGTCTTGAACGTGCCGTCGGTCGAGGGGAGGTTGCCGACGATGACGAAGCCTTTGCGCAAAACCCCGAGCGCGGTCGTCAGACCCGTCGCTTTGCTGGTGAAGAACGTCGTCGCATTGCCGTTCTGCCCGGCGGAAACCCCGGGGGCGACAACTCCAGCGGCCGGCGTGAACTTGATGATGGTGACCCCGGTTCCCTGGAGGTTGTTCGAATTGTTGAAGTTGGCGACCAGCACGTCGCCGGGCGCGATCATCCCGCCTGTGGGGAAATCATTCGGCACGAAGGCGACGCCGTATGGGTTGAGGTCGCCGTTGGCCGGAATGGTGGATGATACGATGAACTTGGGCCCGAACGCCGGGCCGTCGGCGCGCGCCGCGGTCGCCGCCCACGCGCCGCCGAAAAGCAGCAGCATTGCCGCTGAAAGTCCTCGCGCGCGACCGCTTTTTGCAATTCCGCGTCTTGTCGGCAAAACGACGGTTGCGCGTTTGCCCACTCCGCCCGCCACGGCCAAATTCGAGCCCTTCGATGACCTCATGACAGTCTCCATCCCATCGGCTGATCCGCAGCGACACCACTGCTCAACACGAAACACTCCAGCTGGGATTTCTATTCAGAAAAATGACGGAGACCCGCGCGTTCTAAGGCGGCGAGCCTCGGGGCGTCCGGTCGCCCTCGAAGACAATCTGGTCGGCCCATTTCAGCGCCGCCTCGCGCTGAGGCCCGGTGCGCACGGTCCAGGCCATGACCGGCGCGCCGTCAATTCCTTCATCAGGAACGGGATCTTGTGCGGGAGGTCGTCGACGTTCCAGGACAGGAAATCCGGCCGGCGACGATCGAAATGGTCGAAGTCCGTCCAGTCCTGCTTCTGCTCGGCGGTCAGGAAGGCTCAACTCGGATCGGCGTAGGAAGCCTCGGCAACGATGCCGATCGGGCAGAGTTCGCCGGGCCGGGTGCGCGGGCGGCGCAAGCGCAAATAGCCGGCGAGATCGTGATCGAAGCTCTTGAAGCGCCAGCGGACCGTCATATGCCGCCGCGAGCGCCGCGGCCCGGTCGCCGATCCGCCAGTCGCCGTCGAAACGGCTTTTGAGCTCGCAGATGATCGGAGTCCGGCCGGCGACTTGCCTCGAGAAACGCCGCGAAGGTCGGCGGCGGCTCGCCCCGCCCTCGATCCGAACCTTGCGCGAGCTCGGCCGCGCTCCTGGCCGAAAGCGGGCCTGTAGCGCCGGTCAGGCGATCCAGCGTTTCGTCATGAAAAACAATCGCTTCGCCGTCGCTGCTCATCTGGACGTCGCATTCGATCGCGAACCCCGCGGCGATCGCCGCCTCCGCCGCGCCAGCGTGTTTTCGATCGCGCCCTTGGCTTTGTCATGCAGGCCGCGATGGGCGATCGGACGCTCCATGAGCCATGCGGGAGCGTTGACCGGCCTCAAGCCTTGATCTCGAACACCGCTTCGACCTCGGCGAGCGCATTCAGCGGCAGATGCGACACGCCGACCGTTGTGCGCGCGTGGCGCCCTTGAGCGCCGAACAGCTCGGCGACGAGATCGGATGCGCCATTCATCGCCTGGGGCAGGGCGTCGAACGTCGTCTCGACATTGAAGAATCCGCCGAGCCGCACCACTTGCGCGATCGCGGTCCAGATCGCCGAGCGCCGCATGCGCATGGGCGAGCACGTTGATGACGCAGAGCCTCGCCGCCTCCCGCGCCGGGTCGATCTCGGAATCGAGCCTGAGCTTGCCCCTGTGGCGCTCGGCGAGCTTGCCGTCCGCCCCAAACGGGAATCTGGCCGGAGACGA
This sequence comes from uncultured Alphaproteobacteria bacterium, assembly GCA_963749715.1. Taxonomy (GTDB): domain Bacteria; phylum Pseudomonadota; class Alphaproteobacteria; order Rhizobiales; family Beijerinckiaceae; genus Roseiarcus. The sequence goes on from CAVVNR010000008.1 coordinate 56,319, forward strand.
ACAGAAGGCGCCGGCGCGCACGGCGGGAACATAATTGGCGACCGGCGCGGCGGGTTTGGGCAGAACGACCCAAGTTCCTTCAGGCGCTTGGCGGTTTCGCTCATCGGGCGGGACTCCGGGGAGGTGAAGTGGGCGTCGAGCCTCAGCCGCGCTCGGCTCGGGCGCTTGGCTCCCGCGCCGGCGCAGGCGCGGCTCGTGGCGCCGTTTCTCGCCTATGTCGCCCGCCTGCTAAGGCAAGCTTGTTTTTGCCTCCCCGCGCGCTTAGGTTTGCGGTCAAAGAGAGGATGCGCCGGCGGCCTCGAACGTCGGGCGGCGCGGAATGGGATGACGGCCATGGGTAGCTTTAGCATTTGGCATTGGATGCTGTTCGGCGCGGTCGCGCTCCTGCTGTTCGGCGGCAAGGGCAAGATTTCCGACATCATGGGCGACGTCGCCAAGGGCGTGAAGTCGTTCAAGAAGGGCATGGCCGACGACGACGAGGCGCCCGCGCCGCGCCGACGACCGTCCAGCGGACGATCGAGAACCGCGTCGGCGTCGACGCCAACGACGTTCACAAGGTCGGCTGAGCGCGTCCTCGAAGCGGAGCGCCTGCGACAAGGGCGCGGCGCGGGCCGCGCCGCTGTTCGGTCGCCGGTCCGGTGAGCCATGTTCGATCTCGACATCAGCAAGATGATCATTGTCGGCATCGTCGCTTTGGCGGTGATCCCGCCGAAGGACCTGCCGCGCGTCATGCGCACCGTCGGCCAGACGGTCGGCAAGATGCGGCGCATGGCGGCCGAGTTCCAGGGCCAGTTCATGGATGCGATGCGCGAGGTCGAGCGCGAGGCCGACCTCGAAAGCGTCAAGAAGGAATTCCAGGCGATCAGCGACCAGGCGAAGATCGACACGAGCTTCGATCCGGTCGCCATGATGCGCGACGACATCGACCAAGGCGAGCGGCCCGCCGGCCGAAATCGGGGGCCGGCTCAACTGCGCCGGCGCTCGAAACCGGCAAGCCGGAAATCGGCAAGTCGGAAATAGCGCTGACCGGTCCGGAGCCCGCTGAAGAAGCCCCGCCCGCGGCGGCTCCGGCGCGCGGAGCCCGAGCCGCCCGCCGCCCGCAGAGCGCGGCGGAATGAGCCAAGAGGACATCGACGCCACGAAGGCGCCGTTGATGGACCATCTGATCGAGCTGCGCGCTCGCATCATCCGGTCGCTCTACGCCTTTCTCGCCGCCTTCATCGTCTGCTTCTATTTCTCCCGCACCATCTACAACATCCTGACCCTGCCTTATGTGCGCGTGGTCGGCGCGGAGAAGGCGACGCTGATCGCCACCCATTTCCTCGAGCAGTTCTACACCAACATCCGCCTCAGCATGTTCGGGGCGGCGGTCATCGCCTTTCCGATCATCGCGGTCCAACTCTACAAATTCATCGCGCCGGGCCTCTACCGCAATGAGCGCAGGCCTTTCGGCCCTATCTGATCGCGACGCCGATCTTCTTCCTGCTCGGCGCGCTGCTCGTCTATTTCGCCGTCATGCCGCTGCTGATCCGCTTCTCGGTGTCGCTGCAGCAGGTCAACGTGCCGGGCGAGGCGACGATCGAGCTTCTGCCCAAGGTCAGCGAATATCTGTCGCTGATCATGACGCTGATCTTCGCCTTCGGGATCGCGTTCCAGTTGCCGGTGATCCTGACCCTGCTCGGCCATGTCGGGATCATCGACTCCGCCTATCTCATCCGCATGCGGCGCTATGCGATCGTGGCGGTGGTCGGGATCGCGGCGATCCTGACCCCGCCGGACCTCATCAGCATGACCTCGCTCGCGCTGCCGATGCTCCTGCTCTACGAGGGCTCGGTGATCGCGGTGAAGATGGTCGAGAAGCGGCGCGCGCAGGCCCAGAGCGCAGCGAACAACCCGGCGACCTGACGCGGAGAGGCTCAGGCCGGGTGGAGCGAGGGAAGGTTGAGATGCTGCTCGACCCGGCGCATCGCGGGCCTCGAGTTCGCTGATAAGGACGCCGTGGCCGATGACGGAAGTGTGGTATTCGATCACGGCGCGGCGCAATCCAACGATCTGCTCGCCGAGTTCCTTGCGGGTTGAGAGGAGATCGGCGGCGACGTCGGCGCGCAGCGAGTGCATGTCGGATTCGAATTCGCCGCGGAGCGAGTCGCATGTCGGCGCGTAGCTCAACCTTTGTTGCGAAGCCCGCGAGGTCGCCTTGGTGGGGAGCTCTGCGCGCATCTGGCGCAGAAGCTCGAGAATGAGGCTTTCGGGCTCTTCGGTCATGGCGCGATCCTAGCAGCTTCGCCGGCCGCCGTCAGCGGGTCGTTTGAGGACGGCTCCCGGTGTGATAGCTCCCGGGCGCATGATTTCCGCCATTTCAGTCACACGTCCGGTTCGCGTCATGAGCCCGCGCGACATCCTGGCGGCGCTGAGCGTCGCGATCGTTTGGGGCCTGACCTTCATCGCGATCAAGGTCGGCGTCGGCGAGACCACGCCGCTGATGCTCGCGGCGCTCAGGTTCTTTTTCGCCGCGGTCCCGATGGTATTCTTTCTTGCCCCGCCGAAGGCGCCGGCATGGGCGGTCGTGCTCTACGGGCTCCTGATCGGGGTCGGGCAGTTCGGCGTCTTGTTCATCGCCATCCATGACGGGTTCCCGGTCGGGCTCGCGTCGCTGGTCATCCAGGCGCAGGTGTTCTTCACCATTCTTCTCGCCTGGCTCTCTTGGCGAGCGGCCGCGCAGCGTCCAGGTCATCGGCCCGTCGTCGGCTTTGCTCGGCATGGCGGTCATCGGCTCGGAACGCGCTCGCCGGAGCGAGCCTCGGGCCGTTCCTGCTGGTCATTCTGGCGGCGGCGTTCTGGGGCGCGGGCAACGTGCTGGCGAAGAGCGTCGGCAAGGTCGACATGCTCGCCTTCACCGTCTGGTCGAGCCTGGCCGCGCCGCTGCCGCTGTTCGCGCTGTCGCTCGCGGTCGAGGGGACCGGCGGCCTCGCCGCGCTCGCCCATCCGGGCTGGAAGCTCGCGGTCTGCGTCCTGGTGCTCTCCTACGGCGGGACTTTGTTCGGCTATGGCTTGTGGGCGCGGCTGCTGGCGCATCATTCGGCGGCGACCGTCGCCCCGTTCGCGCTTCTGGTGCCGGTCGTCGGGATGATCGCCGCCGCGCTGCTGTTCGGCGAGGGGTTGAGCCCGGTCGAAGTCGTCGGCGGCGCTCTGGTGATGGCCGGCCTTGCTCTCAACGTGTTCGGCGGCTGGGCGCTGAGGCGCCGTTTGCCGGCGAATACGTCAGAGGCCGCTCGGAGGCCGGTTGAGCTTTTCGCCGGCGTTCTGGTAATGGCTGGCTTTGCGCCGAAGATCGCCGACGAGCAGACCATGCGGCGCTCTGCCTTTGCCGAGGTCGGATCATGCACGATATCAGAGCGATCCGCGAGAATCCGGAAGCTTTTGACGATGGCCTTGCGGCGCCGCGGCCTTGCGCCCCGCGCCGAATCGCTGATCGCGCTCGACGAAAAGCGCCGGGCGGCGATCGCGGCGCTTCAGCGCGCGCAGGAGCGGCGCAACGCCGCCTCGAAGCAGATCGGCGTGGCGATGGCGCGCAAGGATACGGTCGCGGCCGAGGATTTCCGCGCCGAGGTCGCCGCGGCGAAGGCGAAAATGCCGGAACTTGAGGCGGCGGAGCGGGAGGCGGCGACGGCGCTCGAGACGGAGCTCGCGGCGATCCCGAACCTGCCGGCCGACGACACGCCGGACGGCAAGGACGAGAGCGACAATGTCGAGCTTCGCCGCTGGGGCGCGCCGCCGAGCTTCCGGCGGCATGAACAAGCCGAAGCGAGCATTTCGAGATCGGCGAGGCGCTGGGCCTCATGGATTTCGAGACCGCCGCGAAACTGTCGGGCGCGCGGTTCGTCGTGCTGAAGGGGGCGCTGGCGCGGCTCGAGCGGGCGCTCGAGCAGTTCATGCTCGACCTGCATACGGGCGAGCATGGCTATCACGGAGATCTCTCCGCCGGTGCTGGTGCGCGACGCGGCGATGTTCGGCACGGCGCAATTGCCGAAGTTCGAGGACGATCAGTTTGCGGCTCGCGATCGGGCTGATGAAGTATCTGCGCAAGCTGCCGGAATCGATCGAAGATTGTTGAGTCGGCTCAGAAGTTCGCAACGAGGTAGACGAACGTCACCGACAATGGCCTAGCGTCTGCGAGGCTGCTTCAGTACGGCAGTTCATGAAAACGAGCCGAACTCTGGCTCATCCCCACCGCCGAAGTGCCGCTGACCAATCTCGTCCGCGAGAGCATCGTCGACGAGAAGACGCTGCCGCTGCGCTTCACCGCCGGAACGCTGTGCTTCCGGGCGGAGGCGGGCGCGGCGGGGCGCGACACGCGCGGCATGATCCGCCAGCACCAGTTCAGGAAGGTCGAGCTGGTCTCGATCACGACGCCCGAGCAGTCGCGCGACGAGCACGAGCGCATGACGGCGTGCGCCGAGGAGGTGCTGAAGCGCCTCGGGCTGCATTACCGCGTCGTCGCGCTCTGCACCGGCGACATCGGCTTCGCCTCGCAGAAGACCTATGACCTCGAGGTCTGGCTGCCGGGGCAGGGGCGGTTCCGCGAAATCTCCTCCTGCTCGATCTGCGGCGACTTCCAGGCCCGGCGCATGAACGCGCGGTTCAAGGGGCCGGACGCGAAGTCGACCCGCTTCGTCCACACCCTCAACGGCTCCGGCGTCGCGGTCGGCCGGGCGCTGGTGGCGGTCATGGAGAACTACCAGGAGCCGGACGGCTCGGTCGCGATCCCGGAGGCGTTGCGGCCGTATATGGGTGGGCTCGCGCGGATCGAGCGATAGGGAAGGGCCCCGGAGTCCGGGGCCCTTCGTGACGCGGAATAGCAGGTCCTGACGGCCTGCTGGCCGATATAGTTGCCATAGGCGTCGTACATCGGTTGATAGGAGTAGCAACCGCCGTAGCCGCCGTAGGGGTAGCCATAGCCGTATCCATAGCATAAGGCGCCGCGAGCAGCGCGCCGGCGGCTAGTCCGCCGACGATAGCCGGGCCTGCCCAGCCGCCGCGCCAGCCCCCGCCATGCCAGCCGCCGCCATGCCGCCGCCGCCGTGCCAGCCGCCGCCGTGCCAGCCGCCGCCACCCCGCCGCCGCCGTGCCAGTTGGCGGCCGAAGCCGGTTCGGCGGCGAACACGGACGCCGTCAAGGACAACGCTGCCAGCGCCGCAATTACCGGCTTGGATATGGTGTTTCGCATTGTAGGCCTCCATTCACAATCCTACCTGGGGCGCCAACGCCGCGAACGGAAAAGGGTTCCCGTCGCCCGGCTGCCCGTTCGGCCTTCTCCTCGACGCTTTCGGCGTCGATAAAACAAAACATGCCAGGTTCACACACGCCCGCAATTGCCCGCATGAGCGATGGTGAATCTTGCCGGATGAGCCTCGGCGTGAGGCGGGGCCAGTGGACACGGACGGCAAGGGCTCTCGTAGCTCTCGCCGCTCTGCTCTCCCTCGCCGGGCCTGCCCGCGCCGCCGAGCCGCAGCCTCAGCTCACCGGCGATACGCTGATCCACGATCCTTCGGTCATCGAGGTCGATGGGCGGTTCGTCGCCTTCGGCACCGGCCGTGAGGGGCCGACGCATGGGGCGATCCGGGCCAAAACTTCGCCCGACGGGGTTGCGTGGTCGGACGCGGGCGTGGTCGGCGCGGCGCGCCCGACATGGGCTCAAGCCGCGCTCGGGTTCAAGCCGCTCAATGTCTGGGCGCCATCGATCAGCCGGCGCGGGGGCACGTTCTTCCTCTACTATTGCCTGTCGAGCTTCGGGCACAACGCGAGCGCGATCGGGCTCATGACCAATGCCGCCTTCGATCCCTCGAAGCCCGGCGAGGGATGGCGGGATCAGGGCCTTGTCGCGATGTCGAAGGATGGCGACGACTTCAACGCCATCGACCCGTTCCGGATCGACGCCTCGGACGGGCGCGCCTGGCTCGCCTTCGGCTCGTTCTGGTCGGGGATCAAGCTCAGCGAGCTCGATCCGGCAAACCGGCAAGCTCGATCAACGAGGATGCGCCCCGCATCGCGCTCGCCAGCCGCCACGGGGGCGCGATCGAGGCTTCCTCGATCCTCGAACATGACGGCAAGTTCTATCTCTTCGTCAGCTTCGACCAATGCTGCAAGGGCGTCGCCTCGACCTACAACATTCGCGTCGGCCGCGCCGACCGCATCGAGGGCCCATACAAGGACAAGGACGGCAAGGACATGCTCGACGGCGGCGGCGCGCTGGTGCTCGCCACGACCGGCCGTTTCATCGGCCCCGGCGGGCAGGAGGCGGTGAAGACCTCCAGGGGCGACATGGCTCGCCTACCATTATTATGACGGCGACGCATTTGGCGCCTCGAAACTTGAGCTCTCGCCAATTCTCTGGACCGCGGACGGCTGGCCGGAGCTCGGGCCGCTGCCGCAATAGCGCCTCTCTGGGGCGAATCGTCGCCGCCGCGCCAGAACGCGCTCGCCTCGACGCGCGGCCCGTGCGAAAAGGCGGCCGATGCGAATCCTGCTCACCAACGACGACGGCATCCACGCCTATGGGCTTACCCTCCTCGAATCGATCGCGCGCGAGCTTTCCGACGACGTGACCGTGGTCGCGCCCGAGAACGACCAGTCCGGGGTGGCCCATTCGCTCTCGCTCAGCGATCCGCTGCGGCTGCGGGAAATCGGCCCGCGCCATTTCGCGCTCAAGGGCACGCCGACCGACTGCGTCATCATGGGGGTGAGGAAAATCCTGGCCGATCGCCGGCCTGATCTCGTGCTCTCCGGCGTCAACCGAGGCCAGAACGTCGCCGAGGACGTCACCTATTCGGGCACGATCGCCGGGGCGATGGAGGGAGCGATGCTTGGGATTCCCTCAATCGCGCTCTCGCAGGCCTATGGCGGCGCGGTCGGGCGGCCGCTGATCGAATGGAACGCGACGGAAACCCACGCGGCGCCGATCATCCGCAAGATTCTCGCCGCCGGCATCGCCCCGGGTGGCCTCGTCAACGTCAATTTCCCAGCCTGCGCGGCGAGCGAGGTGGCGGGCGTCGAGTTCTCTCGCCAGGGACGGCGCAACGCCGAATTGATGCGGGTCGAGGAACGGCGCGACGGCCGCGGCTTCCCCTATTTCTGGCTGATGTTCCAGCGCGGCGCCTTCGAGCAGGAGGAGGGGACGGATCTCGCGGCTTTGGCGGCGAAGAAAATTTCGATCACGCCGCTCAGGCTCGATCTGACCGACAACGATTCGCGCCTGCGGTTCGAGGAGGCTTTCGCGCGGCGGTGAGGCGAGGCGACCGACATCGGGCGGGCGAGGCGCGTCGATGAGCGCGACCGAGGCGGAAGAACGCGCCCAGTTCACCTTGGCCATGCGGGCGCGGGGCATCAACGACCTCGACCTCCTGCGGGCGCTCGAACGCGCGCCGCGCGCGCTCTTCATGCCGCCGCGGTTCGCCGATATTGCCGGACGCGACATTGCGCTGCCGATCGGTTGCGGGCAGACGTCGCCGCCACCCTCGGTGGTCGCCGCGATGATCGCCGCGCTGGACCTTGGGCGATCACACCGGGTGTGCGAAATCGGAACCGGAACAGGATATTGCGCGGCGTTGCTCGCCCAACTTGCGAAGGACGTAATATCGCTTGAACGGTTCCAGACGCTGGCGGTCGAGGCAGCCGCCAGGATCAAGGCGTTCGGGCTCGCCAATGTCGCGGTCCGCTGGGAGGACGGCTTCGATTTTCGCCGCTCGGGCGCGCGCTTCGATCGGGTGATCGTGCATGGCCTGATCGAGCCGCCGGCCGACGCCTTTCGCGATCTCGTCGCGCCGGGCGGGGTCATGGTCGCGGCCGTGGCCGGGCCGGAACGGGGCGAGCAGCGAATCGTCAGACTGGCCGGCAATCCGCAAGGCGTCATCGAGGCTGCGGACCTCGGCCCGGCGCGGGGGTTGAGGCCGCTCGAGCGCGGCCTCGCGCGGGCCTTATAGGCGCAAGGCGCGCATTTGACGCGCGGGACGCGACAAACACGGTCACCGTCGATTCATCTTAAACCTTCCCTTAACTCGATCGGCGCAAGCTGCGTTCATGTGCAGTCGCGTGGGCGTGGGTGAAAGTCGATGAGTGATCGCGTTGCTTGGATTAGAGGACGCGCGTTCCCGCGTCTCGCGGTGGCTGGGCTTGGCCTCGCCTTGCTATCGGGCTGCTCGTCGGACGTCACGCGCTTCAGCAGCAGCCCCAGTCCGTTCTCAGGCAATCCGTTCTCCAATCCGTTCGCGAGCAAGACCGCCGACGCAGCGCCGACACCGGCCGTGACTTCGAGCCCGCTCGCGCAGACGGCGCCCGCTGCGGCGGGGACGCGGACCGCTTCCGCAGAAATCAAGCCGCAGCCGGTCGGCGGCTCGGCCGTCGGCTGGAGCGCGGCAGGCGGCTCGCCGATCGTGGTCGCCGACGGCGAATCGTTGGATACGCTTTCGGGCCGCTACGGCGTCCCCTCCGCCGCGCTGCTCGCCGCCAACGGCCTTTCGAGCAGCTCCGAGGTCAAGCCGGGCATGCGCATCGTCGTGCCGGTCTATCACGCCAATGGCCACGCCGTAGCGAGCGCTGAACCGTCGAAGTCGGCGAAGAAGCGCGCCGAGGACGTCGCCGACGCAGGATCGCCGAAGGCCGGCAAGGAAAAGAATAAGGACAAGGCCAAGGCGAAGGAAAAAGACAAGACCGTCGCCGAGGCCGCCAAGCCAAACGAGCCGGCGGACAAGTCCGCCTCGAAGGACGCCAAGGGCGGCGATCTCGCCTACGCCGAGCCCTCGAAGCCCGCGGTCGATAAGGCGCCGACCGGCAACCTCGAATCCGGCGCAGCCGCGAGCAAGGTCCCGCTGACCGGCGCGCAGGCCGACGCTTCTGGAGTCGAGCCCGAATTCCGCTGGCCGGCGCGCGGCCGAATCATCCAGGGGTTCAAGGCCGGCGGCAACGACGGCATCAACATCTCCGTGCCGGCCGGGACCTCGGTCCGCGCGGCGGAGAGCGGCGTCGTCGTCTACTCGGGCGATGGGCTGAAAGGCTACGGCAACCTCGTGCTGATCAAGCATCCCAACGGCTTCGTCACGGCTTACGGCAACAACGGCGAGCTCGACGTCAAGCGCGGCGATCAGGTCAAGCGCGGGCAGGTGATCGCCAAGTCCGGCGACACCGGCAACGTCAACGCGCCGCAGCTCCATTTTGAGTTGCGCAAGGGATCGACCCCGGTCGATCCGACCAGCTATCTCGCCGGCCTCTGATCGGGCCTAAGCGAGGTTGACGAGGTCCAGGCTGCTCCCGCCTGGCGAACCCCAGCCCTCGAGGATTTCCGCGACAGACTTTCATCTTCGAGGGACAGGGCGGCGGGTCCAAGGAAAGGCCCGCCGCCCTTCATCATCAGATGGGTGGTTCAAGCTAGCGGCGATACAGCGAGAACGGTTCAAGATTCGGAGGATCGCTCCAGCTGCGCCGGTCGACTAGCGATTCGTCGAGGTGGGGGTGAGCGCGCGCATCGCTTCGTCGAGGTTGAAATCGACGCTCTTGCTGCGGGGCGGATATTCTTTGAGAGACTGGATCAGCACGCCGACCTGATTGAAGGCGGGATGATAAGTCCAAGCCCGGTTTTCCTGCCATTCATCGTAGCCGCGCGCTTGCTCGAAGCGCTCGAACGGGTCGAGTTTGACGTTCGTCAGCAGCGGCGACACCATGTTTTGCTGTACGCCGTTGAACCATTTGTCCTGCTTGACGAAAAGGAATTTCCAATCGCCGTAGCGCACACCATGCAGCTTCGTCTCGGTGAAGTAATAGAACTCCTTGCGAGCCGACGCCCCCTTGCCTGTCAATAGGTCGGTCTGATCGAAGCCGTCCAGATGGATGCGTTGATAGACGTTATCGCCTGCCTTGTATTCGCCGAGCAGATTCGCCTTGGCGTCCGGCTGGCCGACCGCCGTCAGGAGGGTCGGCAGCCAGTCCTCCATTGTCATGAACTCGCCAGTCGTCGTCCCCGCGGGAATCTTAGCTGGCCAGCGGACAACCATTGGCACGCGAAACGCGCCTTCCTTTGCGCCGGCGCCTTTCTCTCCCGCAAACGGCGTGTTGCCCCCGTCGGGCCATGAGTTGACCGCCGCTCCGTTGTCGGTCGTGAACGCCACAATTGTGTTGTCGGCGACGCCGAGGTCGTCCAGGAGCTTGAGGAGTTCGCCGACGGTGTCGTCCAGTTCGGCCATGCCATCGGCGTAGACGCCGTATCCGGTCCGCCCCTCGTATTTCTTCGAGAGATTGGTGCGATAGTGCATCCGGGTGGTGTTGTGCCAGACGAAGAACGGCTTGCCCGCTTTGACCGCGTCAGTGATGAAGCGTTTGGATTCAACCAAGAACTCCTCATCCAGCGTGCGCTGTCGCTCCCGCCCGAACGGGCCGGTGTCGACGATCCTCTGGGCGCCGTCGGGTTGCGCCCATGAATGGATGACTCCGCGCTGACCAAGATGGAATTTTTCCACGGTCGCCGGATCCTTCGGGAAGTCATATTCCTCGGGATATTCGCCAGCGTTGAGGTGATAGAGGATGCCGAAGAATTCGTCGAAGCCGTGATTGGTCGGCAGATGCTCGTCGCGGTCGCCGAGGTGATTCTTTCCAAATTGCCCCGTCGCGTAGCTGAGTGGCTTGAGGAGATTGGCGATCGTCGGGTCTTTGGTCGAAATTCCCTCCGGCGCGCCCGGAAGTCCGACGGTGCTTAGGCCTGAGCGAATGGGGTATTGCCCGAGGATGAAGGCTGCGCGCCCGGCCGTGCATGACGCCTGTCCGTAATGATCGACGAAGAGCAAGCCCTCCTTGGCGATGCGGTCGATGTTCGGCGTGCTGCCTCCCATCATTCCGCGATGATAGGCGCTGATGTTCCAGATGCCGACATCATCGCCCATGATGAAAAGGATATTAGGCAGCGGCCCAGCCGCAGAATTGGGGCTGACGCCGGGCTGCGGATCGTTTTCACCCTTCATTGCCGTGCGCTCCTCTCTTGCCGCGGCTTGCCTAGCAACGACGCGGGACTAGGATTGTCCGTGGGCAGACAAAAAGAGGGGCGAAAATGTTGACCCGTATCGGCGCGGCGCGCGAAATCGCCGCGCGGGAGGGATGGCTGACCCAGACGCCGCCCGAGTTTCGCAGGGCGATTCTCGATCGGGCCTCGCTTCAATCCTTTTCGTCCGGCGCGACAATTTACATGGTCGGCGCGCCGCCGGGCGGCATCTATGGAATGATCTCAGGCGGCGTGCGGCTCTCGGCGGCCGCAGGCGATCTCGGACCTTTCATGACCCACTATTTTCGTCCCGGTTCGTGGCTCGGCGAGGGGCCGATCATCACTGACGAGCCTCGCATAGTCGGTCTCAGCGCGGCCAAAGAAACCGAACTCCTGCATGTGCCGCTATCCGGTCTCCGGGAACTCCTTAAGAAGGAACCCGCCTTTTGGCGCTGGTTTGCGCTACTCGCTTTCGAGCACGAACGAACGGCGGTTTCGGCCGTCGCCGATCTAATGATCCGCGACCATGTCAAGCGTCTCGTCGCGGTCCTTCTGCGGCTTGCCGACGCCAGGACAAAATCGCCCGAAGGTACAGCGCCGATCGAGGTGGAGGCCAGTCAGTCCGATCTTGCGACGATGGCCAATATCGCGCGGACCACCGCCAACGCGACCCTTCGCAAACTTGTTTCGGCCCGCCAGGTTACGCTGGCCTATGGTCGGATCTATGTCCTCAAGCCTGACGCGTTGCGGGCTATACTTGCGGAGTAAATCACCGGCGGCCGCCGGACGATGGCTTTAGGCCAGACGCGCTTCGCCAAACGAGTTCAGTTCTTTGCGTCGAGCGGCTTCCCGAGCCGGCCGGCGAGATCCTGGATGAATTGCCAGGCGGTGCGGCCGGAGCGCGAGCCGCGGGTCGTCGCCCATTCGAGCGCCTCGGCTTCGAGCTGCTCCAAGGGCGCATCGAGGCGGTAGTGCTTGGCGTAGCCCATGACCATGGCGAGGTAGTCGTCCTGGCTGCAATGGTGGAAGCCGAGCCAGAGGCCGAACCGGTCGGAGAGCGACACCTTCTCCTCGACCGCCTCGCCCGGATTGATCGCGCTTCCGCGCTCGTTCTCCATCATGTCGCGCGGCATCATGTGGCGCCGATTCGAGGTCGCATAGAAAAGGACGTTTCCGGGGCGCCCCTCGACGCCGCCCTCGAGCGCGGCCTTCAGCGACTTATAGGAAGTGTCGCCGGCGTCGAACGAAAGGTCGTCGCAGAAGACGATGAACCGAAAAGGCGCGTCGCGCAGGACGATCATCAGCGCCGGCAGGCCCTCGATATCCTCGCGATGGATCTCGACCAGCTTGAGGCGGCCGGCGACGTCCCTCTCGCGGTTGATCGCGGCATGCGCCGCCTTGACCAGCGACGACTTGCCCATGCCGCGCGCGCCCCACAGAAGCGCATTGTTGGCGGGGAGCCCGCGGGCAAAACGCTGCGTGTTTTCGACCAGAAGGTCCCGCACGCGGTCGATTCCGCGCAATAACTTCAGATCGACGCGGTTGACGCGGGCGACGGGCGCGAGCGCGCCGCTGTCGGCGCGCCAGACGAACGCCTCCGCCACGCCGAAATTGGCCGCGGGCGCAGCGGCGGGCGCGAGCCGGTCGAGCGCGTCGGCGATGCGGCGCATGAGAGCGTCGGGGCGGTCGGAAGGCATGAAAACTCTGATGGGTTCCTCTCGGGCGCTTTGCCACATTTGATCGCGAAGCTCCAGCGGGCCCTGGCCAAGGAAGCGGCGGCCGGCGACAGTCACTCCAGCCGTTCGATCGCCAGTTCGCCGATCGCGCCGGTCCAGGCATGCTTCCTGCTCTCCCAAACCGAAATATCCGGCTTGGCAAAGCCGGGGTCGGCAAAGGCGCCGACCGCGACCGCGACCCAGCCTGGCCGCTGCTCGCGCCCGCCAAAAGACGGTCCCGCCACATTCGGGACAGAAGCTGAAGGTCACGCGCCTTCCGCTATCGGCCCGACGAACGAATTGCTTCGCGAGCCCTTGCGCCGGATCGACATGCTCGTTCGGGAACCAGGCTTGGACGCCAAACACGCTTCCCGTCCTGCGCTGGCATTCGAGGCAATGGCAGATCGCAACGCGAACGGGGTCGCCCCGGCAGCCGAGCCGCAGCTGTCCGCAGGAACAGCTGGCTTCATGTTCCGCCATTGGCCTTGTCTTTCGGTTGGAGGGGCTGCCGACCGCTACGACCAGCTATAGGCGAACATCCCCATGACGAGCAAAATGATCAGGGCCGCCAGGACGTAATGCTTCGCCTCCCAGTCGTGCATGGTGAGGAGGGGCTTGGTGGTCTTGGGTGGGCGCCGGGAATCCATAAATTCGGGTAACACAAAGGCAGCGCTAGGCAAACCGCCGCCTCGGCATCGCGCCGCCTGCGCCCGCCGCCGCCTCTCAGGCCGCCCGAATGTCGGTTTCGGCGAAGTCCGAGCCCTTGAACAAGAGTGGCTCCTGCGTCAGCGTGGCGAGCGCGTAGGAGAAACAGTCGCCGAAGTTGAGGCCGGCAGGACGGCGCCCCTTGCCGAAACGTCGCCACGCCCGCCGCGCAATCTCCGCGAGTTCGGCGTCGACCGCGACGATCTCAACTTGAGCCTTATGCAGCCAGAGGTCGAGCTCGCCGCCGCCGCGCGCTCCAAGGCGGGTCTCGATCACCATGGCCGTTTCCAGAAGGGTCGCCGCCGAGATCATGCGCACGGGATCGTCGGCGATGCGTTCCTCGAAGGCCCGCGCCTCGGGTTCGTCGAGGGCGATGGCTACGATGGCCGATGTGTCGATGACCATCAGCTGGGCAGTCCGTCTGCGTCATAACCGATGATTTCGTCCGCGCTTCGGCGATCTTGAACCGGCAGCGCGCTCCAGCGGCGGCGGATCTCTGCGAGATCCTCCAAGAGCGCCGCTCGGCGCGCTCCGCCTCCGACGCGTCGCAGACGTTCCTCAAGCGCCCGCCGCATCGCTTTGGTCAGGCTCTCTCCAGTGCGCTCAGCCAGCGCGCGCGCCAGACGCTCGGTTTCCGGGTCCTTGATGCTCAGCGCCATCTTGAAGGTTCCTAATTTTCAATATTCTACTAGACCTCGCCGCTCGGCGTCAATCTTCCGTTGGCCTGTCAAAACGCCCGGACCGATGCTATATCTCAAGCACTCGCCGGGTCTTGAGCCCGGTCGACGGAGACTTGAGATGGCGTCCCGACTGTTACGGCGACAAGTGATGACCTTGACCGACGCGGCGGCCGCGCGGGTGCGCGAGTTGACCGAAGCCGCCGGGAAGCCGGTCGCGGGCCTGCGCGTGGGCGTGAAAAACGGCGGCTGCGCCGGCATGTCCTATACCATGGAGCTCGCCGAGAGCGCGACGCCCTTGGACGAGGTCGTCGAGGACAAGGGCGTCAAGCTCTTGATCGACCCGAAGGCGGTCTTGTTCCTGCTCGGCTCGCAGATGGACTTCAAGGTCGACCGCCTGTCGGCGAGCTTCGCCTTCTCCAACCCCAACGAGACTTCAGCCTGTGGCTGCGGCGAAAGCGTCGCGATAACCCCGGCAAGCCCGGAAGCGCTCAACGCGCCGGCCTGATTTTCGTCAATGAACGCCGAGGCTTTGAAGGAACTCTTCAAGCCGTTTGGCGAGGTCGCCGTCAAGCGCATGTTCGGCGGCTCGGGTATCTACGCCGATGGCCTGTGTTTCGCCATCGAGCACGGCGGCGAAGTCTTTCTGAAAGTCGACCCGCTCTCGGAGCCAAGTTTTGCGGGGGCCGGCTCGTCTCCGTTCATCTACGTCGCCAGGGGCAAGCCGATGCCGACCTCCTTCTGGCGCCTTCCGCCGATCGCCCACGAAGAGGCCGATGAACTGCGGCGCTGGGCGTCGCTCGGGCTCGAGGCGGCGCGGCGCGCGGCGGCAGCGAAGACCAAGCCGGCCCGAAAAGGCAAGCCGAAGAAGGGCGCCAGATAAGGCGTTGCATGGTCCGCCGAAAGCTGACGCAACCGAGGTGGCGCGACACAGCGCCCGAGAGCTCGAACCCCACCCACTTATGAAGACGGCGCTCGAAGGCGCCGTCCTTGTTCGACCTAAACCGAACGCTGGCCTCTCGATGGGATCAGGCGACCGCTTCCACGGCGCCGGTCCCGCGCCGGCGATAGCCGAGATAACCCACGCCCGCGAATCCCAGGAGCAACATCGCCCACGTTGAAGGCTCCGGGATGGCCGATGGCGTCGTGACGCTGACCGCGTCCAGCCCCATGTCGTTGATCTGGTTGGTAACGGAGAAATCGACCGTCGCCGACGTGCCCGTCGCGGAAAAAACCTTCGTCTCCGGCAACCAGATATTCCAGTAGTTGAAGGAATTGGCAGGCGCGGTAAAGGTGCTTGAGGCCGTGGACGATCCGCTGGAGAATCCGACCGTCATCACCTGACTCGAAAGCGGAGTATCGCCGCCCTCGAACGCGATCTTGAAATTGAGATCGTAGGTCTTTCCGGGCGTCAGATCCGTAATGTCCGTCGACCAGGCTGCGCTGCCCGAAGTGAGAAATCCGCCGCCGAGCGTGATGAATTGCTTGCCATCTCCAGCGACGGTGACCGATCCTCCGCCGTCGCTGTAACCGATCCCCCAAAGGAGAGCGTCGCCAACCGTCCCGGTATGAGTCCACCCCGGGATATCGGTCGGGTTTGTCGAAAAGAACGGCGATCCGATTTGCACGGCCTCGAAGCTGCCATTTTGCACCGACTGGGCGGCCGCTTCACCGGTCACGAGCGCCGCAATCGTCGCGGCGCCGGTCAATATCCATAATGCTCGCCTGGACATTCTGCTGCTCCCCTTCTGTGCCCGACGCGGAACACGAAAAGACGCTAGGCGTCCCGCTACTTTTTCAGCATGACGCGGCGTTGTGTCACAGTCAATGCCCGTGTTTTCGCTGCCGGGTCGTCTATTCGGTTGTCGGCGCCACGGACGATGCGGCGCGGGGTCGAGCGCTTGTCATCCGGAAGCGGGGCTTGCGCTGCGCCGCCACAATCAGCCGTGATAGCCGATCGCGGCTACTCCTCGGCCTCGATCGGCTCGCGCGCCGGGCGGGCGCGCGCCTTGACTGGGCGCAGCAGGAAGTCGGGCACATGGTCGCCAAGACCGATCACCGGCGCGTCCACGTCTCGGCCCGGCCGAGCCCCATCGCGGCGCGGAGGAGGGTCGGCGAAGCGCGGCGCGCCGGCGGCCGCGCCATTCGCTGAAATCTTGCGTGACGCGTTCGCGCACGGGCCGCTCACGGCGTGGAGAGGGTTGAGCTGGCCTGACGGCGGCGGGGCGCGCGGCGCGCTCCGCCTCCCCGGCGATGCGCTCGCGCGGCGGGCGTTCGGCGTGATGCCGGCGCGAATCGGGGCGATGGTCGGGGTGCCGATCCGGACGCTCGCCGCCCTCGACCGGCGCCGCGCGCTCGGAGCGCCTGTGGGCGCCCCCTCGGCCGCGCGAGCCCTCGCGCCGCGGCGCTTCGATCTCGTCGTCGGGGGGCAGCTTAGCGCCGTCCTGCCAGTCGATCTTGCGGGCGATGAGCTTTTCGATCTCGGCGATCGCCTTCTGGTCGATGCGCGAGACGATGGTCAGCGCGACGCCTGATTTTCCCGCCCGGCCGGTCCGGCCGATCCGGTGCACGTAATCCTCGGAATGATGGGGCGCGTCGTAGTTGATCACATGGCTGACGTCGGGAATGTCGAGGCCGCGGGCGGCGACGTCGGAGCACACCAGGAGCTGGACTTCGTCGGCGCGGAACGCGTCGAGGGCCGCCATCCGCATGCGCTGGTCGAGATCGCCGTGCAGCGCCAGGACCGAGAAGCCGTGCTTCTGCAGCGAACGATAAACCACCTGCACGTCGCGCTTGCGGTTGCAGAAGATGAGCGCGTTCTTGAAATTGTCGGCGCCGCGGACGATGCGCCGCAAGGTCGAGCGCTTCTCCTCCGGCGTTCCGCCCGAAGGCACGAGCGACTGGGTGATGTTCTCGGCGGTCGTGGCGGCGCGGGAGACTTCGACGCGCACCGGATTGTGCAGGAACGTCTCGGTGAGGCGGGTGATTTCCGGTGGCATGGTCGCCGAGAAGAACAAGGTCTGGCGGGTGAACGGCACCAGCTTGCAGATGCGCTCGATGTCGGGGATGAAGCCCATGTCGAGCATGCGGTCGGCTTCGTCGATCACCAGGATCTCGATCGCGTTCAAAAGCAGGCCGCCGCGCTCGGTGAAGTCGAGCAGGCGCCCCGGGGTCGCGATGACCACGTCGGCGCCGCGCGCGATTTTGGCCTCCTGGTCGCCGAACGAGACGCCGCCAATCAGAAGCGCAAGATTGAGCTTGTGGTTGACGCCATATTTGCCGAACGCCTCCTCGACCTGGGCGGCGAGTTCGCGCGTCGGCTCCAAAATGAGGGTCCGGGGCATGCGGGCGCGGGCGCGGCCCCGCTCGAGCGTCGACAGCATCGGCAGGGTGAAAGCGGCGGTCTTGCCGGTGCCGGTCTGGGCGATGCCGAGCACATCGCGGCCTTGCAGGGCGTGGGGGATGGCTTGTTCTTGGATCGGCGTCGGCGTGTCGTAGCCTGACGCTTCGACGGCTTTGAGCACTTTTTCGCTCAGGCCGAGTTCGCTAAATTTCATCATTTCTCGCTTAACGCGAACGCCTTGCATCCGCTTTTTGTCATATGGAGGCCTCGTGGACCCGCGTCAATGCGTTCGCGGGTCCGGCGCGCAAGCCTCGCGCCCCGCGTCGGCGCGAAGCGCTCGCCGACGCTCGCCGGAGCCTTCGTTCGCTCTCGGCGCGTATTGCCATAGATCAAATCGCAAAAATGTCAACAAATTGTGGGTCCGAGTTGACGAGCGTACCGTTGTGCGTCGGGATGTCACACCTTGCGCAGACCTTCGGTCGTGCGAAAGGGCGAACGCTTCGGCAAAAGCGGGGAGGCGTACGATGGCCGGAGGCGGCGAGTTCGATGGCCGTGTGGCGGCAATTCGCGGCGCGGTGGTCGACCTTGTGTTCGAGGACGGCCCGCCGCCGATCGACGACGCCGTCGAAATCGCGGATGCGGAGGGCCGCATTGTCGTCGCGGAGATCCAGGCGCAGCTCGACGGCCGCTCGGCGCGCGCAATCGTGCTCGAACCGACGACGGGACTTAGGCGCGGCGACAAGGCGCGCCGCGCCGGCGGTCCGGTGACGATTCCCGTGGGCGGAGCGACGCTCGGGAGGCTGATCGACGTTCTCGGCCGGATCGGCGACCGCGGACCGCCGCTGCCGGCGGACGCGCCCCGATCGCCGATCCACCGCAAACCGCCTGCCTTTGCGGCGCAGACCGGCGCGACCCGGCTGTTCTCGACCGGCGTCAAGGTAATCGATCTTCTCGCGCCGCTTGCTCAAGGAGGAAAAGCGGCGATGTTCGGCGGCGCTGGCGTCGGCAAGACGGTGCTGGTGATGGAGCTCATCCACGCCATGGCGGAGACCTATCGGGGGATAAGCGTGTTCGCCGGCGTCGGCGAGCGTTCGCGCGAAGGCCACGAGATGCTGCTCGACATGACCAAATCCGGCGTGCTCGCGCGCACCGCGCTGGTTTATGGGCAGATGAACGAGCCGCCGGGCGCGCGCTGGCGCGTGCCGATGACGGCGATGACCATCGCCGAATATTTCCGCGACGCGGAGCATCGCAACGTGCTGCTTCTCATGGACAACGTGTTCCGCTTCGTTCAGGCGGGGGCGGAAGTGTCGGGCCTGCTCGGCCGCGCGCCCTCGCGGGTGGGCTATCAGCCGACGCTGGCGAGCGAAGTCGCGACGCTTCAGGAACGCATCGCCTCGGTTGGCGACGCCGCGGTGACCGCAATCGAGGCTGTCTACGTGCCGGCGGATGATTTCACCGATCCGGCGGTGACGACGATCGCGTCCCATGTGGACAGCATGGTTGTGCTGTCGCGCTCGATGTCGGCGGAGGGCATGTATCCGGCGGTCGATCCGATCGCCTCGTCGTCGATCCTCATCGACCCGCTGGTGGTCGGCGAGGAGCACGTCGCGGTTGCGACCGAAACGCGGCGCGCAATCGAGCATTACCGTGAGCTCCAGGACGTGATCGCGCTCCTTGGCATGGAAGAGCTCGGCGCCGAAGACCGGCGCATCGTCGAGCGCGCGCGCCGCCTGCAACGGTTCCTGACCCAGCCGTTCGCAGTGACCCAGGCCTTGACCGGCGTTCCCGGGCGCTCGGTCGCGGTCGCCGACACGGTCGCCGGCTGCAAGGCGATTCTGGCCGGCGAATGCGACGACTGGCGCGAAAGCTCGCTCTATATGGTGGGAACGCTCGACGAGGCGCGGGCGAAGGAAGAGGCGGCGCGCCGCGCGGCGCCGGCCGCGGCGTAAGGCGAGCGGCGTCATGAGCTCAGGCCTGCAACTGATCATCTCAACCCCGGCAAGGCTGCTCATCGACGTGCGCAACATTCGATCGCTGCGCGCCGAGGACGAAGGCGGCGCGTTCGGCGTCCTGCCCGGTCACGCCGACCTCCTGACCGTGCTGCCGCCTTCGGTGGTGCGCTGGACGGCGCAGGACGGAACGACGCGCTACTGCGCGCTGAGCGGCGGCGTATTGCGGGTCGCCGGGGGAAATCGGGTCGCTATCGCTTGCCGGCGTGGCGCGGTCGGCGACGATCTTTCGGCGCTGGAGGCCGATATCGAGACGCTGCGCTCGGCGGAACTCGACGCCGACCGGAGAGCGCGGGTCGAGCAAACGCGGCTGCATGCGCGTGCGCTGCGCCAGTTGATGCGCTATTTGAGATCCGACGGCCGACCGCTCGGCGACGGCAAGGCGCCGTTCACAGGTGACGCTGCGCCATGAGTGCGCCCCACGAAAAAATGCGGGATGCCGCGCTGCGCGCTCAGAAACGCGCCGAAGCAGCCGCCGGCGAGCGTGAACTCTCGTTCGCAGCGCGGCTCGGGCAGATCGGCGTGCTCGGATGGGCGATCGTGGCGCCAGTTCTCATCGGCGTCGTGGTCGGCCGCTGGCTCGACCGAGCCTTCGACGCGGGCGTCTTCTTCACCGCGCCGCTCATCATGCTGGGCGCTGCTGCGGGCCTATGGACGGCTTGGAGATGGATGCATCGGCAATGATCGCAGCGCTCCCGATCGGCGTCGCGGCGGGCGCGGCCCTCGGCGCAGCGCATCTGGCTTCGCTGTGGTGGAGCGTGGTCCTTCTCCGCGACAGGCGGCCGATCCTCGGGGCGACAATGCAGGCCTTGCGCTTTGTCGTCCTGGCGCTCGCGCTCGCCGTCATCGCGCGTCACGGCGCCGCGCCGCTCCTCGCCGCTGCGTTCGGTGTCCTGACTGCGCGCGCGCTTCTCCTCCGACGCTTGGAGAGGATGGCGTGAGGTCGCCGCTGACGCTCGAGCCGCTATTCCACATCGGCCCGGCGCCGATCACCGAGCCGGTCGTCATCGCCTGGGTGATCATCGCGCTGATCGGCGGCGCGGCCGCGCTGTCGACGCGCCGGCTCGCGATTTCACCCTCGAAGCCTCAGGCGGCGCTCGAAATCCTCGTCTCCGCCGTCGACGACCAGATTCGCGACACGATGCAGACCGATCCGGCGCCGTTCCGCGCGCTCATCGGCTCGATCTTCCTGTTCGTGCTGATCTCGAACTGGTCGTCGCTCGTTCCTGGCGTCGAGCCGCCGACCGCGCATATCGAGACCGACGCGGCGATGGCGCTGATCGTCTTCGTGGCGACAATCGCCTGGGGCGTGCGCTCGCGCGGGCTTCTCGGCTATCTCGCGACGTTCGCCGAGCCGAGCTGGGTCATGATCCCGCTGAACGTCGTCGAGCAGTTCACCCGAACCTTCTCGCTGATCGTCCGTCTGTTCGGCAATGTGATGAGCGGCGTGTTCGTGATCGGCATCGTGCTGACGCTCGCCGGGCTCCTCGTGCCGATCCCGTTCATGGCCCTCGATCTGCTTACCGGGGTCGTGCAAGCTTACATATTCGCGGTGCTGGCGACGGTGTTCATCGCCGCCGCCGTGGGCGAGCGCCGCAAGGCGCAAACCGGCTCGGGAATCTAAGAAACGAGGAATAAAAGTGAACGACCTCATCCAAGCCGTCAGCATCTTCTCCGCCGCGCTCGCGGTGGGTCTCGGCGCGATCGGACCGGGGCTGGGCGAGGGCAGGGCGGTCGCCTCTGCGATGGAGGCGATCGCGCGCCAGCCCGAGGCGGCGGGAACGATCTCGCGCACGCTGTTCGTCGGCCTGGCGATGATCGAGACTATGGCGATCTATTGCCTGGTGATCGCGCTTCTGGTGCTGTTCGCCAATCCGTTCATCAAGTGAGGCTTCGGCCGCGATGCGGATCGACTGGTGGACGCTGGCGCTGCAGACGATCAACGTCCTCATCCTGGTGTGGGTCCTGAGCCGGTTCCTGTTCCGGCCGGTGACGGCGATCATCGAGGAGCGGCGCGCGGCGGCGGCGAAGCTGCTCGCCGACGCGGAAGCGGCAAAGAGCGAAGCCAAAGCGGCGCGCGAGGCGGCCGAGGCGGAGGCCGTGCGGCTTGCGGGCGCGCGCGACGGGATAATGCGCGAAGCGGCCGCGGCAGCCGAAACGGACCGCGCCGCCACGATCGCCGCCGCCCGCGCCGAGGTCGAGCATCTGCGCGCGAGCGCCGAGGTCGAGATTCGCGGCGCGCGCGAGGCTCAGGCCGCGGCCGCCTCGGATCGGGCCGCGCAGCTCGCCGTCGACATCGCCGGCAAGCTGCTCAACCGACTGCCGGACGCGGCGCGCATCGACGGCTTCATCGACGGCCTGGCTGAGGCCCTGGCTTCGTTGCCGGCGGACAGCAGGGACGGGCTCGGCGCCGGCGAACGCGCAAAACTGAAGGCCGCACGGTCGCTCGATGAGACGGAAATGAAGTCCTGCCGCGACGCGTTCGCCAAGGCGCTCGGGCGGCCGCTTGCTTTCTCGCTTGTCGTCGATCGTGATCTCGTCGCCGGGCTCGAGCTGGAGACGCCCCACGCGGTGGTCCGCAACAGCTTCCGCGCCGACCTTTCCCGCATCCTCGAGGAGTTGACCCGCGATGGCCGCGTCCAGCGCTGAAGGCGACGATTGGCTTCGCGCCGGACGTGAGGCGGTGTCGCGGGTTCGGTTGTCGCCCGAGGCGCTCTCCGTCGGCCGAGTGGAGGAGATCGCCGACGGCGTCGCCCGCGTTTCCGGCCTGCCGGAGGCTCGGCTCGGCGAGCTTCTGCGCTTCGAGGGCGGGCGTCTCGGCTATGCGCTGTCGCTCGAGCCTGAGGCGATCAACGCGGCAATTCTCGACGAGGCGGAGGCGATCGGCGTTGGCTCGCAGGTGGTGGCGACAGGCCAAGCGGCGCGGGTTCCTGTCGGACCGGGCCTGCTCGGCCGCGTGGTCGATCCGCTGGGCCGGCCGCTCGATCGGGACGAGCCGATTTCGGCAGAAGCGTTCCACCCGATCGAGCGGCCGGCGCCGGCTATCATCGATCGCGCGCTGGTGTCCGAGCCGGTCGAGACCGGCGTTCTGGTGGTCGACGCCCTGTTTGCGCTCGGGCGAGGACAGCGCGAGCTCATCATCGGCGACCGCGCGACCGGCAAGACTTCGATCGCGGTCGATACGATCATCAGCCAGAAGCGGTCCGACATCATCTGCGTCTATGTCGCCGTCGGCCAGCGCGCGACCGCGGTCGAGCGGGTGGTCGAAGCGGTGCGCCAGTTCGGCGCGGCCGAGCGTTGCGTGTTCGTGGTCGCCTCGCCCGCCGCCTCCGCTGCGCTTCAATGGATCGCGCCGTTCGCCGGCTTTACGATCGGCGAATATTTCCGCGATCGCGGCGGCCATGCGCTGGTGATCGTCGACGATCTGACCAAGCATGCCGCAACCCATCGCGAGCTCGCGCTCCTGACCCGCGAGCCGCCGGGGCGTGAGGCCTATCCCGGCGACATTTTCTATGTCCACGCGCGGCTGCTCGAGCGCGCCGCCAAGCTCGCGCCGGAGCTCGGCGGCGGCTCGCTGACCGCGCTGCCGATCGCAGAGACCGACGCCGGCAACCTCTCGGCCTTCATTCCGACCAATCTTATTTCGATCACCGACGGGCAGATCGTGCTCGAACTCTCGTCTGTTCGCCGCCAATCAGCGTCCGGCGGTCGACGTCGGCCTGAGCGTCAGCCGGGTCGGCGGCAAGGCGCAGGCGCCGGCGCTGCGGACGGCGTCCGGGCAACTCAGGCTCGACTATTCGCAGTTCCTCGAGCTCGAGATGTTCACCCGTTTCGGCGGCATCGCCGATAAGCGGGTGCGCGGGACGATCGCGCGCGGCGAGCGCATCCGGGCGCTCATCGCCCAGCCGCGCTTCGCCACCCTGCGCCTGATCGATCAGGTGGCGCTGCTATCGGCGCTCGGCGAGGGTGTATTTGACGATGTCGGCGTCTCGAAGGTGGCGGAAACGCGTCGCCGCGTCGCCGCAGAGCTCGACGCGCACGCGTCCGAGATGGTCGCCGCGGTGACCAAGACCGGGATATGCGACGAAGCGGGCCGCGCGCGGCTCGTTGACATTGTGCGCGCGCTCGTCAGGGGCGTTTCGCCATGACCGAGCGGCTCAGCGACGTCGCGGCGCGCATCGGCTCAGTGCGCCAGCTTTCGTCGGTCATCGGCGCGATGCGAGGCATCGCTGCAGCGAGGGCGCGCGAGGCGCGCGAACGCGTCGAGGGCGTACGCGCCTATGCGCGAACGATCGGGGCCGCGATTGGCCAGGCGCTGGCCCTCATGGACGCCGCCGCGGGCGCGCGGCACGACGGGCGGGACGGACATCTGGTGATCGCGCTCTGCGCCGAGCAGGGCTTTGCGGGATCGTTCAATCGGCGGGTGCTCGATGCTGCCGAGCGGCTCATGAGGTCGGCGGGAGGGCGCCCGGCCGAACTCATGCTCTTGGGCGGGCGCGGCCTGACTGCGGCCGAGGAGAGGGGCCTCAAGATCGGCTGGAGCGCGTCGATGGTCGCGCATGTCGACGAGGCGGCGGCGCTCGCCGACCGCGTGACGGAGCAGCTCTATGACCGCCTCGATGAGGGGCGGGCGACCCGGGTGACCCTTGCCTACGCGACGCCCGCGCTGTCGGGCGAAGTCCAGGTTGTCGAGCGCACGCTCGCGCCGTTCGATTTCGCCCGTTTTCCGCGGACAAGAAACCCGTCGCCGCCGCTCATTTCGCTGCCGCCGGGAGTTCTTTTGGCGCAGCTCGCAGAAGAATACGTGTTCGCCGAACTGTGCGAAGCGCTGACGTTGTCGCTTGCCGCCGAGAACGAAGCGCGCATGCGGGCGATGACCGCTGCAAAGTCCAACGTCTCGACGATGCTTGAAGAGCTCGTCGCCCGCTCACGGCAATTGCGTCAGGAGGAGATCACCAACGAGATCATCGAGCTCGGCGGGCGCAAGGCGGTGAATGGCGTGACTGATCGTCTCAATCGATGAACCCACTTGCGGCGCTGTTGAATGCCTGTTAACTTCGGATCTCAGCGAAATGCTTGTCGCGCGGGTGGGCAGCCACGGGGGTTCCTTATGGGAAAAATCTTCAGTGTAACCGCTTTGGTCATCGGCTCTGCAGTTTCTTTTGCGCCAGCGGGCGTGATGGGGGCGACGTTCAGCTTCAGCGATGACTTTTCTCCGCCGTCGGCCGCGTGGAGCAACAGCACGGGGAACTGGACGGCGAGCGGGGGTAAGTATTACGCCCAGCAACCGAACAACAATCCGGAAGCGATATCGTTTCTTCCTTTCGTTTTCACCAACGCCAGCGATCAGGTGACGGTCACGATCAATAGCCTGGGCGACGGCGGCATCCTCTTTGAGGCCCCGTCCAAGACCAACTATCTCCTCAGCGTGCTGGGAGGCGCAGGATACGGCCAGGGCCTCCGCGGCGGGACCGCGGGCAACTCTGCTTACTGGGCGACCTACGCCAACCCGAGCGCCACGTTTAACCTCGTAAGTCCTGCGTTTAACCCGGGCAGCACATATACGGTGACGATCGCCGTCGTGAATGGGCTCTTCACTCTCTACAACGACCCAAGCGGAACGTTCGACGGTTCGTCGGTCCCCCTGACTTCCTATGACGATCCTGGACTGAGCAAATTCCAGCTCGGACTGTACGACGATCAACCAAACACAACAACTGGCAGTGGTTTCGGGCCGGCGCAATCGTTCAGCACGTTCAGCGTCGCCGGCACGGTCCCGGAAAGTTCGACCTGGGCGATGCTATTGCTTGGCTTCGCCGGGCTTGGGTTTGCGGGTTATCGCAGCCGTCGTTGGGAGGCTTCGGGCGCGGCGCGCGCCTAACTCGCCGCGAATGGCAGGGAGGTCCCCTTCTCTGGCAATCGATCCTCGCAAAGGCTGTGGCCATGGATGATTTGAACGAGCGCGGCTACCGCAGCTAGGTCCATCCAGGAATAGACGAATTCGCGGAACGCCGGACGCGGCGACGCCTATCGCGGCGCCCAGGCG
The DNA here is from genome assembly GCA_963749715.1 of uncultured Alphaproteobacteria bacterium. GTDB lineage: Bacteria > Pseudomonadota > Alphaproteobacteria > Rhizobiales > Beijerinckiaceae > Roseiarcus. Next base: position 81,837 of record CAVVNR010000008.1, read on the forward strand.
CGGACCTTCGCGTTGCGAAGTATCGGGGACCGGTCCGGGGGCGGCGCCAAAGCGTCAAAACCGCGCTTGTGAAGGCTTGTCCCGGACAAGCGCGGCGATGGCGTCACGGGGTCGGAAGCGCGATCGGCAATGACTCCGACCAACCCCTAACCCATGAGCGCCAGAACCGGATTTCCGAGAATCGACATTTTCTTGCCAAATCGCTGAACCCATGGTTCAGTTTCTCAGAAACCGCGAGCGATCAGTCGCCGCGATGCCGCGCGCCGGTCGACCGGACCGCGTCAGGCTCGTGATAACGCCTTGATAAGGCTCCATTCGAAGAAGGAGGGGGCATTTTGATTTCGTTTCCTCGGATTTTGATTTCGTCGCCCTGGGTTTTGAGTTTGCTGCGCCCGGCTTTGATCGTATTGCCGCCGGCTTGGACTCCGGTCGGCGGCGCCGGGCGCCGCGCCGGGTGGTCAACCGCAGCCGGCCTCGGCGCGCCATGACTTGCGGCCCGCTGATGAGGCGCCCGAATTCGATCCTCGGGCATCGGTTCATGATGACCGCCATGCCCTTGGCGCGCGCTCGCCTGGCCGCTTCTTCGTCGGCGACGCCGAGCTGCATCCAAATCACGCGGGGCAGGGGGTCGAGGCGCAGAGCCTCGTCGGCAACCCCTCCGGCCGCGGACGATCTGCGGAAGACGTCGACCATGTCGATTGCGGCCGGGACGTCGGCAAGACCGGCAAAAGCCGGCCGGCCGCGGATGAGCCCGCCGGCGTGGCTTGGATTGACCGGAAAGGTCTCGAAGCCCTTGGCGATGAGAAAGCCGAGCACTTCGTTCGAGGGACGCGCCGATTGGGCGAGGCGCCGACGACGGCGATCGTGGAGACGCTGGTCAGGATCGACCGCACCTCTTCGTCGCTGACGCCGTCGATCGCCGGCAAGTCACGACCCCCAGGTCGGCCGGCGCTTTTCCAGGAACGCCCCGATGCCTTCGACCGAATCGGGCTCGGCGAGATTGTCGATCATCGCCAGCGAGGCGATCGCATAGGCTTCGTCGAGCGGCCGCTCGATCTGGGCGTAGAAGGCGCGCTTGCCGATCGCCAGCGTCGGCGCCGAGCGCTCGGCGACCGTTTTGGCCAGCGCCTGGGCCTCCTCGAGCGCGTGGCCCTCGGGGACGACGCGGTTGACGAGACCGAAACGTTCGGCTTCCGCGGCGCCATAGAGCCTGCCGGTCAGCGCCATCTCCATCGCTCGCTTGCGCGGGATAGCGCGGCCGACCGCCACCAGCGGCGTCGAGCAGAAGAGACCGATGTTGACGCCGGGCAGCGCAAAGCGCGCGCGTTCGCCCGCGACCGCGAGATCGCAGGCCGCGACGAGCTGACAGCCGGCCGCGGTCGCGACGCCCTCGACCGCCGCGATGACCGGCTTCGGCAGCGCGACGACCGCCTGCATGAGCGCCGCGCAGCGCGCGAACAGCTCGACATAATAGTCACGGCCTCGATCGGGATCGTTGCGATGCGCCTGCATCTCCTTGAGGTCGTGGCCGGCGCTGAGCGCCTGCCCCGCGCCGGCGAGCACGAGGACGCGAGCCTTGTCGTCATTGGCGATGTCGTCGAGCGCCGCAATGACGGCCTCGATCATGGCGAGGCTCAGGGCATTGCGGTTCTGCGGCGTGTTCAAGGTCAAGGTGACGACGCCGGCGTCGTCGCGCCTGATGAGCTCGGGCGACGCGGCGACGGCGGACGAAGCGGTCATAAGCTATTCCCTATTGCGGCGGAGGGGCGCGCTCGGCGATGCTGAACCGAGAGTCTACTTGCGTTGATCGGGACAGTAAATGCGGGCGCCGGTCCGCGGGCCCAAACGCGGCTTTGACTGATGGCGAAACTCTGTTCCGCGAGCCGGCGCCAGCGGGCGTCGCCTGTCTCCGGTCAAACAAAGGGCCGCCCGAAGGCGGCCCGCGAAGTTGAAGCTCACGGTATGGTTAGGCGATCGCCGACCCGAGCCGGTCGTTTCGACCTCGATTGTTTGCGGCGTAACCGAGGCCGGCGAAGCCGATCAGCAGCAGCGCCCAGGTGGCCGGCTCGGGGACGCTGGTCGTTATATTGCCGTTCAGCGAGAGGTCCGCATAAGCGGCGACGACGTGACGGTCGGCGTAGAAAGCCTCCATGGAGTAGGTTCCCGGATTGAGGTCCCAGGTCGAAGTCGTGCCAAAAGGATGGACGCCGCCGACCTGGTCGACCACCGACCCGTTGAGCGCGAGAAACATGTCGTCGTCGCCGCCGAAGGTGATCGAGCCGCCCCCCGCGCCGACATGGAGCGTGGCGAACAGGATCGCGGTCTGAAACGCGCTGCTGTCGTTCGTGCCCGTGCCCAGGGGCGGGAACATGTTCTGCGTCACCGGCAAAGACTGAACCGTCGTCCCCTCATACGTGACCTCTCCGGCCAATGGGGTCCACCAGTTCAGTGGATTGCCGGCGCCCTCGAGGAGGCCGGCAGGGTTGCCGGCGGATACGACCGGGAGGCCGTTCTTGAGCGCGGTCCCGACTTCGGGGGTCGCATTGTTGAATTCCTGCCCGCAGTTCTGCGGGCCGCACGGCGCGAGGTTGAAATCGCCGAAGCTCGGGTTGACGGAATACCAATCGATCCCGATCGGATTGGCGGCGTCGGCGGGAGGCGCGGAAAGCCCTGCAGCGACGATGCCAAATAAGAACAAATACAACTGCTTACGCAATTCGACGCCCTCCTGACGGGTATGCCGCGAGGGCGTTGTAGTTTACCAATTTACAGACTGTCAAGCCTATTAGGACGGATTTGAACATTATTACATATTCTTAGTGTTAACGAGATTGCGTCAGTTTTGTGAACCGCGCCGCGAGCCTGGGCGTCGGGATCGAAGCGCCGGCGCGGGCCTGAACGTCGCCTCGACTTGGCGCTTTCCCCTGGGAGCGTTTTCGGTTAGGCAGCGGCGCAAACGCGCTCAAGGCGAAAAGACCGACTTTGATGCATCGCTACCGCACTCATACCTGCGGCGCCCTGACCCTCGCCGAGGACGGCGCCGACGTCCGGCTTTCCGGCTGGTGCCATCGCATCCGCGATCACGGCGGATTGCTGTTCATCGATCTGCGCGATCATTATGGCCTGACGCAATGCGTCGTCGATCCGGATTCGCGGGCGTTTGGCGAAGCGGAGAAATTGCGATCGGAATTCGTCGTCCGCTTCGACGGCAGGGTGCGCAAGCGCCCGCCCGGCACCGAAAACCCCGAGATGCCGACCGGGCTCATCGAAGTCTATGTGCGCGAGATCGAAGTCTTGGGCCCAGCCGGCGACCTGCCGCTGCCGGTGTTTGGCGACCAGCCCTATCCCGAGGACACGCGGCTCCGGTATCGCTTTCTCGATCTGCGGCGCGAGAAGCTCCACCAGAACATCATGCTGCGTGGGCAAATCATTGATTCGCTTCGTAGACGGATGAAAGGGCAGGGGTTCTTCGAGTTCCAGACGCCGATCCTCACCGCCTCGAGCCCCGAAGGCGCCCGCGACTTCCTCGTGCCCTCGCGCCTGCATCCCGGCAAGTTCTACGCGCTGCCGCAGGCCCCGCAGCAATATAAGCAGCTCCTGATGATGGCGGGCTTCGACCGCTATTTCCAGATCGCGCCGTGCTTCCGCGACGAGGATCCGCGCGCTGACCGCCTGCCCGGCGAATTCTATCAGCTGGATGTCGAGATGAGCTTCGTCGAGCAGGAGGACGTATTCGCTGCGATGGAGCCGGTGTTGCGGGGCGCTTTCGAGGAGTTCGCGCGCGGGAGACCCGTCACCCCCTCGCCCTGGCCGCGCATCGGTCACGCAGAGGCGATGCGCAAATACGGCTCCGACAAGCCGGACCTGCGGAACCCGCTGGTCATGCAGGATGTCTCCGAGCATTTCCGCGGTTCGGGTTTCAAGCTGTTCGCCCGGCTGCTCGAAGTCGAGAAAAACGAAGTGTGGGCCATTCCCGCCCCCGGCGGCGGTCAGCGCACCTTTGCCGACCGGATGAATTCGTGGGCGCAGGGCGAAGGCCAGCCGGGGCTGGGCTACATCCTGTTCGTTTCGGCCTCGACGAATGACGGGCCGGAGCAGATGGTCGGACGCGGCCCAATCGCCAACAATGTCGGCCCCGAAAAGACGGAGGATATACGTCGGCAACTCGGCCTAAAGTCGGGCGATGGCGTGTTCTTCGTCGCGGGCGATCCGGACAAGTTCGGAAAATTCGCCGGGCTCGCGCGCACGAAAGTGGCGCAGGAGCTCAAACTCATCGGCGAGAACCGCTTTGAGTTCTGCTGGGTCGTCGATTTCCCGATGTTCGAGTGGAACGAGGACGAGAAGAAGGTCGACTTCTCCCACAATCCGTTCTCGATGCCGCAGGGCGGCCTCGAGGCGCTCGAGAGCCAGGACCCGCTAACCATCAACGCGTTCCAGTACGACGTCGCCTGCAACGGCTACGAGCTCGCCTCCGGCGGCATCCGCAACCATCGTCCCGAGGCCATGCTGAAAGCCTTCGAGATCGCGGGCTACGGCGAGGAGACTGTGGTCGAACAATTCGGCGGCATGTATCGCGCGTTCCACTATGGCGCCCCGCCGCACGGGGGGATGGCGGCGGGCGTGGACCGCATCGTGATGCTGCTCGCCGGCGAGCAGAACCTGCGCGAGGTTGCGCTCTTCCCGATGAATCAGCGGGCCGAGGACCTGCTTATGGGCGCGCCGTCGCCGGCGACGCCGAAGCAATTGCGCGAGCTCCACATTCGCGTGGTCGCGCCGGAGAAGTAAGCGAGGCGAAGCGCGTCGGCCGCCCGTCTCGGGCTTGTCCATGTGAGGCGTCGCATGATAGCGAAACGGTGAGGAATCCGGGGTATAGCGCAGCCTGGTAGCGCGGAAGTTTTGGGTACTTCAGGTCGCAGGTTCAAATCCTGCTGCCCCGACCATCGCCATGAGGACAAGGCTGAGGCGCCATCATGACCGCTCGCATCTATCAGCCCGCCCGCAGCGCCATGCAGTCGGGTCAAGGAAAGGACAAGTGGATGCTCGAATACGAGCCCGAAAAGCCGCGCGAGATCGAGCCGTTGATGGGCTGGACGAGTTCGACTGACATGAAATCGCAGGTGAAGCTGCAATTCGACAGCAAGGACGAGGCGATCTCCTACGCCGAGCGCAACGGCGTTCCCTACCGGGTCGAGGAGCCGAAGCCGATCGCCCGCAAGATTCTGTCCTATTCGGACAATTTTTCGCCCAGCCGCGTCGTTCCTTGGTCGCACTGATGCGCGAGACGTGCGGCGCGCCGCCTCGGCTTGGCTCCGTAGCTCAGTTGGATAGAGCAGCCGCCTTCTAAGCGGCAGGTCGCAGGTTCGAGCCCTGCCGGAGTCGCCAATAATAACAATGTTTTAGAGAAGAAAATCAGAATCTCAAAATTGCCGCAAAGAAGGCTGCGGGTAACATTGCGGGCAACAGCAAACCACTGGGACGTCGGATCGCACATCTACGTTGTGAACTGGTTATGCGTGCGATCCAGCGCGCAGGATGATGCCTGGACCGAATTCAACAATGGCAGCCCAGTCGCCAGCCCGTGAAAAACTGACAAGTTTGCCGCTCCGCTGAATTGTCCTAGAAAGAAGGCGCCATGCGGCGACAATCTTCCGTCTCGCTCCTATAGCGGAGCCGCGAATCGTGCGTACCGAACTAAGCTGGGAGAAGGCCACTTTTCCGGGGGGATCCGATGGGCGCAACTTCTCTTCAATCCAGTGTATTCGGCGCAAGCGGCGCCTCCCGCGGAACGTTGGCAATTTTGCGGGCCGCTGTGCTGCGAGCAGTTGCTGCCGCGATGATAACTGCTGTTCTGGCAACCCAAGCCCGGGCTGTTGTCTGCTCGAACGCAGGGGCCGGTGCGAACTCGGGAGCCGACAACGGCGACGGCTCCAACACGGCGTGCGGTCTCAGCGCGAACGCAAATGACGGCGGTGCGACCGCCATCGGGAACGGCGCTACGGCTACGAGCGCGGCGTCGATCGCCATCGGTGGGATGACCAGTACCGGCGCTGCCGCCGCCAGCAGTGGCACGGCGTCGGTGGCGATGGGCGGCAGCAGCGGCGCCGGCGACGGCGCCGTTGCTTCGGGGGCGACCTCGGTCGCGATCGGCGGGGGCAGCGCGCTCTTCTTCTTCCCGGCCGGCGCCGGCGCCGTGGCCAGCGGAGCGCAGTCGGTGGCGATTGGCGGCGGGGCCGGAGGCGGAGCAGGCGCGGTTGCCAACAATGAAGCCGCGGTCGCGATCGGCGGCTCGGCAACCAACGGCAACAGGGGCGCCGTCGCCTCGGGGCCCAGCGCACTGGCGATCGGCGGTGGCAGCTCCCAATTCACCGGGGCGCAGGCGGACGGCGACCTTTCGGTGGCTCTCGGGACGAACACGACCGCCGTGAACAACGGCGACGTTGCGATTGGTACCGGCTCGGTCGCGCAGGGGGGCGGGGGGGCTTCCGCGACGTTCGGCCCGGTATTGGGCGCCTTTGCGGCTGGAACCGGCTCCAGCGCGAATGGCGCCGGCGCGGTCGCGATCGGCGCGAGCGGCGGCCTGCTCAACAATGCGAACGGCGCCGGTGCGGTAGCCCTTGGTCTTTCTCAGTCCGCCGTCGGCGATGGGAGCGTCGCCATTGGCCAGGGCGACACCGCGATAGGCCGAGGCGCCGTCGTCTTGGGCTGGGGCAGCATCGCGAGCGGCCCTTCGGGTAGCGCAGCGTATGGGGCTGTGGTCCTGGGGGATGAAAGCGGCGCCCTTGGGCAAGGATCGGTCGCCATCGGTCTTGCGAGCGATGATTTTGCAGCCGGCGGAGTTGCCATCGGCAGCAACGCAGATACGTACAAAGCCGGAGGCGTGGCGATCGGCTCGGGGGCCGCCGCATATGGCGCGAATTCCTTTGCGAGCGGTTACAGGGCCTCGGCAGGCGCGGATGGCGCGGTCGCGCTCGGTGGCAATGCTTCCGCTTTCGCGGCAAACGCTACCGCGATCGGCTCGAATGGGTTTGCCTTCGGCCAGTCCTCGACCGCCATCGGAAGTTCTGCGCAAGCGCTCGGCGCGCAGTCGACCGCGCTTGGCTACGCAAACATCGCGACCGACGCAAACGATACCGCGGTCGGCACGGGCAACACCGCGGCCGGAGGCGGCGCCGGCAACGGGGCTTTCGCGGGCGGCGACGGCAGCACAGCTTCCGGCAATGGCGCGGTCGCGATCGGCGCCAGGCAGAGAGCCACCGGCAACGGCGCGGTCGCGATCGGCGACCCCAATTTCGCGAACGGCCAGGGCGCGGTCGCGGTTGGCGCGAACAATGTTGCGACCGGCAACGGCGCCCTGGCGATCGGCAACATGAACGCCGCGACCGGAAACGCCGCGGTCGCCCTTGGCGAGAACGCGAACGCCAACGGCGCGAGTGCGCTGGCGATCGGCGAAAGTGCGACCGCGAGCGGCGCAAGCTCGATCGCGCTCGGCGCCGGCGCCTCGACCGGCGGCTACGCCGGATCGACCGCCATCGGCGCGGGCGCGACGGCCAGCGCCGCCAACCAGGTGGCGATCGGAACGAAGGGGACCACTTACGCCCTGCCGGGCCTGACTTCCGCCGCGAGCCTCGCAGCGCAGTCAGGCTCGACCTACTTCGTAAGCAGCGATTCCTCCGGCCACGTGGCGACGTCCAGTTACGGGCCGCAGGACGTCGGCAATCTCTACAATTCCGTCGGAAGCCTCAACAATTCGGTCAATAGCTTGAACGCGAACGTCGCCAACCTCTATAACAATGTCGCTTCGCTGCAGAACAACATGGTCCGCGCCTACGAGGGCTCGGCGATCGCGCTAGCGGCTGCTGGGGGCGTGCTGCCCGACAACAAGCGCTTCGCCGTATCGGCCAATTGGGGCGGATACCACGGCACGAACGCCTTTGGCGCCACCGGCTACTTCCGGGTCACCGACAACGTCGTCGTCAATGGCGGGGTCGGCGTTGGCTTGACTAAGGGCGACGTGGGCGGGCGCGCCGGCGTGACCTTCACGTGGTAGATCGATGGCGCAGATGAAGGCCTGGGCGCTCGCCGCAGCGGTCGTCGCGGCGGTTACGCCCGGCGTCGCGCTCCCGCAACAGGCCACGATCCAAAGCGAGTCGAAGCCGGCGCAGATCGACCGCAACGGCGTCCTGATCCTGATCCGCTCTACGCTGCTCGCGCTCGACCAGGCAAACAAGACCGGCAACTACACGGTGCTGCGCGACCTCGGCGCGCCCGGCTTCCAGGCCGCGAACACTGCCGCGCGGCTGGGCGATATCTTCGCGAACCTCAGGCGGGACAAGATAGACCTTTCCGGCGTCGCCGTGCTCGAGCCGCAGCTGACGCTCCTGCCACAGATCGAGACCAACAGTCTCATGCACATGAGCGGATTCTTTCCCTCCGTGCCTTCAGAAGTGAAGTTCGAACTGCTGTACGCGCCGGTCGAGGGCCAATGGAAGCTGTTCGGCGTCTCGGTTGGCCTCGCGCAGAGCGGGCCTGCGCCGCCCGCTCCAGCCACGACCCTCGACCCACCTCAGGCCCAGGCTGCGCCCGCTCCGGCTTCCCCGGCGAAGAAGCCAGCTCCGGGGGCTAAGAAGCCGACCAAGCCCGAGGAGCAGCAGGCGAATCCCCAATAAATTCGAGCGCCGCGCCATGGCAGCTACGCTGATAGCTCGCGGCAAATTCGTCGTCGCTTCTACGAGGGCCACACTGTTCAGAAGGGGCGCCTGCGGCCTGCGCCTCCCTTTCGCATCAACCGGACGACTTCGGCGCGATCTTTGTGGCGTCAAGGGTCGCTTGCCCGTGCGCAAGCCGGATGATGATTTTGGCGGCCTTTTCCCGATCGGCTTCGGGGTGCGTGGCTTGGAGGTAGTGACGTGACCGAACGCGTCGAGATACAGAAGATTTTAGGGAAGGTTTACGACCTCCGGTCGATTGCTGTTCACAAGGGAAGGTTCGAGCCAACCGATAAAAATCGCGAGACGTTTGCAAGCGGAACCTTGCTTTGCAGGCGGCTGATCCGCAAGATGATAGAGGTAGACGGGCCGATCAAAGGGACCACTCTTCTGATGGGGCAGTCTTCCGGCTGTAGCTCCGATCTTGGACTCCTTAGCTCCCCCCGAAGCTCGCGTCGAAGGCGTAGCCGGCGCCGCGCACGGTGCGGATGGGGTCGCGTTCGCGACCTTTCGAGAGCCTCTTGCGCAGGCGACCGATGTGGACATCGACGGTGCGTTCGTCGACCTCCGCCGATCGCCCCCATACCAGCTCGAGCAGCTGACTGCGTGAGAACACCCGGCCAGGCCTTTCCAGCAAGAATTCGAGCAAGCGAAAGTCCGTTGGCCCAAGGTGAATAATGCGATCGGCGCGCCGCACGAGCCGAGTGACCCGATCCAGGTCAAGGTCTCCGGCATGGAGACGTTCCGCGATGCGTTCGGGTCGGCTACGCCTGAGCAGCGCCCTTACGCGCGCCATCAACTCGAGCACGGAGAACGGCTTGACCAGATAGTCGTCCGCCCCGATCGCGAGCCCGCGCACCCGCTCCGCTTCCTCGCGGCGAGCGCTCACCATGATGATGGGCAATGTGCGGGTCGCCTCTCGCGCGCGCAGTCGCCGGCAGATCTCGATTCCCGAGACGCCCGGCAGCATCCAGTCAAGAATGACCAGGTCGGGCGCACGCTCGGCCAGGCGCAACTCCGCCTCGTCGCCGCGCGCGACGCTCTCCACAACATAGCCTTCAGCCTCCAAGTTGTAGCCGATAAGCAACGCCAGATCGATCTCGTCCTCGACGATCAGTATCTGCGGCGCGGAAGTCGCTACGGCGATGTCCTTGCTGGTCTTGTTCATCAAGGGTTCGCCTCCGGCGAGAATCGCGATCGCATCGTTCCCGGACAATTCCCCCGTGCGTCCCTGGTTGCTCGAATCGGCGACCCGAGGCGATGGCCGCAGCTGCGCGGCAGCAAGCCCATATCTATCTCGCGGGACCGTCCGGCGTGCTGAACGCTTAAAGACATGCCCGTAACCTGACGTAGCCTCCACGGCGGAGCGGCGGCAACTAGCACAAATGTGGAGGCATATTGCTAACACCGTTCACAATTCGCGACGAGACCGAGGCGTTTCTTCGGATTAAAACATCGATGTGTATCTTCGGACGCTGGCGGTTCGACTAACAGGGTTGCGATTGTTTAACGATCTATTATGGTGTCTACTTGAGCCATGCCGACTGGGAGCAGCGCCTGCTGAGGTCTGTTCGGATACACTACAACCTCCTAAAAGCGTGCTTCGCTTGGGCGTCGTCCCGCGGCCGTGGGTACGATCGTGGTCACCATTGCGGATCGTCACGGCGGCAGAGTCGAGGGCCTTGTCAAAGTAACGGACGACCGGAGCGTCGGCGATGGCCGGTTCGGCCGAGGGGTGTGTTTTGACGGCTTTTACTGGCGCCGTCCCAATACCTCCGCCCCGCGTTGGACGGAGCTCGCTCTGCGCTCGCTCATCGACCAACGCTTCCCCTTGTGCGGCGAATATGATAGGTCGGCGCTGCCTCGCAGCACACGGATTGAGGTCTCGGATGCCGAGCCGCGCCACCGAGCAACATGGCCAGATTGCCCCCCTGCAATTGCCTCGCGCGGCGTCCGCGCCATTGCGCGTAAGGCGGCGCGGGCGCGTTGGATTTGGCTGTTGAGCGCCTCGACAGGCGACGCCGCGACTGGCTTGGCGAGGGTCGCCGGCGCGCGGGCGGGTTTATTCCTCGCCTTTTGGCTCATGATCTCGGGATGGGCGCCGGCCGATCTTCCAGTCGGATTGGTGGCCATCGCGGGCGCCACCTGGACCAGCCTGCGCTTTCTGCCGCGCACTAGCGGGCGGCTGAGGCTTGCCTCGCTCGCCTCGCTCTTGGCGAGTTTCTTCCGCCAGTCGGTGGTGTCGGGCATTGACGTTGCCTGGCGCGCGCTCAATCCAAGGATACGGCTTCGGCCGGGACTGGTGGCCTGCCCGTTGGGTCTGCCGCCTGGAAGCAAGCGGAGCGCGTTCTGCGCCTTGTCGAGCCTGATGCCGGGGACGCTGGCGACCGGGGCCGACGAAGACGGCGCGCTATTGGTTCATTGCCTCGATGTCGGCCAGCCGGTCGCGGCCAATCTCGCGGCGGAAGAGCGGCTGTTCGTCCGGGCGGTCGGCGGTGACTGATTTTCTCCTCGTGACCGCAGGCGCGATCCTGTTCACTGTCGCGGTTGGACTCGCGCGAATATTGGGCGGCCCGGGCGACGCGGATCGCATGATGGCGGCCCAGCTCATCGGCACTGGAGGAATCGCCTCGCTCCTCCTCATCGCGGCGGCGACCGGCGGGCGCGGGGTCGATGATGTCGCGCTCGGTCTTGCGATTCTTGCCGCCTTCGCCTCCGCCGCATTCGTCGACAGCGGCGCGCCGAGGGACGAACCGCGCCTTCCTCGAGCGGAAGATCGATGAGTTTGGTCCTGGACCTTTTCAGCATCGTCGCGATCAGCGCCGGCGTGTTTTTCTTCCTTGCCGGCACGGCGGGATTGTTGCGTTTTCCTGACGCGTTGAGCCGCCTCCACGCGCTGACCAAAGCCGACAATCTTGGTCTCGGCCTTGTCGTGCTCGGTCTCTTGCCGCGCGCCGAAAGCCTGCTCGCCGGGCTCAAGCTTGTCGCCATTTGGGCGCTCGTTCAATTGGCCGGCGCAACCGCCGCGCAGCTCATCGGACGCGCGGTGCGGCGCAAGGGGCCGGCGGCATGAGCGTTCTAGAGGCGCTCGACATCGGCCTCGCTTTCCTGGTCTTTTCGGTCGCCGCCTGGACCATTTTCGCGCCGGGAGCGTTCGCCGCGACGGTCGGCTACGTCGTCTACGGGCTGCTGCTCTCGCTCGTCTGGATTCGCCTGTTTGCGGTCGATGTGGCGCTGACCGAGGCAGCGATAGGCAGCGGCGTGACTGGCGTCCTGCTGATCGGCGCCGCGGCGCGCCTGCGCGGAGCCGAGACGACCGCCGTCCGGGAAACCATGACTGGACCGACGCGCCTTTTTGCGGCTTGTCTTTGTCTGCTGGTCGCCGCGGCGCTGGCCGCTGTTATATTGTTGTTTCCAGACCCGGGTCCGACGCTTGCCCCCCAATCGATGCAGCACCTCGCCGAGACCGGTCTCGGCAACCCTGTGACCGCCGTCCTGATCGCCTACCGCTCGTTCGACACCATGCTCGAAAAGGTTGTGCTGGTCCTGGCGGTGGTCGGCGTATGGTCGCTCGCCGCCGATCGCTATTGGGGCGGCGCCCCGGGAGACGCTCGCTTGGAGCGGCCTGAGCCAACGCTCGCCTTCTTCGCCCAGGTGCTGGCGCCGCTCGGCATTCTCGTCGGCGTCCATGTCTTCTGGGTCGGCGCCGACGAGCCTGGCGGGGCGTTTCAAGGGGGCGCAATTCTCGCCGCCATGTGGATGATCGTCATGATGGCGAGGCTGACCGAAGCGCCGCAGTCGAACGCCTCTTGGCTGCGGCTCGCGCTGGTGGCGGGTCCGGTCGTGTTTCTCGCCGCAGGCGCTGCCGGGGCTACCTTCGCCGGAGGATTCTTCGCCTATCCGCCTGGTCTCGCCAAGCCCGTAATCCTTTTCATTGAGACGTTCATGACCTTCACCATCGCCGTCACCCTCGCCATGCTGGTAGCAGGCCCGCCGCATCGCGAGCCCCGGCGATGAGCTCGGCGACGCTGGCCGGGCTGGTCGGGGCGGCGCTTGTCGGCCTTGGCCTCTATGGCGTGATCGCCGATCCGCGGCCCCTGCGCAAGATTTTGGCGTTCAACCTGGTCGGCAGCGGCGTCTTCCTGGTGTTCGGGATCATTGCCCGGAAAGGCGCGGCGGCGGGACTGTCCGCCGATCCTGTGCCGCAGGCGATGGTGATCACCGGCATCGTGGTCGCCTTTGCGGCGAGCGCGCTCGCTGTTGCTTTGACGCTGCGCCTGTTCGAGGAAACCGGCCACGTGTCGCTGCATCCGGACGCCGGGGCGAAACCTTCCGGCGACGGAGCCGGCGCCGAATGACCGACGGCGTCTTCGCCATCGCGGCGACGGCGGGCGGCAGCCTGCTCGCGCTTCCGATCCTCGTTCCGGTTGCGGGGGTGCTGCTGGCGTTCCTGCTCGGTGGGCGACAGGCGGAACGGATCGCGCTCGCCCTCATGCCGGTGCAGCTCGTCCTCGCCCTTACGATCGCAAGCCTGGTTTGTCGCTCCGGCAAACCGCTCGTCTACGCGCTCGGCGGCTACCTCCCGCCGCTAGGCATCGCGCTCCGGGCCGATGGGTTTTCGGCGGTTATGCTGGTGACGGCGGCCTTGATCGTGCCGGCCGCCGGGCTTTACGCCCGCGTCAATTTCGCCGCTCCGCAGGGAGAGGCCGAAAAGCGGGCGCCGCTGGTGTTTTGGACTCTGTTGCAAGCGATCCAAGCGGCCTTAAGCCTGATCTTTCTCGGCGGCGATTTGTTCAACCTCTACGTCGCGCTTGAGCTTCTCACCTTCGCCGCGGTGCCCTTGGTTTGCCTAGACGGTCGCCCCGAAACGTTGGCTGCGGCCTTGCGCTATCTCCTTTTCGCGCTGTTTGGGGCGCTGCTCTATCTGCTCGGGGCAGCGTTGCTTTACGGGGCCTACGGCACGCTCGACATCGTTCTCTTGTCTCAACGTATTCGTGCCGAGCCTGCCGTCTGGCTCGCTGCGGGACTGATGACCGCCGGACTTCTGGCGAAGACCGCCCTGTTCCCGCTGCATTTGTGGCTGCCGCCCGCCCACGCCAACGCGCCCGCCGCCGCGAGCGCCGTGCTTTCGGGGCTGGTGGTCAAAGGGTCTTTCTTTCTGATTGTGCGGCTCTGGTTCGACGTCTTGCCGGCGCTGCCAAATGCGGCTCCCGGCGCCATTCTCGCCGCCCTTGGCTCGGCGGCGATTCTCAGCGGCAGCACGCTCGCCCTGCGCCAGGAGCGGCTGAAACTGCTGATCGCCTATTCGACGGTGGCGCAGATCGGCTATCTGTTCTTGATGTTTCCGCTCGCCTCCGGCCCTTGGGCGGCGGAGGCATATAGCGGCGGTGTCATGCAGGCGCTGTCGCATGCCTTCGCCAAGGCGGCGATGTTCCTTTCCGCCGGCCTCATCGCCGAATCGCTCGGCCACGATCGGATCGCCGGTCTTGGGGGCGCCGGGCGGGCGATGCCGGTCACGTTCCTGGCGCTCGGTCTCGGCGGACTGTCGCTCATGGGGCTGCCGCCGAGCGGCGGCTTTGCCGCCAAATGGCTGCTCATGAAGGCCTCTATCGAGGCTGGCCAATGGTTATGGGCCGTGGTGATGCTGGCAGGGGGATTGCTCGCCGGCGGATATCTCTACCGAGTGCTCGCCCCGGCGCTTTCCAGCGAGCGAGCGCAGCTGAAATCGATCCCCCGGCGCGGTCGCGAACGCATCGCTCTGGCGCTCGCGCTTGCCGCTGTGCTGCTTGCCTTTGCGCCGCCCGCGTTCTTCGGCTTTCTGCAGATCGGCCGTCCGGCCGCGGGCGTCGCGCTCCGATGAGCGCGATGGCCCTGACAGCCATCGACGACTTTGGCCCGGGCCTGCTGGTCGCCGCTTTGGCGGCGCCTCTTGTCGTTCTAGGCGCATACCTATGGCCGAGGCTGCGCCGCTCCGCATCGGCGTTAGCGCCGCTCGCCCCGCTGCCCGCGCTGGCGGCCGCGATCTTGGCGATCGGCGGCGCGCCGTTTGCGCTCGAGCTGCCGGCATTGCGCATGAGCTTGCGGCTCGATGACCCGGGCGCCATGCTGCTCGCCGCCGCGGCGCTGGTTTGGATCGCGGTCAGCGTCTTCGCCCGCGCTGATATGACCGCGAAGCCGAACGCCGACCGCTTCGCCGTCTCGTGGCTCCTGACGATGGCGGGCAGCCTGGGCGTGTTCATTGCCGCCGACCTTTTGACCTTTTACCTAGTCTACGCGCTGGTCAGCGTCCCGGCCTACTATCTCGTCGCGCATGACGAGGACGCCGTGTCGAGCCGCGCCGGCGGCGTCTATATGGCGTTCGCGCTGCTCGGCGAAGCGGTGCTTTTGATCGCCTTCGTCATGCTCGCGGCGGGCGAGCCGAGCGGCAGTCTGGACATAGGCGACGTCGTCGCCGCACTGCCGGCTTCGCCCTGGCGCGATGGGGCGCTCGCGTTCCTCATCGTCGGCTTCGGGATGAAGATCGCGCTCATGCCGCTGAACGGGTGGATGCCGCTCGCCTACGCGGCGGCGCCGATTCCCGCCGCAGCCGTGCTGAGCGGCGCCGCGGTCAAGGCCGGCGTCATCGGATTGCTCAGGTTTATGCCCCTGGGCGCGGCCCTTCCGGGCTGGGGCGAGGCGCTTGCATGGGCAGGGTTCGTCTCCGCCTTCTATGGCGTCGCGATCGGCCTGACCCAGCGGGATCCCAAGACGGTGCTCGCCTATTCCAGCATCAGCCAGATGGGCTTGATCGCGGCGGTGATCGGACTGGGTCTCGCCGGCGCCGATCGCGGCGCGGCGTCGGATGCAGCCTTCTACGCGGCCAACCATGTGCTGGTGAAGGCCGCCCTCTTCCTGACCGTCGGCGTCGCCGCAACGCTGAGTGGGCGGCGCCGGTCGCTGTCGCTGATCGTGGCGGCCACACTGGCGCTGAGCCTCGGCGGCCTGCCCCTGACCGGCGGGGCGCTCGCGAAGCTCGCGGTCAAAGGTCCGCTGGGCGATGGCCTGGCAAGCGTGCCCGCGGCGGCGTCCGCCGCCGGATCCACGGCCCTGATGCTGCACTTCCTCATCCGGCTCGCGCGATCCGACAGAGAGCACGTGGCGGCGGCGCCTGAGCGCGTATGGTCCTGGCTTGCACTCGCCGGCGCGTCCATGTTGGTCCCGTGGCTCTTGTTTCCGGCGGTCGGCGGCGATCTCGCCGACGCGCTCGCCGCGGGAACGTTGTGGGACGCGATCTGGCCGATGCTCGCCGGCGCCGCGCTGGCGGCCGGATTGTGGGCCGCAGGAGAACCGCTCCCGCCCATTCTCGTCGGCGACATTGTCGTCGTGCAAGAGGCCGCCTTTCACGCCTCAGCGCCGCTCGGCGCCGTCTTCGAGCGCCTCGACTCGCGGCTCAGGCAATGGCCGGCGGCGGCTCTGTCCCTCTTGACGATTGCGCTCGCTCTCGCCGCGGCGGCGTTCGCGGGTCGCTGATTTCAACCGGTCGGCGTTTCGAAAGGTCAGGCCGGGTCGCCTCTCCCGCGAGGCCAGAAGGCGACCGCGAGTCCGGCGATTGCGACTCCGGCCAGCAGCAACAGCAGCGACGCCTGCTTGAGCCATGTCATCGCCGGAATGGACAGCGCCATGGCGAGGCCGAGAAAACAGATTCTGAGCGAGAGCAGGCTGATTTCGGCGAGAAAGGTCCCAAGCCCGAGCAACAACATCAGCACTAGGCCCGCAGCCTGCACCGGCATCAATTGCTGGAAGCCTTGCAAGAGCACGAGATTCATCGAGACGACAATCGCCGCCCAGTGCGCGACCTGGGTCCAAATGAGCCTGAACCGGGTGTCGCGGTCGGGCGCGTTCGGCCATCCCAGGAAGATGCACAAAAGCCCCGTGGCGATTGCCAGGAATTCCCAATAGCCGTTGATCGGATGGCCGGAGAAATTGCTGTAGGCGACCCCGAATATCGCCAGCGCCAGCACGACGAGGTAGGGCAGGTTCCGCAGGACAGCGTCCGTCGCAAAAATCTTCGGGATGAGGTTCAAGGTCAGATTTCGGCTCTGGGAAGTCAGTGGGGTCCGTCATCATCAATCCAACATGCGGGGAAGCCAAAACCCTTTACGCCTCGGCCGCTCCGAGTCTATCCTGAATAATGGGGCGGCGTCCGCTTTTGATGCAGCGAAAATCGCCGCGTGCGGACAAAATCGACAGTCGAACCGATCCCTTGATTCCGGCGCGATCTGATTGTGATTGAGCGCGCTCGCGCTTCCAATTCGTCCCGAAGCGGTCCAGCGTCTACAAGACGCCGATCGTCAACCGTGTTCGACAAGCCGTCCAAGTTCAAGGTGTGAGATGCCGACCAAAGCGTCCAAGCGAATCGCGCGCCCGACCGTCCTCGTCGACCTGGCGCTGCAGGGGGGCGGCTCGCATGGCGCGTTCACCTGGGGCGTGCTCGACCGCCTCCTGGAAGAGCCCTGGATTCAAATCGACGGCATCTCCGGCACGTCGGCGGGCGCGATGAACGCGGCGGTGCTGGTCCACGGCCATCAGATGGGCGGGGCGGCGGGCGCGCGTGAGTCGCTCGAGGCGTTCTGGCGGCGCGTCTCGGACGCCGCCCGTTTCAGTCCGTTCCAGCGCGGGCCGCTCGACGTCGTCCTCGGCCGCTGGTCGCTCAATTCGTCGCCGATGTATGTGGCGATGGATCTGATGTCGCGGCTGGTGTCGCCTTATACGCTGAACCCAACAGGCAAGAATCCGTTGCGCGAGATTCTCGCCGAGCTCATCGACTTCGACGTGCTGGCGCAATCGCCGATCCACCTGTTCATCACCGCCACCAACGTGCGCACCGGCCGAGGCAAAGTGTTCAAGAACGCCGAGGTGACGCCCGACGTGCTGCTCGCCTCGGCCTGCCTGCCGACCATGTTCCAGGCGATCGAGATTGACGGCGAGCCGTATTGGGACGGCGGGTATTCCGGGAACCCCACGCTCACCCCGCTCATCCGGGAGTGCAAATCGCAGGACACCATTCTCGTTCCCATCAATCCGATCGAGCGCCCGGGCGTGCCGCGATCTGCAAGCGAAATCTTGAACCGTCTGAACGAAGTGTCGTTCAACGCCGTCGTTTTGAAGGAGTTGCGCATGATGGCGCTCCTGCGCAAGGTCGCCGATCCGGGCGACGGCGAGGGCAGGCTCTGGAACCAGATGCGTGTGCACTACGTGCAAAACACCATCATGACCGAACTCGGCGCGTCCTCGAAACTGGTTGCGGAATGGGCGTTCTTCTCGATGCTGCGCGACGAGGGGAGGAAGGCCGCCCAGGCATTTCTCGAAGCTCATGCGATGGATCTCGGCAAGCGCTCGACGCTGGATATCGACGTCCTGCTCGAGGGAATCTGATCGATGGGGCTGATCGGCATTCTTATCGCGCTCGGCCTGCTGATCTGGCTCGCATACCGGGGCTGGAGCATCCTTCTGCTCGCGCCCGCCGCCGCGATTCTCGCCGCGGCGTTGGCGGGCGAGCCGCTGCTCGCCCATTGGACGCAGACCTTCATGGCGAGCGCCGCGCAGTTCGTCATGCAGTTCTTCCCGATCTTTCTCCTCGGGGCCCTGTTCGGCAAGCTGATGGAGGACTCGGGCTCGGTGACGTCGATCGCCGAATTTATGACCCAGCGACTGGGGCCGGGACGCGCTGTGCTCGCGGTCGTGCTGGCCGGCGCGATCGTCACTTATGGCGGGGTCAGCCTCTTTGTCGCCTTCTTCGTCCTGGCCCCGATGGCCCACCAGCTCTTCCGCTCGGCTGCGATTCCGCGCCGCCTGATGCCGGCGGCGATCGCGCTCGGCACGACCACCTTCACCATGTCGGCGCTGCCGGGCACGCCTGCGATCCAGAACGCGATCCCGATGCCGTTCTTCGGCACGACGCCGTTCGCTGCGCCGGGGCTTGGGATCATCGCTGCGATTGTGATGTTCGGGTTCGGGATGTGGTGGCTCGGGCGAGCCGAGCGAAGCGCGCGAGCCAAGGGCGAAGGCTACGGCGACGCGGCGGCCGGCGCTGACGACGCCGAGCACGCGGCGGAGGATCTCGTGGTGCGCGAACGCGCGACGACCGCAAGCACGTTCGATCCCGTGGAAGCGACCCACGGCCGTCCTAGCGATCGAGGCCCGCCGATCGCGCTCGCGGCCCTGCCGCTGATCATCGTCGTGGCGGTCAATCTCTCAATGTCGTTCTTCGTCCTGCCGCGCATGGACGCGTCCTTTCTCGCTCACCCGGAATGGGGTGGAACCACGATCGCCGCGGTCGGAGGCGTGTGGGCCGTTGTGACGGCGCTCGCGGCCGCCATCGTCGTCCTGATCGCGGTCAATTTCCAGCGTCTCGCGGCGTTGCGCGACAGCATGGACGCTGGGGCTAACGCGTCCGTGCTGCCGGTCTTGAGCGTGGCCAGCCTCGTCGGCTTCGGCTCGGTCGTCGCCGCGCTTCCGGCCTTTGCGCTGGTGCGGGACTGGGTGCTCGGAATCGAGGGCGGCCCGCTGGTGTCGCTGGCGGTCGCGACCAACGTGCTGGCGTCATTGACAGGCTCGGCCTCTGGCGGCTTGACGATCGCGCTCGACGCGCTCGGGAGCACATATCTCAAGATCGCCCACGAGCAGGGCATCGATCCCGGGCTTTTGCACCGGGTCGCGGTCATCGGCGCCGGCACGCTCGACAGCCTGCCGCACAACGGCGCGGTCGTGACGCTGCTCGCGGTCTGTAACTCGACCCATCGCGAGAGCTATATCGACATAGTGATGGTCTCGATCGTCGGCGGGCTCATCGCACTCGCGGTGGTGATCATTCTGGGCAGCGCGTTCGGGTCGTTCTAAGACGGAAAGCTTGCGTCGGCCACCCCGAGGACGGTAGTCGGCGACCGAAGGGAGGGCCATCCTTGCTCATTGTGCACCACCTCAACAATTCGCGCTCGCAGCGCGTGCTCTGGATGCTGGAAGAGCTCGGGCTTCCCTACGAGATCAAGTTCTACGAGCGCGATCCCGTCAGCCGGCTCGCGCCGCCCGCGTTGAAGGCGATCCACCCGCTCGGGAAATCGCCGGTGCTGGTCGACGGGGAGACGACGGTCGCCGAAACCGGGGCGATCGTCGAATATCTGGTCGAGAGTTCCGGCGGGCGCCTGCGTCCCGAAGCCGGAACGCCCGAGCGCCGCCGCTGGACCTATTGGATGCATTTCGCCGAGGGCTCGCTGATGCAACAACTTCTCCTCGACCTCGTGCTCTCGACCGCCCCGGCCCGCGCGCCCGAGCCGATGCGCGAGGCGGCAAAGGCGGTGACCGACGGCGCCCGCCAAGGCTATGTCGCGCCGAACTTGACGACGATGTTCGACCTCGTCGAGGCGGAGCTGGCGAACAGCCCGTGGTTTGCCGGCGAGGAATTTTCCGCCGCCGACGTGATGATGAGCTTTCCCTTGGAGACGGGGGGAGCGCGCGCCGGCGCCTTCATGAACCGCCCGAGGCTCGAGGCCTTCGTCGAGCGCATCCACGCCCGTCCGGCTTATCGCAAGGCGCTCGTGCGGGGCGGGCCATACGCTTACGCGACTTGACGCGGGAGGCGCACGGCGGGGGTCGGTCGGTTCGAGTTCGAGCTGGGCGACCCGCGTCGCGAGACAAAGGCTATGGTAGCGGAAGGCGATGAGATGGGTCGTCACCGCGGCGACGACGATCCATATCGCGTTGACGGTCTCGCCACGGTTGAGTGCGATTGTGCCGAACGCGAACGCGCCGGCGAGCGCCAGCAGCGCGTAAGTGGCATGGTTCCGCAACCTTGACATCCTGTCCGTCCTCCCGTTTCGGACGGACTCGAGCGCGCGGCGCGCGCCGTCCTCTGGCGGCGGCTCTTGCCATGACCTTGGCCTTTCTCCGACCAAGGGGCAGCGCCATCAAGCGGCAGGGAATAGTCGCGATGCGAGTTGTGATAGAATTGAGCGGGCTAAGGATTGAAGCGGAGTATTCCTGATGTTGTTCACGGCCGAGCACGAGGAGCCGCGTCGAAGCTTGCAGAAATTCATCGCCGCCGAGATCAATCCCCACGTCGACGAATGGGAGGCGGCCAGCGAGTTTCCGGCCCATGAGCTCTTCAGGAAGCTCGGCCAACTCGGCTTTCTGGGCTTGAACAAGCCGGTCGAATTCGGCGGCGCCGGGCTCGACTATTCCTACGCGTTGATGATGGCGGAGGAATTGGGAGCCATCCGCAGCGGCTCTGTCCCGGCGGCGATCGGCGTGCAGACGGACATGGCGACGCCGGCGCTCGCCCGATACGGCTCGGACGCTTTGCGCCGCGAATTCCTCGCGCCGGCGATCTCGGGCGAGGCGGTCGCCTGTGTCGGCGTCTCGGAGCCGGGCGCAGGCTCCGACGTCGCTGAGATCAAGACCGCCGCGCGATCGGATGGCGACGACTACGTCATCGATGGCGGCAAGATGTGGATCACCAACGGCGCCCAGGCCGACTGGATGTGCTTGCTCGCCAATACCGGCGACGGCCCCAAGCATCGCAACAAGTCGCTGATCTGCGTGCCGATGAAAGCGAAGGGGGTCACGGTCGCCCGCAAGCTCGACAAGCTCGGCTTACGCGCGTCCGACACGGCGCAGATTTTCTTCGAGGGCGTCAGGGTCCCGAAGCGCAATCGGATCGGCGACGAAGGCAAGGGCTTCGTCTACCAGATGACGCAGTTCCAGGAAGAGCGCCTGTGGGCCGCGGCGGCGTGCCTCAAAGCACACGAGCACACGATTGCCGAGACGATCGCCTATGCGCGCCAGCGGAAGGCCTTTGGCCGCTCGATCCTCGACAATCAGACGGTGCACTTCAAGTTGGCGGAATTGCAGACGGAAATCGAGCTTCTCCGCTCGCTCATCTACCGCGCGGCGGAAGCGATGATCGAGGGAGCCGACATGACGCAGCTGGCGACGATGGCGAAGCTCAAGGCCGGACAACTGGGGCGCGAGGTGCCGAGCGCGTGCCTCCAATATTGGGGCGGCATGGGATACATGAACGAGACGCCGGTGAGCCGAGCCTTCCGCGACGGTCGTCTCGCCTCCATCGCCGGCGGCGCAGATGAAGTGATGCTGACGATCCTGTGCAAGGGCATGGGGACGTTGCCGGGGATGGGGCAATAGCCGGGCTCATGACCTCGTGGAGGCGGGGCGCCTGGCTCTGGGTCGGTTGTCTGCAATATTTCGCCGCCGAGGCGATCGCCGCCGCCGGCTTTCGCGGCGCCTACAGCTTCCGCCGCAACTTCATCAGCGATCTCGGGGCGGCGAGCTGTAGCGACCGCGCGGGCTGCTCGCCGCTGCATGCGCTGATGAACGCCTCCTTCGTGCTTCAGGGGGCGCTGATCTTCGCTGGCGCGGTCCTGGTCTGGCCGCTGTTCCCAAGAGGGCTGGCGAGGTTTGCGCTCGCGGCTATCGCGGCTTCTGGCCTTGGCGTCGCCGTCGTCGGACTCGCGCCGGAGGATGTCGCGCCTGGCTGGCACTATCTCGGCGCCGCGGAGAACCTGTTCTTGTCAAATGCGGGCGCGGCTTTGCTTGGCGTCGCGGTAACGAAGGCGACGCGTGCGGTCCGGCTGCTCTCGCTGGGTTCGGGGCTGCTTGGCCTTGCCGGACTTGCGGGCCTGGCGGGCGGCTTCGACCTCGGGCTCGGCGCGGGCGGAATCGAGCGCGTCGCCGCCTATCCGTTTCCGCTCTGGATCGCCGGGATGGGCGTCTGGATCCTCGGCGGCGGCACGGAAAGGCGGCGGTGATCGAGGCGGTGTCCGATGCTCCGGTGGGCGCGGGGAGGCGAGTGGCCCCCCTGTTACTGAAGCGCGGCCGCGGCGCGGCGGCGCTGCTCCGCGTCGACGCGCTCGAGAGCTTCACGCAGGGCCAGCGCCTTCCCAAAGGTTCCGAGGTTGTCCTTCGCCGGCCTTGCCCCATGCGGCTCGGCCTTGCCGCGAATTTCGCGCGTCTGGCGCGCCCCGATCGCGTGGGCGCGATTGGCCGCTTCGCGGAGCCGACGGGCGAGGGCTTTGAGCTCGTCGTCGGACAGGCGCTCGATTTCGGGCGGCCGCGTCAGGGCGACGAGTTCGAACTCGGCGGCCGTCAGGAGCCGCGCTTCCAGTTTTGCCGCATCCCTCATTGGAGGCCCCCGATCCGACTGCGCCCGTCCGGCGCGGCTGCCGTTCTTATTAGTGCTATCTGGGTTGCGGCGCTATCGCCCGGCGCGCTTGTCGCAGCAGCTTTTTCGGCGAGGCGCCACTCACGCGACATGCTCCGACGACCCGGCATCGCTTGCGCATTTCAGCGACGATGGCCGCCTCCGGGAGGAGCTTGTAGCCGGCGAAGTTGATCTCGACCACCTTTCCCGACTTGTTGCGAGGCCGCAACACCGCTTCGCCCTGATTGCCATGGCCGTTGTCGAGCAAGACGCGTGCGTCTTGCACGGCGGGCGGTTCTCCTGATATCCGCGCCGCGAGGCGTGGCGTCGAAGAGGCGCCGATTTTCCCGCTACAGGCTTCCTCGGTCCCATGATCCCCGCCGCGCGCGTCGCCGCCGCCATCGAAGTTCTCGCCGATATCGCCGCCCGGCGCCGCCCGGCGGCCGAGGCAATGAAGGACTGGGGGCTCGCGCATCGCTTCGCCGGCTCCGGCGACCGCGCCGCAATTTCGAGCCTCGTCTATGACGCGCTGCGGCGGAAAAGCTCGTCCGCCTGGATCATGGGCGAGGCGACGCCTCGCGCAGAAGTCCTGGGCGCCCTGCTTCAGACCCGCGGGCTCGACGTCGGGGCCATTTCAGCACTGTTCTCGGGGGAGGGTCACGCGCCGGCGGCGCTGAGCGAAGTCGAGCGGGCGCGTCTCGCGGCCGCCGATCTCTCCGGCGCGCCGACCCATGTCGCGGGGGATTTTCCCGAATGGCTCGCGCGCCAATTCGAGGCAAGCTTCGGCGTTTCCGCAGCCGACGAGGGCAGGGCGCTGGCCGAGCGGGCGCCGGTCGATCTGCGCGTCAACCTCCTCAAGACAACGCGCGACAAAGCGCTCGCCGCGCTCTCGTATCTGGCGCCGCGGCCGACCGCGCTCTCGCCCGTCGGGTTGCGCATTGCGACGCGTCCGGATGGGCGCGCTCCGCCGCTGGCGTCCGACCCGGCCTATGTCAAAGGCCTCGTCGAAGTGCAGGACGAGGGGTCCCAGCTTGTTGCGCTCCTGGCCGAAGCGAAGCCCGGCATGCAGGTCCTCGACCTTTGCGCCGGGGCCGGCGGCAAGACGCTCGCGCTCGCCGCGGCGATGGAAGACCGTGGCCAGATCTACGCCGCCGACGACGACCCGCGGCGGCTCGCCCCGATTTTCGCGCGGCTCGCCCGATCAGGCGCGCGCAACGTCCAAGTCCGCGCGCCGCGGGGCCAAGAGGACGTGCTCGGCGACCTCGAGAGGCGGTGCGACCTCGTCTTGATCGACGCGCCCTGCACCGGCTCCGGGGTCTGGCGGCGCAACCCGGACGCCAAGTGGCGCATCCGCCCTGGCGCGCTCGATCAGCGCACCAAAGATCAGGATGAAACGCTTGAAAAAGCATTACGGTTCGTCAAGCGAGGCGGGCGCATCGTCTACATCACATGCTCGGTTTTGCGCGCCGAGAACGAGGACCGGATCGCCGCGTTTCTCGAGCGGCACGAGGACTTCCTGCCGATCGACGCCGGCTCGCAAGCGCGTTCGGCCAGCCTGCCGGCGCTCGCCGAGCATCGCTCGACCTTCGGCCCCGGGTTCCGCCTGACCCCGAGGACGACGCACACGGACGGGTTCTATGTCGCGGCGCTGGCGCGGATGTGAGAGGCGACGCAAATGGCTGGAGACTGGCGGGATGCGCTCGGCCTTCTCTCCGTCGCGCTGGCGGTGCTCGCGGCGGTCATTTACATCTCTCAGACCCTGCGCGGCGAAGTTCGGCCGCATCCCCTGTCCTGGTTCCTCTTTGGAATTCTGAGCCTCACCGGCTATCTGGTCCAGCGCGACGAGGGCGCCCGCCAGGGGAGCTGGACGCTTCTGGCGATGACAGTTATCTGCTTTCTGTTCGTGGCCGTCAGCGTCGCCCGGGGGGAACGAAGCTTTTCCCGCCGGGAATGGGCGTTCCTGGTCGCGGGCGCTGGGGTGTTCGTCGCCTACCTCTTCACCAGGCAGGCCAATGTTGCGGCCGCGCTGACAACGCTTGTCGACGCGCTCGGGTACGGACCGACCTTCGTCCGGGGCTGGTCTCAGCCGAAGAAGGACAGCGTCGCGAGTTTTGCGCTGAACGGGGTCAAGTTCGTCCCCTCGCTGATGGCGATGGACCCGATCTCGTTCGCCACCTCCTTCTATCCGGCGACGCTGATGGTCCTGAACGCCTCGGTCGCGATCATGCTGCTGATGCGCCGGCGGGCGGTCGCATAGCTCATTGGGCTCATCGCGGCAGTAGCCGCATGAGGCATCTTCGCCTCGGAACTCAGCGCGGGTTCAATGACGCGGCCAACCGGGTCAAATTGAGCGGCGTGACCTGAACCACGCCGCCCCGCGGGCTGTCGATGTCGGCAATCAGGAAAAACGACACCGAGACGGTCAAGGGGACGACGACGAGCAGCGAATTGAAGCGGTTCGCGCCAACTCCGAGCATCACGTTGGCGCCGATGGCGATTATGGCCAAGAGGACAGCGAACGCGCCGAGGCCCAGAGACCGGCCTCCAGCTTCGCCCGCTCGGCCTCAATCCGTGCGAGCTCGCCTTGATCGGTCGTAACATAATGCTGAATGCGCAGGTCGAGATACCGTTTGAGCGCGCTACGCGCATTCGCCGTCGCGCTCTCGGGCATCAACGCGACGCGCAGATATTCCGTGCCGATCGCGTTTGCCTCCGTCTCTTCGAAAATCTTGCGCTGGTCGTAGCGGCTGATAGCCATCACGAAGGTGAAGCCGACGATAAGGCCGAGCAGAGTCACCGCCGCCGAGCTCATTGCGGTCGCCGGCCTTGACGGGACTCCAGGCTTTCTCGGCGAGGACGCCGAGCAGGGCCGCGAGCAGAAGCGCCACGAACGATACAGCGAGCAAAAGGAGGGGCCGGTCGACGAGCTCGGCCATGTCTTCGGTCCTATCCCAGCCTGCCCGCGCAAGTCTTGCGAGCCCATGGCCAAGCTTATCAGCAGTCGGCCGGCGCGGGCGAGCCGCGCTTGCTGCGTCGCGGCGCCTTGCCGCGACAATGTTTGACCAACCTCCGCCTCGGCCCTAGAACCTTCCGCCATGACCCGGCTCATCGATACGCTGGCCGAGCGCGCCACGCCGGCGCCGGCGCCGCTGCGCCATCCCGAGAAGGCGCATCGGCCCGACCAGCCGGTGGCCCGCAAGCCGCCCTGGATTCGCGTTAAGGCGCCCGGCTCGCCGATTTATTCCGAGACGCTGAGCTTGGTCCGCGGGCTCAAGCTCACGACCGTCTGCGAGGAGGCTCGCTGCCCCAACATCGGCGAATGCTGGGACAAGCGCCACGCGACTTTCATGATCATGGGGGAGACCTGCACCCGCGCCTGCGCCTTCTGCAACGTGCGCACCGGCCTGCCGGATCCGCTCGACGAGGACGAGCCCGCCCGCGTCGCCGACGCGGTCGCCCGTCTCGGCCTCGGACATGTCGTGGTGACCTCGGTCGACCGCGACGATCTCGCCGACGGCGGCGCGCGGCACTTCGCCCGCACCATCGCCGCCATCCGCCGAGCCGCGCCCGAGACCACGATCGAAGTGCTCACCCCCGATTTCCTGCGCAAGGACGGGGCGCTCGAGGCGGTCGTCGCGGCCAGGCCGGACGTGTTCAACCACAACCTCGAAACCGTGCCGTCAAAATATCTGACCGTCCGTCCTGGCGCGCGCTACTTCGCCTCGCTGAGGCTTCTCCAGCGCGCCAAGGAGCTCGACCCGTCGCTGTTCACCAAGTCGGGGGTGATGGTGGGCCTCGGCGAAGAACGAAACGAAGTCCTGCAGATGATGGACGACATGCGCGCGGCCGGCGTCGATTTCCTCACCATAGGCCAATATCTGCAGCCGACGCCGAAGCACCACGCCGTTGAGCGCTTCGTCGCGCCGCAGGAATTCGCGGACTACGCGACGATCGGCCTCGCCAAGGGCTTCCTCTTGGTGTCGTCGTCGCCGCTGACCCGCTCCTCGCACCACGCCGGCGACGACTTCGCGCGGCTCAAAGCGGCGCGTGCTGCGGCGCTTGAGCCGGACATTGCCGTTGACCCGTCTCCCGCGAGGCTGTAGGCACGGCCACGCCTTCTGGCCTTGAGGCGAGCGCGTAGCTCAATAGGTAGAGCATCTGACTTTTAATCAGAGGGTCGTGGGTTCGATTCCCACCGCGCTCACCAAATAAAACCAAACGCTTAGTCAAATAAATTCGCCAGCCTGAGCAAGGTTGCAACGAAAACGATTTCCGACTTTGAGAGAGGGGATCGCACCCCTTACGATAGGACGCTCGCGGACCTTGGGGCGGCATCGGAGGCCGCCGGCATCGAGGTCACTGTAGGCATTGGCGCAAAAGAAGGAGCCGCTGTAGAAGATTGGCAGGTCCAGCCGGGCGATCCACCTTGGAGCCGATTTCGCCTTCGCCTCGCATCAGGAGCCATCAGGGCTTGGCTTGAGGCGAGCAATTTTGAGAGAAAATATCACCGAACATCGCAGCACGTGCTGGGGGCTCATGAGATGAAGACAGTCGTCATTTCAGGCGGAATCATTCTTGGGCTGGCCTTCACCGGTCTGGCCGCCTTGTACTGGCTGACCCCTGCCAACAGCCTTCCTGCTTTTGTCCCGGGCTTCGACCCCCAAATCCGCCAAGCCCCACTTCACCCACGGTCTTGGCGCGCTCATGCTTGGACTGCTGTCGTTTTTGCTCGCCTGGTCACGGGCCTGGGGGGACTAAAGGGCTGGCCCGACCGCGATTTGGGCACGGGCTTCCCTCTAGCCTTGTTTTCCGATAGGAGCCGCGGCGCCGCGCCGGCTGCCGCGGGGTCCTCGCTCTGGCGCCCTCAAATTCCCCGAAGGAGCTTTTGGGCGCGGCCGTTCTTGTTCGATTGAAGCCCTCCAACCTCGCATCGCCGCGAGGCGCCGGCTAAGTGAGCCCATGCCCAAGCGCACCGATATTTCGACCATCCTCATCATCGGCGCCGGCCCGATCATCATCGGCCAGGCGTGCGAATTCGACTATTCGGGAACGCAGGCCTGCAAGGCGTTGCGCGCCGAGGGCTATCGGGTCGTCCTTATCAATTCCAATCCCGCCACGATCATGACCGACCCCGATATGGCGGACCGCACCTATGTCGAGCCGATCACGCCGGAGATCGTCGCCAAGATCATCGCCAAGGAACGCCATGCGATTCCAGGAGGCTTCGCGCTTCTGCCGACGATGGGCGGCCAGACCGCGCTCAATTGCGCGTTGAGCTTGAGAAAGATGGGCGTCCTCAGGCGCTATGACGTCGAGATGATCGGGGCGAGCGCCGAGGCGATCGACAAGGCCGAGGACCGCAAACTGTTCCGCGAGGCGATGACCCGGATCGGGCTCAAGACGCCGCGCTCCCACCAGATCAAGACGCTGAGCCAGGCGCTGACCGCGCTCGACGACATCGGGCTGCCGGCGATCATCCGCCCGAGCTTCACCTTGGGGGGCACCGGCGGCGGCGTCGCCTATACGAGAAGCGAGTTCATCGAGATCGTCGAACGCGGCATCGACGCCTCGCCGACCGACGAGGTGCTGATCGAGGAGAGCGTGCTCGGCTGGAAAGAATTCGAGATGGAGGTCGTCCGCGACCGCAAGGACAATTGCATCATCGTCTGCTCGATCGAGAACATCGACCCGATGGGCGTCCATACCGGCGACTCGATCACCGTCGCCCCGGCGCTGACGCTCACCGACAAGGAATTCCAGGTCATGCGCGACGCCTCGATCGCGGTCCTGCGCGAGATCGGGGTCGAGACCGGCGGCTCGAATGTGCAGTTCGCGATCAATCCGGCGGACGGGCGCATGGTGGTGATCGAAATGAACCCGCGCGTCTCCCGCTCTTCCGCGCTGGCCTCCAAGGCAACCGGATTTCCGATCGCCAAGGTCGCCGCCAAGCTCGCCGTCGGCTATACGCTCGACGAGATCGCCAACGACATCACCGGCGGCGCGACGCCGGCTTCGTTCGAACCGACGATCGACTATATCGTCACCAAGATTCCGCGCTTCGCGTTCGAGAAGTTTCCCGGCGCCGAACCGGTGCTGACGACGGCGATGAAATCGGTCGGCGAAGCTATGGCGATCGGCCGCACCTTCGCCGAGTCGCTGCAAAAGGCGCTGCGCTCGCTCGAAACCGGACTCGACGGGCTCGACGAGATCGAAATCGACGGACTTGGGCTCGGCGACGACGGCAACGCGCTGCGCGCCGCGATCGGACAGCCGACGCCCGATCGCCTGCTCAAGGTCGCGCAGGCGATGCGCATGGGCATGAGCGTCGAAGAGATCCACGAGGCGTCTAAGATCGATCCCTGGTTCCTCGACCGTGTCGCCGAGATCGTCCGGCTCGAAGGGATGGTGCGCGCCTACGGACTGCCAACGGACCCCGGCAATATGAGAGCGCTCAAGGCCGCCGGCTTCTCTGACGCGCGGCTTGCAGCCCTCGCCAGGCTTACCGAGTCCGACGTCGCCGCGGCCCGGCGGAGGCTCGGCGTCCAGCCGGCGTTCAAGCGCATCGACACCTGCGCCGCCGAGTTCGCCGCGCCGACCGCCTACATGTATTCGACCTACGAGGCCCCGTTCGCCGGCGCGGTGAGATGCGAAGCGGATCCGACGGAACGCGAAAAAATCGTCATTCTGGGCGGTGGGCCGAACCGGATCGGGCAGGGGATCGAGTTCGACTACTGCTGCTGCCACGCCTCATTCGCGCTGAGCAAGGCCGGCTACGAGACCATTATGATCAACTGCAATCCGGAGACGGTCTCGACCGACTATGACACGTCGGACCGGCTCTACTTCGAGCCGCTGACCGCCGAGGACGTGCTCGCCATTCTCGATAAAGAGCGCGAGCGGGGCGCGCTCAAGGGCGTCATCGTGCAGTTCGGCGGCCAGACGCCGCTGAAGCTTGCCCACGTGATCGAAAAGTTCGGCGCGCCGATCCTTGGGACTTCGGTCGACTCCATCGATCTGGCGGAGGATCGCGACCGTTTCAAGCGGCTGCTCGACAAGCTCGGGTTGAAGCAGCCCAAGAACGGCATCGCCTATTCGGTCGAGCAGGCGCGGCTCGTCGCCGCCGATCTCGGACTTCCGTTGGTGGTTCGCCCCTCTTACGTGCTGGGCGGACGCGCGATGGCCATCATCCACAATTCCGGCGCGCTCGACGATTATCTTCTCGGCGTGCTGCCGAGCCTGGTGCCATCCGACGTCAAGGCGCGCTACCCGAACAACAAGACCGGTCAGATCAACACGGTTCTGGGCAAGAACCCGCTGCTGTTCGACCGTTATCTCGCCGACGCGATCGAAATCGACGTCGATGCGGTCAGCGACGGCGAGACAGTCGTCGTCGCCGGAATCATGGAACATATCGAAGAGGCTGGCATTCATTCCGGTGATAGCGCCTGCTCGCTGCCCCCGCGGTCGCTCAAGCCCGAGACGATCGCCAGTCTCGAAGAACAGACGAAAAGGCTGGCGCGCGCGCTCGAGGTCGGCGGGCTGATGAACGTGCAATACGCGCTCAAGGGCGACGAAATCTATGTGCTTGAGGTCAATCCGCGCGCCTCGCGCACGGTGCCGTTCGTCGCCAAGGTAATCGGCAAGCCGATCGCCGCGATCGCGGCCCGCGTGATGGCAGGCGAAAAGCTCGCTTTGTTCGATCTCACCGTCGGCAAGCTCGGTCACGTCGGGGTCAAGGAAGCGGTCTTTCCGTTCGCCCGCTTCCCGGGCGTTGACACCGTGCTCGGACCCGAAATGCGTTCAACCGGCGAGGTCATGGGAATCGACCGCTCGTTTGAAATCGCCTTCGCCAAGAGCCAGCTCGGGGCCGGATCGCGGCCGCCGACGTCGGGGGGCGTGTTCGTCTCGGTCCGCGACGCCGACAAGGAGAAAATCGTTGAGCCCCTGCGCATGCTGCAGGCTCTCGGGTTCAAAATCCTTGCCACCGGCGGGACGCAGCGCTTCCTGACCGCCCATGGCCTCAAGGCGGAAAAGGTCAATAAAGTATCGGAAGGCCGCCCGCACGCCGCCGACGCGGTGCGCAACGGGGCGGTGCAACTCATGTTCAACACCACCGAGGGCGCGACCTCGCTCGCCGATTCCAAACCCTTGCGCCGCGCCGCCCTCTTGCAAAAGACGCCTTACTACACCACAATTTCAGGGGCCATCGCGGCGGCCGAAGGCATACGCGCCGTCGCGGCGGGAGAACTCGAAGTAAGGGCGTTGCAGGACTATCTGGCGTGACGGCGCGAAACAGCGCCGTCGCGGCGGCGTTTGTTTGCACGGATGCATTATGGATAAGCTACCGATCACCGCCGCTGGCCATGCAGCTTTGGAGGCGGAATTTCTTCGCAGACAGCAGGTGGAGCGGCCGCGCATCATCGCGGCGATCGCGGAAGCGCGCTCGCACGGCGACTTGTCGGAAAATGCCGAATATCATTCCGCCAAGGAGGCGCAGTCGCATAACGAGGGCCGCATCGTCGAGCTAGAGGACCTGTTGCAGCGCGCCGAAGTGATCGACGTGGCGAAATTGAATGGAACGACCGTCAAGTTCGGCGCGACCGTGACGCTGATCGATGAGGACACCGAAAAACAAAGGGTGTTTCAGATCGTCGGCGAAACCGAAGCGGACGTGAAGTCAGGCAAGGTGTCGATCACCTCGCCGACCGGGCGGGCGCTGATCGGCAAGAAAGCCGGCGACAGCGTGGAAGTGAGCACGCCCGGCGGCGGCAAAAGCTATGAAATCGTCGAAGTCGTTTATAAATAGGGAGACAGGCTGAATCGTCGGCGTAACTGCACGCGATGGAGGAGGTTTCGTCATGTCAGCGTTCCCCTTGACCCGCCGCGCGGCGCTTGCCGCACTCGGGGCGTTGGCCGTTCCCTCGATCGCCGTGGTTCGAAGCGCGCTGGCCCACCCGGCCGTTCGATTTCGCAACATCGTTGTGGACGCCTCGCGGTTGCGCGCAGATTTCGGAGATCCCACCGCCGCCTGGGTGGAGCGGCAGCTTCCAGGCGCGCTCGCGCAAGCCTTGGCCGCCTATATGGCGCCGGGCGATCGCAATGGCGCGACCCTGGTGGCGCGCGTCGACACCATTTATCTGGGGCCGAACAGCGGCGGGACGGGGGCGTGGGGCGCTTCCCAGGACACCATCACCGGCGCTCTTTTGGTGCGAGGTCCCCGTGGCGGCCTTGCCGCCGATACCCCGATCAGGGCCATCACCTCCTATCATCCGATGGCCGTCGACCAGGCGCTTCGGGAAGAATCCAACTATTGGCGGGTCACGGCGCTGGCTCAGGCTTTTGCGGGTTGGGCGCCTAGAGAGCTCGGGCTTTAAGCCGCACAGGACCGCCGAGGTCTTACCCTCGACGCTTCGCAGCACGCGTCGTTGCGAAGGGTGATTGCCTTGGTTGCGGCCGTGGTATAGCCCGCCGCGATGGTTGGCGCGGGCACGGACAGGACCAGGCCGCGGCTCGGCGGCGGTCCGGCGGTGATTCTGGTTCGGCCGCAGCTGGCGGTGAATATCGGCATGTGCGCGCGAGCGATGGCCAACTTCGGGCTCGACGACCTGCGTCTGGTCAATCCGCGCGAAGGCTGGCCGCGCAGCGACGACTATCGCGAGGTCGCCTATTCCGCGGCGGCCGGGGCGACCGATCTGCTCGATTCAGCGCGCGTCTTCCCGACCGTCGAGGCCGCGGTCAGCGATCTCAGCGCCCTATACGCGACGACTGCGCGCGAGCGCGGCCAGATGAAGGCGGTCCTGAGTCCGAGCGTCGCGATGGGCGCGACCGCGGCGGCGGCGGGCGAGAGGCGCGGCATCCTGTTCGGGCCGGAGCGCACCGGACTTGACAATGATGAGGTGGCGCTCGCCGATTCGATCATCACCTTCCCGTCCAGTCCCACCTACGCCTCGCTCAATCTTTCCCAGGCAGTGCTTATCTGCGGGTACGAGTGGTTCAAGGCCGCGCACGGCGACAAGCCGCCGCCTTCGAGCATCCCGCGGGCGCAATCTCCGCTGGCGCAGCGCGATATGCTTCTCGCCTTCTTCGACTATCTCGAGACCAGGCTCGACGAGAACGGCTTCTTCCGCCCCGCGACCAAGAAGCCGGGCATGCGGCGAAACTTGCGCAACATCTTCCACCGCATGGAGCTGACGCAACAGGATGTGCGAACCCTGTGGGGGGCGGTGGTCCGCCTGGTCGAAGGGCCGCGGGTCGATGTCAAGACCCGCAGGCGCGCGCGGGCGAAACCATCAGGCGAGTAACCGCGGCCACGCTCGAGCGCGGCCCGGGTAAAGAGCTCTCCGGACAGCTTCGCCGCGCGGAGAGCTCGAAACTCTAGACAAACGGCGCGAGTGCGCCGCGGCTGGCTTACGACTTGGGCGCTTCCGCAGGGGCCATCTCGTGGTGCATGTGATGATGGTGATGGTGGTGGTGATGATGGTGATGATGATGATGGTGATGCATGGGCTTAGCCATCGGAGCGGCTGGCGCCGGAGCGGCTTCTTGCGCGACGGCATAGCCGGCGAGGCCGAGCGAGAGCACGGCGGCAGTGACAAGGGTCTTTATCATGGGAAGATTTTCCTGCGGTTAGGTGAACCCCAGCGGGTCATCGGCAGGGATGCAGCTCTGTGCCTGAACTCAATATGAACCGACGAGGCCGAGGCGCCGATTTCCTCTGCGCCCAGCGGCTGAATCGCTATGGCGCCGCTTCGCGGCGGTTAGGCCGAACGGAGCGTTGATGTACCATCGGACGACGATTCGGGTTGAAGGCGAGGCGTTCGAGCGATGGCAGTGAGCAGCATGACCGGATTCGCCCGCGCCGCGGGGAGCGGCGGGACGTGGCGCTGGACGTTCGAACTCAAGAGCGTCAACGCCAAGGGTCTCGACCTCAGGCTAAGGATGCCCGCGCCCTTCGACCGCGCGGAGGGGGAGGCGCGCGCGCGGCTCGCCAAGGCGCTGGCGCGCGGGACCTGTTTCGCCACCCTGTCCGCGCAGCGGGAAGGGGCGACGGCGGCGGCCCGAATCGACCTGGCCGCGCTCGAATCGATCGCCGTCGCGGCCCGCGCAGCGGCGATCAAGGCAGGGCTCGCGCCG
The DNA here is from genome assembly GCA_963749715.1 of uncultured Alphaproteobacteria bacterium. Classification (GTDB taxonomy): domain Bacteria; phylum Pseudomonadota; class Alphaproteobacteria; order Rhizobiales; family Beijerinckiaceae; genus Roseiarcus. Next base: position 115,866 of record CAVVNR010000008.1, read on the forward strand.
CCGACCATGGACGGACTGCTCGCCCTGCGCGGCGTCCTTGAGGCGGCTGACGTCGAGGATGACGACGCGGCCGTGAACGCGGCCTGCGCGGGCGCGCTCGCGAGCCTCGATGAGGCAATCGCCGCGCTCACTTCCGCGCGCCGGTGGGAAGGAGGGGCGCTGGCCGCGGTGCTCAAGGATATGCTCTGGGCCATCGCCGGGACCGTCGAAGCCGCCGAATCGAACCCCGCGCGGCGGCCCGAGGCGGTGAGGGACCGGCTTGCCCAAAGCGTCGAGGCGCTGATGACCTCCTCGCGGGGTCTTGACGAGAACCGCCTCCACCAGGAGGCGATCCTTATCGCCGCCAAGGCCGACATCCGCGAGGAGCTCGACCGGCTCAAGACCCATGTCGCCGCCGCTCGGGCGCTGATCGACGAGGGCGGGGCGATCGGACGGCGGCTCGATTTCCTGGCCCAGGAGCTGGCGCGGGAGGCAAGCACTCTCTGCGCCAAGGCCAACGACGTCAGCCTCACGGCGCAGGGACTTGAACTGAGAGCGCAAATCGAGCAATTCCGCGAGCAGGCGCAAAACGTCGAATGAGATTCGAACCGATGGCGGTGAGCCGGCGAGGCATGATCCTGATTCTGTCCTCGCCGTCGGGGGCCGGCAAGACGACGCTGACGCGGATGCTGATGCAGGACAAGACGCTCGACCTCACGCTTTCGGTCTCGGTGACCACGCGCCCGCGACGTTCGTCCGAGGTCGACGGCATCCACTACCGCTTCATCGACCGGCGCGAGTTCGAGCGCATGAAGAAGGCCGGCGATCTTCTCGAATGGGCCGAAGTGCATGGCAACGCCTACGGAACCCCGCGCGAGCCGGTGGAGAAGGTGCTGGCGCAGGGACGCGACATGCTGTTCGACATCGACTGGCAGGGGGCAAAGCAGATGCGCGAGCGGCTCGGCGAGGAGGTCGTCACCATCTTCGTCCTGCCGCCGTCGCTGAGCGAACTGCGCGCGCGCCTCGAGCGGCGGGCGGAGGACTCGGCGGCGTCGATCGGGACCCGCCTCGAGGCCGCCCGGCAGGAGATCGGCCGCTGGACAAATTACCAGTACGTAATCGTTAATAACGACCTTCAGCGCGCCTATGGCGACGTGATGGCGATCGTGACCGCCGAGCGGCTCCGCGCGAGGCGGGTCGAAGCCGGCATCGAGCGACTGGTCGAGAAGCTGATGCGCGAATGAGCGAAGGCCAGCGATTATCAATACGTTACCGGCTCGACTTAACAAATGAATGACGCGCGCAATCCTTCCAAGCCAACGCCAAAATCTTCCAAATCCGGCCAACCCAGCCCAAGCGCGAGCCAAGAAGATCAAAGAAAAAAGGCCTGGATTTCCTTGGATTCCCTTGGCCGTTTTGAGGCTTTTCAGTGGGTCGCGCCGACCCCCGGGCGCAAAAAATCTTTCTTGTCTCCCTCTGTCGCCGGAGGTCTTCGCGCTCAAGGCAATTCCGCCAGGTCCCACGATGTTCGAGTCCATTTGCGTCCGCGCCTCGCCGCCTGGCCGGAAGGGCTGCGGCTGAAAAAGAAAATGACGTTACCATGGATTCTGGTTCTCAGCAATCGATAGCTTTTCTCGCTTGATAAAAGACATCTTAATATCAAAGTGTTGTGTTCAGAAATTGATGTTTATTCTCACTGTTGTTGTGAACTCGTAAGCCCGGATATTGCTTGACGATCGGGACGCCGACCTCGATCGAGACGCTCAAGTCCGGCAGAAGGAGGCGCCGCGCCGGAGTGGGCTTGTCAGAACTCCACCCTCACCCCGACCGTTGGGGCGAAGTTGACGCGATAGAGATACCCGCTCGCGAGCCCGCCGGTCACCTGCGACCACATGAAGCCGGCATAAGCGGTGACGCGCTTTGACGGGCGATAGTCGATCATGGCGGAGTACGCATTGAGCGCGCCCCGGCAACTCGAGGCGGAAAGACCGCCATCCGTGCACGGGCTCGTATTGTAGTCGTTCTGGTAATAGTGGTAGTAGGCGCCGGCGATGTCGACGTCGTCCCGGATCGCATATTTTATGCCTGTCCAGAAGATCCTCAAGATCTTGTGTTCGTCATAAGCGGTCGCGTTCACAAAACCCGCGGGCACGGGATAGTTGCCGATCGCCGTAAATCCATTGGCATAGGCGTCGCTCGGATTGGCGAAGAGAATATATTCCCAGCCCGAATAGATCGTCGCCCTGTCCAACGCGTATCTCAGCGTCAACATGCCGCTGGCCTTGTCGGAGAGGCTCGCCTTGAGGCCGTTCAGAGGCACTCCGGCGGGGAGGGGATACTGGCCGAAGTTGGACAAGGCAACCGCGTCTTTTGCTTTCTGACCGACGAGGTCGAACCAGAAGCCGCCGAAATGCCCTTCGACCTCAGCATTGAACGCGCCGTTTGAGCCGTTGCCTTGATCGAAGCCGCCGAACTGATAGAGCGCCGCCCAGCGGAGCGGACCGACGCTGACATCGTATTTCACCGATGTGTTGTAGCGGGCGGATTCGGTGTCTCCGCCTCCCCCGGCGACGTTCGAGACGCCGATCACCGAGAAGGCGGGCGCCGCGCCCATGGGGTCGTAGTCGCCCAGACCCTGCAAAATCAAAGAGTTCTGCCGGCCGGCAGTCAGCGCGCCGAAGGTCGGATGGCTGAAACCGGCGTAAGCCTCGGTGTTGAACAATTGCCCCGCCCGGCTCGAATCGCCGTTCGCGGTCTGCTGGTCGAGCGGGGTCGTGTTGTTCTGAACCAGCGATTTCGGGCCGTTGGCCCGCTGCAACGTATAGGGATCAAAGCCGTTCTGGAAGTTAAAGACGAGCGACCAGCCCGAGGCGATGGGTTCGACGCCCTTGACGCCGAGATACGACTGGCCGAGCCCGTTCGGCACGATCGTGTAGAGCGGTTGGTTGCTGTTCTTCTTGATGAGCGTTTGAACCCCGTTGGGATAATTGCCGTTGAACGGGACGCCGTGCGCCTCATAGCCGGCGCCGTAGTCGAGCCGCCCGTAGAGCGTGACGCCGCGCCAAGAGAGCGGGCAATCGTCGGGGCCCGCGGTCAGGAAATCGTAGAGGCTCGCGAAGCACGACGTCGCGGCGGCCGGCGCCGGCGCGGCCTGCGCGGAGGGCGCGGGCTGCTGGGTCGGCAGATCGGCCGCCGTCGCGTCCCACGCAGGGAGCGGGGCCGACGCAACGCCGCCAAGAATTGAGAACCGGAAAAAGGCGATGGGGAGAGTTGGCCGCCGGGAGCCGGGGTCGCCCAACATTGCGCTCCTTATTGTGCGGCGGGCGCGGACGCCGACGGAGGCTGGATAGCGCGCATCGCCGGCCCGCGCTATCGCGATCTCCATCGTTCGCCTCGCGGGCAAACAAGTCCGGGACTTTTTGCAAATCGTCCTGAGTCTCACGAACCCAGCAATTTGCCTCCAATTCCGCCGCAATATCCGCAACTATCCCGTAATGTCGCCATTTGGTCATTGCCAAGCGCAGCGTTTAGTTGCTATACCGACTAAAATTAAGTTGAGACTTTGCGTCAAGACGCAGTCCGGGAGGGACGACCCCGACAAATTCTTCAATCGAAATGTGTTTTCGAATGGCCTTGTCGCGAAGGAGGGAAAAGCGATGAGCCTTACTGGGACCCATCATCTCTTTGGCGGCATCAGCGAAACGGGGATTGATCACTTCGCTGATGTGTTCTTCACTGCCCGTCCGCACCTGCTGGCGTACGGCACTTCCTTCTACGCGACAAACCAGAATCTGGTCACGCTGATCGACACCAGCAGCCTGCCGAGTTTCCTGTCTGGGCTGAACCTGCTGGTGCGCTTCAGCATCCCGACGATCGACATTACGCCAAAGGACAATTCTACCGAGGCGCTGCCGCCTGGCGTTGATCAATTCACGGTCTACACCGACGTGCAGATACGCTTCCTTTGCGGGAGCCCCAACCAAGACGGCAGAGACGTCAAAGGGGCGCACGAGATTGTTTTCGGGCTCAAGCTCGCCGCGCTGTGCACGCCTAAGGTGGTCGATGCGACGCCAGGCGCGGGCTCGATCGGCGTCACCCTTCTCGCGGTGAAGATCAGCGGAATTGCGGAAGCCGCGCTCGAACAGATCCTCGAGTGCGTTCTCGCCGCAATCCTTCGCTGGGCGCTCGCTCAACTGATCATACCGTTCAACGTTTTCACACTCGATGGCGTCTCGCTCACCCTGCAGCAAGGCCCGGTTGCGGCGGCGGATCAGATCGAGGTCTTCGGCGACATCAGCTGAGGGGAGTAAGCGATGGCCGACATCACCCTGGCCGCGGACCAAACCGCCGTCACGCGGCTCATGCATGACGCCGAGACGATCCTTGGCACATTGAGCACCGGAACCAAGACGAGCAGCTTCGGCCCGTTCGTTGCGACCTATGGCGCCAGCGCCTCGCTCTCCGGCGGCGCCGTCACCTTGACGCCGCCAAAGTCAATCGGCCTTGCCGGCGTTTCGTTGAACTACAGCCTGAACCTCTCCTTCGGCATTGACCTCAACAGCTTCCTGCCAAACTTTTGCATTCCGCAGGTGTGCGTGAACATCCCCTGCGTCGGCCAGGTCTGCACGCCACAAATCTGCATCAGTTGGCCGACCATATCGATCCCCTTCAACTACTCGGACTCGCTGACCTTCTCGGCGGATTTCGAGATCAACCCGCATCTGACCGCCGGCAAGTGGGTTATCGACGTGGAAATCCTCTCGGCGCCGGCGCTTAACCTTAGCGTAGCGGCGGCAGCCATTCTGACGGCGCTCGGCATCGCGATCGGCGCAGCGGTTTCGTGGGTGCCGTTCATAGGACCGCTGCTGGCGGTGCTGATCGCCGGAGTGCTGGCCGCGATCGGCATCGCCGGCGTGACCGGGCTGCTCGCGCCGCTCTTGAGCGCGATCCTGTCCGGCTTGACGTTCACCATCTACAAGGAGCCTGCGGTCCAGCAGGTGCTGCCGGTCTCTGGCCCACATGACCCGGCGGTGTCGATCGACATCACCGCGCTCGACTGCGTCGTGCAGCAGACCGACAAGGCCGAACTCGTCATCACCGCAAGCATCGCCGCCTAGAGGGGCGCCCCATGAACAGCCTCGACAGCCGCTATCTAAAGCTGGGCGACACGTTCGCGCATCGTTTCACCCATTCCGGGACTTATCACTATGGGGTGGCCGCGCCCGGGGGCATTGCTCCGCCTGGGCATCATTGCGGCTTCGAGATCGAGGTCGCGACGCAGAAGGGCGCAACGTCGACGACGCATTACGTCACCGTCTCCTGGACGAATGGCGTCTTCGCCGTCGACCCAGCCGCTTTGCGCATCAAGAACAACGATGTCGTCCTATGGTCGACCGCCTCGGCCGCGACGCCAGGCTTCGCGGTGCAGGGCCGCTCGAAGAACGCTCATTTCGACAGCGCCGAGCTGCCGGCCAACAGCATGTACTCGCATGCGTTCGGGGTGACCGGCGAGCTTGCCTGGCGCGACGCGGCCAATCCGAAGATCGGCGGCTCCATCACTGTCGCGGCGCCGCCGGCCATCCACACCTCCGAGCATCGCGCCAACTACATGAAGACGCTGAGCGAGGCGGTGGTGGTGATGATCGATGCGCCGAAGGTTCATCCCAAGCGGGTGAAGGTGGTGTTGGGCCAGACGGTGTTTTTTGCGGTCCGCAGCGGCAACCGGATCACCATTGTGGACAAGGTGCTGCTTAGCGCGCTCAATCCGCAGCCGCTCCCGCCCTGACGGCTTCCGCGAACGGCCCTATAGGGCGGGGTCGCCGACCTCGCCCTAAATCCGCGCGAGGGGTGGTGGGCGGGGTCGCCGACCCCGTCCACCGGCTACGGCGGGGGTGGCCTCAAAACGTTGATCGCCAAGGATCGCCCTCACGCGAGCGCCCCTCTTCGTCTTGGGCAGGCTTTGCCGCAACGCCGACAAACGGTAAATAATTTGCAAGGAGGTCAGGGAGGATCGCATGATCATCAGGCATCAGGACGATGTCACCTTGGACGTGCTGGCGGCGACGGAGCGCACCGCCAATCCTCGCCTGCGGGAAATCCTGGCGTCGCTGGTAAAACATTTGCACGGCTTCATCCGCGAGGTCCGGCTTACCGAGGACGAGTTTCGCCAAGCCGCCGCCATCCTCAACGAGATGGGCAAGCTGAGCACGGATACGCATAACGAAACCGTGCTCATGGCGGGCTCGCTTGGGGTCTCCTCGCTCGTCTGCCTTCTCAACAACGGCGACAATGGAAACGCCGAGACCTCGCAGTCGCTGCTCGGTCCTTTCTGGCGGCCGAATTCCCCCCGCGTCGCCAATGGCGGGACAATCGTTCGGTCCGATACGCCGGGCGACTCGCTATTCGTCACGGCGCGGGTCGTCGATAGGGCGGGGAACCCGGTCGCAGGCGCCGAAGTCGATATTTGGCAGGCCTCTCCGATCGGCCTCTACGAGAACCAGGACCCCGATCAAGCCGACATGAACCTTCGGGGCAAATTCAGGGCGGACGACGACGGCCGCTTCTGGTTCACGACCGTCAAGATGACCGGCTATCCGATCCCGACCGAAGGCGTCGTCGGACGGCTCTTGCAGGCTCAGAACCGGCGCCCCTATCGGCCGGCTCATCTTCACGCGCTGATCGTCAAGGAGGGCTTCAAGGTCCTGATCTCTCAGGTCTACGATCCGAAGGACCCGCACATCGACACTGACCCGCAGTTTGGCGTCACCAAGGCGCTTCTCGGCGACTACAGGCGCCACGACGAGCCCCATCCGTCGGAACCCGACATCCGTCAACCCTGGTATTCTCTCGATCACACCTATGTCATGGAGCCGGGCGAAACAAAGCTGCCCGCGGCTCCCATCAAGTGAGGCGCGCCGCGCCAGTTGCAGAGGTTGCAACTGGCCGCAAATTGTGCAGCAATTGACGCGACGTTAAGAGAGGCGGACATGGTTTCCTGGGCGCCTCGCCGGCGCGCACGAACGGAACGCATAGAAGCCGAGGCCGAGGCGCTGATCCGCGAACTCGGCGACAAGGCGTATCACGAGGCGCGCCGGAGCGAGCACGAGGCGAGTTCCGACGCGATCGCCGACTATTGGGCGCTTGTCGCGCGGGCGGTCGCGCGCAAGACGGGCAGCCGGGTCGGCCTCAATATCTCGACGCAACTCGAGATGAACACCTTCTTCGTGCTGGATCGCGAGCCAGGCGAGGCGGGCGAAGCTCGATCATTTGCCGAGTCCGGGCCAGAATATCAGCCCGACCGAGGCGACGTCCCGAGTTCGCAGCCGTTCCGGATCCAGTTCATCGGCGCGGGGCTCGATTCCGAACGGTCGATATTGCGGGAAGTCGAAATCCGCGCGTCCGATGTTTCCGCCGCGATCATCGCCGCCGCGACCACAGCCTGGCCGCCGAAGACGATCGCGTTGCGCATCCTCGACCGCGAAGGCCATGAGGTTTTCGGGCGCCAGAAGGCGGCCCGGCCGCTGCCGCGCGCCGGATGAGGCGCGTTCCCGCCCCCCTTTTTTGGGGGCGGGAAACGCCCATGCCGCTCTCATCCGACTGACCGGCCGAAGGCCGGCGCCGGATTTGGCTTAGGCCGCCGCGGCGGTTTCGCGCTCGCGCACCTCGTAGATGTCGAAGGCTTCGCTCACGCCCCGCAGCATCGACTGCCTGGGCGTCGTGCGATAGTTTGATTCGGCGAGAAGGCGCGCCACCTCCGAGCTTTCCATGATCGGCTTGGTCGCCAGGATCGCGCTTGGCTCGGCCAGAGCCTGGACGCGCGAGGCGATGTTGACCGTCTGGCCGAAATAGTCCTGCCGGTCGTCGAGCATCACCGCGAGGCAGGGACCCGAATGGAGCCCGATGTTGAGCGCCAAATCCTCGGCTCCGCGCGCCTGGTTGATCTTGCGCATCTCCTCGCGCATGCGCATGGCGGCGCGCAGCGCCCGGTCCGGAGTCGGGAAGGTCGCCATCACCGCGTCGCCGATGGTCTTGACCACCGCCCCGCCCTCGGCGGCGACCGCCTCGAGCAGCGCGCCGAAGTGGCTGCGCACCAGATCGAAGGCGGCGAGATCGCCAATCCGGTCGTAGAGCGCGGTCGAGCCCCTGAGGTCGGTGAACAGGATCGTAAGACTGGTGATCTTGAAGCGCTGCTCGGGATCGAACGTGCCGCTGCGATAGAGGTCGCGGAACGCCTGGTTGCTGAGGAGCCGCGTCGCGGTCAGAAACGGCCGGCGCCCGCTGGTGATCTTGTCCATATCGTCGGTGTGGACCCAGACTCCCGGCAACGTCCGGCGCGCGGCCTTGTTCTCCAACGAAATGCGCGCCGGGCCGGGATGGACCTTTTCCGTGCCGCTGTGAGCATGCGAGTCGGTGAAGATGAGCGAAAGATTGCGGCGCTCATGGGTCTCCTCGCCGTCAACGTCGAGAAACAGCGACGAATGGGTCACCGGATCGAACACGATCGCAAAACCTTTCGGAAGGCTAAGCGACATCGCCGCCTTCTCGCCTGGCGCCAGCTCCATCACGTCAAGCGTCGAGTTCTCAACGACGCTTTGGACATCGTCAGGCACTTGGGTGCTCGAACTCCAGAAGATCTGACGCATATATTCGGCGTAGGGAAGGGAATCGGGATCATGGGCGACGATACGCCGGATCCTCGGGTTGACCGTGAAGGTGACCTCGACCAGTTGATCGAGCGTCGGCTCGTATTCGGAGGCGCAAAGCGAGCAATAATAGTGGGCGCGGTTGAGGGTTTTCAGCGCCGCGCCGCTCTCGAGCACGCCGCCGCATCCCGCGCACAGCATGTTCCACGACATGTCGAACAGGCCGAGCCGGGCCGCGTGGACCAGCCCGCCGATCGTATGTTCCTCGTCGAGGCCATGTTCGGCGGAATAGGCGAGCGGATTGATGCGGTTCAAGGCCCGATCCGGGTCCGATTCCACCGAGTTTTTGAGGGCCTCGGCCACCGACGGATCGGCGGATTGGTTGAGAAGACCCCAGAGCGCTTGTGCGTCAGCCATAGTGCTTTCCTCGATAGCCCCGTTCGCGACCGAACTGGCGTTCGGCGCCCGCCCCATCGTCGCGGGCCAGCCCGGGGAAGGGCCGCCTGCGAGGCGCCTCCTATATAGGGTTGGCCGAATGTTCCGACAGGGGGCGCATCGCTGCTCGCGCCGATATTTCGCGCGACGGACTTGCTGCTCGGATTATATCCCTATTTTCCTGTGTTAACGCGGCTCAGATCGAGGCCAGGGTCTTTCGCGCCGCCTTGAGGTGCGGAATATCGACCATCTTGCCGTCGACGCCGAGCGTGCCGGCGGCGGGATCGGCCTCGAACGCCGCGACGATCTTGCGGGCGTGCTCAATCTCGGCCTCGGACGGCGCGTAGGCGCGGTTGATGATCGCGACCTGGTCGGGATGGATGGCGAGGCGGCCGACGAAGCCGTCGCGCCGGGAGCGCCGGCAATCGCGCTCGAGCGCGGGAGAATCGCGAAAGTCGGTGAACACGGTGTCGAGCGCCGCAACTTCGGCGGCCGCGGCGGCAAAGAGGCACTCGGCGCGGGCGAGCTGATAGGGAAAGGTCCACGAGCCGTCCGCCTCCTTGTTGTCGGTCGCGCCGAGCGCCGCCGAAAGGTCCTCCGCGCCCCAGGTCAGGGCGATGAGCCGCGGATGCGGGGGCGCGTAGGAGCCGAGCGTGAACATCGCCCTTGGGGTTTCCGTCGCCACGCTCGCCAGTTTGACCGAGCCATGGGGCATTCCCGCGCTCTTTTCGAGCGCGTCGAGGCGGGCGCCGATCGGCTCGAGATCGGCCGCGCGATCGGTCTTGGGGATCAGGAGCGCATCGAGGCCCGGCCTGACGACCGCGGCGAGGTCGTCGAGGGTCAGGCCAGTGTCGAGCGCATTGACTCGCACGAAGCAGGACCAGGCGCGGTTCGGCGTCTCGCCGATCAATTTGGCGGCCAGCGCGCGCGCGGCGGCTTTATGCGGCGGCGCGACGGAATCCTCGAGGTCGAGGATGAGCGCGTCGGCGCCGCAATCGCCGGCGCGCGCGAACTTGCGCTCGGAATCGCCGGGGACGAAGAGGAGCGAGCGCAGTCTCATGTCAGGGTCCGCGAAGCTGGGGCCGGCGCGCAATCGAGCGCCATGGCGCCGGCAAATCCACTATAGCCTGCCTGATTTCGCTGGCGAAGGCGCAGCCGCGGCCCCTCCGTCCTCCTGGTTCCCTACGGGTCGGGTTTTGACGGATTGCGAATCGGGCTCGGGGTGGAACCCTTTACCGACAGGTCGTCGCAGGAACGCATGGCCCGGCCGAACAGGGTCGCCTCGACGGGATGATCGTTCAAGTACGGCAAAAACAGGCGCCGCGAATATTTTCTTCGCGGCGCCCGGGTTGCTTACCGCTTGTCTTATTGCGGACCACACGCCGTCACATAACTTGGATAATACTGTCCGTTGTGGAACTTGGTCACCCAGCAATTGGAAGAGTTGGCGACGTTCGCTGTCGCTTGCCCAGGTATGACCGTCACTCCCTCAGGCGCCGCTCCGGGCAAAGGTCCTTTGAATGGAACGAGTTTGTAATAGTGACCATCCTGCCCCATAATGACCTGCTGGGCGGAGGCGGGCGCCGCGATGGCCATCAATCCGATAGCCGCCGTCGCCAGAAGCGCTGCGCGTACGTACCTCATGTCGGGCGCCTCTCGAGTGTTGAAATGGGCTCAATGGAGATCGGCTCATTTGCGATTCACTCTTTACCTTCAGAAGCGGGCAGTATTCTGGCGATAGCTAAGTGTTTAGTGAGTGATTATTCTAAATAAATAAATATAAACAAAATGTTATTCTGATCTAGACGGGAAAGAGCCGCGAGACAAAGACCTTCTTTCATTTCGTTTCAGACTGAGCCGCATGGCATGTTGGATCAGAATCGTGTCCAGAACCGCGACGGCGTCTGACAGCGAGCGGCGGTTCGGCGACGGGAGGGCAGGCCGCCATGGCCCTACCCGAACGCAAAGCGTATTCAGGCTCGGCCATCCGCCCAAGGACCATGGCGACCCGCAGCATTTACGTTCCGCTCGCCCCGGTGGTTTCCGACTTGCCCCGGACAGATTTGGGGGCCAATGCTTCGGTTGCGGAGGACGCCGCGAAAGGAGACATTTTGCCGCCGATTCGCGCGCGCCGAACGACGGCCGCCGCGGGGGTTGCGGGACGCCATCTGGGTTCCGCCATGAGCGCTGCGAGACGCCGCCAGGTTTGACCCTCGTCAACCAGGATGGGCAAAGCCGGGGAGAGAATGGCGATGGGATTGTCCGACGTGGTTTCGCGGCTGGCCGAGGCGGTCGGCGCGACGGCGATCTGGCTGCGTCGGTCGCAGCGGACGCCCGCGCCGACTTTCGGCGGCAGCCCGACGATCCCCCCGCCAAGGCCGCAGGGCGTCATTCCGACGCTCAAGATGCCGACCGCGAAGGGGTGGCCGCCGGGGCTGACGCCGACCGCCGCCCCCGGGCTCAAGGTCAACGCGTTTGCGAGCGGCCTCAAGCACCCGCGCTGGATCCATGTCCTTCCGGGCGGCGAAGTTCTCGTCGCCGAGGCGCTAATGGAGTCGTCGCCGATCACGAGCTTTTTCGACTATGCGATGTACAGCACGCTCAAGCGCGCCGCCGCCGTCGGCAAGAGCCCGAACCGGATCACGCTTCTCAGCGACAAGGACGGCGATGGCGCGGCTGAAATCCGCAACGTTTTCCTCGATGGCCTCAACCAGCCGTTCGGGATGGCGCTGGTCGGCGACACATTCTACGTCGGCAATACCGACGGCGTGGTCGCTTTCCCCCATGCGAGGGGCTCAAGCCGCATCGCGTCGGCGGGTCGAAAGCTGATCGCGTTCAAGACGGACGGCCATTGGACCCGGAGCCTGCTCGCGAGCCCGGACGGCGCCAAGCTTTACGTCGGGGTCGGATCGGAAACGAACATCGCCGACAAAGGCATGGCCGCGGAGGAGGGCAGGGCCGCCATTTACGAACTCGACCTTAGGAGCGGGGCGAGCCGCGTCTTCGCCAGCGGCCTGCGCAATCCCGTCGGCCTCGCCTGGGAGCCTCGGACCGGCGCGCTTTGGACGGCGGTCAACGAGCGCGATGGCCTCGGCGACGAGACGCCTCCCGACTATCTGGCCTCGGTCCGCGACGGAGGCTTCTACGGCTGGCCCTATTGCTACTGGGGGCGGACGGTCGACGAGCGCGTGCCCCAGGATGCGGAGGCGGTCGCGAGAGCGATCACGCCCGACTATGCGCTGGGGGGGCATACCGCTTCGCTCGGCCTTTGCTGGCTCCCCGCCGGCGCTTTGCCCGGTTTTCCCGAGGGCATGGCGGTCGGGCAGCACGGCTCGTGGAACCGCAGCACGCTTGCCGGCTATAAGGTCGTGTTCGTGCCGTTCGCCGATGGGCGCCCCGCCGGTCCGCCGCGCGATGTCCTTTCGGGTTTCCTCTCGCCGGACGAGCGCTCGTCCTACGGACGGCCGGTCGGGGTGGCGCTTGGTCTGGACGGTTCGCTTTTGGTCGCCGACGATGTCGGCGACGCGATCTGGCGGGTGACCGGAGAGGGACAGGTTTGAAGACCCGCAAAGAGGAGGCGCCCGCGCCACTCGCCTCCTGGGTTGTGCGGCGTCGGGCGCGGCGTGCTATAGGAGGGTCACGTCCGCGTTGAGTAGGAGTTCCCATGCCCCCGCCGCGTCCCTACTGGAAGGGTTACCTCAAGCTTTCCCTGGTCTCCTGTCCGATCGCGCTCTATACCGCGACATCGCCGGGCGAGCGCGTCGCCTTCCGGCAAATCAACAAGAAGACCGGCAACCGCCTTCGCCAGCAACTCGTCGACGAAGAGACGGGCGAACCGATCGATCCCGACGACAAGGGGCGGGGTTACGAGGTCGACAAGGGCGTCTACCTGCGCGTCGAGGACGAGGAGATCGACGCCATCGCGATCGAGAGCAGCCACACGATCGAGATCGATTCCTTCGTGCCGAAGGCGGAAATCGACGAGCGCTACGTCGACAGTCCCTATTATCTGATTCCGGAGAGCAAGGTCGCCCTCGAGGCGTTTGCGGTCATTCGCGACGCCATGCGCGGCAAGAGCATGGCGGCGTTGGGCCGGGTGGTCCTCTCCAAGCGCGAGCGCGTCATCATGCTCCAGCCGTGGGGGAAGGGCCTGCTCGGCACGACGCTCAGATATCCCTACGAGGTCCGAAACGAGGAGATCTATTTCGACGGGATCGGCGAAGTTAAGATCCCGAAGGACATGCTCGTGCTGGCCGAGCATATCCTGGAGACCAAGGCGGCGAAATTCGACGCTTCCCAATTCCACGACCGCTACGAAGAGGCGATCGTGGCCATGCTCGATCAGAAAAAGGCGGGAATGCCGGTCTCCAAGCCGCGCGAGCTCCCGAGGATCGTCGGCGGCACGGATCTGATGGCGGCGCTTCGCCAAAGCATCGAGAGAGCCAAAGAAGCTCTGCCGCAGCCTAAGGCGGCGCCCAGGCCTGCGCCGGCGGCGGAGCCGGTCGCGGCGCCAAAGCCGGCGGCGGCCGCAAAGGGCAAGAAGGCGGCGGCGAAACGCCACCCGGACCAGCGCGAGATGCTGCTTCCGATCGCCGGCGGCGCGCCGGCGAAGGAGGCGGCGGAGAAACAGCAGGCGAAACCCGGCGCGAGGAAAAAGGCCGGATAGGAGACGTTCCGCGATCGGTCGCAGTCGTTATCAGGCGCTGCCAATCTGAGAAGAAAGACCGCCTCGGGGGCGGCCTTTCCACATTTTCCGAGATCAGCGTTTGTTCCCGGGTCAGCGCTTGTCGGCCTGACGTTCGGCCCTGCGAGCAGCGTCCTTAGCGTCGCCCATGGCTTGATGCGCGGCGCCCTTGGCCTTGTCGAACTTGCCTTCGGCCTGCATCTCCTTGTCGCCGGTGATCTTGCCGGCCGCGTCCTTGAAAGCGCCCTTCGTCTTGTCGACCGCGCCCTTGACGTGTTCCTTGTCCATGATCCTCTCCTCTCGCCGTGAACCCGAGAGAAACGGCTTTGGCGCGGAGATGGTTCCGTCGCGCGTCGCCAAGCTTGCCGCCCCGGAGAGTCGTCCCGCTGCCCTCAAGGGCGACCGTCGGCTGCTGCTCCGGGCGTCGCGGTGCGGCGCCGCGCAAGATCGACGACTGCGCCGACGGCGTCGCAAAACCGCCCGGGGCGCAGGCCGACACACGGCTCCAGCTGCTCCAACGACCGCTGATTTGCGGCGCGAGAGCGATGGCAAAATACCAATCAGCTTCCCTGCAAATTTCTGACTCTTCACTCAGCCCTCTTGCGCTCGAAATGGTAGTCCAGTAATTTGATCAACTTAATTCAGCCGGCTCATGCCGGCTGCGCCCGTCATTCGCATCGAAAAGGTCAGCAATGAGGGCGCAATTCTCTGCCGCGCGTCGAAGCGAGGGGGCATGCTGTCTGGTGGTCGAGCGTGGCAGGCGGTTCTGGTCGCGCCGCGCTTGGCCGGCCGCTCCGGGAACGCGAGCAAGACGATTGTGGTGACGGGGAGCGCTTGGCCTTGAGTTTTTCCATCTGATCAATCCGCTCTACACGGCCTCGGGGTTCGCGGTCGGCATGCTGGTGGGGTTGACGGGCGTCGGCGGGGGCTCGTTGATGACCCCCCTCCTCGTCCTGCTGTTCGGCATCCATCCGGCGACCGCGGTCGGGACCGACCTCCTCTACGCGGGACTGACGAAAATCAGCGGGTCCGCCGTCCATGGGCTCAACGGCGCGATCGACTGGCGCGTCGCCCGCCGGCTGGCCTCCGGGAGCGTTCCCGCAGCGGCGCTCACGCTGTGGACTTTGTCGCACTTCGGGGCGGACTCCAAGGGCAGCACCGCGGTGATCACGACGACGCTGGGTTTTGCCCTCATTCTGACGGCGGTGACGCTGATCTTTCGCCGGCGCCTCTTGGCGGCTGTCGTATCGTTCATGGACAGGCGCACCGACAAGGAGATCGCCGCGCTGACGATAGCGCTCGGGGTGGTGCTTGGCGTGCTTGTTTCGATCTCTTCGGTCGGCGCGGGAGCGATTGGCGTTACCGCGCTGCTGATGCTCTATCCGAAAATGCCGACGGTGCGGATCGTCGGCACGGACATCGTGCACGCCGTGCCGCTCACCCTTCTGGCGGGCGCGGGTCATTGGTTGATGGGTTCGGTCGATTGGCTCTTGCTTGTCTCGTTGCTGTCGGGATCGATACCCGGCATCGCGATCGGAAGCCATCTCGCCTCGCGCGTGCCGGAGCGGGTATTGCGGCCCTTGATCGCCGGCGCCCTGGCCCTCGTCGGCGGCAAGCTCGTCTTCTGACGGAAAGTCAGGTCCGAAGGCGTCTCTAAGCGGCCGGCAGGGATGGCGGGTTCCTTCGAGAAGCAACCCTCAAAGGCCCTGACCCGCGATCCAACTGGCGCGCCCGACAGGATGAAACTGGGCACTGTTATGTCATTGTTATTCCAACCATTTGGTGAGGATGCATGCGTATGGGATTGATCGAAGCGGGTGCGCTGTCGACCTTTGCTGCCTTTAAGACCGGCCCCGGACGAACAGGCGGTAAGCGCGAGCGGCCTACCGCTCAGGCGCTACGCGATCTGGCCTCGGGCGCGAAACGCGTTCTCCGAACCACAAACCTGCACGGTTTGTCTAGCCGGCGCGAAGGATCAATGAGCATCAGCGGCGAGGCGCTCGAGGGATGCCGCCGTGACTGAGGCAGCGGCCCGAGCGAAACAGCACGATAATGGCCTTCTCGGCTTCGCGGACCAGCGAGCAGCAAATCGAGGTAGCGCTCCCCCGTCGCAACGCAAGAGCCGTGCCGCGCGGAAACAACAGAGTCTCGACCGGCTTTGACAATAGCGGCGGAGTCTAAGTCCGCCGTGATCATCCAGGACATCCCCGGCTTGACGTCCCAGGCAGCATGCCAAATCCCACCGGTCCTGGTAAAACTGAGGAATGCGACTGCTTTTTGCCCGACGAGAGCCTCATGAAAATTGCGGGGAATCGCGTTTCTAACGACGCTGCTGATGTGCGGAAAACCGGCGCAGGCGGAAGCGCAGATCATCTGGTCCGAGAAGGCGACCGAACTCCTGTTGGAGTACGGTAACGTCATCGGCAAGTCGGTCACTGAGTACGCGGTCAAGGAATACCTCGACTGGCTGTTCGAAAAGAAGCCGCCCAAGGCCGATCAGACGCCGCCGAGCGCAAATGCGAAAGCCGTTGAGGACGTTGTCAATCGCATGAGCAACGATAAACAGTATCTCGATAAAACACCCCAAGCGAAGCAAATCACGTCGCTTCTCGTGGCTTCAAATATTTGCTTGGGCGGTCGGGCCGGTGGGGACGCGATCGACGCTTGCTCGATCGTCATCGATTCGAAATCCGTGAGCAGAGAAGATCACGAAGCCGCTTACGACAACCATGCGCTGCTTACGCGGATCGGCACGACAGTCGAGCACTCGATGACTGCTCCGCCGCCACGAAGCAGATCCCTCGGATCCTCTTCCCTATTTCACACGCGCCCAAATCGAGGAGGATTTCGGTCGGAACGATGAGGCAGAAGCCGACTATCGGAAGGCCCAGGCGCTTGATCGGCGAAACGCGAAGGACAAAAACTCTATCTACAATGACGCGAAAAAGGCTCTCCAACACATAGGCGAAACCCCAGAATCGCGGCCTCACGATTACGAGTGAAACATAGCCGCTGGCCTTTAAGCCCGCCTGGAGGGCCCAGTTTTGCTCCGAAGTAGCTGCTGATTTGGCGCGCCCGACAAACCTGACGTGCCGACGGAAGTGCCCAGTTTTGTTCTGGAGTGGCGGAAAAATGGCGCGCCCGACAGGATGAAACTGGGCACTCGTATGTGATTGTTTTTGCTTGGTAATCTATCGATACCGCCGCGCTGCAGGCTGCCGCAAAATACCGCCCTTTTGAAGGAAAGCACGAATTATCGACCTGAATTCATAGGCATAGTGAAACGGTTCGGCGCGGCGGGCACATTGCTTGACCTTGGCGATGAATTGTCGTCCCTGACCGTGAAAAACGGGATAGCAACCTTGTAAAGATTTGGTGCACTGGCGATCTCTGTTCCGGTTCCTGGGCGCATGGGGGCGCTTCGACAGGTCCGAGGACCCCAGAGGGCAAGGCCCGCGTGGTCGCCGCGATGGTCGAGGGACGCGCAAGTGGGTCGAACGGCGACGGGCCGAAGGGAAGAAATTCCCTGCCGGTCGTAAGCGCGGCGAGAGATGGCTGACCGAACCGATGCGCGAGCGCGCCCGCGCCGAGGCGCGAAGGCTTCATGCGGGCCGGTTCACGCTCGACCGGTCGCTGGTTTTCGCCCTATTGAGGAGCGCGAACGGCAGCCCGGAAAGCATGGCGAGAGCGAAGGCGATGCTCGACGCCCAAGAGCGTGCGGCGATGGAGCGGGATCGTCAGGCGGCGCTCGCGCGCATCGCCGAGTTGCGTTCGTCGCTACTCACCAATCCATAATAAATGATCCGCCCTTTCGCACAATGACCCGTGAGCAAACTTGCGAGAACTCGCGCTACGTGCGCTACCTCTGATCGGCGCTTGTTAATTGCAAGTCGTCAGGAAACCATTCGTAATGCAGGTAACGGGTCGGGAATTATCGGTTGGGTGACGATTGGCTGGGCATCGACGTCGCAATAAGTGGGTTACTTGATTGTGAGGCTATAAGTCACTAGCGCCTCTGACCCGCCGTATTGAGAAATCACATCAAGTTCAAATTCATCGGGGCCAGTGTATCCTCGTTCCGGGAGATACTCTACTGTCACACCTTGGAGCTTAGTTGAATTGCACTGTGGCATTTTTTCGAAATAGGTGAAACCAACGCCTTCGCGCATAGTAATGACGGCGTGACTTGGACGGCGAGATATGCGGACGAACGTCCTTCCGGACGAGGTGCAATCGGGGTGGGCGCTAGCAAAATGACCAATAATAAGCGTGTTATCCGCGACCCCAACCTTGCTAAATCTATGCGTGGTTGTCGCAGAAGCGGTCGCTGTTTCTGCGCTCGCGGGAGCGGTCGCTGGCTGATCGACAGCAGGAGCGGGAGGCGGGACTGACGGAACGGCGGGCGCGGGGGCCGCGGTTGCAGAGGTACCCGTGTTTAATTGGGCTTTTTTGCCGAAGTTATAGTTCAAGTAGAGGGGCCGCCAGTTCGGCGGCGCAGGATAGGGCGCAGCCTCAGCGATCGCCGTCATGACCGCCGTGTCGAGGTTCGGCGACCCGCTCGAACTGATCAGCTTGCGGCCGACCAGATGGCCGCCCTCGTCGACGTGGAAATCGACCACGCCCCGCTTGTTGGCGCTGTCGACGTGGAGTTCGGCGGTTTCACGCAAGTGCTGCTTGATCATCCCGTAGACGATCGTGAGATAACGCGATTTGGTGTTCCCGCCCGCGACGGGCGAGTGCTCGGCCTCGCGGGCGAACTTGTATTGCGGCAGGTCCTCGATTTTCAGTAGCGGCGCGCTGACCGGCGTCTTGGAGGGAGGCGCGGCGCGGCCGGCGTGGCGGCCTCGGCGGTGTCGTTCTGCCGCTTCGGGTTGCTCCCCGGCAGTCCGCCTTCCGGCGACGGCGTCAAATCGTGCGCCGGGGGCGCGTTCTCCGCCTTTTGCGCCTCGGCCGGCGGGGGGGCCGGCCCCTGCGCCTTGGACGAGTGCATCGGCGCTTTCATGATCTGCGTGGCCTGGGCCTGCGCTTCGTCGGCTTCCTTGAGCGCAGCCTCGGACGGCGTCTCGCACTGTGTCGATTCGTTGAGGATCAGTTGTTTGTGGGCGGCGTCGATGGTGAAGCGTCCGATCTGCTGCAGCACCGGCAGGCCAAGCGACGGTGTTCCGTGATCGACCGTCACCGTGATGATGCCGATAGTCCGCTCGCTTTGCCCTGCGCCATTGGCGAGTGTCGGCAGTGTCTTTGGAAGCTCCGCCTGTTTCGCGGCGATCAATGCATTTGCAACGCCGGCTGGGACACCGCTGATGGCTGGGCCGGTATCGATGATCATGTCGAGCGTGCGCGAAGCAGGCCCCTCGCCGAGCCTGACACGAGCGAGAACCGGCCGTCTCCGTTGGGTGCGAGCGTCACGATCTCTGGGTCGTGCGATGGCCGACAGGTCGCAGCCCGCCCTTCAACCGGGAGGGCGGGCTTGCCAGAGCCGCGAAAACGGCGGCGAGCAGGCAATGGCAGAGTTTCACTCTCAAGGTAAACTCGATCGGCCTCACCGCACGGTGATATGGACGATATACACAGAGCCGGACGCAAGGGAGAAATTTGCCTCGTCTACCCCTTTAAAGCCGGGTTCGGAGACGTACCAATAGACGGTCGCCGGCTCTTTCGGATTGCCGCACTGGTTGATTGCAAGGCGCTTCATTGTGACCTTGCCGTGCTGCACGAAAGCCGTTCCCCCATAAGGGCTGTGATCTTGGCAGCTGACAAAAGCGGCGATCATAACGGGGACGCCGGACTTGGTTTCGACGTCGCGGACGCGAGGAATGGCATATTGCGCGGCGCTCGCGTCTGCGTACGGAAAAAAGCTCATCAGCGTAAGAACGACCACAACTCCGCGCATCATGGATAATCGATCCTGATGAAAGAACGCGATTGGGCGGTATGACCGTACTCCACCAACGCTGGCGGCGCTAGCGCCTCTTTCGCTGCGGCGTCGTCTGAAGTCTCGCAACCCTGCGGGCCAAATGCCGGACTTGGCCTTGGCGTTGCGCACGTCGAAATTTCAAAAATGCGCGCAGTTTTCGAGCGGGGTCTAGAAAATTATGGGCGAGGGGGAGGCCCTCGCCCGTTCCCCGAGTTACAGGCGGGCGTCGAGGCGATCGGGCAGCTTTAGCCGTCCAAGGGAGGCCGCTGAGCCGGCTCGGCGACGGTCGCCTATATCTTCGGCTTAAGCGCGCCAAGCGCGCCCTCAGCCGTCCGGTCGCGATTGGGCCTTTAGCGTTCTTCCCCGCGTCTAAAGGCGAACCCGGCAAAGGTCGGCGCGCCGAAGTTGCGGCGGCGTGACGACTCGGCGAAGACAAACGCTGCACCGGCGACAATGCGTCTGCGCGCGCCTTCGGCCGACAATCGCCCGCTCTTGTTTCCCATATGCTTCCCAATTTCAATTTCTGGGAAGCAAGCCCTTGATCTGTCCAGACTAAGCCATTGAAATTGCTGGCGCGCCCGAAGAGATTCGAACTCCTGACCCCCAGATTCGTAGTCTGGTGCTCTATCCAGCTGAGCTACGGGCGCTTAGGTCGGCTCAGGGCGGCGGAAACGCGCCCCGGGAGCGATGGCGGGCTCTAGCGGCTTTTGCTCGGGCAGGCAAGAGCGAATCGCGACCGCGTTCGGCGCGCCCTTGCGCTCACAGGCGCCGGCCGGTAATCACCGGCGGCCCATGCCGTCAGCGCCGCCGATCGCCTTTGTCAACGCGCGTCTCGTCGATCCTGTTCAGGAGACCGAGGCCCGCGGCGGGCTCATCGTCATCGACGGCGTCATCGCCGGGGTCGGCGGCGCGGTCACCCGCGACCAGCTCCCGCCCGAGGCGCGGGTCATCGATTGCGGGGGCGACGTCGTCTCGCCCGGCCTCGTCGACATGCGCGCGTTCGTCGGCGAGCCCGGCGCCGAACATCGCGAGACCATCGCCAGCGCCAGCGCCGCCGCCGCCGCGGGGGGCGTGACCACGCTCGTCACGCGCCCCGACACCAATCCGCCGGTCGACGATCCGGCGGTGGTCGACTTCATCCTGCGCCGCGCGCGCGACGACGCGAAGGTTCGCGTCCATCCCGCCGCCGCCTTGACCAAGGGACTCAATGGCGAGGAGATCGCCGAAATCGGCCTCCTCGCCGAAGCGGGCGCGATCGCCTTCTGCGACGGCGCGCATTCGGTCCCCGAGGCGCGCACCATGCGCCGCGCCATGACCTACGCGCGCGATTTCGACGCGCTTGTCGCGCCGGTCTGCGAGGACCGGTCGCTGAGCCGCGAGGGGGTGATGGCGGAGGGGCTGCGCGCGAGCTGGCTCGGCCTGCCGGGCGTGCCGCGCGAAGCCGAGACGATCGTGCTCGAGCGCGACTTGCGCCTGGTCGCGCTGACCGGCGCGCGATATCACGCGGCGCTCGTCTCGAACCGTCTCTCGCTCGAGGCGATGGCGCGAGCGCGTCACGCAGGCTTGCCGGCGACCTGCGGCGTCTCGATCAACCACCTTACGCTCAACGAGCTCGACGTTGGCGACTACCGCACGTTTCTCAAGCTCATGCCCCCGCTGCGGGCCGAGGACGAGCGTATGGCCCTGGTCGAGGCCTTGGGCGCCGGCCTTATCGACATCATCTGCTCCGACCACGATCCGCAGGACGTCGAGACCAAGCGGCTGCCGTTCGCGGAGGCCGCGGCTGGCGCGATCGGCATCGAGACGATGCTGTCGGCGGGCCTGCGTCTGGTCGCCGGCGGCCATGTGCCATTGCCCCGCCTCATCCGGGCGATGACGGCGCGACCGGCCGAGATCCTCAGGCTGCCGGTCGGCACGCTTGAAGTCGGCGCGCCGGCCGACCTCATCCGCTTCGATCCTGACGAGCCCTATGTGCTCGATCCCGCCTCGCTGCATTCGCGCTGCCGCAACACGCCGTTCGACGCCGACCGAACTCGAGGGCAGAGTCAAGATGACGCTGGTTGCCGGCCGGGTCGCGCACGAATAGTCTGGCCGGAAATAGCTTATCCTCAACCGACGTCGGCTGGAACCGCGCATGGTCGGGTTGTCTTATGGCGGGGTCGTGGCGCTGGCGCTTGGCTATTGCCTGGGGTCGGTTCCCTTCGGGCTCGTGCTGACAAAGCTCGCCGGGGCGGGCGATCCGCGCTCGATCGGCTCGGGCAATATCGGCGCGACCAACGTCCTGCGCACCGGACGCCGGGGGCTCGCAGCCGCCACGCTCATGCTCGACGCCCTTAAGGCGACGCTCGCGGTCGTTGCAGCCTGGTGGGCGTTCGGACCGCCGACGGCGGTCGCGGCGGCGGCGGGCGCGGTCCTCGGCCACATGTACCCGGTGTGGCTCAAGTTCAAGGGCGGCAAGGGGGTGGCGACCTATCTCGGCGGGCTCATCGGGCTCGCCTGGCCGGCGGCGATCGTGTTCGCCGTCGTCTGGCTCGCGGTCGCGGCGCTCACGCGCTATTCGTCCGCGGCGGCGCTGGCGGCGACGCTCGCCTCGCCGATCGCGATGGCGGCGATCGGGGAGGGCGGCGCGGCGCTCGTGTTCGCGGCGCTATCGGCGCTGATCTGGTTCAAGCACGGCGCCAACGTTGTCCGGCTTCTCCGAGGCTCCGAGTCGAAAATCGGGCAGAAGATCTAAAGCCGATGGCGAACAAGCCCGAATCGCGCCTCACCGACCAGCAGCGCTTCGACTGGCTGCGCCTCGTGCGGTCGGAGAACGTCGGCCCGCGCACCTTCCGGGCGCTTATCACCAATTGCGGCGGAGCGCGGGCGGCGCTGAAGGCGCTGCCGGATCTCGCGCGGCGAGGCGGCGCGGCGCGCCCGATCCGCGTCGCCGCGGCCGAAGAGATCGAGCGGGAGCTCATCGCCGCGCGCAAGCTCGGCGTGCGTTTCGTCGCGCTCGGCGAGCCGGACTATCCGCCGGCGTTGCGGCAGATCGATTCCGCGCCGCCGATCCTGGCGCTCCGCGGACGGGCGGAGGCGTTGGGCAAGGCGGCGGTGGCGATCGTCGGCTCCCGCAACGCCTCCGCCGCGGGCCTTACTTTCGCCGAACGTCTCGCGCGCGGCCTGGGCCAGGCCGGCTACGTCATCGTCTCGGGCCTGGCGCGCGGGATCGACCAGCGCGCCCATGTCGCGAGCCTGGAAACCGGCGCGGTCGGGGTGCTCGCCGGCGGCCACGGGAAGCCTTATCCCGGCGACGCCGTGCCGCTGATGGAGCGCATGGTCGAATCCGGCGCGGTGGTGTCAGAGATGCCGATCGAGTGGGAGCCGCGCGGGCGCGACTTTCCGCGCCGCAACCGCATCGTCTCGGGGCTCGCCCTGGGGACCGTGGTGGTCGAGGCGGCGCGCGGCTCGGGCTCGCTCATCACCGCGAGATTCGCCCTCGAACAGAACCGCCAGGTCTTCGCCGTGCCTGGCTCGCCGCTCGACCCGCGCGCCGAGGGGACCAACGACCTCCTGAAGCAGGGCGCGTCGATCTGCACCGGCGCCGACGACGTGCTGACCGCGCTCGAGCCGGTCCGCTCGAGCGACCTTGGCGCCATGCTCGAAACCAGCGGCGAGACCGGCGAACCCCTATGGGCCGAACACTCGTTGTTCGGGGTCGACCCGGAATCGACGCCGCGGGCGGGGGCGGGCGACGAATTCGACGACGCTGGCGGGGCGCCCTACCGGACCGGCGACGAAACCGAGGCGGCGCGCGAGCGCATCATTGCGCTGCTCGGCCCTTCGCCGATTACGCTCGACGAGCTCGGCCGAGCGGCGGAGGCCTCGGCGCGCGCGGTGCGCGTGGCTCTCCTCGAACTCGAGCTCGCCGGGCGGATCGAGTATTCCGGCGATCGGGTCGCCTTGCGCGCGACCGCGGATCAAAGGTGAAGCGAACGACTCTTCAGTCGAACGAATTGCTGGTTTGCGGCTGACGATCGCCGGATGCGGTCGTGTAAGAGTCTTCGTCCTCGTTTTCGGCCTCTGTCTCGGCGAGGGCGTTGGTGCGAACAAAGAGTTCGCTTTCCGCTTTCGCCATCCCGAGGAAATAAGCAAGCAGATCGAGACGAGCGGCGATCGCCATTGCTTCGAGTTGGGCGGTCATGTCGGTGATGTAATTCGCGACGTCGAGAGCCTCCCGCGCCGCAACCCCGGAGGAGGGATCGTCGGCTCTCCGCAGCGGCCTCGTGGAAGAGCTCTGTCCCGCTCTCCCGTATTCGCCTCGTTTCCGTCGCGGGAAGCCAAGTTCTTCGGCCATAAGGTCAGACAGTCCATCCGGAAGAGCGGGGCTCACGTCCTCCGATTCGCCGCTTGCGCGGAAACGGCCCTCCTTCGACGTTGTCATCGCGACGATTTCGGGCTTGCCCCTTTTTGAGAGTGTATAAGACGCTGATTTCCGCTCCCAAGACAAGTCATTCCCGACGAAGATGTCGTGAATCGACATCCACATTAATGTTGAGAAGCGGCCCATGAACAGTCACTGGCGAGGGCGCGCCAGACCCGCCAGGCGGTCCAGAGCGCCTTGCAAGATATAGGCGGCCGCCATCTTGTCGACGACTTGGGCCCGTCGGGCGCGCGAAACATCATGAGAGATGAGCGCCCGGGTAACGACGGCGGTCGAGTACCGCTCATCCCAGAATACGATTGGTAAACTCGTGCGCTTCGACAGATTGCGCGCGAAAGCCCGCGTCGATTGAACCCGAGGAGTGTCGCGCCCCGAAAGGTCGAGCGGCAGCCCGAGGACGATACCGGCGATATCGAACTCGGTGAAAATCGCGATCAAGGCGTCGGAGTCGCGTGCGAAGGCGCCGCGCGGCAGGGTCTTCAACGGAGAAGAGAGGCGGCGCTCGATATCGGAGATCGCAAGGCCGATTGTCTTGGATCCAAGATCAATGCCGATCAGGCGCGCCTTGGCGGGTAGGCTGAGGGCGAGGTCTTCGATGGCGATCGGGCCGCTCATGGCTGAGTGCGGCTATCACGGCGCCGCGCGCAAGTCGACCGACGCGCGGCCGCGGGCGGCGGGCGAATCTGTTGAAACGGGCAAGCCGGCCCGGCGCCGCCGTTTGCCAGCAAAATTCCGGCGATGTATAGGGGCGCGCCCGCGTTCTCGGGCATTTTCGGGAGCTTTGGATGTCCGTCGATCTCGCCACCGTCCGCCGCATCGCGCACCTCGCGCGCATCGATGTGACGGAAGCGGAGACACCGCATTTGCAAAGCGAGATCAACGCCATTCTGAAGTTCGTCGAGGCGCTCGATGAACTTGACGTCGACGGCGTCGAGCCGATGACCTCGGTCATTCCGATGCGCCTGCCGATGCGCAAGGACGTCGTCGCGGACGGCGGCATCGCTCCGCAGGTGCTCGCCAATGCGCCCATGACCGAGGACGGCTTCTTTGTCGTCCCCAAAGTGATCGAGTGACCCGCCGCGCCGGGGCGCTCGCCTTCAAGGACTCGATTTGACCGACCTGACCTCACTGACGCTCGCCGAGGCGCGCGATCGTCTCAAATCCCGGGCGATTTCCAGCCTCGAAATCACCAAGGCCCATCTTGGCGCGATCGAGCGCGCGAAGGGGCTCAATGCGTTTGTCGCGATCACGGCGGACAAGGCGCTGCACATGGCGGAGATGAGCGACGGCCGCCTCGCCAAAGGGGAAGGGGGTCCGCTCGAAGGGCTGCCGATCGGCGTCAAGGACCTTTACGCCACCAAGGATGTGCACACGCAAGCGTGCAGCCATATCCTCGACGGTTTCAAGCCGCCTTACAAATCGACCGTCACCGCCAATCTGTGGCGCGACGGCGCGGTGATGCTCGGCAAGCTCAACATGGACGAGTTCGCGATGGGCTCGTCGAACGAGACGTCCTATTACGGCCCCGTCGCCTCGCCCTGGCTGCCGCCGAACTGGAGCCGCGAGCGGGCGCGAGCGGCGCTTCCTTCCGGCAAACGCGGCCTGCTGACGCCGGGCGGCTCGTCGGGCGGCTCTGCGTCCGCCGTCGCCGCGCGTCTCTGTCTCGCCGCAACGGCGAGCGACACCGGAGGGTCGATCCGCCAGCCCGCGGCCTTCACCGGCATCGTTGGCGTCAAGCCGACCTACGGCCGTTGCTCGCGGTACGGAATGGTCGCCTTTGCTTCCTCGCTCGATCAGGCCGGACCGCTCGCGCGCACCGTGCGCGACGCCGCGATCATGCTGCGATCGATGGCCGGGCCCGATGCGAAGGATTCGACCTGCTCGCCGGTCCCTGTTCCGGATTACGAGGCCGCGGTCGGGCGCTCGGTCAAGGGCCTGACAATTGGTGTGCCGAGGGAATATCGCCTCGAGGGGATGAACAGCGAGATCGAGGCGCTGTGGGCGCGCGGCGCGGAATGGCTTGGCGCCGCCGGCGCGAGCGTCGTCGACGTCAGCTTGCCCCACACGCCTTACGCGCTGCCTGCTTATTATATAGTCGCGCCGGCGGAAGCCTCGAGCAACCTCGCCCGTTACGACGGGGTGCGATACGGCCTGCGCGAACCCGCCGCCGACATCATCGAGCTTTACGAGAAGACCCGCGCGAGGGGCTTCGGCGCGGAAGTGCGCCGGCGTCTCATGATCGGAACCTATGTCCTGTCCGCCGGCTATTACGACGCCTACTACGTGCGCGCGCAGAAAATCCGCACTCTCATCAAGCGCGATTTCGAGCGCGCGTTCGCTGACGGCGTCGACGCGATTCTGACCCCCGCGACGCCGTCGGCGGCGTTCGGGATTGGCGAGAAGGGATCGGCGAACCCGGTCGAAATGTACCTCAACGATGTCTTCACCGTGACAGTCAACATGGCGGGTCTGCCCGGGCTCGTCGCGCCTGCCGGCTTGTCGAGCGAGGGCCTGCCGCTCGGGCTGCAGCTCATCGGCCGTCCATTCGACGAGGAGACGCTGTTTGCGCTCGGCGAGACGATTGAGCAGTCCGCGGGCCGAATGAGGCTTCCTCAGCCATGGTGGGAATAAGGCGGGAAACATCGGCATGGCGACAGAGCGGACAAGGGCAAACCTCATCAAAGGCGCGACCGGCGATTGGGAAGTGATCGTCGGCCTTGAGGTCCACGCTCAGGTAACCTCGCGCTCGAAGCTGTTTTCCGGCGCTTCTGCGGCGTTCGGCGGCGAGCCCAACTCGCATGTCTCGCTGGTCGACGCCGCGATGCCAGGCATGCTGCCGGTCATCAATCGCGAATGCGTGGCCCAGGCGGTCCGCACCGGCCTCGGCCTCAAGGCCAGGATCAATCTCCGCTCGACCTTCGACCGCAAGAATTATTTCTATCCCGACCTGCCTCAGGGCTACCAGATCTCCCAGTACAAGAGCCCGATCGTCGGCGAGGGAGAACTCCAGGTCGACCTTACCCCCGACACTTCCATCAGGGTCGGAATCGAGCGCCTGCATCTGGAGCAGGACGCGGGCAAGTCGCTGCACGACCAGTCGCCGACGATGAGCTTCGTCGACCTCAACCGGTCGGGGGTCGGCTTGATGGAGATCGTCTCCAAGCCCGACATGCGCTCGGCCGACGAGGCGAAGGCCTATGTCGGCAAGCTGCGCACCATCCTGCGCTACATCGGCTCGAGCGACGGAGATATGGAGAAGGGCAATCTGCGCGCCGACGTCAATGTCTCCGTGCGCCGCCCGGGCGAAGCGCTCGGTACGCGCTGCGAGATCAAGAACGTCAACTCCATACGCTTCATCGGCCAGGCGATCGAAGCCGAGGCGCGGCGGCAGATCGCGCTCATCGAGGATGGCGGCAAGGTCGACCAGGAGACACGGCTCTTCGATCCGGCCCACGGCGAGACGCGCTCGATGCGCTCGAAGGAGGAGGCGCACGACTACCGGTATTTCCCCGACCCGGACCTCCTGCCGCTCGAGCTCGAGGAGGCCTTCGTCAATGCGCTCGCCGCCGACCTGCCCGAGTTGCCCGACCCCAAGCGCGCGCGCTTCATCGCGGACTATGGCCTCTCGACCTACGACGCATCGATCCTCGTCGCCGAGCGGGAGACCGCGGATTTCTTCGAGGAGGCGGTTAGAGTTCGCCGCGTCAAGAGCGACGCGAAGGCGATCGCCAATTGGATCATGGGCGACCTCTCGGCTCACGCAAACGCCCGGAATCTCGCGGTCACCGAGACCAATGTGACCCCAGCGAACGTCGCTGAACTCGTGGGGTTGATCAGCGAGGGAACCATCTCCGGCAAGATCGGCAAAGACCTCCTGACCATGGTCGTCGACTCGGCCGCCGAGAGATTGCTTCCCATCGTCGAGGCGCGCGGCCTGCGCCAAGTGACGGACGCAGGCGCGATCGACAGCGCCGTCGATGAGGTCATCGCAGCCTATCCCGACAAGGCGGAGCAGGCGAGAACGAAGCCTGGGATGTTGGGCTGGTTCGTGGGTCAGGTGATGAAGTCGAGCGGCGGCAAGGCCAATCCGCAAGCGGTGAGCGACGCGCTCAAGAAGCGCCTCGGCGTCTGACTCTCAGCCGAATCACTTGCAGCGAATCACTTGATTCGCGGCGCGATTCGCGCGCCGCGCCGCGTGATTGCAATGTCTCGACGACAAAAATGTGATGACGTCGATGAAGAAAAATTCGATTGCGAGAAGCGTGCGCGCCGTTTCGATTTGGTACGCCCGCTGCGGTCGAACGCTGGGCTTCTCGCATGGTCTGGCGCGCCCGAGACCGGTGCTGCAAGCGCAAGAACTGGCTTGCAATCAAACAGTGCCGATCCTCGGAGAAGCCTGTAAAATATCGGCAGAGCGGGAATCGGCGCGCCCATGTGCGTCGCGACGCGCGCGTGCATCGCGCGGTCGCGCGGTCGCCTTGCCGCGCTCACAAGCGGCGCGCGCAAGCCCTCTCGTCAGTGAACATCCGGGGTCCGAGCTCGCGCGATAATTCGATAGTCACGGCGCTCGGCGCGTATTGCGCGCGTGTGCAACTCTTGCGTGGAATCAAAACGAATGTACTTTCGCGCCTGCAATCTGCGTCGCGCGAAAATTCGCAATCGGCGCAGGCGATTGAGAGGGACGCGATACATGCCGAAAGCTGCTACCAAGAAGACGGCGAAGAAGTCCGCCGCCAAGAAGCCCGCAAAGAAATCGGCCCGCAAGGTGGTCGCGAAGAAGGCGACACGCAAGGGCGCGGTCAAGAAAGCCTCCGCGAAGAAGACCTCCGCGAGAAGGACAGCGGCGAAGAAGTCCGCCGGCAAGAAGTCTGCGGCGAAAAAATCGGCCGCCAAACGGGCGCCGGCCAAGCGCAAGAAAGCTATGCCTATGCCCCCATCGTCAGAACCGTCGCCTGCCGCCTGATCGGCTTACGCGTTCCGACGTATAGGCTGATCAGGCGCGGTCGCCGGAGGTTTGGCCTCGCCTGATCAGCCCCTTGGCGCTTTACGCCGGGACTCTCGGCGAGTGAGTTCGAGTTGCCCGAGCGCTGGCTTGGCGTCTAAACACGAAGGGGCAATCGTGAGTTGCGCGGCTTGGCCGTGGGATCAAATGCGTCGCGCTTGCTGGCCGGGCCGGATCTTTAGCCTTCCAACATTGGGCTTCGACATCGGCGCGCGAATGCGCCGGCATCTGGCGGATCGGCAGGAGACTGCGAACCAGCGCATGCGGCCTCGCTCGCGCCGTCTCGTTGCGTCCCGCGGTGCAACGACGCGCCGCTCGCCGCCAACGACGCTGGAATCTGTCGACGGACCAGGAACCGCGACATCGTTCGGCAAGCGCGGGCCAAGCTTGAGCGCCGACCTCTTGCAATGGCGGGAAGCGTCGGGCATATGTCGCGGCGCACCTTTCGTGCGCGGGAGACGTGGCCGAGAGGCTAAAGGCGGCGGTTTGCTAAACCGTTATAGGGTTGTAAAGCTCTATCGAGGGTTCGAATCCCTCCGTCTCCGCCACTTCAGAACATGTCCGACCCGGACAGATAGGTGACACTCCCTACCTAAAGACATGGGTGACAACCTCGGGCCGAACGGGTTGTCGAGGGGTTGCAGGGTTTTCTGCTCCAGATCGATGAAGCCGAGATCGTAACTCATAAAGCTGACGAGCCAAATATCCTCGTCGACTTCCTTGATTCCGAGGCGCTGGCCGGCGAGGACGGTTGAGACGTTGATGCGTTTTCGGTGCATGCAGATTCGACCGCAGGCGGTGACGAGGACGTCGCGGTCATGCAGGGGATATGTGAGTTCGGGTAACCCCGCGTAGGGTCGGGGCGAGGGCGCGTAATGTTCCGAGGGGGTCTTCATGGCGAGGGCTTCGTGGGGCCTTTCGCCGTTGAACTCCCTCATGAACTCATCGAATTTGGCTTGCTGTTGCAAGGCGTCATGCCGGGCGGGCGGGTCGCTTCCTTCTTCAGGGTCAGATGCATGCGCTCGTGGCGGCCGTTTTGCTGGGGATGGCCGGGCTTGATGCGCTCGATGGCGATGCCCAGGCGCAGCCACCAAACGGAGAGTCTGGAGAGGTTAAAGAGGCCGTTGGGACTTGCGAAGGGCACGCCATTGTCGGAGCGAATGGCCAACGGCAAGCCTCGCTGGCGAAAGAGCTGTTCGAAGGCGGTGATGGCGGGATCTTCGCGCGTGGATTCGAGCGCTTCGCAGAGCAGCAGAAATCGCGAGGCGTGGTCGGTCACGGTAAGGGGATAGCAATAGCGTCCATCGCCGAGCTTGAACTCGCCCTTGAAGTCGGCGCACCAAAGCGCGTTGGGGGCGCTGGCTTCGGACAGGGACGTCCCCGCGGCGCGACGGCGCGGGCGGCCCATGGGCTTGACCAGATCGCGGCGGCATAGAACCGCGCGGATCGTGCTCTTGGCGGGAATACGAAAATCACCGTCGAGCTTGCGCACCAGAAGTTCGCGGATTTTGCGGGCGCCCCAGTGAGGTTTTTCCCGCTTGCAGGCGGTGATGAGGCTTTCGATCTGCGGCGGCAGCTGGTTGGCGTAACGCACCGGACGCCGCGATCGATCGCTCAGCGCCTCGAGGCCGTGATCCTTATAGCGATCGAAGATCTTGTAACCGGTCTTGCGCGAGATGCCGAACTCCCGGCAAACCTCGCTCATCGCCTCGCCCTCCAAAAGTCGGGCGACAAACCGAAGACGCTCGTCCATAACCGAACACTCCTTCCAGGGCATCGACACCTCCCGCCAAGCATGCCTGGCGGGAGGTGTCACCCATGTGTCCGGTACAAACTGTCACCTATGTCTCGGGCCGCTCATATATAGATCAATGACTTATTATGATCAGCATAGCAGATCGGTCCACAAATCAGTCCACAAGGACGACTGCTTTGCGCCCGTCCGGGATAGCGCCCGCGCTGCGAGCGCGTGTGTAGGTCTAGTATGGAGTGATCGTCTGAGACCAGTATAGACCACTACGGGTCCTGGCTTGACTAATGTGCTCACGGGAATGCTCGCCGCGCGCGGCGAGGGCGCCAAAATCGTCCTGGTGTCGGCCTGCACCACGGCGGCGCATCCTGGGAGAGGAGCGATCCAGGAAACCGACAAAATGACTCACTTGGCGACCGTCATCGAATCTGTTGGTTCGTTGCCTCAGGTCTTTCGCCGCGTGGCCAATGGCTTGGCGCGACCCGGAGGTTTCGTTTGTCACTTGTCGGTCCCGACCGGCTTGCAGACGATGGCTCTGACAAGCCCGATGCCGGGTTTCATAGCGGCCGCGTCGCCCAATCGTCCAGATGACGCCGTGGCCGAAAGATGCGCGGCGCTGCTGACGGAAGGGCCCCCGAAGAGCCAGAAACCATTTCGAACCGGCGATCCGCCCACCCGCCCAACACCCGTAGCCTATGGACTATACGCAGGAACAAGCCCCTCTTGCAACGAGGAACCTGTCGAGGGGTTGTGGTTCCGGAATCAGCGCGGAGGCGCTGTTCTACGGCATCAGCCTTGCGGGTCGACGCCTTGCCGGACGCTCTCGCCCTTGCCCGGCGCGCTCTGGATCAAGGGACATCAAAAGCATCAATCCGAGCGTGAATTGACTTGACTTCGTTCGGTTTGGTCGAATTATGCGGACAATTGGATTTTGCAGCGGACCTGCTGGGCGAGGACATTAGGACGTTCCGAAATTGCGCCATTTGCAATTGATCGTCGTTGCGGTTTGCGCGTTCGCGGCGAGCGTCGCCGGGGCGGCCGCGCAGGAGCATATCGGCTCGGCCGCCGCGGCGCATAATGACGTAACGCGCGAGCTTGCGGGCGCGGCGTCGCCTCTGGCGGTCGGAGACTCGGTCTTTCGCAACGAAATCGTGCGGACGGGATCGGATTCGACCGCCAAGCTCGTCTTCCTCGATTCGACCAATCTGGGGGTGGGTCCGGTTTCGCGGGTGACGCTCGACCAGTTCGTCTACGTCGGCGAGTCGAACGGGCAGAAAATGACGGTCAATCTCGCCAAGGGCGTCTTTCGATTCACCACCGGCGCGCTCGACAAGAAGGCCTATGAAATTACCACGCCGACCGCCGCCATCGGAGTGCGCGGCACCGTGCTTGACATCGGCATACAGGGCCCGTCGACCCGGGTGACGCTGGTCGAGGGCCAGGCGCTGGTCTGTCCACGCCGGCCGGGAGTGAGCTTCCAGGAGCAGGAGCGCAATTGCACGAAGGCCGCGGGCGGCGTCGGCGGGCCGCGCTGCGATTGCGTCGATCTGAGGAATGTCGGCCAGACGGCGCAGGTCAAGAAGACCGGGGGCTCCAACCAGGCGAGCCTGACCTCGAACGCGGTCAATTTTGCTTCGCTCTGCGCCGGGGATTCTTCGCTGTGCTCCGGGAGCAGCTACGCATCCAATAGCGGCGGCGGCTTCGCCTCGGGCGTGCTCTGCGGACGCTGAGGACCAAGGCGGATCGCGCCTGAACGGCTGAGCGATCGACGCGTCCCGCCCGCTCCCTCGACTTAACTCGGTGTTATTGCGGCTTTGGCAGGCTCCGGCGATGTCTTTCGCCCTGCCGTTTGCCCGCTCCTTAAGCGATGAGGGCGCCGAGGCGCGCATCGCCGGGCTTGGCCTCGCCGCAATCGCAATCGCTCTGTTCGCGCTTGCAGTCTTCTCGCCCGCTGTGCTCGGCGATGGCGACACCTTTTCGCATCTCGCGACGGGCGAATGGATCATCGCCCACGGCGCCCAGCCGCGGACGGACCCGTTCAGCCATTCGATGGCGGGCGCGCCGTGGGTCGCGCACGAATGGCTGTCCGAACTGCTGCTGGCGCTCGCCTTCCGCCTCGGCGGCTGGGACGGCGTCGTGCTCCTGACCGGCGCCGCCGCGGCGAGCGCGGCGCTGATCGTGGGCTTCACCGCCGCGCGCGACCTTCGCGGCGCGCCGCTGATCGCGACCGTCGGGCTCGGGCTTGGGCTCATGACGGCGAGCCTGCTCGCGCGCCCGCACATGCTGGCGCTGCCGATCGCGGCCGGATGGAGCGCCGGCCTCCTCGCCGCGCGCGACCGCGCCCGCGCTCCGCCGCTCGCGCTCGCCGCGCTGATGACCCTGTGGGCGAACATGCATGGCGGCTTCATCTTCGGCCTCGCGCTGATCGGGCCGTTCGCGCTCGAGGCGCTGTCGGAAGCGCCCGCCGGCGCGCGTCTCGCAACGGCAGGCGCCTGGACGCTGTTCGGCCTCGCCGCGCTCGCCGCCGCGCTCATCAATCCGTACGGCGTCGAAGCGCTCGCCTTGCCATTCCGTCTGATGGGGATCGAGAACCTGTCGCGCATCAGCGAGTGGCGTCCGCAGGACTTCAGCCACCCCGGAACGATGGAGCTGGCGCTGCTTGCGCTAATCGCCCTCGCGTTGACCCGGCCGTTCGCGACGCCGCCGATCCGCGCGGCGCTCCTGGTCGCGCTCGTCGCCATGGCGCTGCAGCATTCACGCCATCAGGTGCTGCTCGCGATCCTGGCGCCGATGCTGCTCGCGGGGCCGATCGCGGCGGCGATCGGCGGCGGCCGCATCGTCGAGGAGGCGCGGCGCACAGCGACGACCGCGCTCGCGGCGACCATCGCGGCGGCGCTCCTGATCGGCGGAGCGCGGCTGATGGCCCCGATCGAGCGCGTCGATGGCGCCGTCGCGCCGATCTCCGCTCTCGAAGCGGTCCCGCTCCCGCTCAGGGCGAAGCCGGTGCTCAACGACTATGGCTTCGGCGGCTTTCTGATCTTCTCGCGCGTGCGGCCGTTCATCGACGCCCGCGCCGAACTCTACGGCGACCCGATGCTGAGCCTCTACAGCAAGCTCCAGGCGGGCGATCCCGCGACAATCGAGAGCACCCTCAAGCGCTACGACATCGCCTGGACGATCTTCCCGCCCGACGCCCGGATCGTCGCCATCCTCGACCGCGCTCCGGGCTGGCGGCGCCTCCATGCCGATGGCGTCGCGGTCGTCCAAGTGCGGGAAGACGCGGAGGTCGACCCGGGACTGAGGGGCGATTAGGCGCGCGACTTGGAATTTCTTTGATTTCCTCGGAAAATCCTTGAAGAGCGCTTGGAATTGTTTGGAAAGCGCTTGGATATTCCTTGGATACCCTTGGATTTCCTTTTCCGGATCGAGCCTTTTCAATGGGTTCCTCCGACCCCTAGGCAAAAAATATTTTATGGGCCCTTCTGCAGAGAAGAAGGCGCCGGAAAGGCGGTTAATGACCCTCGCGCAGACGAGGCGGCGTCCGCCTGTTGAGCAGCAAGGAATTGGCTGGTCGATTGGTAACTGGGGCAGATTCCCGGGCGGAAAGGAAGCGTTAACGGAAGGGTGATTCAAGCGGGGAATGTCGTCTTTCCCGGCTGATTTGCTTGAACGGATGAGCGCGGCCGAGTTGATCGGCGTGGTTCGGGATTTGATAGGGGAGGTGGGACGTCTGCGTTCGGAGAACGAGAAGCTGAGCCAAACGGTTTCGGCGCTGCGGGTTGAGAACCAGGGGTTGAAAGACGAGGTCGCGCGGCTGAAGCATTTGCCGCCGCGTCCGCCCCACCAGCCTTCGGGGATGGAGAAGGCGACGGATCGGACCGAGGGGGAGAAGGGCGAGGGGTCGAAGCGGCGGCGGGGTCCGGGCGTCTCCAGGCTTTCGATTGATCGGACGGTGACGCTGACGGTCGAGGCCCCGGCGGGGTCGCAGCGCAAGGGATACGAGGAGATCATCGTTCAGGATCTGATGCTGAGGGCCGAGACGACGCTCTATCGGCGTGAGCGCTGGGAGACCCCGGCGGGAGAGCGGCTGATCGCGCCGCTTGATGCGGGGATCATCGGCGGCTGCGGCCCGCATCTGCATCGGCTCGTGCTGATGCTCTATTTTGAGGGCCAGATGACCTGCGAACGGATCGTGGCGCTCCTGGCGGGGATTGGCCTTGCGATCTCCAAGCGGCAGGTGGTTCGGCTCCTGAGCGCGAAGCTGGCGCGGTTCAGAGAGGAGGACGAGGCGGTGTTGCGGGCGGGGCTCGCCGGCGCGCCGTTCGTCACCGTCGACGACACCGGGGCGCGCCACGCCGGCAAGGGCTGCTTTACCACCCACATCGGCTCCGACCGGTTCGCGGCCTTCCGCACCGGGCCGAGCAAATCGCGCCTGGCTTTTCTCGGCCGTCTGCTCGGCGGGGCGGCGCGCTATGTGATCAACGCCGCGGCGATCGCCTATATGCGCGACGGCAACCTGCCGCGTGACGTCATCAACCGGCTGGCCGGCCATGCCTCGCGGGATTTTCCCACCCACGAGCAATGGATGAGCCACTTGCGCGCCCTCGGCCTGACGGATTTCAGGGTCACGCCCGATCCGGTGCGGGTCGCCAGCGAAGCCGCGCTGTGGGGGGCGATCGAAGACGCAGGCCTGCTCGGCGGCGCGGTCGTCGTCTCCGACGACGCCGGCCAGTTCCGCATTGGCGAGCATGCGCTGTGCTGGGTTCACGCCGAGCGGCTCATTCACAAGCTCCTCCCCGCCAACGACAAGCAACGCAACGCCGTCGAGGTCGCCAGGCGGATGGTCTGGTGGCTCTACCGACAGCTCAAAGACTTCAAGCGCAGGCCCGACCCGAGGAAGGCCGCCGAACTGAGCGCCCGCTTCGACCGCATCTTCAAGCGCCGGACCGGTTACGCCACGCTCGACCGTCTGTTGAGACGCCTGCTCGGGCGCAAGGACGAACTCTTGCGCGTCCTCGACCGGCCCAACATCCCTCTCAACACCAACGCCTCCGAAAACGACATCCGCGCCTTCGTCATCAAACGCAAAATCTCCGGCGGAACCGTCAGCGAAAAAGGACGCCAAGCCCGAGACGTCATGCTCGGCCTCGCCAAAACCTGCAAGAAACTCAAAATCCCGTTCTTCGACTACCTCGGAGCCCGCCTCGGCATCTCCGGACAAGCCATCCCCAGCCTCGCCTCGCTCGTTAAACCTAACTCGACCTGAACAACCTCGCCCGGGAATCTGCCCCAGTTACGTCGATTGTGTGATTCATGCTAAAAATCAGAATAACCAGATTTTGGATTCTCGGCAAGGAAATTCAAAAAAAACTTTGCCGGCACCATGATAGCCCTGCGGCGCGCATGGGCGGCGGAGGAGCGACTACGGGCCCCCGCAATGGATTGCCGGGCGCTCCTCCATATTTGGCGCCCAGTCCGGTTGAGTGACGACAGGCTTCGCATGTAAGAGTGTCGTCACAGGGCTTGATCGACCAGCGCGATGATGGCGGTTGGTCAGGAGGCGCATGGGGTTCGTCGATAGCCCGATCATCACGTCGCCATTCGATGTTCCGACCTTTCACTATGAACTCGACGACGCGGGCCAGCCAACTGGGGCGAAGCTGAAGGATCGCCGCGACACCGCGGCGATCCGCGGGACGTGGACAAGCTCACGGATGCCGACATTCTCCGCG
This sequence comes from uncultured Alphaproteobacteria bacterium, assembly GCA_963749715.1. GTDB lineage: Bacteria > Pseudomonadota > Alphaproteobacteria > Rhizobiales > Beijerinckiaceae > Roseiarcus. Next base: position 152,430 of record CAVVNR010000008.1, read on the forward strand.
AAGTGATGAACACGGTTGGTCGCCCGGGCAAGCTTGGGGCCGACATCCGTTGCGTCGTCTCCGTGTCGATGCTGACCGAAGGCTGGGACGCCAACGGTCACGCACATCATGGGCGTGCGCGCCTTCGGCACGCAGCTTCCTTGCGAACAGGTCGTCGGTCGCGGCCTCAGGCGCGTCTCTTACGAGATCGATCCCGCGACCGGGCTTTTTCCGGTCGAATATGCGGACGTTCTCGGCGTGCCTTTCACATTCGCACAGCAGGGGAAAAAAGTTGCGCCGAAACCGCCGCCGAAAGTGACCCGCGTGCGCGCGATCGAGGAGCGCGCGGCGCTTGAAATCCGGTTTCCCAATGTCGTGGGCTATCGCGTCGTCTTTCCGCGAAAGCCGCTCCGTCCAACTTTCACGTACGACAGCGAGATGCCGCTGAACACCGACGACATCCCGGTGCGGACGGAAATCGAGCCGCTGATCGGCGAAGGATTCACCATCGACCTGCGTCGGAATGCGGACCAGTTGCGCGAGAAGACGGTGATCTTCGACGTGGCCGGGCTCCTGTTGCGGACCTATTTCATCGACGAGGACGGAGCCTTGCAGGTCTGGCGCTATCCGGAGCTCGTGCGCATCACCGAACGATGGTTCAAGGAATGCCTCAAATGCTCGGGTGGGACGCTGCCGCAGTTCCTCAAATGGCGGTCGTTGGCGATCCGAGCGGTCGAAAAAATCTATCGTTCGCTGGCGCCGTCGCTATCGGGTCCGCCGGATGCGTCGGACGGCGCGCTCATGCCGATCCTCAACGCCTACAATCCCGAGGGAACGACCAAGTACGTCGATTTTCCGACGACGAAAACGACGCTGTTCGCCACGCGGCCGGACCGGCGCCACCTCAACACGTCGTGTATGACGCAACCTTCTCCCCTCTCCCATTCGGGAGAGGGGCCGGGGGTGAGGGCCACGGACCGCGGGAGGGAGCGCGCAATGGCGACCGAGCCGCATGAGTTCGCGCGCCGCCTCCGCAAGTCCTCGACGAAGTACGAGGACTTCTTATGGGCGCGCCTGCGCGGCTCGCGGCTTCGCGGCGCCAAGTTCAAGCGTCAGGTTCCTGTCGATCGCTATGTCGTCGATTTCTACTGCCATGCCGCGCGCCTCGCGGTCGAAGTCGATGGCGCGCAGCATGGCTGGTACGCGGAGTACGACGCTGACCGCACGAAGGCGCTCGAAAGCGCCGGCCTTCACGTCATCCGCTTCACCAACGACGAAATCCGCGACGATCTCGACGACGCGCTGCGCCGAATCGGCGCCGCGTTGCGATTGCCGTTTGCGTAACCCTCACCCCTGACCCTCTCCCGGAAGGGAGAGGGGGAGTTGATTGCTGATGGCCAAGAAGCCGATTGAAACGGACGTCGAGAATTACGCCCATGACAAGGCGAAGCGGATCAACATTCCGACCGCCGAGAACCAGTCGCTGGTCCCCGACGACGAGAAGGCGCTGAAGGTTTTGCGCTATCCGCGCAACGTAGACCTCGATCCGCAGCTCGTCTGGCGCGGCAAGGATGCGGAGGACGGCCAATCGACACCAGCCGGGTGGCGCTGACGCTGGCGCGCGCCCAGCTGATGGGGGCGAAATACTATTACTACCAACTGGCGGATTCCGAGGCCGGCGCGGCGGAAGAAGCCAAGCTCACGAGCAGGCCGCCGAGCGAAGGACCGTGGGGTGGCGACATTCGCCACGGCTTCGTTTATGAGCGCGCGCCGCATCCTCTCCCGCTCGGGAGAGGGGCAGGGGTGAGCGCGCCGCCGGCGGCAAGGACCCTCATCCGGCGGCTTCGCCGCCACCTTCTCCCGAACGGGAGAAGGGGTTCGCCACCGACTTCGCGCAAGTCGTCTACGACAACCTTCTCGCCTCCGGCGTGCAGAACACCAAGAAGGGCGAGGCGATCAAGTTCGAATGGCTTAAAGCCCGCGTGTCGAAGACCGGCCTCGTCCCGTTCGAGGGGCGCTACGCCGAGGCCGGCAAACTCAAGCGCGCCGCGATCTGCATCGGGCCGGAATACGACACGGTCGGCTACGACCTCGTCAGGAAAGCTGCGCGCGAGGCGGCGGACCTTTACGACACGCTGATCGTCTGCGGCTTCGCCTTCGCGCCCGAAGGGGGCGCCGAATTGCCCTCAGGGCAGGGCGCCGTGCGCCTTGAGCTCGTGCTCGAGATCGACGCCGGGGCGGAAGTGGATCGTCGTCATGCCGAGGGCCTCGGCGCCGCGGACGTTGGCGGGCGAATCGTCGATGAACAGCAATTCGCCGGGCCGGGCTCCCGCGCGCTCGAACAGGATTTCATAGATGCGCCGATCGGGCTTCACGACGCCGACATGGCCGGAGATCACCGCCGTGTCGAACTCGCTAAGGAAGTCGAATTGCGCTCGGGCGAGCGCGAACTTATCGGTCGCAAAGTTGCTCAGCGCATGCACCGGCCGGCCGGCGGCTTTCAGGCGCCTCATCAGCGCAACGTTCTCGTCGATCGGGCCGCCGAGCGTCTCGATCCAGCGGGTGTCGAACAGCCGCAGCTCGTCGGCGAATTCAGGATAGGCCTCGGCTCGCGCCTCGACCGCGGCGGCGAAATCCGGCGCGATGTCGGTATGCGCGACCCAGTCCATGGCGAGGGCGGTCGAGAGAAAGCGCTCCATCCGCGCTTCATCGTCGAACCTCTTGCGGAAGAGGTTGCGCGGATTCCAGCGCAACAGCACATTGCCGATATCGAAGACGACGATCAAAGGCCTTCCTTGACGGGAGCTCGACACGACAGCCCGTCGCGGGGCGGCGCGCCTGCGATCAATCCTCAGCCCCGCCCGATGCCGTCATCATGACGGCCGGCGGCCAGGGCCGCGCCATGGGCGCGGCTCAAGCGTCCTCCGGCTTGCTATCGGTCCGTCGCGGCGCCCGCATCAGCGCCAGGCGACGCAGACCCGGCGGCCGTTGGCGTTGTAGCCCCAGCGGACGCAATGGCCGTAATGCGGTCTCGGCGTCATCGCCGAGCCGATCACCGCGCCGGAGACGCCGCCGATCGCCGCGCCGGCCAGCGCGCCGCCCGCCCCTCCGCCGACCGCCGTGCCGACGATCGCGCCCGCTCCCGCGCCGAGACCCCCGCCGATCAGGGCGTTCGTCTGCTGCGGGGTCTGGCAGCCCGCAACCGTAAGAGCGCCGGCCAGCGTCAACGATAGCGCGAGAATTCTTGTCATGGATCGAGCCTCCCTTCACCCTCCCTAAAGCCTCGATCCGCCGACATCAAGCCTGCGGGCTCGAGGGTCGGGCGGCCGATGCGCAGGTGCGGCCGGAGGTTTTTCGATCAGTCCTTTTGACCAGGCATTCGCGCTGTTGGGTTCGGCGACGGGATCGCGTCGAGCGAACCTGTGTCGCGGGCCCCTGACCCCGGCAGGTTCAGACTGCCTCCGGGCTGCATATCAAGGCAGGTCTGAAGCTCGACATAGCTGATCTGAGACCCGTAGCCGGGCTCCGCGCAAGTGGCGCGCGCCCCGGCCGAATAGTGGGCCCATTTTTCTCGAAGCTGATCGTACGCCGCGCGCTCGGCATGTACGCAGGCCTGATAGGCGACCGCCTTGGTTTCGGGAAGAGCCGCCGACTGCGCGTCGCGACAGATGCTTTCGACGCTTGTGGTCGGCATAGAATTGGCGAGCGCGACGAGCGCGCCGCCGGGCGCGGCGGTGTCGGTCGCGAAGGCCAGATGGGGCAGGAAAGTCAGAGCGCCGGCGCATGCGAGACTCTTTTTGTTCAACATGAGGGCCTCGTGAGGTTCGCTTATGGAAGCGGGGCTCAGGCGCCGCCTACAGCTCGTGAGCTTGACTCTTCATGTCACAACAATACGAGCCGTGAGAATTTGCTCCATTGTAACGCTGGTCAGAGCGATTAGCCATATACTTGTCGCTCCAATACGTTCGCGATGGCGCCCAGTCGACGCGCCGCTCGCCGGCGCTGCGCGCGCGCATGGGGTGGAAGTGGCGCGGGGGTGGGCTGCACGAGAGAAGTCGTCGGCCGCGCGAGAGAGCAGTTCGCCCGACAGAAGAGAACCGCGCGGCCTTCGCCGCGCAGCTCCCTCCTCACGCGCACCGGCCGTTTCAGATCGTGTTCGACTTCATCTGGTCGGCGATGTAGTCGGCCTGACGGATCGCGAGAGTTACGATCGTGAGGGTCGGATTCTCCGCCCCGCCCGTCGTAAATTGGCTGCCGTCCGAGATGAAGAGATTCTTGATATCGTGCGTCTGGCCGTGACTGTTCACCACGCCGTCGCGCGCGTTGGCGCTCATCCGGTTCGTGCCGAGGTTATGCGTCGAAGGGTAGGGCGGCGTTGGGAATGCGCGCGTTGCGCCGACCGCCTCATACATCGCCTTGCCCTGCCCATAGGCATGGTTGCGCATCGCGATATCGTTCGGGTGGTCGTCGAAGTGCACGTCCACGACCGGCAGGCCCCATTTGTCCTTCTGGTTGCTGAGCGTGATCCGGTTGGTTTCCTGCGGCATGTCCTCGCCGACGATCCACATCCCGGCCATATTGGAATAGCCGTCGATCGCGGTGGTGAACTCGCGACCCCATGCGCCCGGGTTGAGGAAGGCGGCCATGAAGGGCAGGCCGAGGGAAAGCGTCTCCAATTCGTAGCCGCCGAGGAAGCCGCGGCTGGGATCGTTTCGCGCCTCGTCCCGCATGATGCCAGCCATCGTCGTGCCCCGATACATGTGCACCGGCTGCTCAAAAATGGCGTAGACCGATCCGGTGGTGTGACGCATGTAGTTGCGCCCGACCTGGCCGGAGGAATTGGCGAGACCGTCAGGAAATTTCGACGAGGCGGAGTTGAGCAGAAGACGTGGGCTTTCGAGCGAATTGCCCGCGACCGCGACGATGCGCGCCTTCTGCCGCTGCAGCTTGCCGTCTGAGTCGAAATAGGTGACGCCGGTGACTTTGCCCGACGCGTCGTGCTCGATCTGCGCGACATGCGATTGCGGGCGAACCTCCATGTTCCCGGTCGCCTCGCCCTTCGGAATCTCGGTGTAGAGCGTCGACCATTTCGCCCCCCACTTGCAACCCTGGAAGCAGAAGCCGGTCTGGTGGCAATCCACCCGGCCGTCGCCGGGAACGGAGTTGATCGCCATCCGTCCGGTATGGACCTCCTTGTAGCCGAGCTTTTTGGCCCCGGCCTCGAAGACCTTGTAATTGTTGTTGCCCGGCAAGCCGGGCCGGTCGCCTGTGCGGGTCACCCGCATCTTGTCCTCGGCCTTGGCGTAGTAGGGCTCAATGTCGGCGAGAGTGATCGGCCAATCGAGCAGATTGGCGCCGGAGACGTGGCCGTAGACCGACGCCTCCTTGAACTCGTGCTCCTGGAAGCGGAGCGACGCGCCCGCCCAGTGGGTCGTCGTGCCGCCGACCGACTTGACGATCCACGCAGGCAGGTTCGGGAAGTCCTTATGCACCCGCCAGCTGCCGGAGGTCGTTCGCATGTCCGTCCACGCGAGCTGGAGGAAGCTTGCCCATTCGTCGTTGATGAAATCGGCGTAGTCCAGGCGTGGGCCAGCCTCAAGCACGACGACCTTTACGCCCTTCTGCGCCAGCTCGTTGCCGAGCGTGCCGCCGCCTGCGCCCGACCCCACGATGACGACGACGCTGTCGTCGTTCTGATCGAATTTCGCTGCCATGTCCGTTTCCTCGCGTATGGGGCTTTTGTTGGTGCGGTCAAAGCCAGGTGATGTCGTTGAAGCCGCGCTCGATGTACCCGCCCTTGGAGAAGGATTCGCCCTCGTATCCGAAAATCGGCCAGATCTCCTTCTGGTTGTAGAAAGACCCGATGAGGCCGGAGCGGATCGTCTCGAACATGGAATCCGCGCTCTCATTCTTGAGCAGCGCAACCCGGTCGGCTTCCCAGGGGCGGCCGACGTAGCCTCCCGCCCCCGCCGCCGCGTCGAGCGCGGCGACGAAAGCCTCGATTTGGGCCTTCATCTCGGGGTTCCCCGCGGCCTTTTCGTCGTAGCCTTTCATTGCGATCGCATAGTAGCGGTCGGGAACCTTGTCGTGCGGGTAGATATCGCGGGCGACGAGGATCAGGGTCTTCATCGTTTCGGGCTTCAGGCCCTTGACATCGAGGGCCCACGCTTCAGACGCGTTGAGGAGGGCGCCCGTCGATGTGATCGCGATCGCGGCGGCGAAACCGCCCGCCGATCGTTGCAGGAATCCGCGTCTGGACAGGCCCTCCCTGGTGGTCGTGGCGTCGGTTGCCGTCATTGGTGTATCCTCCCGTCTTTATCAGCGATTCGTTGGCTGCGGCCGGCTATCTGAACCGGCCGAGCTTCTGCAGCACCTCGATCTTGTAGCCGTCCGGATCTTCGATGAAGAAGAAACGCGCGACCTGCTTTCCGCCCTTGTTGAGCTCGGCGATCTTGCGCGGATTGAGGCCTTCGGCCTCGAAGCGGCGGTGCTCCGCGTCGAGGTCCTCGACCACGAAGGCGACGTGGCCGTAACCGTCGCCAAGATTGTAAGGCTCGGCGCGCCCCTTGTTGATCGTCAGCTCGACCTCGTAGGGCGCCTCGGAATTCGAGAGATAGACGAGTGCGAAGTCGGGGAAGTCAAGCCGGTCGGCGATGTCGAGGCCGAAAGCCTTTTTGTAGAAAGCGAGCGACCGCGCTTCGTCCAGCACGCGGACCATCGTATGGATCGCTTTCGCCATCTAATGCCCGTGCTCATAGCCGCCGCTTGCGTGGCGACGTCGGCGAACATAGCGGCCTCGGAAGCGAGCGGGTGTTATCGGCCTACTACGCAGCCGGCTGGTTTCAGGCGGCTTCCGCGCGCGCTCTTCCGCCAGGTTGTTCCGAGGTTCGAGCGATGACGCAGACGCAGCGCAGATGCGAGGTGAAATTGGGAACTTCGCCGCGAAGGAGCAGGATCTCCTGATGCAGCGTCGAGATGAAACGAGGCACCGACATCCCCTCTTCCGCCGCTATCTCTTCGAGAATCGCCCAGAAGACTTTCTCAAGGCGGAGGCTTGTGCTCTGGCCGTTCAGCCTGATCGAGCGCGTCTCGAAGGCGTAACTGTCCGGGGATTGGCTTGCAAAAAGGTGGCACATGCTTCCTCCTTCAACCGGCGCTTGTGGCGATTGGCCGCCATCCTGCGGTCTGTTTTTTTAGAACGTTTCTGAATGCCCGAGTTTAGGACGCTCGCAGCCCGCCGTCGAGGGTGACGGTGAGTTCGTCGCGACGCGTTGCGGTCTTTGCCGCCCGCGCTGTGGTGAACACACGTCCATGCGAGCTGGATTTGAGCAAGCGCATTGTCCTCATCGATGGCGACGAACTGACGCGACTAATGATTCAATACGGCGTTGGTTGCCGAACCGAGGAAACGCTGTTCATCAAAAAAGTCGATGAGGAATTCTTCGAGGAGTAGCCCCTCACCGTGAAAACTTCTTCTACTTCAGCCTTTGTGGGATGACGCTGTCGATGCCGAGGCGGCGCTTCGTGTCTTCCAGTAGTCGGCGAAGTTGCCTACGAACCACTCGACATAGCTCTCGCCTTCGAATGCCAGCATGTCGGTGACGATGCAGCTCAGGAACATGCGGTCGCGGCTGATGATCACGGCCCAGCCGGCAAAGATGGGCCTTGGCGACAGCCTCTCCGCAAGCTGCAGTCGAGTGGTCTTGATTCACGTGTATATTTCCATAATATACACTTATGATCGACTGGACGCGCGTTGTCGGTTTCGATTGGGACGCCGGCAACGAGCGGAAGAGCGTGGACAAGCACGGAGTGAGCCAGGCGGAAGCGGAGCAGGCGTTCTTCTGTCAGCCGTTGCTAGTCGTCAACGACGAAAGTCACAGCGCGTCGGAGCCGAGGTTTCACGCGCTTGGCCGCACAGAGAGAGGGCGGCAACTCCAGGTGACTTTCACACTCCGACGGGAAGGCTGCCTGATCCGTGTCATTTCCGCTCGCGACATGAGCGCCAGGGAAAGGAATTTCTATGAAAAGAGCGCCTAAGCTTGCCGGAAAATTCAACAGCGAAGCCGACGAGCGTGCCCATTGGGAGCGTGAGGATTCGACCGCGGGCCTTGACTGGAGCCGCGCCGAGCGCGTGCGCCTGCCCAACCTTCAACCGACCACGACTGCGATCTCGCTCAGGCTACCCGTGAGCCTTTTGGAGGATATCAAGATCGTGGCGCACAAGCGCGACGTGCCTTATCAGTCGCTGATCAAGATGTGGCTCGCCGAGAAGGTGGGGTAAGCGATTGGCCGGAATTGGAAGTCACATGCCCGGTATTCAGACCCTCGGCGTCGCGCGTCACCGCGAGAACTTCTTGTACTTCAGCCGGTGCGGGATGACGCTGTCGATGCCGAGGCGGCGCTTCTTGTCTTCCTCGTAGTCGGCGAAGTTGCCTTCGAACCACTCGACATGGCTGTCGCCTTCGAAGGCCAGCATGTGGGTGGCGATGCGGTCCAAAAAGAAGCGGTCGTGGCTGATGATGACGGCGCAGCCGGCGAAGTCGGAGAGCGCCTCTTCGAGCGCGCGCAGCGTATCGACGTCGAGGTCGTTGGTCGGCTCGTCGAGCAAAAGGAGGTTCGCGCCGCTTTTCAGCATTTTCGCGAGATGCACGCGGTTGCGCTCGCCGCCGGAGAGCTGGCCGACCTTCTTCTGCTGGTCGGGGCCCTTGAAGTTGAACGCGCCGACATAGGCGCGCGAGTTCATCTCGCGCTTGGCGAGAGAGATGATGTCGTAGCCGCCGGAAATCTCCTCCCACACGGTCTTCTTGCCGTCGAGCGCGTCGCGCGACTGATCGACATAGCCGAGCTCGACAGACTCGCCGATCTTGATTGAGCCGGAATCGGGCTTCTCCTGACCGGTGATCATGCGGAAAAGCGTGGTCTTGCCGGCGCCGTTGGGACCGATGACGCCGACAATGCCGCCGGGCGGCAGCCTGAACGAGAGCTTGTCGATGAGCAGCCGGTCGCCGTAGCCCTTCGACAGATTCTCGAAGTCGATGACGTTCTGCCCGAGCCGCTCGGCGACGGGAATGACGATCTGCGCCGTCGTCGGCGCTTTCTCGTTGCTCCTTCTGACCAGCTCGTCATAAGCGGCGATGCGCGCCTTGGACTTGGCCTGGCGGGCTTTCGGCGAGGAGGCGATCCATTCGCTTTCCTCGGCGAGCGCCCGCTGGCGCGCGGCCTCCTCGCGGCCTTCCTGCTCGAGGCGCTTCTGCTTCTGCTTGAGCCACGACGAATAGTTGCCCTCGTAAGGGATGCCGCGGCCGCGATCGAGCTCGAGAATCCAACCCGTGACATTGTCGAGGAAGTAGCGGTCGTGGGTGACGATGAGAATCGCGCCGGGATAGGCGCGCAAATGCCCTTCGAGCCAGTTGACGGTTTCGGCGTCGAGATGGTTGGTCGGCTCGTCGAGCAGCAGGAGCTCGGGCTTTTCGAGCAGCAGGCGGCAGAGCGCGACGCGGCGGCGCTCGCCGCCGGAGAGCGTGCTGACGTCGGAATCGTCCGGCGGGCAGCCGAGCGCGTCCATCGCCTGCTCGACCTGGCTGTCGAGATCCCACAGGCCCTTGGCCTCGATCTCGTCCTGCAGCCGGGTCATCTCGTCGGCGGTGTCGTCGGAATAGTTCATCGCCAGCTCGTTGTAGCGATCGAGGATCGCCTGCTTGTCCTTGACCCCGAGCATCGCATTGCCGCTGACGGTCAGCGCCGGATCGAGCGCCGGCTCCTGCGGGAGAAAGCCGACCCTGGCGCCCTCGGCGACGAAGCCCTCGCCGACGAACTCCGTGTCGATGCCGGCCATGATGCGCAGAAGCGTCGACTTGCCCGAGCCGTTGACGCCGAGCACGCCGATCTTGGCGTCGGGGTAGAACGACAGGTGGATGTTATCGAGAACCTTCTTGCCGCCCGGCCACGTCTTGCCCAGGCCCTGCATATGATAGATGAACTGGCGCGCGGCCATTTCGAGCATCCTTGGATTGTGCGGGAAATTCGGGCCGGGGATATCAGGGGAGGGGAGGGGAGGCAATCCCCGCGCGCCGGCCGAGCGCAAACCAATCGAAGCCGCGCGGGCCCTTTTTTCAGAGGGCCGGGACGGCTGGGCCGTCGTCGATCCACACAGTCATGCCCGGCTCGAGGACAGGGGTCGGGCCGATCGGATCGGCGCGCAGGAGGAAGTTGTTGAGGTCGTGGTCGCCGACGGCGCGCGCCGCGCGCCACACCGCGAACTCCCCGAGCGGCCTCAGCTCGGTGACTTTGGCTTCGAAACGGTCGCCGGCGGCGGTCTTGAGCGCGATCTTCGAACCTATCGTCAAACCTTGAAGGCGGTCCTCGCGGATCGTGAACGTGAACCATCGATCGCCCGCGACGGCGAGCGTGAGCACCGGCTGGCCCGGACTGATCGCTTCGCCCGGCTCGGCGACCAGAAGCCGCGCGACGCCGTCAACGGGCGAGGTCAGGGTCGTCTTGGCCAGCTGAGCCTCTAGGTCGGCGACCGTCGCCGCGGCGAGCGCGACCTGACTCCGCGCGATCGCGAGTTCTTCCTTCGTCGGTCCAGCCTTGCTCTGAGCCAAGGCCGCCTGGGCGAGGACAAGACTCGCCTCAGATTCGCTCAAGGCGGCGGCGTCCTCGTCAAATTGCTGCTTGCTCGCGTAGTTCTTGGCCGCGAGCACCGAGACGCGCGCGAACTGCTGCTTGGCCAGCGTGACGTTGGCGGCGGCGATCGCGACATTCTGCGCCGCGGCGTCACGCTCTTCCTGCCGCACGCCCGCGACGACGTTGGCGAGATTCGCGCGCGCCAATTCCAGGTTGGCCTTCGCTTCCTCAAGCGAGGCGGCGACCTCCGGGCTCGACAGCGCCGCGACCACTTCGCCCTTGCGCACCGCCTGCAGGAGTTTCACCGGCAAGGAGGCGAGCCGGGCCGAAATTTCCGGCGCGAGGCGGATCTCCGTCTCGTGCACGACGCCGATGAGCGGCGGCCGAGGCTTCCGCTGCGTCTCGAACCGAAACAGTGCGGCCGCGGCGCCAAGGATGATCACGGCGAGCGCAAGGATCGCCAATGTCCGGGTCTTACTGCTCATGGCGAGCCTCGCTGCGCGACACGATGGCGGTCGCCGCCGCGGCGAGCAGGCCGTAGACGATCGTTAGAATCCACAAAATCGTCCAGTCGCGCCTCACCTCAAGGATGCTTGCGCCCATCTGATTGATGCGAACCAATCCATCGATCGCCGAGGTGCTGGGAAAGACGCGGCTTGCGGCCCGGATGAAATCGGGAAGGGCTTCGACCGGCCAGGATACGCCGACCTGGAAGAAGAGCGGAAGGCTCACGGCGATCAAGATAAGAATCGCGGTCTCGCGGCGCTTGAACCAGGCGCTGACGAACTGCGCGAGGAAGCTGACCGAAAGGACGAAAGGGACCGCCATCAGGATAAGATCCTCGAGCCGCCCGAGCGTCGAGAAGCCGTAAACACGCGGCAGCACAATCAAATAGAGCGCAAGTCCTGGAATCGCGAAGCAGAGATGCGCGAGGCCCTGGCCGAAGACGGCGCGCGGGCCGGATCGAAGCCGCCGGTTCACTGCGCCGCCGAGGGCGTAAGCCGCCCCGCCGAGCGACGCAACGCCGAGCAGCAACGTCTGCTGAAGGATGAGGATGAAGGCGGCGGGCACGACATAGCTCGCATATCCGCCCGTCGGGTTGAACAGAGGCTGGGAAAGAAAGTCGATCGGCGAAGCGCCGCGAGTCATCGCCGCATAGACCAGGCTGCCTTCGCTGCGCGCGCCGCGCGTCGCGATATCGTTGGAGACCGTCGAAGCGGCTTCCGATATGCCCTGCAGGGAGCGGCTGTAGAGGAGAAAATACGCCGCATCGACATAGGCCGCGATTCGCGCTTGCTCGCCCCGCAACACTTGTCGCTCGGTGTCCTTGGGGATTGCGAGGATGGCGAACACGTCATGGCGGTCGATTGCGGCCTGCGCCTCGGCCAGGGTGTTCGCCCGCACTGCCACCTGGAGCGCCTCGTCAGCGTTCAACGTCTGCACCAGGTCGCGGCTCAGCTCGGTTTGATCCTGATCGACGACGGCAATCGGTATGCCGCGGAGCACCTGTCCGAGATAGGGCTGCGGGTAAAGCGCCCCGTACAGGAGCGGCGCGAGCACGATCAGGCCGAGAACTCCCCGGTCGCCGAGAATTCGTTGGAACTCGTTGCCCATGGCGATCGCGACGCCTCGTCCGTACCGGATGCGGAGAACGGGCTCCGCCGCGCGTCGCGGCGGCGCGTTGGCGATCGCGCGCAGCCTTGCCCAGGCGAGCGCGAAATAGAGGCAGGCGAGGCCGGCCAAAATCGCGAACGGCCTAACCGAGTCCGAAGGAGGCAGGCCGCGCGCCGCCTGGTCGAACAGGACCTGCAGATACCAGCGAAGCGGCAGTATGGAGCCCCAGGCCTGGGCGAAAGCTCCCATCGCGGCGATCGGGAAGCCAACGCCGGCGAAGCCGAATGCCGGATTGCAGAATATCGCGATCAGGCTCAGCCCGGTCGGGAGCGCTTGAGTGAGTAGAACCAGCAACGCCCCAAAGGAAAGATAGGCGATAAGCAGCAAGCACGCCGCGGCGGCGACCAGGACCGGGTCGCCCCGAAAAGACACGCCGTACAGGACGTGGAGGATGGCTGCGTCGACCACCATCATGAGCAGGAAGATGGCGAACAGAGGCAAGAATTTGCCGATCAGCGCGACCAGCGGACGGCCTCCGGCGGCGCGCATCCAGGCGCGTTTGCTGCGCTGGGCGAACTCCGAGCCGACCGCGTAGCCCCCCGCAATCGCCGTGACGACGTGCAGCACAGTCGGCAGCACCGCCCGGAGCAGGAACTGGGCGAAATTCAGCGCCGGGTTCGACAGCACGTATTGTTCGGCGACGAGCGCGCCAGGCTGATAACCGCCGGGGCCTGGCTGGCGCGGCAGCGCAGCGGTCGCCGCGGCCACCGCGCTCTGTATGGCCGAGGCGGCGTTGTTGCCGGGCGTATAATATTGCCGGTTGTAGAGCGACACGACCTGCGGGCGCTTCCGGGCGAGGAGGTCTCGCTCGAAGTTCTCGGGGATGTAGACGGCGGCGATCGCGTCGCCGGAGCGGACCGCCTGCATGGCGCTCCTCATGTCGCTCGATCGCTCGGCGACGGTTACGCCCGGGGCGGAGGCAATCGACTGCACGTAGATGAGCGAGGTCGCGGAGCGGTCGGCGTCGACGATGGCGACCCTGAGATTGCGAATGACCGCATTGCTGAAAATGAGGGTCAGAACGGCAAAAGCGATGACCGGAACGAGGATGGCCAGAACGAGCGCCACGCCGTCGCGTCGCATCCAGCGCAACTCGCGGGTCGCGACGAGAAGCAGTCCGGGCTTCGCGGGCGCCCTCATCGGACCTCGCCGGTCGGCCACTCGGCGTAGACGCTCATGCCCGGCCGCAGCGCGGGCAGCAAGGAGACAGGATAGGCGCGTATCTCGAAGGTCCTGAGGTCGAAATCGCCGGTTGCTCGCGTCGCGCGCCATCCCGCGTACTCGCCGCGCGTCTCGATGAGCTTGATCGCCGCCTCGATTTCCTGGTCGCCGAGGGCGGGGACGCGCATTTTGAATCTGTCGCCAACCTTGAGCCCCTTGACCAGATCCTCGCGAAGATTGAACCGGAGCCAGACGTCATTGAGATCGTACAGCGAAAGTAGCGGCACGCCGGGAGAGACATATTCCCCGAGCTCCGCTCCGATCTGATAGACCTGCGAAGCGATCGGCGCCTTGACCGTGAGTTCGTCGACGTCGGCCTTGATCGTGTCGACGCTCGCTTGCGCCTGGAGCACTTTGGTCTGAGCGATCGCGCGCTCTTCCTTGGTCGCCCCGTTCACGGCCTCGTCATAGGCGAGCTTGGCGCTGTCCTGACTCCTTCTCGCCACTTCGAGCGAGTTCGTGGCCTGGTCGAGCTGTTGCAGCGGCGCGTTGCCCGTGCCGGCGAGGTCCTTGATGCGGTCGTAGGTTTTTTGGGCGAGGGCGAAGTTGGCCTGGGCGCTCTCGAGCGCGGCCTTCTTCTGATCGACCACTTCCGCGCGCGTGCCCACCAGGGTGTTGGCGAGCTGGGCCTTTGCGACCTCGACGCTCGCCTCGGCCTGACGCCATTTGGTGATCAGCTCCGGATTGTCGATCTCGAACAGCAATTGCCCGGCCGAGACGTTCTGGCCTCGCTCGACCGGACGCTGGCCGACGCGCCCATCGACGCGCGCTGCGATGTCGATGCGGGTGGCGTCGGCCTCGCCCTGGACGATCAACGGCGCCGGTCGAGCGAGATACCAGATCGAAAGTCCAACGATCGCGGCAAGGATGAGCGTCACGATGGCCGCTGCCGCGAGCCCGCCGCCGCTCGGCCGCTCGCGCGGGAGTTCGGCTTTGCTTTTCTCTACAGGCGCTGGGCTCTCTTTTACATCGGTCATACGGTGCTCATCTCCTGCCGCGCGGTGCGTCACCTTTAGCACGGTTGGAGGCGGCGCCATTTTCCGCAAGGCGGCGGAAACGGCCGCCATCGAATTGAGACGACCTCGGGAAGCGCATAGGATCGAGACGTGCGCCGCGCACAAGGAGCTCCTGGCATGCGTTCAAGCCTTTGCCTCGCAACGATGCTGGCGGCGTGCGGCATAGCGGCTGCTCAGGCGCCGCCGCTCGCGATCGAGCAATTGCTGGCTCAAGGATGGGAGATCGCGGGCTACGCCAGCGGCTACGACAATCGCACCTCGCTGATCCTGTTTCGGCATGCGGGAACGAACGCGCTCGTCCAGTGCGGGGTCCTTTATGACGTGACCCGCAATCCGCGGACGATTGTCAACTGCTACGAGGTGCGGTGAGTGCGGCCAAAGGAAGATGCAAATACTGAAACAAGGCCCGTCATCGCGACCCCCGGATCGAGAGCCCGGCGGAAGCGATCCGGAGATGAAGGGCGAGGCGGCGGCTCTGGATCGCGCGTCCCCCCGGGCTACGACCCGGGGGTCCTCGCGAGGACGATTTCTGCTGAGCGCCCGCCTGCTAAATCGCTCCAATCTTCGCGGCGATCAAATCGCCGATCCTTTGCGCTGCAACGCCGAAGCCGCTCAAGAGCTGCTGCAGCAGGGTCTTGCGCGCTTCGGTCGAGACTTCGTAGAGTTGCGCCTCGGCGCGGGAGCGGAACAGCAGCTCGTCGCCGGTCATGATTTCGTCGACGAGGCCGAGGCCGAGGGCTTCGCGAGCCAGCCAATGGTCGCCGTTGGCGACTTTGGCGATCTCGACATTCGGCCGGCATTGCTCTACGTGCGACTTGAACGCCTCATGCGTCGCGTCGAGCTTGCCGCGGAAGTGCTCGCGGCCGGCCGGGGTGATTTCGCCCAGGACCGAGACGGTGCGTTTGAACTCGCCAGCCGTCATCTCCTCGAAATCGATCTCGTTCTTCTTGAGCAGCCGATGCAGGTTGGGCACGGGCGCGACGACGCCGATCGAGCCGACGACCGCGAACGGCGCGGCGACGATGCGATCGGCCGCGCAGGCCATCATATAGCCGCCGCTCGCCGCCACCTGATCGACCGAGGCGGTGACCTTCATCTTGTATTCGCGCAATCTCAGGATTTCGGCCGCCGCGAGCCCGTAGCCGGTCACCGTTCCGCCGGGGCTTTCGATCCTGATCACCACCTCGTCCGTTTGGGGTCGCGCGGCTATCAGGACGGCGTCGATTTCGGAACCGAGACGTGTGACGGCGCTCGCGCGCATGTCGCCCTTGAAGTTCAGCACGTAGATGCGCTTGCCCGGCTCCTGGCCGCGGCGCGCCTTCGCGGCGGCCTTGGCCTCCTTCTTGCGCGCCCGGACGAGCGCCTTGCGCTCCTTCTTGTCGAAGAGCGCGCCGTCCATGACGTCGCGCATGTCGTCATAGCGCTCGTTGAGCGACTTGACCTTGATCTCCTTGTCCCTGGCCTCGCTGGAACGCGCGAGGCGGGCGATCAGGACGGCGAGGCCGCCGATGGCGGCGACGATGATGAGCGCCTTGACGAGGAAAGCAGCGATGTCCAACCAGAACGCCATCAACGGGCTCCACGGAAGCGAGAGGACAGATATAGGCCGGGCGTGCGCTTTTTCACGGCGCGGGCCGACAAGCGGGCCTGCGTCATGTTCACGACAGCTGGCTTTTCGGCAACCGGCCGCTGGGATCGAAGACCCTTACTTTGTGAGGTCGGCGGCCGCCCCAATCCCATAGAACGAGATTGACGTCGCCTGCGCCCGCTCCTCGGACAAAGCTCGGCGCGATCAGACCGGCTGCGCCGCCGGCGATGAGCCGCCGCGCGAGGCGCCACGATGCGGGCTCGCGTCTCGCCGCGGCTTCGGCGAACCAGGGTGAGGCCATGTCCTGTTCGCCGACGCTTGCGGCGCGGCGCGCTTCGCCTGCGCGCAGATCGACGACATCATCGAAGTCGATCTCGTATGTGCAGAGCACGCAGGGCTCGAATTTGCGGGCGAAGCCTTGCGCCGCCTCCTTGATCGCGGTCATTGGATCGAGCGCCACGTAAAGCGCAGGCATTCCCTTTGGGTTGAAGCGGCCGCCATGCACGGCTGCGCCGTCGCCGGACAGGGGCTTGAAAGACCAGCGCGCATCATGGGCTCGGTAGGCGAGGCCCTGAAACCTCAAGCAAAGCCGCCAATGGCGATCGAATCGAGATAGTCGCGAAGCTGGCCAGCCTGCCCGGACTTGACGAGCGATTCCGCGGTCCGCCCGCCGAAAGCGGGGATCGGCTCGGCCCGATACCACGCCATCGCCTGCGCTCTGCCGCCCGACCAAGCGGAGACGCGGGCAAGAATTTCGGCCATTTCGCGCAGTCGGGTCTGAGTTTTGGCGGCGCTCAGGCGCTCGCGCTTGTAGAGCGCTTCAGGCGCGAGCCCGATGGTCTCGGCAAGCTGCCTCTTGGTCAGGCCGTAGGCGTCGACGGCGGCGATCGGCGAATCCGCCTTCGGAGCGCGCTTTCGCCCTGCTGCAACTGCTGCGCGCTTGGATCTGGTTGCGGGCATATGTCCTATTCTTTAACCGATCAATAGGGCAAAGCGTAGGCCCGCCGCTGGCGAACGCAAGCGCCGCGTCAGCCGCGCCTAAATCTCCACATCAGGCCCCTTGACGCCAAGTTTTTCGGCCAAGGCGGCAATGATCGGCCGTTGGCCGCGGGCCGCTTTCTCCGTGGCTTCGCCGATCGAACACCAGGCCGCCCTGTCGACCTCGGGGAACTGCGCCATCCGTCCGGAATGCGGCGGCCACTCGATCGCGAAGGCGTTGCTCTCGAGCGATGCGGAATCGAAATCCCCCTCGTGGGCGAAGGCGACGATTGTCTTGCCGCCGGGCTGTTTGTGCTGGCCGAGATCGAGACATTCGCCCTCGATCGCCATGCCGGTCTCTTCGAGAAACTCCCGTTTCGCCGCCGCGAGCCAGTCCTCGCCCTCGTTTGTCAGCCCTTTAGGGATCGACCATGCTCCCAAGTCCTTCTTCGCCCAGAACGGCCCGCCCGGATGCACGAGTAGGACTTGCACGCCTTCGGGACGTCTTCGAAAGAGGAGGATACCCGCGCTTATTTTCGCCATCCGGCCGCCTCCTCGCTAATCCCGGTGAGGCGTCACGAACAGGCCGCCGGCTTCGACGGGCGCGTTCGGGCCGCGCGGAAGTTTGAGACGCGAGCCGTCGCCGAGATTGCGGGCGTACATGTCGGCGTAGGACCCTGCGGCCGCGATCACGCGCTTTGCCCAATCGTCCGAGAGGCCGAGTTCCCGCTCCTCGACGCCAAGCGAATCGAGGCCCCCCGCCGCCCAGGGCGAAGGCGCAAGCTCGGCGCGCTGCAAGGCGTAGCTCGCCCAGGCGACGATCGCCGACCATTGCGGGTCGCTCATTGGGGTCAAAGCGAATACCGGGAAGGTCGAGAGCGGCTCGATCAGGATGCGGCTCGGCGTTTCGGCGGTTTCCGCGAGCCGGGCCGCCGCAAGATCGCCGCTCTCGCCGATCGCCGCGTCGCAGACGCGGGCCTCGTAAGCGTCGTAAAGCTCGCCGTATTCCATGTAGCCCATGCGAGCGAAGTTCAGGCGATGCGCCGCCATCCAGCCCTCCAGGCGCATGTGCGCGCTTGCGCCTTGATAGAAGCAGATCGACTTACCGGCCAGATCGCTCAATTGCCGGATTGGCGCGTCGCCATGGACCATCGCCGTCGTGGAGACGAAATAGACCGCGGGACCGAGCGCCGCCTTGCCGGCGAGGCCATGATCGGCAATGTCCGAGCCCTCGAGGAAGGAAAGGTCGTCGGCGCCGTCCTCGACGCGCTTGAACGCCAGCTCGGAATCATAAGGGCGGAACTCGATCCCGCCGTCCGGCCCGAGCAGCGTTGCGCCGATCGCGCGGCAAAGGTCGAGATAGAGGCCGGCGGCCTCACGCCCGTCGGGCGACTGGCCGACAAGCCCAGGACGCGGGACGCCGCCGCAACGAATGACGCCCGCGGACTTGATGCGGTCGATGATCGGGCCGGCGTGGGCGAGGGGGCGGAAAGAGAAGACGAGAGCGAGCGCGAGGAGGAGCCGGAGCCGGAAACGAGCTGGAGTTGCCCTTCGAGACGCCCGCTTCGCAGGCTCCTCAGGACGAGGGCTGCGTGTGATCGCCCACCGGAAATTTCGTCCTGAGCAGCGATGCGTCCCAACCCTCGTCCTGAGGAGCGATGCAAAGCATCGCGTCTCGACAGACGCGATCGAAAAGCGCGGCAAGAAGCTCGACGCACTCAATTGTACGCCGGAAGCGTCGCCGGCAGCGAATTGAAACCGTCCGGGATCACGTTCGGGATTCCCTGGCGCAGGTCTTCCGGTGTCACTTCGATCGCCTCGCAGCCCTTACCGCCGTAGTGCGGAAACGTGTTCACGAGGGCGTCCGGGATCATCGCGTAGGAGGCCGGCAGCGGGGGCAGGGCGCCGCTCAGCCGCGCCTTGTCGAAGCCGGTAAGCAGGCTCTCGGAGATCGGCGAATTGGCGTCGCGGGGGCCGAGATATTTCTGCTCGAAGCCGGCCGGCGCGAGCGCGTTGAAGGCGGGCGAATTGCCGGCGGCGAGCGCCTCGGCTTCGTCCGGCAGGCTCGAGAGCGCGGGCAGGCCGAAGAGCGCATTGATCGTCTCGATCACCGCATTGTGGTCGCCCTCGGCGTGCGAGACCGCGTGGACGCGGGCATATGGGGAAATGAGCAGGAGGGGGATGCGGACGCCGCGCGCAAGCGGCAGGCCGTCGGGGCCGTAGCTCAAGATCCGCGGCGGCGCGTGGTCGTAGAGTCCGTCGGACTCGTCGTAAGTGATGATGATTGCGCTGTGCTCCCAGACGTCCTTGTTGGCGGCGATGGCGTTGATCGCGCGCGCAGCCATGGCTTCGGTGAGCTGGCTGTCGGAATAGCTCGGATGATCGTCGTCGCCGGACTTGGCGGCGTTGATCGCCGCGATCTCGGCCGCAGTGAGCCCGTGCGGGTTGGGGTAGTTCGGGTTCTGGATGATCGCGGTCTGCTTGGGGTAGCTCAGGTTGTAATAGCCACCGCGCAGGATGAACACCCCGCCGGTGCGCGGAAGCGCGCCCTTCGCCAGGTCGGCGAAGAAGTCGCCCTCGCCGCGCAGGTTCGCCTGTTCGGCGGGATTGTTGGCGATATAGCCGAAATATTGCGCGCCGTTGTGGTGGCTCACGTAGTTCTGGTGCGAGGCCGCGCCGCTGGCGTCGGTCGGCTCCTGGTCGTAGCCGTTCTGGTACCAGCGCCATTGGACCGGTTCGCCGCCGAGGTTGGCGATGAAAGCGATGTCTTTCCCGACGTCCAGGAGGTCGAACGCCGGGTTGCGGTCCTGGTCCGCAAACCAGTTGATCCAGCCCGCCATGAAGGTCAGCGGCAGCGAGGCGAATGTCAGGTTCGAGGCGATGTTGGCGGAGTTATAGGATTCCTTGCCCGCCGCTCCGGCCGGCTCGCGTCCGGAAATTGTGTCGTCGAATTCGGAGCCCCACCACGGCTGGGGATCGTTGACCAGCGGCGGCCCTTGGGTGGTCCCTGAGCCTGAGTAGGTCTTGTCGTTGATCGTGCCGATGATCGGCCCGGTGAAACCATCCTCCACAGGCTTTCCGGTCGTGCTCGGATGCTTGACCCATTGGGTTTCGCCCGACTGGCCGGCGATCATGGCGACGGCGTTCGGGGTCGAGGGCGTGTCCTCGGTGGCGAAAATATTGTCGAAGATCGTGAAGCGGCTCGCATAGCGCCAGAAGAACGGGATCGTGTCGCAGTCGACATGCGCCATCACCAGGCGGGCGAACTGCTTACCCATCGCCTCGCCCTGGGCGCCGGCGAGATGCGCGTACCGACTCCACTCGACGAAGGCGAACTTGTCCATTTGCGCCACGCCGTCCTTGACGTCGATCTTGGCGGCGAGGCCGGTGTGGGAATGGTCGGTCGAAATCCTTGATGGTCGAGTTTTGCTCAGGGCCGACGCGAAACGGCTGAACCGTGACGGTCTGGCCGGTATTGGCGTCGAGATAGCTCTGCGTGAAGCCAGGCGTGTCGGCGGGGCCGCGCGGAGTCTTGCCGTCGGAATAGATCCCGTTGACGCCCGGAAAAGTCCCGTATTCGTGGTCGAACGAGCGGTTCTCGTTGAAGATGACGAAGACATACTTTACCTTCTCGCGGAGCATTTCGATGTCATGCGCCGACCAGCTCGCGTCGGACCAGCGAGGGTCGGCGTCGGCGACGAAATAGGGCGCGACATCGGGGCTCGGATCGGGCTGGGTTGCAACCAGCTGCGGGGAGGCGGCGGAAGCCGCCCGAACGAGGCCGGCGATCGAGACAAGGATGATCAAGCGGCGAAGCAGGGGTTTCACCGGAGTTCGGCTCCAAAACAAGCGACGCCTCAGCAAGGACTGGCGCCTCGACTGGCTAGTCGCGCGAGAGCTGGGGATCGGTCAAGAGTTCATTGGCCGGATGACGAGCGAATGACGAAGCTCCGGCCGGCCCGCTGGATCGCGGCCGGCGCGCCGGACAGGGAAAGCTAATCGGGCCCAGTGGGGATAAAGCAAACCAGAACCAGACCCGCCGCGCTGAAAACGGCGCACACGATGAAAATCGACGCGTAGCCGAAGGCCTGCGCCAAGCCGCCGACGCCGAGAGCCGCGAGGACCGAGCCCAGTTGTCCGGAGTTCGAAAATAGCGCCGCCGCGGCGCCGGCGCGGTGCGGCATGAGCGACTGCAGATAGCTGATTCCGAGATAGCTCACGAGACCGATGCCGATCGCCCGGAGGATCTGCGCCCACAAGACCGAGGCGACCGAGCTTGCGAGCGCCAAGGCGACAAAATACGCGACGAAGGCAGCGAAACCGACGACGATCGCCGTCCGCTCGCCCCGCTGAAGCGGTCGCCAGATGAGTGCGCCCATGACAATGATTTCCAGAGCGGCGCATAAGCTCATCGCCACTCCGATGTCGCTCTTCGCCCCGCCCATCGAGGCGATCAGCACGATAGGAAGCGGGATCGAGCCCAGGAACATGGCGGTGTGAAACAGGACGAGCGCGGCGAAAGCGAGAGCGATCGCCGGGCCTCCATTGGCGGGCTTGCGTCGTTTGGCCTGAGCTTTGTCGGCGGGAAGGGGTCTTGCTCGGACAAGACCGAGAGTCGTGAGCGCGATCAAGGCTGAACCGGCGCTTGCGAGAAAGATGCCGCGAAAGCCGGCCATCCCGACAATCAAAGCGCCGATTGCCGGTCCGATGGCCCAAGCGACAGACCAGCTGGCGCGAAGGACGCCGATGGCGCGATTCGCAGTGTGAGGGCTTGCTTGTTCGAAGTCCCGCTTCACGAGGGCGATCGATTGCGAGAAGGCTGCCGCCCCGATCGCGATCGGGAGCGCCGCAATGACGAGCAGGATAGTGAAATCGGTGGTGAACCCGAGCAGAGCGTAGCCAACAGCGGACCCGGCCAGCGCCAGGAGGAGCGGCGCGATGGTCGTCCTCCTGTCGATCCAGGCTCCGAAGGCGGCGCCAAAGGCGATGCCGCTGAGAGCCCTCGCGGTCAGGATTGCGCTCAAGGAAAGGGAGCCGAGCTTCGCCTGATCGACGAGGAAGAGCACGACGTAGGGGCCGGAGATCGCGTCCGCGAGGCCAGCGAGCACGTCAACGACGACAAGCGCGATGAAAAAGGACGAGCGGTCGACGTCCGTTGTCAAAGGGGCCTCGATATTGCGGCAAAAACGGACGCTCAAATTCATCTCAAGCGAGAAAAATCGGACGTCCGGCGAATTCAATTCATAGTCGACCGGAGAGCGCCCGTCCCCTCGATCGCCGCGGTTACAACGAATTTGATGGCGCGGAACGCCTGCGCCGATCAGGAGCGGCGATCTGGCTTTACGTCCAATGCAGCGACTGAAGACAAAGCGGCGCCGCCAGCCTTGCTGGCGGGCCGGCTATTTTCCTGGGCCAGCGTGGCTCGAGCGGCGGACCGGCCGGCGCGGAACGACGTCTAGATCACATACGACTTCAGCGGCGGGAAGCCGTTGAAGCCGACGGAGGAATAGGTCGTCGTATAGGCGCCTGTTCCCTCGATCAGCACCTTGGCGCCAATCTCGAGCGAGACCGGCAACAGGTACGGCTCCTTCTCGTACAGCACATCGACCGAGTCGCAGCTCGGTCCGGCGACGATGCAGGGGCCGAGCGGGTCGTCGTCATAAGGGGTGCGGATCGGATAGCGGATCATCTCGTCGATCGTCTCGGCGAGCCCGTTGAACTTGCCGATGTCGAGATAGACCCAGCGGCTCTTGTCCTCATCCGACTTCTTTGAGATCAGGACCACCTCGGCCTCGATGATTCCGGCATTGCCGACCATGCCGCGTCCGGGCTCGATGATCGTCTCGGGAATCCGATTGCCGAAGTGGCGGCGCAGCGCGCGGAAGATCGTCTGCCCGTAGGTCTTGATCGCCGGCACATCTTTCAGATAGCGGGCCGGGAAGCCGCCGCCGAGATTGATCATGGCGAGCGGGACGCCTCGTTCGGCGAGGTCGCGGAAGATTCCGGCCGCGACCTTCAGCGCCCGGTCCCATGTGCGCGGGTTGGGCTGCTGCGAGCCGACATGAAACGAGAGACCATGAGCGACAAGTCCGAGCGCATGCGCGCGCTCGAGCACGCGCGCCGCCATGTCCGGCGCACACCCGAACTTGCGCGAGAGCGGCCATTCCGCGCCTGCGCCGTCGCACAGGATACGGCAGAAGACCTTCGCGGCCGGCGCGGCGCGCGCGATCTTCTCCACCTCGGCCTCGCAATCCACGGCAAAAAGGCGGATCCCGAGCGCGTAGGCGCTGGCGATATCCTTTTCCTTCTTGATCGTATTGCCGAAGCTGATCCGGTCGGGCGTTGCGCCGGTGGCCAGCGCCTGCTCGATCTCGGTCAGCGAGGCGGCGTCGAAGCACGAGCCGAGCGAGGCGAGCAGAGCGAGAATCTCCGGAGCGGGATTCGCCTTGACGGCATAGAAGACGCGGGTGTCCGGCAAGGCGCCGGCGAATCCCAGATAGTTCTCGCGCACGACGTCGAGATCGACGACGAGGCGCGGTCCGACCTCGCGATTGCAGGCGAGGAACTCCTTGATGCGGTCAGTCATGAGCGGCATCCCCCAAGCGCGCGGTTTCCCAACGCCTGGAAACATGAAGGATTTGCCGGCGATGCGGCTTTCGCCCCGCGCGTTGGAGACGCGCGGCGAAGTCGTTGACCCGCCGACGCGACCGCCCGTCGACTCCGGCGACGGCTTAAGGAAAGCCGCCAGCGAAGACGCGCGAGCAATCAGCTGCTGCGCCGTAGCCATGACGCGCCGGGGCCTGCTCGCAAGCCTAAGCGGTCAGAGCCATCGTTTGGACGAGGAGAAGTCCCGTCCGCACGCCCGGCAAGATAGACAAGCCTCTTTGGGCGCCGACCTTTGGAGGGCCGGCAGAGACCAAAAAAGCCCGGTCCGTCGTTGCTTCAAGCCGCGTCCCCCGTTTGGCGGGGTTCGCCGGTTAGCCTCCGGCTGCCGGTCTTCCAGGGGCGGTTGACTGGCCTCTTGTCCAGATCCCCGCCGACCGACACACGACCACAGGCACGTGCGTATTGGGCAAACGACTATTTGTGCGAATCGCGCCTCGGCGCAAGGGGTTTTTGACCTCCAGACGAAGATTTTTCCGCGTGAGTCACTCGACTCTTAACCGGCAATGGAGGGCCATGCGTTTGCTGGGCTATCCTTTGGCAAGCCTTGCTCCCGCCTGCAGATGATCCCGAGTAACGGCAGGGCGGGCGAAGTTTCAGAATCATTCCAAATCGGAATCATTCCGATTTATCGGTCGCATCTTTGGGAATGGGGCCGTCGAGTGTTATCCGATTGACTGCATGCCGCAGTCCCTGAAGCCGTTGGAGTGTAGGGCGTTATGACTATTCAACGGGGGCGGCGGTACAGCGCGTACCCGGAATGCCGGACGCCCACGGCTTCAACTTCAGCGGCCTGTCGGCGGAATTCCGCTATCTGGTGATTGGTCGCGGTCCGGGTTCACCCGTCGGGTTCACCCTGGTCGCCGAGCCGGAATGGGCCCGTATCGACGACGGCGGGCAACCGATCGCTGACTTCAATTCGACGTTCAGAGCGATCCTCGATACCGAACTCATTCCCAATCGGTTCTATGCGGCGACGAACGTCTTCTACACCCCGGACCACGCTCGGTCGCCTGGGGAGTCATGGGCATGGTCCGCAGAATACGGGATATCGGGCGCGCTCGCCTTGCGCTTCACGCCCAAACTGACCATGGGCGCCGAAATTGAATATGACGCCGCCTATGACGGGGCGGGCATTCAGTCGTTCCAGGGCCAGCCCATCTATCTTGGCCCGACGTTTCACTATCAATTCAATGGCCACGTGATGCTGGCGGCGGCGTGGTCGGTCCAGATCGCTGGCCACGCCAGTGGCGAGAACTTTGGCCTCGACCTGACCAATTTTCCGCATCAGCAGGGCAACCTGAAGTTTGAGGTTGAGTTCTAAGCGAGGACAGGAGTGACAAACATGCGCGTCGTTTCAACCGTCAGCCTAGGCTTGGCGATAGCCTTCGGAATTGGCGGATCACTTGCGATCGCGGATGATTCCGCGAGGGTGAGCGTTACCCTAAAGGATCACAAATTCTCGCCCGCTGAGCCAACCGCGCCCGCTGGCAAGCCAATTGCGATCGACGTGACCAACCTCGATTCGACGCCTTCCGAATTTGAAAGCAAGACTCTGCGCGTGGAAAAGGTTGTGCCGGGTGGAGGGAAGATCACCGTCCAGATCCGTCCGCTGGGGCCGGGCCGCTATCGTTTTTTCGACGATTACCACGAGGACACGACTGAGGGCTTCCTTATCGTTAAGTGAGCCGTTCGCAACTCCGCAAAGCTTTACTTTAGAGAACCCCAATGCTTGGCGCGCTTATTATTGTTTTTCGGGAGGCCATCGAGGCCGGCCTGATCGTCGGCATCGTTCTGGCGGTGACGAACGGTCTTGCGGGTAGCCGGCTCGCGATTGCGGCGGGCGTATTGGTCGGAGTTGTCGGCGCGTCGCTCGTCGCGGCCTTTGCGGGCGCAATTGGTGAAGCCTTGGCAGGCGTTGGCCAGGAAATATTCAACGCCACGATTCTTCTCATCGCGGTCGTGATGCTGACCTGGCACAACGTCTGGATGGCAAGCCATGGCCGCGAACTTGCCGCCGACGTCAAGCGGGTCGGCGAAGCGGTGCGGTCCGGCTCACAATCGATCTTCGCGCTCGGAGTCGTCTGCGCTGTGGCCGTGATGCGCGAGGGGTCGGAGATTGCGCTCTTCATGTACGGCCTTGTTGCGGCCGGGGGCTCAACGACCGCCGAACTCATTATCGGCTCGCTTCTCGGGCTTGCGGCGGGCGTCGTCGTGACCGCGCTGACCTACCTGGGCCTGGCGGCGATCCCGCAACGGCGCCTGTTTGCGGTCACGACTGCGCTCATAAGCTTGCTCGCTGCGGGCCTGGCGGCGCAGGCGGTGCTCTTCCTCCAGCAGGCCGGTATTCTGACCATGCTGAGTCAGACGGCATGGGACACGTCCGCCATCCTCTCCGATACGAGCCTGTTCGGGCGCGTGCTGCACACGCTGATCGGCTATTCGGACGAGCCGTCGATGCTTCAGGTCCTGGCCTATGCGTTGACGCTTGCGGTTATTGTCTTCTTGACCAGGACGGTGGGATCGCGCCGTCCTTCGGCGGTAAAAGCGGGCCGCGCGGCCGCGAAGTGAGCGCAAAACCGCAGCGAACTCGCACCGGCCCAATTTGAAATGGTTCTAAATTGAATCGTTTCTAATTTTCACGCTCCATTCTTGTCCGCTAGCCGCCCCCTTGTTAACGGAAAATCTGTGATCGAGAGGCTCGATCATTGGGCCGAATAGAGGGATTCCAATGGCGCGCTTTCCCTTGGGTCAAATCATCTCCGCCGCCGCGATCGGCCTCGTGCTCGGCGCGGCGCCTTCTGCCGCGCGCGCCGCCTCGCTCAACCTCTATTCGGCCCAGCACGAGCAGACGGTCGACCTCTTGACCAAGGCGTTCACGAAGGAAACGGGGATCGAGGTCAAGGTCCACGCGGGTGAGGCCCCCGAACTCGCGAGCCAGCTGGTCAAGGAAGGAGCGTCGTCCCCGGCCGACGTTTTCTTCACCGAGAACTCGCCCGAGCTCGAGTGGCTGTCGGAGAAGGGGCTTCTGGCGAAAGTCGCTCCGTCGACGCTGGCGAGCGGCCCCGCTCAATACAATGGCCCCTCCGGGGACTGGGTCGGCGTTTTCGCCCGCGAGGACGTGCTGGCGTTCAATACCGGCTCGATCAAGGAGGCGGACTTGCCGGCGTCGCTCATGGATCTCGCGAAGCCGGACTGGAAGGGCAAGGTCGCCATTGCTCCGACTGACGCCGATTTCCTGCCGCTGGTTGGGGCGGTGGTGGCGATGAAGGGCCGTCCTGCCGCACTCGATTGGCTCAAAGGCCTGCACGACAACGCCATGATCTTCGACGACGATGAAGGCGTCGTCGCCGCGGTCGATCGAGGCGCGGCGGCGACGGGGATCATCAACAATTATTATTGGGCGCGTCTGCGCATGGAGAAGGGCGCCGACAAGATGCAGAGCGCCATTCACCATTTTGCCGGCGGCGACGTCGGCGCATTGATGAATGTGTCCGGGGCCGCCGTCATGAAGAGTTCGCGCAATCAGGCGGCCGCACAGAAGTTCTTGGCCTTCCTGGTCAGCAAGCCCGCCCAGGAGATGATTTCGACATTGGACATCACCTTCGAGTATCCCCTGGTCGCCGGCGTTGCAGCGAACCCGATTTTGAAGCCGATGAACGAGTTGCAGCCTCCGCCTCTGACGCTCAAGCAGCTCGGCGACGACCGCGACGCCGCCAAGCTTCTGAGCGAGGCAGGCCTGATCTGATGTCGCAAGCCGTCGGCCTGAATGTCGCCCGGCGCAGTCTGGGCCGCGGTGCGCAAGCGCCGGCCAATGTAAGGGGGCGCGCGCCCGCTCCGCTGATCGGCGCCGCTTTGTTCGCCGCCGCGCTCGTTCTGGCGCCGATCCTCGTCACAATCGTTCAGGCGGCCAGTTTGAGCCCACGGGCCGCCGTTGATTTGCTTATGCGTCCGCTCGTTGGCCAGCTGCTTATCAACACGGTTGGCCTGGTTGTCGTCGCCTCCTCAACTTGCGCCATCATCGGAACGGCTACGGCGTGGCTGGTCGAGCGCACGGATCTTCCTGGCCGGAAGGTTTGGGGCGTCCTTGCCGTCGCGCCCTTGGCGATTCCGCCGTTCATCTCGAGCTATGCCTGGGTGTCGCTCAGCAACGGGCTGCAGGACTTCGGCGGGGCGCTGCTGGTGGTCGTCTGCGCCTATTATCCGCTCGTCTATCTGCCGGTCGCCGCCGCGCTGCGTGGCCTCGATCCGGCGCTCGAGGAGACGGCGCGGTCGCTGGGCTACGGCGCATGGGGATGCTTTTTTCGCGTCGTGGCGCCGCAATTGCGTCCGGCGCTCTATGGCGGCGCCTTGCTGGTCGCGCTCGATACGTTGATCGAGTTTGGCGCCTTTGCTCTCCTGCGCTTTCGCACCTTCACGACTGAACTCTACGCCCAGTACAGGACCGGACTGGACGGGCCGGAATCATCGTTGCTGGCGCTCGTGCTCATCGGCCTGTGCCTCATCTGTGTGGTCGCGGAGTTCAATATACGCGGCCGTGCGCGCTATGCGCGCGTTGGCGTCGGCGCCCGACGCGTTGCCGCGCCCGCGCGTCTCGGGTTGAGCAGATGGCCGGCGCTCGTCGCGTTCGCGGCGCTGACCGGCGCGACGCTTGGCGTGCCGCTCGGCATGATCGGCTATTGGCTTCTGCAACATTCCCAGGCCGCGACGTCGCCGGTCGCGCCGTCTCTGCCGCTTCTCTTCAACGCGACAATTGCTTCCGTCGGTTATGGGTTTGCCGGGGCGGCGGCGGCCGTCATCCTTGCGGCCCCCCTTGGCTATCTCGCGACGCGCCACCCAAGCCGCATGGCGGTAATTCTCGAGCGGATCGCCTATGTCGCACAGGGCGTGCCGGGCATTGTCGTCGCGCTGGCCTTCATTTCGCTTACGGTGCAAATGATCCGCCCGCTTTATCAAAGCGCCGCGCTGCTGGTCGTCGCCTACGCGGTTTTGTTCCTGCCGTTCGCTCTGGTCGGCGTCCGCTCGGCGTTGGCGCAGGTCCAACTCGGACTTGAGGAAGCCGGTCGCTCGCTCGGGCTCGGTTGGTTCGCGGTTACGGTCCGGGTCTTGGCGCCGCTGGCGGGACCCGGCGTTGGGGCGGGAGCCGCCATGGTGTTCGTGTTCGTCGTCACGGAGTTGACGGCGACGTTATTGCTGGCGCCTATCGGGACGAGGACCCTGGCCATCGAGGTCTGGGCCAATACCTCGTCGCTGGCTTTTGCCGCGGCGGCCCCGTTCGCGGCGATGATGCTGTTGATCTCGCTCGTTTCCAGCTGGCTTCTCGCTCACCGTTTCGGCGCCGCCGTATTTCCGGGTCAGGCGTAACGATGGCTGAAGTGCGCATCGCGGGACTGACCAAGTCCTTTCGCGGAGCGCCGATCTTGCGTGGCGTCGATCTTGTCGTGCCGTCAGGCGCGCTGTTCGCGATTCTGGGCGCATCGGGCAGCGGCAAGACGACGCTGCTGCGATTGCTGGGCGGGTTTGAGCGCGGCGATTCTGGCGTCATTGAGATCGACGGGCGGCAGGCGGCCGGTCCGGGCGTCCACGTGCCGCCCGAGAGGCGGCAGGTCGGCTATGTCGCCCAGGAGGGGTCGCTGTTTCCCCACTTGTCGGTCGCGGCCAACGTCGTCTTCGGGCTCCCACGGCCGCAGCGCCGCGACCCCCTCAAGGCCGAGGCGATGCTGGAAAGCGTCGGCCTGCCATCGTCCTATGCGGGCCGCGGTCCGCACGAACTCTCGGGCGGCGAACAGCAACGCGTGGCTCTGGCCCGCGCCCTCGCGCCAAGGCCAAAACTGATCCTTCTGGACGAGCCTTTCTCGGCTCTGGATGCGGCCTTGCGGATTGAAACGCGCGAAGCGGTCGCGGCAATCCTCAAGGCCGCTGGAGCAACCGCGCTCTTGGTGACGCACGATCAGTCGGAAGCCCTGTCGATGGGCCGGCAGGTTGCGGTATTGCGCGATGGGGTGCTGGCGCAGGTCGCGGCCCCGGAAAAATTGTACCGTCAGCCGGCGGACGCGGACCTCGCGCAGTTCGTCGGCGAGGCCGTGCTTCTGCCCGGTCTTGTTGCGGGAGGGTTCGCGACCTGCGCGCTGGGGCGCCTTGAGCTGGCGGTGCCCGCGCCGGACGGGCCAGTCGAAGTGATGGTGCGGCCCGAGCAAATACGGCTTGTGCCGCGAACCAACGCCGGTTTGGCCAAGGCGCAAGTTCTCGCTGTAACGTATTACGGCCACGACGCCAGCGTCATCCTGTCGCTGGATGCGGGAGCCAAGCGAGTCACGACACGCGTCGCCGGCCACATGGCGCCGCGCCAGGGCGCCCAAGTGTCGCTCAGCGTCGAAGGCGGCGTGATGACTTACCCGCGTATTCCGCCACGCATTCAAGTCGAGCGCTCGCTCACTGCGGCAGGCGCTGGATCCGGAGCATCCGCGAACGGCGCATTCGTCCAAAGCGTCAAGGAGAAGTAGAAATGACAAGACATGGCGATGGGTTGAAACGCGACGCCCGCCGCGCAACGCTGCTCAGCGCGTTGGTCGCATCGGCCGCTCTTGCGCCACAGGCGGCGACGTTCGCCGCTCAGCCGGCGAGTTTCCTCGACGGCGTCCACCGGCAGACTGTTCTGAGTTCGACCGTCCCCGAGAATGGCGATCAGAACCCCTATGCGATCGTGGTCGCGCCTGTCTCCGCGGGCTCGGTGCAAAAGGACGACGTCCTGATCACCAACTTCAACGACGCGGGCAATCTGCAAGGCCTCGGCGCCACCATCGTCAACTATAGTCCGACGACCAAGAAGCTCACGACCTTCGCCGCGCTGCCGCGCAATCTGGCGGGATGTCCAGGCGGGATCGGCCTGTCGACGGCGATGACCATGCTCAAGAGCGGCTGGGTCATCGTCGGCAGCGCGCCGAGCGCGGACGGCACGACTGGGACGAAGGGCGCGGGCTGTCTCATCGTGCTCGACTCCAATGGCAAAGTCGCAAGCGTAATCGCTGGCGACAAAATCGACATGCCGTGGGGCAATATGGCGGTGATCGACAACGGCGGCACTGCGACGATATTCGTCAGCAACGCCGGCTTTGGCGTTGGCTCGCCCGAAGGCGATCCGCGCGTCGTCAATGAAGCGACGGTCCTGCGCATCAAGCTCTCGATCCCGGAGGGCAAGCCGCCAGAAGCGGTCGATCAGACCGTTGTCGGCAGCGGCTTCGGGTCTCAGCCAAACAAGGACGTGTTCTTGATCGGCCCGACGGGCCTCGCGCTCGGCCCGAACGATACGCTCTACGTCTCGGACGCGACCGGAAACCGCATCAGCGCGATCTGGGACGCGTCGACCCGAGATCACAGCGCGGGGGTCGGGCGCACGGTGACCAAGGATGGCCTGTTACAGACGCCGCTGGCGCTGGCGACGGCGCCGAACGGCCATCTCTTGGTTGTCAACGCCAAGAACGGCCAGGTGGTGGAAATCGATCCCGTGAGCGGCGAACAGCTCAAGGCGCGGTGGATCGATCCGAACAAGGCGCAGAAGCCGCCGGGCAGCGGCGACCTGTTCGGCATCGCCATGACCCCGGCGGGCGACGGGTTCTATTTCGTCAAGGACGAGGACAATACATTGGCGATCGCAAAATGAGCTGTCCGTTCGCGCCTGGCGGGAGGGGTCCCTCCCGGCGCGGACTTTTGGCCGGCGCCGGCGGATTGCTGGCGGGCGCGGGCCTCGGACGAGCTGCGCGGGCCGCGACGCCCGTGAGCCCGGCTGGGGCCGGGCTGAAGGAAGCGTTCTTCGGCCCGCATCAAGCCGGCATCGCGACCGCGCAACAGACAAACAGCTATTTCGTCGCTTTCGACCTCGTCGCCAAGACGGTCGACGAGGTGACCGCGATGTTGCGCCTGTGGACGGACGCCGCCAAGCGGATGACTGCGGGAGAGACCGCTCGCGCTCTCGGCGACGATCTCAGCGTCGAAGGGCCGGACGGCGGATCCGCCCTGGGGCTCAAGCCGGCGCGATTGACCATCACGTTCGGTTTCGGCCAGGGACTGTTCACGAAGAACGGCGTCGACCGCTATGGCCTCGCCGCCAAACGGCCGGACGCGCTGGTCGACCTGCCCAAATTCAATGGCGACCAATTGCAGCCCGCGCGCACCGGGGGCGACATTTCGGTGCAGGCTTGCGCCGACGATCCGCAGGTCGCGTTTCATGCGGTGCGCGAACTCGATCGTCTGTCCTATGGCGCGGCTGAGATCCGCTGGGCGCAGGCGGGCTTCGTGCCGCAGTCGCCTGCCGGCGAAACGCCGCGCAACCTGATGGGCTTCAAGGACGGGACCATCAATCCGCCGCTCGGCGAGGCCCCGACGGCGCCAGATGCTCCGCGAGGTTTCGACGACGTCGTGTGGGTCGGCGAGGAGGGTCCGGAATGGATGCGCGGCGGCAGCTACCTCGTGGCGCGCCGGATCAGGATTTCGCTCGAGCACTGGGATCGAACCGAAGTCGACTTTCAGGAGCAGGTGATCGGCCGGCACAAATATTCCGGGGCGCCGATCGGCAAGTCCGGCGAAAACGACCCTCTCGACCTTGACCGCGCGGACAACGACGGCAATCCGGTAATCGCCGACAATGCTCATGTCCGCCTCGGCGCGGCGTCGGTCAATGACGGCGCGCAAATCCTCCGCCGGGCCTATTCCTATAATGATGGGGTCAGCTTCACCGCCGAACGCTGGCCGCCCTGGCGCCAGGGCATGCTTTACGACGCTGGGCTGATGTTCATCTCTTATCAACGCGATCCGCGCACGGGCTTCATCAAGATCTATGAAAACATGGCGAAGCTCGACGCGCTTGCCCAGTTCACCACCCACACCGGCGGCGGCCTGTTCGCCTGCCCCGGAGGCGTTCGCGAGGGCGAATTCGTCGGAGAGCGCTTGTTCCGGCCTGGCGCCTGAAATCGGAGGCGTCGCGCCGTTCGCTGCCGATCCTTCGTGACAAATCGCGCGCTCGGGAGTAACGTCTGCGAGCCCGCGCGAGAATTCGCGACGTTAAGTTCCTCCTCTGGCTGACGCCCGAATCTCGACCGGCGTGAGATGCATGGAGGAACCGCCATGACTTTCGCTTTCCACGTCTATTTTGGACCTGAGGCGCTCGCCGCGCCGCCGCAAGTGCGCCAAATCGGCCCGCACGACTGTTTCGCCGCGCTACGCGAAGGCTTCGACGACTTCCTCGCCATCCCGACCTATCCTGTTTTCGTCGGATTGTTCTACGCGGTGGCCGGAATCGCGCTTGTCGCAATGTCTTCGTTCGCAAGCGCGCTGCAGCTCGTCTTTCCGCTTGCCGCCGGCTTTGCGCTGATCGGGCCGTTCGTCGCGATCGGCCTCTACGAGATGAGCCGCCGGCGCGAGCGCGGGCTCGCGGTGAGAGGGCGCGAGGCCTTCGCCGTCGTTCGTTCGCCCGCGCTGCCCTCGATCCTGGCGTTCGGCCTGCTCCTGCTCATGATCTTCGCGGCCTGGATCTTCGCCGCCGAGCTTATTTATGGTTGGCTCTACGGACCCAAACCTCCGGCCGCGGCGCTGCCCTTTCTCGGCGATGTGCTCACCACACAGCGCGGTTGGCTGCTCATCGTCGTCGGCGGGCTCGTCGGCTTTTGCTTCGCTGCGCTCGCCCTTTCCATCAGCATCGTTTCCTTCCCACTGATGCTCGATCGCGACGTTGGCCTTGTCCCGGCGCTTGACGCTTCCCTGCGCGTGACCCGCGCCAACCCGCTCGCCGTCGCCCTTTGGGGTCTTATCGTTGCGGCGGGGCTCATTCTGGGCTCGCTGCCGCTTTTCACCGGTCTTGCCTTCGTCATGCCGGTGCTCGGGCACGCGACCTGGCGGCTCTATCGAAGGGCGATCGAGCGCGATCCGGCGCACGAGGTGGCGGTTGAGCTTCCGCGAAGCGAAGCCTTTGTCGAATCGCCGCTGTTGCGACCTCTGTGGATATTCCTCGATTGCCTCGAAGCGATGAGCCGCAAATGATGGATTTAGGCGGAACTCGCGGCCGATTGCCCGGGCGCCGATCGGCGTCAATTCAACAGCGGGCCCCAAGAGGGATCGCTGGCGTAGCCGGGCGTCGGCACGAGGAACTCAGCATGGCCGTAGATGTCGGTCATGTAGATCTTCGGGCCGCCCGAGCCGCCGGAGTCGCGAAAGAACATGACGTAGAGGCCGTTGGGGGCGAAGGTCGGGCCCTCGTTGTGGAAGCCTTCGACCAGGATCCGCTCGCCCGATCCGTCAGGCTTCATCACCCCGATGCCGAAGGATTCGCCCTTGATCCGGGTGAAGGCGATGAGGTCGCCGCGCGGCGACCAGACCGGCGTCGAATAGCGCCCTTCGCCGAACGAGATGCGTTTGGCCGGGCCGCCGCTCGCATTCATGACGTAGATCTGCTGCGAGCCGCCGCGATCGGATTCAAAGGCGATCTGCGAGCCGTCGGGCGAGTAGGTCGGCGAGGTGTCGATCGCCGAATTCTCCGTCAGCCGGGTGGTGGCGCGCGAGCGCAAATCCATGGTGTAGAGATTGGTGCTCGCGCCGTCCGAGAGCGACATCACGATCTTTTGTCCGTCCGGGGAGAAGCGGGGGGCGAACGTCATGCCGGGAAAATTGCCGACCGACTCGCGCTGCTCGTTCTCGAGATTGAGCAGCGTCACTTTGGGGTCGCCGCCGCCGAACGACATATAGGCGACCTGCTGGCCGGACGGCGAAAAACGCGGGGTGACGACGAGTTCTTCGCCGCCGCCGAGGGTCTTCACGTTGGCGCCGTCCATATCCATGATCGCCAACCGCTTGCGCCGCTTCTCCTTCGGGCCGCGCTCGTCGACGAAGACGACGCGGGAATCGAAGAATCCCTTCTCGCCGGTCACCCGCGTGAACACCGCGTCGGCGATCATGTGCCCGACCCGGCGCGCGTTCGTCGCGTCGGTCGTGTACTGCTGGCCCGCGACCTGCTCGCCGCTCGCCGTGTCCCACAATCGGAATTGCGCGGTGACGCGGCCTGCGTCCTGACGCAGCACCCGTCCGGTCAGCACGAATTGGGCGTTCGCGTTCTTCCACGCGTCCATGTTGGGCGCGGCGTCCGGATCGGCGATCGATTCGGGAAAGCTCGTCGGATTGACCGGCAGGAGGAAGATCGAACGGGCGAAATCCGCGGCGACGACGCCGCTGATCTTGTCGCCCGCCTCTTCGCCTGCGAATGGCGTCACCGCGATGGTCACGGGTTTGAAGTTGGCGCCGGCATGGACATAGATGTCGCCCTCGGCGTTGGCGGGCGCGCCGCCGAGCGCGGCCAGACCGAGCGCGAGGCCCGCGAGAGCCCAGCGGCGGGAAACGGTACGAAAAATATTCATTGGTCGATCTCGAGGGACAACAAAGCTTCGCCGCCGAGGGTCATCGGGCGGCGACTTGCGGATTGAAATGGATAGTTTTGGTCTTCCATTGCTCATAAAACGGCCGATATTGGGCGGGCACGGGAAGCGGGTTGCAATTCTGCACTGCAGCCATGACGCTTTTCGCCTGCGGCTTGAGAGCCGGGTCCGAGGGCGGGTTGACGAGTTTCGCCGGCTTGGCGAGCGAGCCGTCCGGATTGAAGGCCAGGCGCACCTGCGCGATGTAAAGGTCAGCGTCGGCGGGCTGCGGCGCCGGCTTCCAGCATCCGAGATAGGTCTTGACGAGCCAGGTTTCGAACGCCGCCTGCTGCGCCGAGGTCATGCGGGCGGGCGCTTCCGTCGCCGCCGGCGCGCTCGCCACGGCGACGGGCGCCGGAGGGGGCATCGGCGCCTCCCTGGAGGCGTCCTCGGACCGGGGCGGATGTCGCGCCTCGAGGCGCTCGTAGCCATAAGCGCCGACCGCGATCGCGACGAGCACAAGTCCTGCGACGGGTCTCGAAAAACTCAACATGGGCGTCGGCTCTCGTGTTCGGTTCCCGAGGGGGCGCCGGGCGCAGGCGTGGTGGAAAGCACGTGCGTCATCCCTGGGTCTCGCGCGGATCGAAATGGATGGTCTCGACCTTCCACTGTTCGAAGTAGGGCATGTATTCGGCAGGAACCTTGAGCGGATCGCACTTCCTGACCGCGCGCATGGCGCTCTCGGCATGCGCGCGCCAGGCCCGGTCGGCCGGCGGATTGAGAAGAACCGGGCGTCCCGAGAGCGAGCCGTCAGGGTTGAAGATCACCCTGATCTCCGCGACATAGGTATCGCCTTCCGGGATGCCCGGCGGCGGCGTCCAGCAATTGAGGTAGCTCTCCGTGAGCCACGCATCGAGCGCCGAGGCCATCGACATCGACATGTGCGGCGCGTCGTGATGCGGCAGCCCCTGCGGGGTGAGGGCGGCCGTTTGGGTCGAGGCGATCGCCGGAGTCGACGGCTTGCTCTGTCCGATCAGCTTCGCGATCGCGTTCGGATCAAAATTGTGCGCCGGTTTCGGCTTCTCGGGCGCCGGCTCCTTCGGCCGTTCCGGCGGCGTTTCGATGATCTTCGGCCGCGTCGGCGGCTGGACCGGTTCGTCGGCGTCGGCGAGCTTTGGCGGCGGCTCGGGCCTCGGAGGCGGCTGAACTTCGGCTTTGGGCGGGGGCGTTGGCTCAGGCTTCGGCGGCTGCGGCGCTTCTGCTTTGGGCGGCGGGGCGGGCTCGGGCTTCGGCGGCTGCGCCGGGGCCTCGGCGGCGCGCAGATCCGGCGGCGGCTGGGGCGGCGTCGGCGGCGGCTGTGGCGCGGGCTTGGCGTCCTTCTGGCCGTTGGCGATCTGGTTGAGTTCGCTCAGCGATATCGTTTCGATCGGAATCAACTCCGGACTGTCCGCGAATCTCGGGGCCGAGGCAAACCCGAGCAGGATCAACGCCAGCAACGCGCCATGCAGCGCGGAGGAGCTCGCAAAACCCCAATATGACCGCCGTTCGTCCAACGCCGCTCCCGGCTATTGTTTGATCGGCTCGGTGACCAGGGCCACCTTCTTGAACCCGGCGGACGTCACTTCCGCCATGATCTCGGCGACGCGCCCGTACGACACCGTCTTCGATGCGCGAAGATAGATGCGCTGATCGACGTCGCTCTGCGACGCGGCTTGAAGCTTGCTCACCAGATCGGCGTCGGCGACCGGCTCGTCCATGACGTAGAGCTGACCCTGCTCGTTGAGCGAAACTGCGATCGGCCTGCGGTCGACGTTGAGCGCGGTCGCGCTCGCCCGCGGCAGGTCGACCGAGACCCCGGTCGTCAGGAGCGGCGCGGCGACCATGAAGATGATCAACAGCACCAGGATCACGTCGATGAACGGGGTCATGTTGATGTCCGCCATCGCGCCGTAGCGCGGCACGCCGCGCCGCCCCCGACCGCTCTTGCGTCCACCAACGACAGTGGGGATGGCCATCGCTTCGCTCCGTCTGCCTTAGGAGACTTTTTCGACCGACAAATGATGATCGATCTGCCGGGACAGGATCGACGAGAATTCGTCGGCGAAGCTTTCGAGCCGCGCCTGGGCCTTGGCGACGTCGCCCTGGAGCTTGTTGTAGGCGATCAGGGCCGGAATGGCGGCGAATAGCCCGATGGCCGTCGCCAGCAGCGCTTCCGCAATGCCGGGCGCAACGACGGCGAGCGAAGTGTTCTTCGAGGCTGCGATCGACTGGAACGAGTTCATGATGCCGAACACCGTGCCGAACAGGCCGATGAACGGTCCTGCCGAGGCGATCGTCGCCAGGACGAGGAGGTTCGAACTCGAGCCGCTCGACCTCGCGGGCGATCGAGACGTCCAGAACCTTGTCGATGCGGGCGTGAAGGCCTCGAAAAGAGCCCGCCGCCTGCTGGAAAGAGCGCTTCCATTCCCGCATCGCCGCCACGAACAGGGCCGCCGCGCCGGCGTTGTTGGGTTGAACTCGACAGCGAAGTGTAGAGTTCCTCGAGCGATTGGCCCGACCAGAAAATCTGCTCGAAGCTTTCCATCTCGTTTTTGAATTTATGAAAAAGGCGGGTCTTGTCGAAAATGATCGTCCAGCACCAGAGCGACGCGAGGAACAGGCCCAGCATCACCGCCTTGACGACGATGTGGGCAGACCAGAACATCTCGAAGATGCTGGTCTCCGGAGTCGCGGCTGCGGCGGCTACGTCGGCAGGGCTCATGGGGCTGGGCAACCTTTTCTTTGGGCGGGCTTAACCGCGGCCACGGCGGGGAAACGCAAGCGGGCCGGGGTCTGCGCCGCAAATCGGCCGAAACTTGGGCTTTTGTCGGACGCCGGAAAAGCCTGATTTTCTTGCCGGCATTAAGACTCTGATAGGGTTAAGGGCGGGTTATCAGGTCAAGCCGCGAATGGCGAGCGGCCAAACCTTGCGTGAGCCGGCGGCGGGTCGAACGTCGCCCGCGGGCGCCGCGGCAGTTCCCGGCGCAAGACTGATCGCAACCTCGCCTCCCTACCCAAACCCCGCCGCCGCCTCTATCGTGATTTTTGTCGGACGCATTTGGACGCGCCCGGAGGAGATGAGGGTGATGGGGGCTCTTGAGACCTTCGGCTGGGAATGGGGTTCGGCGCTGATCCGCTGGCTCCATGTGACCGCGGCGATCGCGTGGATCGGCGGATCGTTCTTTTTCATGCATCTCGACGCGAGCTTGCGAAAGCAGGCGGGCGGCGATCCGGCGCTCGCGGGAACGTCCTGGCAGGTCCATGGCGGCGGCTTCTATCAGATGAACAAGTACCTGCTCGCGCCTGCCGCGCTGCCCGAGCATCTCATCTGGCACAAGTGGCAGTCCTATTGGACCTGGATGAGCGGCTTTGCGCTCTTGTGTTGGGTCTATTACGGCCAGTCGTCGCTTTTTCTGATCGATCCCGCGGTGATGGCGCTCGATCCCTGGCAAGCGGCGCTGATCGGGATCGTGGCGCTGGCGCTTGGCTGGATCGTCTACGACCTCCTGTGCCGGTCGCCGCTTGCCAACAACGAGCCGCTGCTCGCGGTGATCGGCTTCGGCTATGTGGTGGCGACGAGCTGGGTGTTCACCCTGTTCTTTTCCGGCCGCGGCGCGCTTATCCACACCGGCGCGCTCATGGCCACGATCATGACCGCGAACGTGTTCTTCGTCATCATGCCCAACCAGCGCAAGAGCGTAGCCGCGCTGATGGCCGGGCAGAAGCCCGATCCGAAATGGGTCAAGACCTCCAAGATCCGCTCGACCCACAACAACTACATCACCTTGCCCGTGCTGTTCCTGATGCTGTCGAACCACTATCCCTCGACCTTCTCCAATCCGCGGGCCATTCCGGCGATCGTCACCTTCGTCATCGTCGCTGGCGCAATGGTGCGCTATTTCTACAACGTCTGGCATCTCGATCACGATCGCGCGCCGTGGTGGGCGTGGGCGGTCGCCGCTTTCGCCGTCCTTTGCGCCTTCGGCTTCGCCGCGACCGCCTCGCCCGGCATGCGCTCGCTCATGGGGCTGGCCGAGCTTTCCGCTCCGGCCGCCAAAGCCGCCGAGCCGCAGGCGCCCCAGGAGGTGGTCGACATCGTCCAGCTCCGCTGCATGATGTGTCACGCGCCCGAGCCGATGGACTGGATCGGCGAAGCCCCGAAGGGCGTCATCCTGGACACGCCCGAGCACATCGCCCGTTTTGCCGCGGCGATCCAAGAGCAGGCGGTCCTGACCCACGCCATGCCGCCCAACAATTTCAGCGGCATGACCGACGACGAGCGGGCCGTGCTCGCCCGCTGGCTCAAGCTCGAGACGGCGCAAAATTGATCGAGGCCCAGACATCGGACGCCGATCTCGCCGCCGGCCGCCGGTTGATGGCGAGGCTCGAGGCGTTCGCCGCCTTCTCCGACGAGCCGCGACGGCTGACCCGGCTTTTTCTGTCGGAGGCGCACCGGCGCGCGGCTCAAGCTTTCATCGGCTGGTGTGGCGAGGCCGGGCTCGAGGCCAGGATCGACGCCGCGGGCAATGTCGTCGCGCGCTACGAGGGCAAGCGCGCGGGCGCCCCGGCCTTGATGCTGGGGTCGCACATCGACACCGTGCGCGACGCCGGACGCTACGACGGCAATTACGGCGCGCTGGCGGCGCTCGCTTTGGTCGAAGGACTGGCCGCGCGCGGCGAGCGCCTCGATCACGCGATCGAGATCGTCGCCTTCGGCGACGAGGAGGGCGTTCGCTTTCGCACCACCCTCACCGGCTCGCGCGCGCTTGCCGGGACCTATCCGGAGGACGCGCTCGACCAGAGGGACTCGGCGGGCGTCACGATGCGCGACGCGCTCGAGGCCTTTGGCGGCGATCCCGAAAGGGCAGGGTCGATCCAGCGAAGCGGGATCGCCGCTTTCGTCGAAGCGCATATCGAGCAGGGACCGAGGCTCGAGGCCGAAGGGCTGCCGCTCGGGATCGTGACCGCGATCAACGGCGCGACCAGGCTCGACGTCGGGATCGACGGCGTCGCTGGACACGCCGGCGCGACGCCGATGCGCCTGCGTCGCGACGCGCTGACCGCGGCGGCCGAGATGGCGCTCGCGATCGAAGCGCGCGCGCGCGCCGAGGCCGATCTGGTCGCCACCGTCGGCCGGTTCGACGTCTGGCCCGACGCGACCAACGTCATCCCCGGTCACGTCCAGTTTTCGATCGACCTCCGCTCTCCTGACGATGCGCGCCGGGCAGCCGCGCTCGCCGATCTTGAGGCCCGCATCGCCGCCGTCGCCGCCGCACGCGACGTCCGGGCGAGCGTCGCCAAAGTGCATGACGCGAATGCCTTTGCTTGCGACGCGGGCATCATGGCCGGCCTGAAGAAGGCGGTCGAAGCGGTCGGCGTTCCGCCCCGCCTGTTGCCGTCGGGGGCGGGGCACGACACGATGGCGATGGGCAGGCTCTGTCCCGCCGGCATGCTGTTCGTGCGCTGCAAGGGCGGCGTCAGCCACAATCCGCTGGAATCGATCACGGTCGACGACTGCGCGCTCGGGCTCGCGGCGTTGACGCGGTTCGCGCGCGACTTTCGTATCGCCTGAAGATTAGGCGTGCTTCTGTCGCCGCGTTAGCGCGGCGCGTTGCAGCTTACCTCAACGCAAGATAGTGTCCCGCTCCGACCCGAGCCGGGGCGGCCAAGAGCCCGAGAAAGATAACAATGATCGAGCGCCGGTTTTCGAGAAAGTTCGTCGCACTCATCGCCGCCTGCGCGCTTATCGCCAGCAGCGCCGCGCAACCCACGCTCGCTTGCACAGGCATCACCTTGAAGGCCGGAGACGGGTCGGTTGTCTTCGGGCGCACGCTCGAGTGGGGATCGTTCGATCTGATGTCCAGATTGGCGGTCGTCCCCCGCGGCTTCGCCTATGCGACCCATATGCCCGACGGGAAACCGGGCCTCTCGTGGCAAGCGAAATATGGCGCGGTCGGGATTGATGCGGTCCAGAAGGACATGCTCGTCGAAGGGATGAACGAGAAAGGTCTTGCGGTTGGATTGTTCTATCATCCGGGCTTCGCCGACTATCAGCCCTACGATCCGGCCCTGGCCTCGGAATCCTTGGGCGCGACTGACGTCGGGCAGTACCTGCTCACCAACTTTGCCACGATCGACGAGGTCCGAGCCGCGCTGGCGAAAGTTCGCGTCGTGCCGGTTGTCGAGCCGGCGTTAGGCTTTGCGCCCCCGGTCCACTTCATCATCACTGAGCCAAGCGGCAAGGCGATCGTCATCGAGTATCTCAAGGGCCAATTGACGATTTTTGACGCCCCCCTTGGGATCATCACCAACGCGCCGTCCTACGACTGGCACGAGACCAACCTTCGCAATTACATCAACCTCTCGCCGGTGGCGCTGCCGGGCAAGAACATCGCCGACCTCAATTTCAAGCCGCTCGGCGGGGGCAGCGGGATGATCGGTCTGCCGGGCGATTTCACCCCGCCTTCGCGGTTCGTGCGGGCCGTGGCGTTTTCCAAGACGGCGCGGCCGACCCCGACCGGCGACGAAACGATCTACGAGATCTTCCGCATCCTTGACAATTTCAACGTGCCGCTCGGCGCGTCGGAAGGATCGGGCGAAGACAAGACCCAGGGCATGCGCAGCTCGACCATCTGGACCAGCGCCTCCGACACAAACGACAAGGTCTTCTACTACCACACGCAGCATAACCGCCGCGTGCGGATGGTCGATCTGAAAAGGATTGATTTCGCCTCATTCAGTGACATCCAGCGCCTGCCTCTGGACAAGGTGAAGGCGCAGGACGTCGAGGATGTTACGCCCCACTAGGCGTTGCGCTGGAAATCTTGTCACCCTGACCATCCAATGGAGACTTCGTTGAGCAAGCGCTTTTTCGGCGACATCGGCCCCGTGCGTTTCGAGGGCCCGAAAAGCGACAATCCTTACGCGTTCCGTCACTACGATCCGAAGCGCGTCGTCATGGGCAAGACGATGGCGGAGCATCTGCGTCCCGCGGTCTGCTACTGGCACAACTTCGCCTGGCTCGGCACCGACATGTTCGGCGCGCCGACCTTCGAGCGGCCGTGGGACGGCGAAACGATGAAAGGCGCGCACTTGAAGGCGGACGCGGCCTTCGAGATGTTCTCGACCCTCGGCTTTCCGTTCTTCGCTTTCCATGACCGCGACGTCGTTCCGGAGGGCGCGGATCTCGCCGAGTTCGGCAAGAACCTCTCGGAGATGACCGATATTTTCGCCAAGAAGATGGAGGCGACGGGGGTCAAGCTCCTGTGGGGCACCGCCAACCTCTTCAGCCATCCCCGCTACATGTCGGGCGCCGCGACCAATCCCGATCCGGACGTATTCGCCTACGCCGCGGCGCAGGTGAAAAACGTCCTCGACGCCACGCACAAGCTCGACGGCGCCAACTATGTGCTGTGGGGCGGCCGCGAGGGCTACGAAACGCTGCTCAACACCGACCTCCGGCGCGAGCAGGAGCAGCTCGGCCGCTTTTTGTCGATGGTCGTCGACTATAAGCACAAGATCGGCTTCAAGGGCGTGATTCTGGTCGAGCCCAAGCCGCAGGAGCCGACCAAGCATCAATACGACTTCGACGTCGCGACCGTATTCGGCTTCCTGCAGCGCTTCGGCCTCGAGCGTGAGGTCAAGCTCAACATCGAGGTCGGCCATGCGGTGCTCGCCCATCATTCCTTCGAGCACGAGGTCGCGCTCGCGACCTCGCTAGGGATGCTCGGTTCGGTCGACGCCAACCGCAACGACTATCAGTCGGGTTGGGATACCGATCAGTTCCCGAACAATGCCGCCGAGCTCGTGCCGGCGCTCTATTTCATCCTCAAGTCCGGCGGCATCGCGCCGGGCGGCTTCAACTTCGATTCGAAGGTGCGCCGCCAGTCGATCGATCCGGGCGATCTCTTGCTTGGCCATATCGGCGGCATCGACGCCTGCGCTGCGGCGCTGGTGGCGGCCGCGCATCTGATCGAGGAC
This sequence comes from uncultured Alphaproteobacteria bacterium, assembly GCA_963749715.1. Lineage (GTDB taxonomy): Bacteria > Pseudomonadota > Alphaproteobacteria > Rhizobiales > Beijerinckiaceae > Roseiarcus. Next base: position 195,593 of record CAVVNR010000008.1, read on the forward strand.
GGCAAGTTCGACGCAGCTCGCGCCGAGCGTTACGCCGGCTGGGATAAGCGCGAGGCTCAAGCGATGCTGAAGAAAGGCGCGACGCTGGAATCGATCGCCGCCCGCGTCGCCAAGGAGAAGATCGAGCCGAAGCCGAAGTCGGGACGGCAGGAATTCTACGAGAACCTGCTCAACCGCTATCTCTGAGGCCCGGCGGCAAGGGCGCTATGCAGGGACGTGAGACCGTTCGGCGCCTTGCTTCAATCGGGGTTGTCGCGCTGGCCCTCGAGACGCGAGCTGAGGCCGCCGAGGCGCCAACGGTCGCCCGCGTCCATGGAATCGCGACGGGGCTCGCCGCCTGCTGGCGTCCGCCGCACGATGACGATCAAGTCACGGTCAGCGTCAGCTTCACGCGGGACGGCGCCGTCATAGGCGAGCCGAGGATCGTCTTTGTGCGGTCGAGCGGCGGCCGGGCCGACGACGCCGCGCTTGCCGATTCCATGAGGGCAGCGATCCGCGATTGCACGCCGTTGCATTTCTCCGCCCGGCTCGGCGCGGCGATCGCCGGGCAGGTTCTGGCGATTCGCTTCATCGGCCGCAGCCGGGCGACCATCGTCGCCCCGCCTTGATGAATGCCCGGCCCTCGTGTGGCGAGAGAGGCTCCCGCTGGTTCGCCGGGGGAGCCCCGGACGAAATGGTTTGAGATTGCGCCAATCGATTTACCCAATCTTCGCGTCTCGGCGGGATGCTTTCGAGGACCGGCGTCGCGACCCCATGGCGCTGGGCGGAGGCGTAATGTTTGGGCGCGTGATTTTTGTCGCGACGCTGGGCGCGGGAGCGGCGCTGCTTGGCTCGTTCTCGCTGCTGGACCGGCTGCCCGCGGCTGCGCCGGTCGCCGCCGCGCCCGCTCCTGCCGCCGACGCGGCCAATGCGCCGTCGTTGGAGGCTCCGAGCCGCGACTCGTCCGGCTATCGCGAGGCGATGCTCGAGGCCGACGCGCGCGGCCAGTACGCGGCCGACACGCTCATCAATGGCCTGCCCGTGCGCATGCTCGTCGACACCGGCGCAAGCGATGTCGTGGTCTCCGCTTCGACCGCCGCCCGGCTCGGCCTTCGCCCATCGGAAGGGCGCCGGCGATTGATCCAGACGGCCAACGGCAAGTCGACGGCTTCGCCGGCCGTCCTCAACCAGCTGAGCTTCGGCGGCCTCTACATGAACGACGTCGAGGCGCTCGTTCTGACGCCCGAGGCGGGCGAGGTGAATTTGCTCGGCGAGAGTTTTCTCAGGCGCCTCGTCAGCGTCGAGCAGCGGAACGGACTGCTGATCCTGCGCCAGTAGCCGAAGCGTTCTGCGGGCCGTACGGCGCCCAGCCTGTTCGCAAAAGGGCTCAACCGCCGCGAACCCGGGCGACGTCCTACAACTCCTGATCAACGGATGCGGCCCAGTGGTGACAATGCCTTGTTTTTGTCGATGATGTGCGCAAGCGAATCCGAGCTCTGGCGGGGCGAGAACGAGGTCGACCGGAAGCGCTCGACGTGCGGCGAGCCTAGTCGCGATGGCGGTTGCCATTTGATATTTACGCATCTCGAACGGAAATGTTCCTATCGTCTGTTGTCGATTTTTTCGAGCAATTGCTTCTGGAAAAACAGAAGCCGTGCTAGGATGTCTTTCGCCATGACCCCGCCATCGACAAGCTGCACGGAACGAGAGCGATGAACGTCGCACGAACCGAGTTCGCCTTCAGTCCAGACTGTAGGTCGATATTTATTCGCAAAGCAAAGGACGAGAAAGAAAAAAATGTTCCGGGATCAGCATATCCCATTGAAAAGGCTCAAAACGGCGAAGGAAATCCATGGAAATCCAAGCCATTTTTCTTTCAGAGTCTTTGGGGGGCCTTGGCCGGGCTTGGCTGGATTTCGAAGTATTTGGGTTTAATTTGGAAAGGCCTAGATGAAACAGAAAGTCGATGGATAATAGCGCGCGCCGCCTCAAGAAATCCGCACCAGTCGGGTCAGCTCGAACGGGATGTCGTAGCCGTCCCAGATGAAGTCGAAGTCGAGCGCCGTCCCGATCGGCGCCCAGCGCGAGCCGCCGAGCCCGGCGCGAGATGCGGCGACCGTTTCGATGTCGCCGCGCTCCCAGCCGAAATAGGTGATCGTCTGATCGCTCTCGCGGATGAAGCTTACGACCTCGTCCAGCGAACGAACGAAGACGACGCTGAGAAATCCCCCGCCGACCCGGATCTCCTGTCGCTGCGGCGCGCTCGCTACGATGCTTGTCAATTGCGTGTTTCGCCAATGGACCGACGAGGCGCGCCCGTTCGCAGCGGCGTAAAACCCGGCCGTCATCTTGCCGATCGCGTGTCCGACCCGGCCCGCCGGGTCATCCATCGTCGATTCGAGCGCGGTGGCGTCGAGGAGCCGCTGGACCGCCGGGGCATGAGCCGCGGCGTCGCCGACGACATAGAGCGCATGCGGGGACGAACAGGCCATCTGGTCGAAGACGAATATGTCGTTGTGGAGCTTCCTGGCGAGCCCCTTGAGATCGGCGCCGCTCAGTTCATCGAGCGCAGCGCCGTTGATTGTCGAGAACGAAAACCGGTCGCCGAACCAGATCGACTTTCCTCCGTTGCGCAAGGGCAGAGGCGCGAACAGCGCGACCTTTGCGTCGCCGCCCCAAACGACGCGCGCGTCGCTGAGAGCGGAGATTTTCGCCCCAAGGCCGCTTTGCGACGGGTAGTGGACGAACAGTTGCGTCTCGTCCGCCGAGGCCTCAAGACGTTCGACAAAAAGTTCGACGATCGCTCGCATCCGCGCGCTGACCTCATGCGGCAGCCGCACGATATTGGCGTTTCCAGCCAGATAGGAGAGCACCCACGAATAGAGAAAGACCGTCTCGACATTTTGCGGCGGCAGATGGAAGACGAGGCCGCGCGGCCGCGCCAAAGTGTTATGAGGCACGCGCGCCGCGAAGCTGGCGGCGAGCTTCGCCAGCGCGGCGCGGCGCGTCCAAAAGGCGAAATGGGCCGCGGGGCCGGAGGCAGCCGATCGCCGCGGGCCGAGCAGGGTTTCGGCGACCCCGGCGACCAGATCGACCCGCTCGGGCGCGAACGGCGCCGCAAGGCGGCGGCGCGCCTCGTCGAGCTTCGCCACGAGCGCCTTGTTGTCGACGGCGGTTTCGCGTGCGCCTGCGCCATAGGCGATGACCTCGGTCAGCATTCGTCCCGCCTTGGCCGGGTCATGCCGCGATCACGTCGCTGCAGCCTCTCAGCTCCGTCTTCGGGGCGCGCCCGGAAACCCGAATGGCTTTGCCGAGACGGCCGCCGCTTCCCGCGTCAATCGTCGCCACGACGCCCAGATCCTCGGTCAGCACGCTGTGGCCGGGATAGGATCGCGGCAACAGCGAAACGACCTGAATGACGCCTTCTTCTCCAACCCGCGCCGGTTCCCAGCTGTGCGGCCGTCTGACGATGACGTCGGTGAAATTCGGCGGATAGAGCAGCCCGTCCGGTCCCTCGACGAACACCGAGCCGATCTGCTCGACGAACCCATAGAAGTTGAAAATGTTTTCAAGACCGAACCGGCGTTTCAGCGCCTCCCGAAACTCGGCGTTCGAAACCCTTTGAGCCTCGAGCTTTTTCCATCCGCCGGAGTGAATGAGGATGGCGGCCGAAAGATCGAGCTCGGAGTCGGCAAAGGTCCGATAAAGCTTGTCCCAAACGAGAAACGTAAAGCCGAAAATGAGGAACGGCTCCCTGCCGTGCGTTCGGACAAAAGCCTCGACGGACTCCTTATCGATCTCCAATTGCGAATCGAGGGCGAAGGTCGTCTTGGCGCCGAACTTCATCATCCCCAGCACCCCGCCGCCGCGGGCGGTCAGGTCCGTCGCCTTGATTACGTCTTTGGCGTCGATCGCCAGGAACGGCAGGCGACGGGTTCCAAGAATGGGACGAAACGTGGCGACCAGCGCCTCCGACTGGCGGCGCGCCGTCTCGTTGTCGATCACGATCTGGCTCGTTCGCTGGCCGGTCGTGCCGCTCGAGCGCATCACGAACGAGGGCGCCGCCGTGCTTTTCAGCTCCATTTCCTTGAACAGGCTGACCGGCAGATAGGGAATCTCCGAGATGTGGTCATAGGTCTTGAGCCCGCCCCAGGCGGCCTCGAGGATCCGGGCGTATTCAGGGCTCTGCTCATAGTGGTGACGCGTAAGGTCGTTGAGGCCCTCGAGCAGCAAGGCCTCCTTCTCGGACTGACGCAGCGAATAGGGCGGATGTTTGAGGAGGCGCTCAAACACGCAGGCTATCTTTCAGTTGCGCGTAATCGACCTTGCCGCTCGCGCCGCGAGGGATTTGCGCGATGCGCAACAGGGAAAAGCTTGAAATGGGGACCTTGTAGTCGGCGGCCAGTTCCCTGATCCGGGTTTTCAGCCCTATTTCCAAATCCTGCTCATGAACGACGGCGATCCTTTCCCCAAGGTCAAGGCAAGCGACGGAGCAGACGGCGAACAGCTCCTGTTCGATTTCGTCGAGGCCGAGCCGGTATCCGGCGATCTTCGCGAAGCGCTTGGCGCGGCCGGTCAAAAAGAGAAACCCGTCCGCGTCCATGCGCCCGAGGTCGCCGGTTTCGAGGCGCCCCTTGAGTTCGTCGCCCTTGCCAAGGTCCGACCGGGAGATGGCGTAGCTCAGCATGACGTTGGGGCCTTCGTATACCACGCTTCCGACGCTGTCGGCCGCGAGCGGCGCGCCCTTCTCGTCGATGATCGACAATCTGCCGCCGGGAAGCGCCACGCCGACCGAGCCCGCTTTTCGCGAAAAATCCGCGTGCTGCAAGGTCGTCATGCGCGGGGACGCCTCCGTCTGGCCGTACATCACGAAAAACCGGCCGCCGCGCCTGTCCGCCCAGTCGTGGATCTTCGTTTGAACGCGAGCATCGAGCGCTCCACCAGCCTGGGTGAACACCTTCACCGAATCTGGGATGAGGCTCGGGCCCAGGCGCGCCAGCGCGGCATAATGAAATGGAACGCCCGGGAAATGCGATCCCCCGACCGCGCCCATCTTCGACCAGAAGCTCGGCGAGGTGATCGAATCGTTCACAAGGTAGACCCGGCCCCCGGTCGCCAGATGCGACGTCACGACCGAGAGCCCGTAGGAATAGTGCAAGGGTAGGTGGGCGATGCCGGTGCTGTGCTCGCCGATGGCCAGCGCTTCGGCGATTTGCCCGGCGTTCGCGACAATTGCATTGCGCGACAGGCGCACATATTTCTGGCTGCCCGTCGTGCCCGAGGTGGAAAGAAGCAGCTGCAAGGCGGGATTAATCTCAAGTGGCGGGGGTTCGGCGTCTCTTGTCATCCATTCGACGGCGCCCGCGTGCAACTCGTAGGAGCGCCGGTCGGCGGAGACATCCATCCGGTCAAGAAGTTTTTCGCCGATGTCCCGCCACCATATGAGGAGTTCCGGTTGATACGCGTCGATGAGAGCCCTCAGCTTGTCTTCCGCGAGCGACGGATCGATGAGCGCGACCGCGTGACCGGCGGCTGCCGCCGCGAGCAGGCCGACGACCGTTTCGCAAGTGTTGCCGCAGAACAGAAAGACGAGCCGCTTTCGACCGGAGGCAATGTTTTCGGCAAGGCCGAGGCTCGCGGCGCGAAGCTCTTCTCGCGTCAGCCAAAAGTCGCGGCGATCGTCGCGAGCCGCCGGCGCCGGCTCAAGGGAGGCAATCAGCGGCAGAAGTCCGCCGCATGAAATATCCAAATCGCGCATTGAATTTTGCTGCATCGCAAGTATGTTCCGCGGACCGCGGCCGGAAAGCGTTTAATTCCGGGGAACACCTGCCCCGAGCGTACCGGTTTCCGGTCCTGATGGCCTTCGAGCGCAAGGTCGGGCGTCAAGGGTCATTCGCGTATTTGGCCATGATCGTCACGGCCTTATCGAAGTTGCTCATATCGAGAATATCGTCCGTCTCCAGCATCGTGTCGAATTCCGATTCGAGGGCGGCGACCAGGATCATGTGACCGACCGAGGTCCAGGCGGGGTGACTTTGGTAAACGAGCTTCGACGTATTGGTCTCGTCTTCAAGGTCGAAGCTCTCCTTGAACGCGCTAAACACCCGGTCCCGTACCGTCATTGTCACCATCTCCGCGAATAACGGTCCAAGCGGCGCATCATCGTGTCCGATAACGAAAGGTGCCGCGCGATTCGACCCGGCGCGCAAGAACGGCGCCAGCCGAGTTCGCCGCTTTGCAGGGGTCGGCTCATAGAACGAGGCCGCCGTCGACGCCTATGACCTGTCCGGTCACGTAGGACGAAAGGTCCGAGGCGAGAAACACGATTACGTTGGCGACGTCCTGAGGGCTGCCCACTCGACCCATCGCGATGTGCAACTCGAGGTTCTTGCGTTTGTCCTCGGGGATGGATCTCGTCATCGAAGTGTCGATCAGGCCCGGGGCCACGGCGTTGACCCGAATATTCATCGGCGCGAGCTCCTTAGCGGCGGAAAAAGTCGCTCCAATGACTGCGGATTTTGTCGCCGAATAGACGGTCTGGCCGCTGTTTCCCCTTCGTCCGACTATCGACGATACGTTGACGATTGATCCGCTCTTGCGCCGCGCCATGATGCGCGCCGCCAGCTGGGTGATCTTAATCAGCCCAATAACATTCACGTTGAAGAGCTCCTCGATCTCCGCATCCGAGATCATGCCGATCAGCTTGTCGCGAAGGATGCCGGCGTTGTTGACCAGGATGTCGAGGCGCTTGTGACGCGACATGGCGCTTTGTGCAATCGCGGTCGCGGTCGCGCTATCCCCCACCGACCCGTAGACCGCGGTGACGCGGTCGGGATAGGCCGCCTCCAGTTCGGCGAAACTGGCGGAGGCCTCGCTCGATGCACGCGCGTTCAGGACCACGCTGCAACCGGCCTCGAGCAGACCTTCCGCAGCGGCCCGTCCAATGCCGCGCGAGGCGCCAGTCACGACCGCCACACGGCCGCTCAAGTCGATGACCGTCATGGGATGAGAGCGCCAGTCAATACGAGCCGCCGGTCGGGTTCACGAAGCCGCTTTCTCGTCGGGCGGCGGCGAAACCGTCCCGAAATCCGGTCGAACCATGCGATTGATAATGCCCCACCGCCCGGTTTGAATGCCCTTCTCGATCACCCGTGCGGGATTTCCCGACACCAGGCAGTTCGGCGGCACGTCCTTCATGACGACGCTCGCCACGGCGACAACGCAATTGTCGCCGACCTTGACCCCGGGCATGATGATGCTGTGCGCGCCGATCTGACACTCCTTTCCGATCCAAGTGTCCATGTGCAGCCGACGTGGATAGTCGTGGGTGAGAACGCAGGCGCCGAAGTTTATCGCCGTACTTTCGCCAATATGGATGCCAGCCGGGTAGCTCTTATCCAATTTTGCGGTAAACGAGATCTGGCAATCCGGCCCGATGTCCATTCCCCACAACCTATTGAAGTAAAAGCGGCGCATTCTCATGAAGAATGGCCGAAGTTCGCGGCGAACGACCGCTAGGACGCCGGTCGTGCGCAGGTCGGATAGCATCATTGTTGAACTCCGTCAGTCGATGCGCGCCGAAACGCCCTCACGAAAGGTCGGGCCGCTCCGTTTGACAACTCTCTCCTGTTCAACATCATTTTGTGTATAGCGGAGGCCGTAACTCATTTCCGGAAAAATGTATAGAGATGAGGCAAAACCCTCTTCCTCAATGGAATTGAGAGATGATGAATATCGACCCGCAATTGTCAGATTGCATCCCTTCATTCCGCGATCATTCGTCCTTCCGCCCGATGGGAGGGGCCAAATCCGGTTGACCTAGACATTCACCCCCCGCCCGCCGGCAGGCGCGGGCGTCAATCTTGGATTGATCAGCTTCGCGCCCGCGGATTGTCTGGGCAGCGCCAATCTGAAGACCTTCGGATGAACCCGTCAGGGCGAACCGCCTACGCCGCTTATCCATACGCTAGTGGTATGAATTTCTGATGGCAAGCCCTTCCTGTCCGCCGGGCAGCATGTCAGCAATCGGCTTGCCGGCGCCGGTTGCCGACTTTGTTCGAGCGGCCGAGCCGAGGAGGACGCCCTCGAATGGTAGTTCGAACCGACACCGGTCGCGCCCTTCAGGGCCTCGTCTTGATCCCGAAGCCCTCGACCTGGGCGACGGCGCTGCTCGGCTTCGCGGGTCTCAGCTTCGCTGGCTATCGCCAAGCCCGGGTTTCAGCGTCAACCCGCTGAAGCGAAGTGGGGACGTTCAGAGCGCAAGCAACTGGGTGAGCGACCAGGCAGCCACGATCGCGACAAGAGCGACAAGAAGCGGACGCTCGTCGCGGTCGTGACCGGGAGCGCGGTCGACCAACCATCATACAATCCTAACCCGGTCATGACGGTTTCTCCGGTGTAGGGCAAAAAGCATGACAAGTACCGAATGCTGTGGCGGCCGTCACACGTCCTACTCGGGTTCCAGATGCAAGGGAAATTGGGGGTCTAAGGTTGCGGCCCAAAAAGTCGCGGCTCATGCTCAGCGCGAAAAACATTGCTGTAGAGGCCGTTGATCCATTGCCGCCCACTGGAAGTCACGTTGAGGTAGCGGATGGCGTTCTGAATGTACGGAGACACGCTGTCCCAGTAGAATTGCGGATATTGGTCGACTAGGTCGGCCGGCAATTCGTAGCCCAGTTGGCTGTTCAGGCCAATTTCCTCGAATTCGTAGTAGAGTGCATTGGTCTTTTTCAGGTAGTGTGGATCGCCCAACTGACCAACCAGGTCCGCCGCTCGCAGCAGCGCGGCCCATTCGCCAATGTCGCGGTCATCGGGCGCGGATGAGTATGGGAATCGGGTGTGCTCGATCGCCCCTGCGATCTGTGCTCCGTCCAGATCCTCGATGTCTGCAAGCCGATCCAGCACGAACAGTTTGGACCGTTCAACGTGATATGGCGCGAGCGCGGCGTCAGAGGAGCCGCGCGGCAATGAAACCTTTCGGCCGCTGGCGTCGACGACCAAGCCGTCCTTCCCATCCCCTTTGATCACCCCCCGAACGTATCCGATGTCGTGCGCGAGGCAAGCGACGATGAAGTTCGAATACTCCGCCGGCGTCGCAGCCGTCAGCAACGCGCGCCCTTTGAAGATGTCGTGACCGGCCAACGTGATCAGCATCGTATGCTCGACGTCGTGGTAGAGGGCGTCGCTATTGCCGATGCACTCCAGCGTGAGCCGCGCCGCGAACGGGATGAGCTCGGCCAAGCGCGCATGCGAACGACCGAACCAATTCTTCATGTCGGCGGCAAGGAACGAGCCTAGCGCTTCCGCAGCGAGGTGAGGCAACGTGATCACGGACGCTCTCGACGAAAAAACGGTAGAACGCCTATTGCTGTGCGCCCACTATTGCACGGATAGCCGACGAGCACGACTTGGAGAACGACGGCGAGGGGCGCTCCCGGTTGTGCGTCGCGGCCTCGTCGTCTAAGGCGAGATCAGGAATGACGTTGCGGCGTGCGTCCGTCGCCGCGGCGTCTCCGGTTCCGCTTCCCCTTGCGAGGCCGTCCTTGTTCCCCAAGCCGTCGCCGCAGCTCTCGCCCAACACCTACGGCTACGAATCGCTGCCGATGGTCAAGCCAACCGGGTTTCGCGAATATGACGCGCGCTGGCTCTTCGAGCAGGAAATCAACCTGATGGGCGTCGAGGCGCTTGGGCTCGGCCTCGCGCGCCTTTTGAACGAGCTTAAGGTCAAGCCTGAGATCGTCGTCGGCCACGACTTCCGCAGTTATTCGGCCTCGATCAAGTTTGCGCTGACCGCCGGGCTCTTGGCCGGCGGCGCGTACGTGCGGGACATCGGCTTGGCGATCACGCCGATGGCCTATTTCGCGCAGTTCGCGCTCGATACGCCGGCGGTCGCGATGGTGACCGCCTCGCACAACGACAACGGCTGGACCGGCGTCAAGATGGGCGCGTCGAGGCCAGTGACGTTCGGACCCGAGGAGATGACGCGGCTACGCGACATCGTGATGGCCGGCGACTACGGCTATCGGGCCGGCGGCGGCTATGAATTCGTCGCCGATTTTCCCGCCCGCTACATCGCCGATCTGACCACGCGCCCGAGATTAAGCCGCAAACTCAAGGTCGTCGCCGCCTGCGGCAATGGCACCGCCGGCGCCTTCGCGTCCAAGCTCTTGGGCGCGCTCGGCGTCGAGGTCGTTCCGCTGGATTGCGATCTCGACTTCACCTTCCCCCATTACAATCCGAACCCCGAGGATATGCAGATGCTGCGCACGATGGCGGCGGCGGTGACGCAGACCGGCGCTGACGTCGGGCTCGGCTTCGACGGCGACGGCGACCGATGCGGCGTCGTCGACAACGAGGGCGAGAAGATCTTCGCCGACAAAATCGGCGTCATGCTGGCGCGCGACCTGTCAAACGAGCGACCGGGCGCGACCTTCGTCGTCGACGTCAAGTCGACCGGGCTCTTCGCCAGCGATCCGGTCTTGCGCGCCAATGGCGTCACCGTCGACTTCTGGAAGACTGGCCATTCGCACATCAAGCGTCGGGTTCGGGACCTGAACGCGCTCGCCGGATTCGAAAAATCGGGCCATTTCTTCTTCACTTCGCCGATCGGACGCGGCTACGACGACGGCTTCGTCACCGCAATCGCCGTCCTTGACATGCTGGACCGCAACCCCGGCAAGTCGATGGCCGATCTGTATCGCGATCTGCCTAAGACCTGGGCTTCGCCGACGATGTCGCCGCACTGCGCCGACGAGGTCAAATACGCGGTCGTGGACAGGGTCGTCGCGCGGTGCAGGGCGATGCAGGCGCGAGGCGAGACGCTCGCCGGACAGCCAATTCGCAACCTCCTTACCGTCAACGGGGTCAGGGTCAGTGTCGAGGATGGCGCCTGGGGGCTCGTGCGCGCTTCGTCGAACAAGCCGGAGCTGGTCGTGGTCGTCGAGAGCCCGACGTCGGAAGCGGGCATGCGGGGGATGTTCGACGCGGTCGACCGCATCCTGCGCGAGAACCCCGAGGTCGGGGCCTACAACCAGACGGTCTGATGGGCTATGGCGCGAGCGGGCGGGCCCCGGTGCTGCCGGATCTCTTGCGGCCGGGCCTCAAGTTCGTCTTCTGCGGGACGGCGGCGGGAACGATTTCGGCGGCGCGCGGCGCCTATTACGCCCATCCGCAGAACAGGTTCTGGCCGGCGCTCCACGCCGCCGGATTGACGTCGAGACTGTTGGGGCCGGAAGAATTCGGTCAATTGCCGCAATGGGGCTTGGGACTCACCGAAATCGCCAAGCACGTGAGTGGAATGGATCGCGAATTGCCGGCAGGCGCGTTGGGACGCGAAGCCCGCGCGGAGCTCAACCTGCATCATCTCCTCGGGGTCGAGTTCCTGCGACAGGCCGACCGAGTTCGACGAGATCGCAGAAAAGCCCGGTCATTGGCCGGCGCTCTGGCCGGCGTACCTCAGAATTGGACCGCCGGACTGTGCCGCGGCGCCTTGCTTTGAAGCGCGCCGCCGCAGGTCGCGCACCCCTTTTTGCCCGATCCGTAACGGCGTACGCATCTCGCACAAAACATTAGCGTTGTTCCGATCCCCAGCAGATTTGCGCAAATCGCTAGTCCTAATCGAATCCGCGCAAGTCTGGCTGTCGGTAACGGTCCGAGCGGTCCTGGACTCGGCGCCGGCGTCCCTAAGCCTCGTCGCGCACAACCTCCTTCACGAGTTTTGTTCGGGAAAGCGAGCGAAGCGGGGCCAAGCGGCGACGAAAAGGTCAGCGGTTTTCGTTGCTCTCCGGCGCCGCCAGGCTAGGCGTTGACTGCCGTCGATTCGAGCCTGGCGCTGAGTCCCAGCGCGTCGGTGATCACGATCGCGCCCCGCCGGCGCTGAATGAGGCCTTCGCGCTCCATGGCGTTGATCTCCCGCGACACGGTTTCCCGCCGCGTATTGATGCGCGACGCGAGCTCCGACTGATTCGGCGGCGCGAGGATGATCGCCCGCTTCGGGTTCTCGCGATCGGGGCGCGCCAGGCGCAGGAGTTCGGCATGGACGCGGCTGCGAACGTCGAGCGCGCCGAGCTCTCCGATCCGGCGCGACAGCTCGCGAACGCGCGCGATCAGCGTTGCGACGACCGCTTCGCCCAATGGGCGGTGGGAGAAGAGCGTTTCGATGAATACCGTGCAGGGCATCCTCGCCACCAGCGAATCGTTGACAGCGAACACGCTGACCGAGCGCGGCGCGCCATCGAAGGCGCTCATCTCGCCGAAGATCGACCCCGCCTCCATATCTCTGAAAGTGAGGTTCTGGCGAACGCCGTGGAGCACCGCTCTCAGGCGTCCGGTCATGATGAAATAGACGTCCCGGTCGTTCTCGGACTGACCCACCACCCAGGCGCCCGCCGGCGTCTTCACCCACACGCAGTGACGATCGAGGATCCGGCAAGGTTCGGGATCCAGCGTTTTAAAACACGGATGTGCCGCGAGGGAATTCAAAATCATCATCGCGCCCGCCGATGATTGTGAGCGACCGTGGCGGAGCTTGGCCGCAACGTCAAGCGGTTTGAGGCGGCCGCCCCGCGACTATGGTGACATAATTGGGGAGACGTCTCCCGCCGATTTGCGGCACTTCCAGAAATCCGAGGCGCCGTCCGCTGATCCTCGCTGGCAGTGTGACGCAGGTCACAGCCGAAAGCTGCGCCCAAGTATAGTTTTTATGTTGTGTTCGTCGGCGGCGGTCCCTCAGAAAGGCTGAAGCGGGAACGGGCTGCCGCCGAGAGGCTAGCGAGTCGGTCAGGCTCGAAAACGGGATTCCGCGTCGCCGCGTCCTGGGGCCGGACGCGAAACGCGGGCCCTCGCGCAGATCTCCCACCGCGCGGGGCATAGAGCGCGGCGCCTGCGGTCCGCACGCCTGGGCGCCGCGCTCACAAACCTCAAGCCGCTTACCTGACCCGAAACTCCATGTGCACGCGGCCATGGAAGCGCTGAGCGCGCGGTGAGCGGCGGAAGCCCGCCGCTGGCGCCTGGACGTCGCCATTGTAAGCCCGGGTCTCGCCGGAATGCGCGCCGACATCTTTCGCCTTGGGCCCATGCTGGGCAAGGCAGGCGTTGTAGGCCATCGGCTCCTGGAACTGCGCACAAGCCGGAACGTCTTGGGCCCGCGCGCGCTCCGCCGGCGCCAGAGCGGCGAGGCAAAGCACAATCGCTGCAGCGCGCGCGCCCATCGCTTCAGCTCCGCAGCGCGCCGCCGGTCCTCTTCGACACCTCGGCGACGATCCGGGATATCGCAGCCTCGATCTCGGCGTCGGTGAGGGTGCGCTCGCGCGGTTGCAGGACCACATGGATGGCGATCGATTTCGAGCCTTCCGGCAGGCCTTCCCCCTGGTAGACGTCGAAAACGCCGACCTTGGCGACGAGCGCGCGTTCAGCGCTCTCGGCCGCTTTCACGATCTCGCCGGCGAGCATGCCAGCGTCGACCACGAACGCCAGATCCCGCTCGACCGGCATGAAATCTGAGCGGTCGAGCTTCGCTTTGGTCTTGGTCGACTTGGCCTTCGGCGCGGGAACAGCGTCGAGAATGATCTCGAAGGCGAAGATCGGCCCTTCCGCGTCGAGCGCTTCCAAGGCGTTTGGATGCAACTGTCCAAACCAGCCCACGACGGTCTTCGGCCCGAATTGCAGGGCTGCCGAGCGGCCAGGATGCATGAACGGCGGGCCGCCGGGGACAGCCTGGATCGCGTTCGGGTTCGCGCCGAGCGCGGAGAGAAGCGCCATCGCATCGCGTTTGGCGTCGAAGACGCCCGCTAGGCCGCCGCCGCTCCAATGCCGGCCTTCCCCGTCGGCTTTGGCCCTGCCTCGCCGGACGGCTGCGGCGGCAATGCGCTGATCGCCTTCGCCCGGTCCGAGAAAAATTTGCCCGACCTCGAACAACGCAACGTCGCTCACGGCGCGGCGCGCGTTGCGCTCAGCGGCGGCGACGAGGCCAGGAACGAGGCTCGGGCGCATGTCGGAAAGGTCGGCTGCGATTGGATTGGCGAGGGCGAGCGCCGGCGAGCCGCCGCCGAACAGCTCCGCCGCCGTCCTGGACAAAAACGACCAGGTCACCGCTTCGCGCAGCGAAAGCGCGGCCAGGGTGCGTCTGGCGAGCCGCGTGCGCTTCTGCAGCAGCGTCAGCACCGGCTTCGCCACGCCGTCGTCAAGCCGGGGCAGGGGCGCGGTCGGCGCGCGGTCAATACCGGCGATGCGCAGGATCTGCTCGACCACGTCGGCCTTCACCTGAACGTCCGGCCGCCATGACGGGACGATAACCGTTCCGTCGCCGACGCCGAAGCCGAGACGGGTCAGGATCGCCTCGCCTTCCTGGCGCGGGATGTCGACGCCAAGCAGGCGCTTGACTTCGCTGTAGGGGAAGCGAATCGACCGCGGCGACGGCGCGGGATCGCCCGCCAGCACCATGCGCGACGGCTCGCCCCCGCAGATCGAAAGGACGAGCCCGGTCGCCAGATCGCAGCCGGGCACGCAGAAATCAGGGTCGACGCCGCGTTCGAATCGATAGCGCGCGTCGGTCATAATTCCGAGCTTGCGGCCGGTGTGAGCGATATTCGTCGGGTCCCACAGCGCGCTCTCGATCAGGACGTCGCGCGTCGTCTCGTCGCAGCCGGAATGCTCGCCGCCCATGATGCCGGCGATCGATTCGACGCCGTCGGCGTCGGCGATGACGACCATGCTCTCGTCGAGCGCATAAGCCTTGCCGTCGAGCGCGAGCACGCTCTCGCCGCTTCGCGCGCGGCGCACGCTGAGGTCGCCCATGACCTTGGCGAAGTCGAACACGTGCAGCGGGCGCCCGCGGTCGAAGGTGATGTAATTGGTGATGTCGACAAGCGCGCTGATCGGCCTCAAGCCGATCGCCCTCAGTCGCTTCTGCATCCATTCCGGCGAGGGCCCATTGGTCACGCCGCGCACTAGCCGCAACGCGAAGGCCGGGCAGAGATGTCTATTGGCCGGGGTGAAATCGAGTCGGACGCGGGTTGGACAGTCGAACGCGCCGGGGAGGGACTTAGGCGCCCGCGTCTTCAGGGTTCCCAGCCCCGCCGCGGCGAGATCGCGCGCGATGCCCGCGACGCCGGTCGCATCGGGGCGGTTCGGCGTCACCGCGACGTCGATGACCGGATCGTCGAGGCCCGCGAAGCGCGCATAGGCGACGCCGACGGGCGCGTCGTCGGGCAGCTCGATGATCCCCTCGTGATCGTCGCTAAGCTCGAGCTCCGCCGCCGAGCACAGCATGCCGTTGGACTCGACGCCGCGGATGACGCCGTTGGCGAGCGTTAGCTTCTTGCCGGGAATATAGGTTCCGACCGGCGAGAACACGCCCTTCATGCCCGTCCGCGCGTTCGGCGCGCCGCATACGACCTGCACTGGGCCGCCACCTGCCTCGACGATGCAGACCTTGAGTCGGTCGGCGTTGGGATGGGGTTTGGCCTCAATGACCGAAGCGACCACGAAGCCGTCGTATTTGCGGCTCGGATCCTCGACGCTCTCAACCTCGAGCCCGACGCGGGTCAGCAAGTCGACGATCTCGGCGAGCGGAGCCGACGTGTCGAGGTGGTCGAGAAGCCAGGAGAGGGTGAATTTCATCGGCGGCGTCAGGTTCGCATTCGCGGTTTTGGTCAGTGAGTTTGAGAAACAGGCTCCTTCGCGCCGGGCGCCTTGGCGCCACGGAGGATGCTCGCGACGCTGATATCTTCGTCGATCTCAGGCCAATGCACTCCAAGCGGCGACAATTCCATCACTGCGCGGCGATCCTGCGGCGCGGCCTGGAGGCGGGGGTACCACCAGAGCGGCGCCCGGAGAACGCGGCCGTCGGCCAATGTCACGATCAAGTGGTTGTCGTCGCATTCGGCAGCTATGGGCCGAGCGGCCTCAACCTCGATCTGCAAAGTGGTCATTCCAAGCCTCCAGGAAGCCGACGCTTTGTTCACCGGTCTTGCGAACATTTTCGCGAAGATCGCGGGCGGCGAAGCCAAGGTTTGGAGCGACCGCGCCGTCGCTTAGCCAAATCTTGGCTTCGCAATCTCCTTTGACGACATGGACGTGCGGTTGCTCATCGCCGTCGGCAGAATAGAAGAAGAAGCGATATCCATTCCATCGCAAAAGCGTCGGCATTCGCTCACCCGCTCAATCCCCCGGCGAGCGTCGGGATGTCGAGCGGCTTGAAGCCGTAGTGGTTGATCCAGCGCAGGTCCGCATCGAAGAAGTCGCGCAGGTCCGGGAGGCCATACTTCAGCATCGCCACCCGGTCGATCCCCATGCCCCAGGCGAAGCCCTGATAGGCCTCCGGGTCGATGCCGCAATTTGAAAGCACATTGGGATGGACCATTCCGCAGCCCAGGACTTCGAGCCAGTCCTCCCCCTCGCCGAAGCGGATCTCCCCGGCCGAGCGGCGGCATTGGATGTCGACCTCGAGCGAAGGCGAGGTGAAGGGGAAATAGCTCGGCCTGAAGCGCATACCGATGTTGGGCGCCTCGAAGAACGCCTTGCAGAATTCCTCCAATACCCACTTCAGGTTGGCGAGCGTCGCGCGACCGTCGACCACCAGCCCCTCGACTTGATGGAACATCGGCGTATGTGTCTGGTCGGCGTCACGCCGGTAGGTCCGGCCGGGGCAGATGACGCGAATCGGCGGCCTTTGCGCGAGCATCGTTCGCACCTGCACCGGGCTCGTGTGGGTGCGCAGAAGCTTGCGCTCGCCATGCCCGTCGGGGGCGAGAAAGAACGTGTCGTGCATCTCGCGCGCCGGATGGCCGGGCGGGAAGTTGAGCTTGGTGAAATTGTAGTCGTCACTCTCGATGTCGGGCCCTTCGGCGACCGAAAAGCCCATGTCGGCGAAAATGGCGACGACCTGGTCCATGACCTGGCTGATCGGATGGACGCGCCCAGTCTCGACCCCCGGCAGGGGGACCGGTAGCGTGACGTCGACCGCCTCGCGCTTAAGCTGGGCCTCGCGGGCCGTGTTCTTCAGCGCCGCACGCCGCGCGGAGAGCGCTCGGGCGACCTTGTCCTTGAGCGCGTTGATGGCGGCGCCATGCGCCTTGCGTTCGTCGGGGTTGAGCTTGCCGAGCGTGGCAAGGAGCGCCGAAATCGATCCCTTCTTGCCGAACGCCGCGACGCGCGCGGCTTCGAGCGCGCTTTCGTCGATCGCCGTGTCGATGGCGTCGAGCGTCTCCCGTTCGAGGGCGGCAAGGTCGGACATGGCGGGCCTACTCTTTCGCAGGCGCCGCCAAATCCTTTCTCCCGCGGTTGCGGGTGAAAGCGGCGCCAAAGGGCGGCTGCAGGGCGCCCGTCTTTCGACGGGCCGGGGCGCCAGATGAGCGTTCCAAAAACGGAGCGGGCGAAGCAATCGCCCCGAAACTCTGCCGCAAAGCCCGTCAGGGTACGGCTGGGGAGCTTAGGCCGCTTTGGGCGCCGAGCTCTTCGCCTGTTCGACGATCGTGGCAAACGCCGCGGGCTCCGAAATGGCAAGCTCCGACAGCACCTTTCGGTCGACTTCAATCCCCGCTTCGGCGAGGGCGGAGATAAATCGGCTATAGGTCAGCCCATGCTCGCGGACCGCGGCGTTGATGCGTTAAATCCACAGGGCGCGGAACTCGCGCTTACGGTTCTTGCGGTCGCGGTAGGCGTATTGCATCGACTTGTCGACCGCGGCCTTGGCGGCGCGGATTGTGTTCTTGCGCCGGCCGAAGAAGCCCTTGGCGGCCTTCAGCACCTTCTTATGCTTGGCGTGGGACGTTACGCCCCTTTTGACGCGCGACATGGTTCCATTCTCCGGGAAAGAGTTCAGCCGTTCGGCAGATAGTACTTCTTGACCTTGTCGCCGTCGGTCTTGAACAGGACCGACGTCCCGCGCAGATCGCGGATCTGCTTGGGCGTGCGTTTGATCATGCCATGGCGCTTGCCGCGCTGGACGTAGACGACCTTGCCGGTCCCGGTGACCTTGAAGCGCTTCTTTGCGCCCGATTTGGTCTTCAACTTGGGCATTTGGCTCTCCTAAAGGCTTGACGCCCTCTTGGCATTCGGCGGGGCCAAGGCCCCGTTCGCGCGAGCGGAAAAAACCGCCACGGCAGCCCTTACGGCCGGGCGGTTCTCAAGGCGCGGGGTCTTACGCGAAAGAGAGCAGCGACGCAAGGGCGTTGCGCAATTAGATTTGGTAGCTGCTCACCGGGAGGCCAGAAGCCCAAGCGTCGCGATCTTGGCGCCATATCGATCGAAGTGTGTCGCCTCACTGCGGGTAGGAATAGGCCCCGGCATCTTCTTGAGTAGTGGTTCGCTCGTCCCCGAGGATATCGAGGGACGGCGCGCCCGTCGCCGAGCCTGCTCCTATGGCCGGCGCGTTCGCCTGGAGCATCAGATTGTAGGTAAACGTCGATGGGCTGTAGCCGGCCCCGAACTCGCAGGCCGTTCCGCATCCGTCGATCAGGTTGGCGTTCCCGTACGTGCCGGGTTTGCCGATATATGTCCCAACGCCTTTGATGTACCAGAAGATGAGCGGGCCGCCCGCGCCGGTCATCACGACGTTATGGTCCGCGGTGATCGTCGGATCCTGGGATTGCATGTTCAGTCCGGAAGTAAGATTGTTGAACACCCTTAAGTAAGCGTCCGTAAATCCGGCAGTAGTAGGCTGGATGGTAATAAACGGGAAGCCTGTTTCGATACCATCTGGAATCAATGTATTATTGGCTATAATACTGTTTGTTAGATTACCAAATACGATACCATTTCCCGATGACGTTACAATTACATTATTTACCACAAAAACGTTGTTATAGGCCGCAATCCCAGCGCTGTAGTCGTCGATCCCATCCAGCCAGATCGGGAACCGCAGGTTTGGATCGACCCGGTCAATGATCGTGTTGCCAGCGATCAGCACATTGTTGAACTGATAGTATGTCGCCGGCGCAACCGCCGACCCCGCATATCCCTGGAAAGCGTCCATATGGGCGCCGATGTTGAAATTCAGAGCGTCGTGAACGTAATTCCTCGTCATGGCGATGTTGCTGGCCGCGTAGTTGACTGCGTCATCCCCGAAGTGGTCGATCTCGTTGCCGCTGAGCAGCGAGTTGTTCGCCATCATCTCGGCGCCGAAGTGGTTGGCGGTGATGTGCGAATTGGTGATCGAAACGCAGGTGGTGTTGGCGCCGTTGTTTGACCCGATCGCACTGATGCCCACGCGGGTATTGGCGGTCCACTGCGCCTGTGTCCAGGTGGCATAGACCGAGGGGTCTGCCGCCGATACGTTCATGTTGGTGAGGACAATGTTGGAGGTCGGATACGATGCGCCCTGATCGCCGACGTTGACGATAGGCGCCTGGTATTGGACGGTCTGCAGCGACTGCACCTTGATCCCCGAGAACACAAAGCCGGACGAACCCGATACAGTCAGCGAGGTGAAGACCGGCGTCTGACCCGGCGCCGCGGCGATGGTCACGAACGAGGGATTGTTGACGGGAGCCTTGTATTGGCCGACCGAGACCGCCCCGTAGTTTCCGCTCATCAGCAGGACTTCGTCGCCGGGCTCGATCGGTCCGGCGTTGGGGCCGGGCACGTATCCGTACGCGTTGCGGTAGGGCGCGGTCGTCAAGAGCGGGTAATTGTACCCCGTCGTCGCTTGGAAGACCGCCTCCAGCGAGTTCCACGGGCTCGCCTTTGAGCCATCGCCGCCCGCGGCCGCCGTCCAGCCGTGGATAGGGTCGACGTACCAGACATTCCCGAACGTGGACGGCGGGGTCAAGCAACCGCTATAGACCCTCTGTGCATCGGCAGGAAAAACGTCGCAGAAAAGCAGAATTACGGCGCAGGTTAGCGTCTTCATTAAATCCCCCCCATCCCCTGGCCCGTTCGGCTCATGTAAAATGGATGAACTTGTCTCTATCATGCTTGGTCTAAGCTTTCAATGACAGATTTGTTACCCCCTAACCAGTTAGATAACTCGCAGGGGGATTCGTCGTGGACTGCATAAGTTGATTGGGAATTACTTAATGACAGGGGGTTCACGGGATAAGACTGGAGCGCAGTCGTCGTGACGTTTGCGAAAGCTGCGCGTCTGATGAAATGTAACAATCGCGTCTGCGGCGAAACTCCGGGGTGAATATATCGGCCGGTTAAGCGCTGATCGTGGCGCGATCTCGGGGCAGACCTGTAGCCTACGGCCGGTCAGTCGAACCGCGGCGTCGCGGCCGCTGAGGGTGGACGAACAGCGCTACACGCGCTCCCATCCTCGAGGCGCCGCATACTTCAGAGGACGAGACCGTCGATCGCGTCTGCGAGCCGGGTGCTCGCGATCATTGCGCCGGCATGATTCAAATGCGACCAATTCTCGTAAAGCTGGTCGTGCTGCGCCAGGTCGCCGAAGCTCAAAACCGGACCGTGTTGCTGCAGAAACTCGAGGTCGCTGATCGTCAGGGGACCCTCGAAGATCGGCAGGAAGACGAAGATCAACTGCGTCCCGTGAGCTTTGGCCGTACGCGCGATTTCACGGATGTAGAGATGATCTTCGCCGCCGTTGATCCGGTCGAACGCGCGGGCGACCAAGGTGTCCGGAACCGATCCGACGCCTTGGGCGAGCAGCGTCGCGCGCGGAACCGGGTGGTCCATATCGACTATTTTTCCGGTTACCTCGTTGGCGAAGCTGGTTGTGTAATCGGTGCGCGTCCGCGCGTAGGCGTCGGGATCGAACTGCTTTGTGAAGCCAAACAGATTTGGGAATAAGTTCGCGCCAAACAGCGTTGCCTGACGGACGGGCAAGTAAGCGAGGTTGTAGATATAGTCGTGAAGGAACGGCGTCGGAGGGAACGCGATCGCCTTCTCCGGCGCGATAAATCTGAATGCGTAGTGCCCCACCAGATAGGGCTGGTCGTCGACCTGCAAAACGATCACCTTGGGGGATTTGGTCTTGAACAGCTCGTCCACGATCATCGACTGCATGTTGCGTCCCGAGCCTTCAACCGCGAAGTTGACGACGTTGACGTGCTTGCCGTGCTGGGCGAGCCGCTCCTCGACAGCGGCGGCGCCGAAGCCGAGCTGGGCGCGGGAAGGACCGAGAATGACGACGTCGATCGGCGTCGGATCGAAGTGAATCCGCTCATAGATCCATCGCGCCCGGCCGTTAAGATAATCGCGCGGGTATTGCCAGCGCTGATACGCGTTCTCCGGCAGCAGGCAGACGGCGGCGTCGAGAACGAGCGCGACGGCGACCGCCGCGCAGAGAACGCCAAGAAGTCTCAGTCCGGCCATGGGTTCCTCTGGCGTCTAAGTGCGATGCGGGGCGCCGGCGCAAGCGGCGCGCGGCGGTTCAGGACAGCCGCGCTCCCGCCGCGGCTCCGCCGGCTAAAACTGCCCATAGATGAATTGTCCGCCCGCCTCGGTTGAGAGGACAGTGAGCAGGAACAGGCCAATGCCGTACTGCAGCCACTGCGGCGCGACCCTGCCGATCGACTGCACGAGCCCCCGCGCGCCGGGCGCCCCCGCGCCGATGAAAAGGGCGATGGCCATGCAAATGAATGTGGGAACGATGAGGTTCGGCGGCATGTCGGACCAGCCGGTGGGCCCGCTTGGCGCAGCGCCGAGAACCTGCCGCAGGATGGCCGTCGACTCGCCCCAGGTCGAGGAATGGAAAAAGATCTGCGAGAAGCTCATCAGCGCGAAGGTCAAAACCGCGCCGAGGAAGCCCACGACCGCACGCGGCGGGCGCAAGGCGTCGCCATCCGCCGCCTTTGTCTTGCCGGCGGCGCGCTTGCGGCGGGCGCGGGCGCCGAGAATCAGCACGGTGACAGTGAGAAAGACCGCGTGAAGCACGCCGAACACGAAATAGTTGAGCGTGAACCCATGCCAGACGCCGATGATGATCATGTTGATGCAGACCGCGGCGATCAGTCCGGGCCGGCCATAGTCGCGCAGCGCCATCGACATCGGAGTGAACAGGTAGTCGGTGAGCCAACTGGTCAGGCTCATGTGCCAGCGCCGCCACATCTCCTGGATGTTGACGGCCGCGAAGGGCGCATTGAAGTTGGGCGGACCTTCGACGCCAAACAGCTTGCCGACGCCAAGCGCGATGTTGGTATATCCGGCGAAGTCGGCATAGAGCTGGATGGTGTAGCAGGCGACGGTCGTCAGCATCACTGAATAACGATAATCCGCGTGAGACTTGTCGACCACATCGATGAAGGCCGCGAGGCGGTCGCCGACCAGCGTCTTCATCATCAAACCGCCGAGGATGTAACGAAAGGCCGTTTCAATCTGGTCGGGATCGAGCGACCTTCCCATGACGTCGCGGATCTGGGCGAAAAACGGTTCCGGCCGCTGGATGGGACCGCTCACGATCTGCGGAAAGAACGCCGGGAACAACAGGAACACCACCGGATCGCGTTCGACCGCGCCGTCGTCCCAGTAGACGTCGATGAGGTAGGAGATCAGTTTGAACGAGTAGTAAGAGACGCCTAGCGGCAACAAGAGGCCGCGCCAGGCGCCTACGGCCTTGAAGGCCGCGATCACGGCGACTACCGTCGCGACGCCGACGCCCATCAGCGTGGTTTTGATTCGTTCGCTGCCGCTTCTCGCGATCATGAGGCCGAGCGCATAGACGGCGGCCGATGCGATGATGAGCAAAGCCAGATAGACTCGGCTCGACAGGGCGTAGAAGGCGTAGGAGAGCGCCAGAAGATAGATCGCCCGCCATCGTCCGGGGAGCAGATAAAACGCCACCACGACCGGAACGAGGCCGATGAAAAACAGTGGCGAAGTGAAACTCACTTAGCCTGCCTTCTTCTTGATCAACGCCAGGAGCTCGCCGACGTTCTTGAGCGCGCGCACGTCCTTGATGCTGAACTTGACGCCGAACGCTTTCTCCACGGCGATGATCATATTGATGTTCGACAGCGAGTTCCACGTCGGGACGTCCGCCGCGGTCATACCCTCGCTGACCACCAGCGCGTCGTCGTCGAAGACGTCGCGAAAAATGGGCGTCAATCGCGCGACGATTTCATGGGTCTCCATTTCGACCCCCTGTCCTCAAAGCTCGTTGACGACGGGCGTCATGAACACCTCGCGCGGCTGATAAGCGTCGACGGCAAGAGCCCACTCCTGAGCGCCGTCGCCGTCCGCGACCTTCTCGAAACCGAAGCTCTCAAAGAAGCCTTTCACCATGTCGTTTTTCGACGTGGGAATGTAATGGCCGACGACGCGCCTCGCGCCAAGCCGCACGGCGTAGGTAAAGATGTTGTTCATGGCGAAGCTTTCCACCCCGCGCTGAAGGACGCGACAGCTCATCAGATACTCGTCGATTTCGAGGTCCTCGCCCGCATGCTTGAGAATCACGACCGAAATCAGGCCGTAGTCGCCGAATTTGTCGGCGAGCCTCAGCGTCAGCGGCGCGAGAGACGGGTCCTTCGTCATCGCCTCGCACGCCGCCTCGCCGTAACGGCGCGTCATCAGATTGAACTGGTTGCTGCGCTGGATGAGCTGGGCGATGCGCGGTAGATTGAAGGCGTTGAAGCGCTCGAGCCTGATTTCCATGGCGAGCGAGGCCAGATAGTCATTGATGTTGGTGAAATGGGTCTTGGTCAGCTCCCGCTGGGCTTGCTCACGGTACTGGTCTGCCCGCTGCAGGTCCGCTTCGGAGAAGGAAGCCGTCTCGAACAGGTTGAGGCTCGCCAGGTTCTGGAGATAGAGAGACGGGTCCTCGGGCAGTTCCGGCACCACGACCTCAGGCAGGAACTCGCGCACGATGTTGCGCTCGAACGGATTGTCGTCGAGGAACACCAGCGAATCAAAGCCGATGTTCAGGGTTTTCTGGACCAGGCGAATATTGTCGGCCTTGTTGTCCCAATTGGCGATGAAGACGGAAATATCCTCTTCCTTGAGCGCCATGTGAGGATGCTCCCGGAACGGGAGGACAGCGTTGGCGTGCTCGTTCTTGCTGACCACGGCGAGAATGATTCCGCGCCGTTTCAATTCGCCGATGAACTTCTGGAACGCGACGAACGCCTCGCCCTCGTCGAATTCTCCGAGCGCGATACCGTGCAATCCGTCGTCGCCGATCACCCCGCCCCAGAGCGTGTTGTCGAGGTCGAGTACGACGCACTTCGTGAAAAGGCCGGACGCGGCGAACACCGTGTCGAGCAGCGATTGCGCCAGCAGCGGAAGATGCTCCAGCCGGCAGGGCGTCTTCGCCATGTTCCACATTCGCGGATCGAACCACTGCGCCCGGCCGACCGAGGCGGCGAGGAAATCGACGTCGCTCAGGAGAACGTTCCTGGTCGCGCGCGCCTTAACCGCCAGCCGATAGTTGATCTCGGTGAAAATGGAGCCGACGGAATCGGCGACCTTGAGTTCGTAGTTGCCGAAGGCGCGCTCGCTCGGCAGCACGAACGTGCTTTGAATGATCGTCGCCTGGCTATGGGCCCGGAACGCGCTCCACAGGTTCTCAAGTCTGCCGACCGTCTCGTCGGCGAACGCCTTCCGGTCGCCGCTGGCGTAAAGGCGCCCCTTCAGCTTTTCGCTCGACAGAAGAATGACGACGTATTGCGGGGTGAACGCGTATAATGCGGAATTCGAATCGAGGATTTCAAGGTCGACGCCGTCGTAATTGCCCTCGTACACTTCCGCTTGGACGTTATTTCGGGCTGCGACGGCGCGCATGATCGTCGCCAAGTGCTGGGTGGCGCAGTCGGCCAGGAGCGCAATGCGGATAACCTTGGCGTCGCTCGATGGTTTAAGCGCCTTCGCCTCTTTGGACAGGGCGAAATAATCTAGCGTAAGCATTGCGTGTTTCATTGCGTCATGCCCGCGAATCACGTCAAAAATTCAGATGTTATGTGCGCAACGAGAACGAATCCGCTCTCTCATCGCCGAAAACGACGCGCGGCGCACGGGCCAGCGCGCGCATGCCCCGCCGCGGGCAGAGGGTCGGCCGCTTCTCTGCCGTCCGCGGCTGCGCTCGTCAACCCAAAACTTCCGGCGGCGTTAAGGCGACCCGGTTGCTGTCCGCGCAGCCTGCTCCTTGCGCCGTTCGCGCCGGCGCCCTATCGCAGTGCAGCATTTCTGCCTAGCGCCGCGAGGCCCCATGGATCCGCTCATCGAAGGCTATCGCCGTTTTCGCGCCGAAGTCTGGCCGGCTGAGCGGGCGCGCTACGAGGCGCTCGCCCATTGGGGGCAGAGCCCGGAGGCGATGGTCATCGCCTGCTCGGATTCGCGCGTCGATCCGCAGATGATGTTCGGGGCGGTGCCGGGCGAATTGTTCGTCGTGCGCAACGTCGCGGCGCTCGTGCCGCGCTATAGCCCCGACCCCGGCCATCACGGCACGAGCGCCGCGCTCGAATTCGGCGTCAAGGTGCTGAAGGTTCCGCGGCTGGTCGTGCTGGGCCACGGGCAGTGCGGCGGCGTGAAGGCGATGGCCTATGGGGCGCCGCCGCAGGCGCGGGATTTCATCGCCTCCTGGGTCGA
Organism: uncultured Alphaproteobacteria bacterium; assembly: GCA_963749715.1. Taxonomy (GTDB): domain Bacteria; phylum Pseudomonadota; class Alphaproteobacteria; order Rhizobiales; family Beijerinckiaceae; genus Roseiarcus. The sequence continues at coordinate 221,048 of CAVVNR010000008.1, forward strand.
GATCGGCGCTCCCGCGGTCGCCGCCGCGGGCGACAAGCCGGAAGGGCGCCTCGAGCGGATCGAGGCCGAGGTCGTGCGCCTTTCGCTCGCCAACCTCATGACCTTCCCATGGATCGCCGATGCGGTCGGCGGCCGGCCGTCTTACGCTCCAGGGCTATTGGTTCGACGTCCACACCGGCGTGCTTGCGAGCGTGGGAGCGGGCGGGCTCGAGCTGGTGGATTGAGCTGGCGGCGGGCGCTGGCTGAGCCGCGAACCTAGACGCTCAAGGAGACGCTCAAGGCCGTCGGGGTCGTTTCGAGTCCATTTTGAGTCATCTCCAAAGCTAGGGTGCCATATGCCATATCCGAGTCGTGGCGTCGGTGGCGGCGGCCTTGGGCCCAGAGCCCGGGCTATGCGGTTCGTAATTCTACGATACAGTCAGCGTCCCATCCGGCGTCACAATAATCATATAGAGAAAAGCTAGGAAACCGATCAAGATAAAACACAGAAGAAGAGCGATCGAGAAAATTTCCTCCTGTCCATTCACCAGGCGACCAGCTGTGTGCGATTGGAACGTAACCTCGGCCAGCCATGTCATCGACATCAACCTGATATGCTTTTGTAGCTTTGATTTGATCTCCAGTGTACCTTTTCACGACTATTACATGAGTCATTTGTGTATCACGATCCGTTATCGACATCAAGGGAAACTACAATTCTCGTCGCTGCCGTATCGCGCGCGTCCCACAGGAGGATTTTTGGGTCACGCCTCAAGGACGGACTCGCGTGACCGCTCGACGCTCGATCTGAAATATGGATTGCGAATCGCGCCTGGCTCGACGAGGTCGACGCTACGGCCGAACAGCGCCTCAAGCGACTCTTTGAGGTCGAAAAAAGTTTGGAGCGACAAAGCCTGCGGAGCTTTGAGATCGAACTCGACAAGGAAGTCGAGATCGCTGCGCGCCGGGTCGAAATCGTCGCCCGTAGCCGAGCCAAAAAGGTCGAGGCGGCGCACATGGAACCGGCGGCACAACTCCCGCAGTTCCTCTCGATGCGATGAAATCTCAGCGTTCATCGGATTCTCCCTGAGGGATAACCCTATAGCACGGGCCGAACGGGTCGCCCGCACGCCTCTGTAACCCCTCGCAACGGGAGAATGGAGTCACTCCCCCTTGTTGAACAGGAACGGCGCAACCTCGGAAACGCCGGGGGCTTTGTCGACCGAAAAAGGCATAGGCCGGCAGACGGCAAGCGCGGAGAGGCCCACCCTCGCCTTGAGCAGGCCGTTGAGAACGCCTTCGCCCGTGCGGGCGGAGATCCGCGAGGCGATGCCGTGGCCGACCAGCTGCTGCAGCAGGCTGTCGCCGACCGCCATCCCGCCGGTGATAGCGATATGGGCGCCGATCGAGTGCGCGAGCTTGATGAGGCCGAGCGGCCAGGACGTCGAGCACCGCGCGCGGGCTGATCGCGGTCGCCAGCGACACGCGCTTGGCGGCGGCAGCGATTTCGCCTTGCGCCTTGTCGTCGAGCGGCCTGAGCAGCGCCCGTTCGGCGACGTCGATGAGGTCGCGTCCGTCGATGATCGCCCCGCGAGGCGTCCATGCTCCAGATGGGGCTTGCGCCACGGACCGAAAGGATGCCATATGCAGTTGAATTCAAACGATAATTCGCGAATGTTCGGCATTTGTTCTTGACGGCTCGCGCCGATCCGGCTAAAGTCTTTTTCGGTAACGCAGGGCGAAATGAGAAAACCATGACGAAGCCGTCTTCAACAGACGCCTTGGTTCGAGCTGAGCCTCGGGCCGAACCGGTTTCGGCCGATCGAGTGGCGTGGGCGTCAACTCGCAGGATCGAATCCAAGGCCCACGAGGCGCCCGCCGGCGAGGCGAAGGGGCGGGGGAATTTCTATTTCTTTGTCGGCGTACCCCCTTGAAAAGTCCGGAAATCGGACGAATAAAACCAAGCAAATCCACGCGATTTTACTTGGACAAGCTTGGCCAGACTTGGTTTCGCTTGGAGCCATTTGGCCTCAGCGTCACTCGCCCTTGCGCTGAACAGGAAAGGCGCGACTTCGGAGACGCCGGGGGCTTTGTCGACCGAGAATGGCGCGGGGCGGCAGACGGCGAGCGCCGACAGGCCGACGCGCGCCGTGAGCAGGCCATTGAGCACGCCTTCGCCCATGCGGGCTGAGATGCGCGAAGCGATCCCGTGGCCGACCAGCTGCTGCATCAGGCTGTCTCCGACCGCCATCCCGCCAGTGATGGCGATATGGGCGCCGATCGAGCGGGCGAGCTTGACGAGGCCGAGGAGGCCAGGCCGGCCGCCGTAGATTTCCGCGATCCGCCGGACCAGCCGAACGATCTGCGCGACCACGAACAGGACGTCGAGGATCGCGCGCGGGCTGATCGCGGTCACGAGCGACACGCGCTTGGCGGCGGCGGCGATCTCGCTCTCCGCCTGCTCATCGAGCGGCCGCAAGAGCGCCCGCTCGGCGACGTCGATGAGGTCGCGTCCGTCGATGATCGCGCGCGCCGCGTCCTCGACTTGGGCGCGCGCATGCGCCGTTTCCGGGCGGTCGCGATAGAGGGCGACGAGCTGGCTGACCAGCCGGCGCGCCTGGACGCGATCGTCGGCCGCGTGCGCCTTGGCCAAGGCGACATGCATTTCCGCGATCCGCGTCTGGCGTGCGACCGCGATGATCTCGCGTGCGGCGACGCCGATGAGGCCGGCCAGGAACACGAGGCCGAAGATGAGCCCGATGAAGCCAAGCGACTCCGCTCTGGCGAACAGCCCTTCGATCAGGTTCGTCGCCCACAAGCCTAGGGCCAGCGAGACCAGGCCGCCAAGACCGGTCCAGGCGAGGCGCGCCAGGGTAAAGCGCGAGCGGGCGATCAGGCCGGACTTCTGCGCCGCCTCGATCTCGAGTTCTGCCTCGTCGATCGGCGCAGGGGCCGCGCCTGCGGGAATAGGGCCGTGCTGCGAGCGAATGACCGCCTCGGGCGCATAAGGGGCGGGCTGATCGTCGACCGCGATGCGCCGGTCGTCGAGGCGAAAGGCGCGGGGGCGGGGCGGGCGCTGGCTCATGCGAGACGATCCCCGACGAGGAATTGCAGCGCCCGGTCGAGCCGGATCTGCGGCGCAGCCTCGCCGCGGCGGGTCAAAGGCGGGCGGAACCGGACGAACCGCCAGTCGTTGTCGGCTTCGGGCAGGGCGATTCCGTCGCCGTTGAAAATCGCCTCCGGGTCAGCCGGCAATTCGCCGGGAAAGACGGCCGCTTCGGCGACGCCGTCAAAAACCTGGCCGCCGATCGTCTCGTCCTTTTCCGGCACGCCGATGATAGCGTCGAGCGTCTCGCCGCCGGTCTTAATCTGAGCCTCGCGGGTGGCGCGGACGGCGGCAAGGGCGATGACGTCGATCTCCGCCCCAACTCCTTCGGCGCGGGCAATTGCTTTCGCCGTCAGTGCGCGCAGAATCGCCTCCAGCCGGTCGTGGCTGGTATGGTGGAGATGGTCGGCCTTGGTCGCCGCAAAAAGGATGCGGTCGATGCGGGGACGGAAGATCGAGGAGAGCCGCGAAGCGCGTCCGGCGCGGAAGGCGCGCATGACATCGGAGAGCGCATTCTCGAGATCGGCGAGCGCGGCCGGGCCGGAATTGAGCGCGGAAAGCGCGTCGACCAGCACGATTTGCCGGTCGAGCCTGGCGAAATGATCGCGAAAGAACGGCCGCACCACATGCGCCTTATAGGCTTCGTAGCGGCGCGCCATCATCGCTGCGAGCGAGCCGGGCGCGACCGTCGCATCGGCGCCGAACGCGATCGGAGCGAAGGTCAAAGCCGGCGAGCCTTCGAGATCGCCCGGCATCAGGAACCGGCCGGGCGGCAGGGTCGAGAGCGCATAGACGTCGTCGCGCGCCCGTTTGAGATAGGCGGTGAACAATTCGGCGATCCGCCGCGCCGCGTCCTCGTTGGCTTGCCCCTGAGGGTCGAGGCCGACGAGCGCCTTGCGCCATTTTTCCGACAGCGGCGCGCGGGCAGGGGTTTCGCTCGCGGCCAGCGTCTCGCGTGACCATTCAGCGTAGCTCTTGTCGAGGAGCGGCAGGTCGAGCAGCCATTCGCCGGGATAGTCAACGAGATCGAGCTTGAGGCTCGAGCTCCGCGCGCCCCATCCGGCCGCGCTCTCGAACTCGATCGTGAGCCTGAGCTGGGCGATGCGGCGGGTCGATTCCGGCCAGCGGCGATCGGGACCCGAGAGACTTGCCAGATGCTCCTCGTAAGCGAACCGCGGCACCGCGTCGTCCGGCTGCGGCTCGAGCCGCGCCCGCATGATGCGGCCTTCGGCGGAGGCGGCCAGGACGGGCAGGCGCGCGCCGGCGATCAGATTGTTGATCAACGCGGTCAGGAACACCGTTTTGCCGGACCTCGACAGGCCCGTCACGCCGAGGCGCAGTGCGCCGCCGGAGAAAAAATCGCCGATCGAGCGAGCGACGAGCCCCGCCTCGAAGACGAAATCGCTGAAACCTGACACAGGAAATTCCGCGCGCGCAAACCGGGGAGCCTATTTAGGCGGCGCTGGCCGGTTTGGACAGTGGACCCCGAAGCTCCAGGCTCAGGTTTCGAGATCATGCGCGCGCTCGAGATCGGCTCTCCGCGCTGGCCGGCTCGACCCCCGTCGCAAGCTGACGGGCCTGGCCCTACTCCGCGCCCGCTTCCAGTTCCGCCGGCGTCAGGTAGAGCGCCAGGATCCCGGAATTGCGCTCGACGTCCTCCCAGCGGCGGACGGAAAAATCGAGCGCCGCGACGGCGCCAGTCGGATACTTGGCGGCGAGGCGGCGCAAGTCCGGATCGGCGCCCGAGCCTGTCAACCCCGTCGCCAGCTCGCCAAGCCCGGGATTGTGACCAACGAGGCCGACGCGCTTACGCGCGTCGGGGAGCGCGCGCGTGCGCGCAAGCAGCATGGTTTCACTGGCGTCGTAAAGCCCGGCTTCCTCCATGAGCTCGACCCGGCGCGGCCACGCGGCGGCCAAAATCTCCGCTGTCTCCTTGGTCCGCGCCGCGCCGGAATGAACCAGGAGCTCGGGAAGCATGCGGCGCGCGGCCAGCGCCGCGCCGATGCGGCGGGCGTCGGCGCGGCCGCGATCGGTCAGCGAGCGGTCGTAGTCGTCGCGCCCGACGGATGGCTCAGCCTTCGCGTGACGAATGAGAAACAACCGGCGCATGAGCGAAGATTGCTTGAGGGCGTGGGGATTCGCAAGCGGATCGGCGGAAATCGGCGCTGGACAATTGACGATGGGCAATCGTTGGGCGCGCCCGCCGCTGATCGCCTCACCCTATTATGCCGCAACTCGGGCGAGCGCCGGCCACCGGTATTCGGGAAGCTGCAGCGTGTCCCTGATGTCCCGGCTCAAAGCGAATCTCGCCAGTCCCGGAATGGCGCACGCCCTGATGACTTGATTGCGGAAGATGAGTCCAATCCGGCTCTTCGGGGCAAAGGCGGCGGAGAACCGCTCGGCGCTCTTCTGCTTCGTGGCGATGAAGGCGCGCAGGAGCGCCTCATAGTTCGCGAACGCCTCGTCATGCCGTCCGCCAGCTTTGGCGAGCTCCCCGGCAAGCACGTAGGCTGCGGCCATCGAAAGGGCCGAGCCTTGGCCAGCCATCAACGAGACGCAGAAGGCCGCATCGCCGATGAGCGCGACGCGGCCGCGCGACCAGGCAGGCATTTTGATCTGGGCGACCCGATCGAAATAGAGGTCCTGCGTGCGATCGAGGCGCTCGAGAATTTGCCCGCATTCCCAACCGTCGGCGCTGAATCTCTGGTGCAGGATCGCCCTCTGCGCCGCCGGGTCGAGCGTCGCCGGCGAGGCTTCCTGGTTCCGGGCGAAGACGAACAGGATGAGCGTCCGGTCGTCGCGCAGGGCGACGCGTCCGACCATGCGGCCCGGCTCGCTATAGGTGACGTAAGCGTCTTCGTCTCGCGGCCGATAGCCTTGGGCCTCGAACGCCGCGACGGCGTAGCCGAGATCCTTTTCAAACTGTTGCTGCGGTCCGAAGACGAGCTTGCGGACGTTCGAGTGCAACCCGTCGGCGCCGACGATAAGGTCGAATGAACGCAGGCCAGAGCGGCTCAATCGCACCCGGATGCAGTCCGTTCGCTCATCCAGGCCGACGATCTCCTCGTCGAACAGGACTTCCGTCTCGCCGCTCACCGCCTCGAACAACAGGCGGGAAAGATCGCCGCGCGCGAGGGTTATGAACCGTCCGCCGGTCAGTTCATGGAACACGCGGGTTCCGAACCCTGCGACGCGTTCGCCCCTGGCGTCGACAATCCGCAACTCCCGCATCCTGTAGCCGACGCGCCCGAGGTCGTCGGCGAGCCCCATCCGCTCGGCGATGTCGTAGCCGATGCCCCAGAAATCGATGACGTAACCGCCGTCGCGCAAGTCCGGCGCCCGTTCGACAATCGTCGTTTTGAATCCGGCCGCGTTCAGCCAGAAGGCGAGCGCCGGTCCGGCGACCCCGGCGCCAGAGATGAGAACCGAATTACCGCGCATGCCCGCGCCTTATCACCACGGGCTGGCGGAACTGTGATCGCGTCAAGAAGACAGAATGGAGGCCGTCGCTCCCTACCGCTCCCGCCGGCTGAGGAACGCGAGCTTTTCGAACAGATGCACGTCCTGTTCGTTCTTCAGCAACGCGCCGTGCAGGGGCGGAATCAGCTTCTTGGCGTCGCGCTCGCGCAGGGCGTCGGGCGAGATGTCCTCGTTGAGCAGGAGCTTGAGCCAGTCGAGCAATTCCGAGGTGGTCGGCTTCTTCTTCAATCCTGGCATCTCGCGCAGCGCGAAGAAGGACCGCATCGCCTCCTCGACCAGCCGCGGCTTGATCGACGGATAGTGCAATTCGACGATCCTGCGCATCATCTCGGCGTCGGGAAAGCGGATGTAATGAAAGAAACAGCGGCGCAGGAACGCGTCGGGCAGCTCCTTCTCGTTGTTGGAGGTGATGATGACGATCGGCCTAAGGCGCGCCTTCACCGTCTCGCCAGTCTCATAGACGTGAAACTCCATCTGGTCGAGTTCGAGCAGGAGATCGTTGGGGAATTCGATGTCGGCCTTGTCGATCTCGTCGATAAGCAGCACCGGGCGCTCGGGCGAGGCCAACGCCTCCCATAGCTTGCCGCGGCGAATGTAATTCGCGATCTCGGAGACGCGCGGATCGCCAAGCTGCGAATCGCGCAGGCGCGAGACGGCGTCATATTCATAGAGGCCCTGCTGAGCGCGCGTGGTCGACTTGACGTGCCAGGCGATGAACGGGGCGCCGAGCGCGCCGGCGATCTCCTGCGCGAGCAGCGTCTTGCCGGTGCCGGGCTCGCCCTTGACGAGGAGTGGGCGCTCGAGCGCGATGGCGGCGTTGACCGCAGTTTTCAATTCGTCGCCCGCAACATAGGTGGCCGTGCCTTGAAAACGCATCGACTTCGGCTCCTGGCCAAGTTTTTTGGATCAGGCTGTCAGAATGCGGCGGCGCCGGTCAATTCATCAAGCCCTTGACGGTCTCGATCAGCTGTTTGAGCGAGAAGGGCTTGGGCAGGAAGACAAATTCCTGGCCTTCCGGCAAATTGCGCGCGAACGCGTCGTCGGCATAGCCGGAGACAAAGATCACCTTGGCGGTCAATCCGCGCTGGCGCAGTTCGGTCAGCATGGTCGGCCCGTCCATTTCCGGCATGATGACGTCCGAAACGATGAGGTCGATCGGCTCGCGCGCATTCTCAACGACGCGCAACGCATCGAGACCGGTCTCCGCCTCGAGCACCGTATAGCCGCGCGAGGCGAGCGCTCGGGAAGCGAAAGCGCGCACCGCTTCCTCGTCCTCGACCAGGAGGATCGCGCCCCGTCCGGTCAGGTCCGCGGCCGGTTTGGCGACCTCTTTCTTAATCGGCTCGTCGGCCTCGTCACCCTGGCGCCTCGGAAGAAGAACGCGAAACGTCGCGCCTTTGCCCGGTTCGCTGTCGCAGAACACGTAGCCGCCCGTCTGCTTGATGATGCCATAGACCATCGACAAGCCGAGTCCTGTGCCCTTGCCGACGTCCTTGGTGGTGAAGAACGGCTCAAAGATCTTGGCTCGGACCTCGGACGGAATGCCGTGGCCGGTGTCCTCGACCTCGACCTGGACGTAGTCGGCCGGGACGATCGCCATCTCCTTCAGTTCGCCGCATTCGGACGCGGGAACGTTGCGCGTGCGCAGCGTGATCTTGCCGCCGTCAGTCATCGCGTCGCGCGCGTTGACGACGAGATTGACGATCACCTGCTCGAACTGGTTGAGGTCAGCCTTCACTTGCCACAAGTCGCGACCGTAGACGACATCGAGCTGGATCGTTTCGCCGACCAGCCGGCGGAGCAGCATCTGCAGTTCCGACAGCACATCATTGAGCTGCAGCGTCTGCGGACGCAGCGTCTGGCGGCGCGAAAAGGCGAGCAGTTGACGCACCAAACCCGCCGCCCGGTTGGCGTTCTGCCTAATCTGCATGATGTCCTGAAAGGACGGATCGGTCGGGCGGTGATTGGCGAGCAAAAGATCGGAATAGCCGATGATCGCGGTCAGAACGTTGTTGAAGTCGTGGGCGACGCCGCCGGCGAGCTGGCCGATCGCCTGCATCTTCTGGCTCTGGACCAGATTCTCCTGCAGCGTGCTCTGCTCGGTGGTGTCGAGCGCGAAGATGGTCGCGCTCGCGCCCTCGTCGCTCTTCGGATCGGCCGCTGAGACGAAGAGCCGCGCCGAACGCGCGGGCCCGGCTCCCTCGAGCGACACGTCGAGCGGGGCGATCTCGCCCTTGCCCTGGGCAGCCGCCTCGATCGACGCGCTCAGAGCGGGGCGATCGCGCTCGGCGACCAGGCCGAAAATCGACAGCCGTCCCTTGGGGGCGTCGGTCTTCGGGGCGGCCTGGGCGAGCCGCGCAAAAGCGGCGTTGGGACGCAACACCGCGCCGCTCGCGTCTACCGCGGCGATCGCCACCGGCGTCGAATTGAAAATGCGCGCGAAGCGCACCTCGGCAGCCCGCAGGTCCTCGCCCTTGATCTCGCCGGGAGCGCGATTAATCACCAGCGAGCGCGACGGGCCGGGCGTCCCGTCGCTGGAAAATGCGACCTTGTGGAGGATGCGCACCGGCAGGACCCGGCCCTGGCGCGGCTTGAGGTCGACGTCGAATTGCTGCGTCGTCACCTCTCCCGGCCCGCCGGACGTCATCGCCAGCATCGCCCCGCCGTCTCCGGCGATAATGTCGTCGATCTTGAGCCGGCCGACGCTGAACTGGGCGAGATCATATTCGAGCCAGCCAGCCAGGGTCGCATTCATATGGGTGATCGCGCCGTCCGGCTCGGCGGAGAAGAACCCGGCGGGCGCGTGGTCGAGATAATCGATTGCATGCTGAAGATCCTGGAAGAAGGTCTCATGCCGGTCGTGGTCGCGCGTCTCGTCCGACACCGCCCAGGCCATCATTCCGTCCTTGGCCGCGCCCTCGAGCGGGCGAACGCGAATGCGGTACCAGGCGACCTCGCCCTCGCCGCTCGGCGGCGGCGAGAGGCGCAGCTCCTCGCTCGCCCGCGCTCCGGATTTGGCCGCCTGCGCCAGGCGATAGACCAACTCCGAGACGTCGGGCGAGCCGGTGAACAGGCGCTCGACGGGACGCAGATCGCCGGCGGCTCGCGCGCCCGAAAGCGCTCGATAGGCGTCGTTGGCGTAGACGATCCGCGATTCGCGGTCGGTGACCAGTATTCCGTCCGGACTGGAGTCGGCGATCGCCTTGGTGGTGTCGAGGCGCGCGGCTCGGGTCGGGAACTGCAAAAGGCCAAAGGCGAACAGCAACAGGCCGAAAGCCCCGCATATGGCGAGGATGACGATCATCCAGGTCATCAAAGACGCGCCGATGGCGCTCGGCGCGAGCCATAGGGCCAGAAGAGCGCCGGCGAGGCATACGACCAGGATCGCGAGCGCCAGCGGATTGACGGTCCGCTCAATTCTGTCCACCGGAGGAGGCGGCGCCGATTTCATCTGAGGATCAAACCCCGAAAGGACATTGCCGTCGCGAACGCGCCGAGTCGATCACGGTCGGCCGTGTGCTACCATGGGCGGCGCGCGATGTCTTGACGGCGAACCGGCGAACCTGGGCGAAAGTGGGGTGAATGCCCCAGTTTTCAACGGGATCGCATTTTGTTATTAACGTCATGCAAGCGCCGACCGAATTCGGCGCGTGCGGGACGCGCGAACGCGGGCTGCGCGCCAAGCCGGTCATTGGGTCGCCGCCGATCTTGCTTCTCGGGCGCGAGGCGAAGCCGCCGCTCGAAGGCCGAAGCTGAAGAGCAGTTTGTCGCCCGCTCGGGGGCGGGAGTCTTGGATTGGGCATGCAGTGGTTGGATCAGCTTCCGTTCGCGGATAATCGAGTCGTTCAGATCGGATTCCTGCTGGCGTGCGGCATCGCCGCGCTTATCGTCCTGGCGATTGTTTATCGGTTCGCGTTTGCCCATCGACTGCGCGTGCCGGGCGGACGGACCCGCCAGCCCAGGCTTGGCCTCGTCGATGCATTCAGCCTCGATGGTCAGCGGCAACTGGTGCTCGTTCGGCGCGACAATGTCGAGCATCTTGTCATGATCGGCGGCCCGAACGACGTTCTGGTCGAATCGCAGATCAACCGAGCGATGCCGTCGGCGCGGGAGAGCGCCCCGGCTTCCCCGCTGCTCGCGCCGAGCACGCCTGCGCGTCGAACCGAGACGGCGGTGGCCGCTGCGCCGGTCGTCGCCGAAGCGCCGCCGGCGAAAGTCGCCGCCCCGGCTCCAACCGCACCTGCGGCGCCCAAGGCCGCACCCGCCGCGCCCGCGGCCCCCAAAGCCACAGCCCCGCCGCCCGCAGCCCCTAGATCGCCGGCCCCCGGCGGCCAGGCGACCGCAATCGTCAAGGCGACCGCGCCGGCCCCCGCTGCCAAACCGATCGAACCGGAGCCGGCGGCGCGCCCGGCGCCTGCTCCGTCGCCTTCGCCGCCCGCGCAAGCGGCGGAGCAGGCGCCGGGCGCGCCGCCGGCGCCAGAGAGTTCGATGTCGCGTCCCTTGCCGACCCGACCAGCGATGCCCTCGCCGATCGTCCCCGCGGGCGCCTCCGCCAATCGGGCCACCGTCACCCGCCTCACGGAAAAGGTCCCCCCGAGAGCTACGCCGATTTCAGGCGCGTCGCCGACCCCGTCCCCGGCCGCGCCGTCGCGTTTGGACAAGGCGGGACCGGTCGCTGCGGCGTTAGCGGAGCCTCGCGCGGCGCCGTCAGCGCTTTCCGTCGCTGCGGTTGGGGCAGGGCTCGCCCAGGCGTCTCCCGCGGCGAAGGCGCCGGAAGGAACGGGGAAAATCGCCGAAGCTCGCCCGCCCGCCGACAAGGCGAACGCCACCTCAAGCGTTCGGCCGTCAGCCAACGTCGACGATCCGTTCGCCGACCTCAACTCCCTCGAAGCGGAAATGGCGCGCCTGCTCGGCCGTGAAAGGCCGAGCTGATGGTCGGCTGGAGCGGCGTCGCGGCTACAGGGCGCGCCTCGATATTGGGCCGTCACTCGTCGCGATAAATTCTCTCGCGCCGTTCGTGGCGTTCCTGCGCCTCGACCGAGAGGGTGGCGATCGGCCGCGCGTCGAGGCGCCTCAACGAGATGGGATCGCCGGTCTCGACGCAATAGCCGTATGAGCCGTCGTCGATGCGCGCCAGCGCGGCCTCGATCTTGGCTATCAGCTTGCGCTGCCGGTCACGGGCGCGCAGCTCGATCGCCCGGTCGGTCTCCGATGAGGCGCGATCGGCGAAGTCGGGATGATTCTCGCTTTCCTGCTGTAGCGCGGCCAGCGTGTCCCGGCTCTCGGCCAGGATTGATTGGCGCCAGGCGATGAGTTTGCGCCGGAAATACTCGCGTTGTCGCTCATTCATGAACGGTTCGTCGTCCGACGGCCTATAGCTTTCAACGGCGACATCGTTCATTGGCGATTCCTGTTTCCATATGGAATTTCGCGGCCTTATAGCGACCCGTCGGCTAAGGAACAATGACTATCGTCGCGGGTTCCCTTGTCCCGGCCGACAGGCGGGCGATCCCATGGCGGGCCTGAGGCTTTTTGCCTCAGCCGCCTTGCCAGAGGGTAAAGATCAGCCCACGTTCGTCGGCAGGCGTTGGAGCGGGACGTCCGATTTCGAAGGAGGCCTGTCATGTACAAGCGCATCGTTCTCGCGGTCGACCTCGCCAAGTCGGAGTCGGCTCCAAAGGGACTTCCGCAGGCGCTCGAGCTGGCGAAAGCGGGCGGGGGCGACCTGCAGGCTGGTCAATGTCCAGCCGGTCATTCCAGCCACCTTCATGGAATATGTGCCGGTGGATTTCGACGAGGAGCAGGAGAAGCGCGCCAAGGAGTCACTCGACGCCATTCTCGCCGGCGTCGATCTGCCGGCGGAGCGAAAGAGCGCCGCGACGCGGGCGGGCGGGATTTATCATGAATTGTTACAGGAGGCGTCTGAGTGGGGCGCTGACCTCATCGTCGTCGGCTCGCATCGTCCCGTCATGTCCGATTATCTGCTCGGCTCGAACGCCAAGACGATCGTCCGCCACGCGCAATGTTCGGTGCTGGTGGTGAGGGAATGACGAGACCGCGGCGCGCAAGGGGGAACGGCGAAAGGCGCGGCTCAGAGCCTCAGGCCGCCAGCGCCCGCATCGCCGCTTCGACGCCGTCGGGAGTCAGCGGGAACATGCGATGCCGGAAGATCTCCGCGACCATCGTCGTCGAGAGCGAATGATTCCACTGGCCCGGCGGCGTCGGATTGATCCACACCGTGCGCGGCCAGGCCAGGATCGCCCGCTCGAGCCAGACCCTTCCCGGCTCCGGATTGAGATGCTCGACCGAGCCGCCCGGGGCCATGATTTCATGCGGGCTCATCGAGGCGTCGCCGACGAAGACGACCCGATAGTCGCGGCGGTAGGAATTGATGAGGTCGCGCGTCGGCACGCGCTCGTCGTGGCGGCGGCGGTTGTTTTTCCACACGCTCTCGTAGAGGCAGTTGTGGAAGTAGAAATGGTCGAGCCGCTTGAACTGGCTCTTGGCGGCGGAGAACAGCTGCTCGGCCGCCTCCACGTGCCAATCCATCGAGCCGCCGACGTCGAGAAACAGGAGCACCTTGACGGCGTTGCGCCGCTCGGGCCTGAGCATGACGTCGATATAGCCCTTATCGGCGCTCGAGCGGATCGTGCCGTCGAGATCGAGTTCCTCGGCCGCGCCCTCGCGGGCGAATCGCCTGAGGCGCCGCAGCGCGAGCTTGATGTTGCGCGGCCCGAGCTCGGCGTCGCCGTCGAAGTCCTTGAACTCGCGCCGGTCCCAGACCTTGGCCGCGCTGCCCCGGCGGCCTTTGTCCTGGCCGATGCGCACGCCCTCGGGATGGTCGCCATAGGCGCCGAACGGCGACGTGCCGCCCGTGCCGATCCATTTCGAGCCGCCCTGGTGGCGCCCCTTCTGCTCGGCGAGGCGCTGGCGCAGCGTCTCCATCAGCTTGTCGAAACCGAGTTTCTCGATCTCGGCCCGCTCCTCTGGGCTCAGATATTTCTCGGCCATCCGGCGCAGCCATTCCTCTGGCAGCTCCCTGGCCTCGACCGCGGCCGCGAGCGTCAGCACGCCCTTGAAGGTCGCCGCGAATACGACGTCGAACTTGTCGAGGTTGCGCTCGTCCTTGACCAGGAGCGCACGCGCGAGCCGATAGAACTCATCGACCGACATCTGAGCCAAATCGCCCTCGAGCGCGCTCATCAGGTCGAGATACTCGCGCGGCGTCGCCGGCACGTGCGCCTGACGCAGATTGGCGAAGAACTGGAGAAACATGCACGCGATCCTAGCGCGCGCCGGCGCCGGCATGCAATGCTCGCGGGCTCGCGCCTTTAGCGCAAGGTCCCTGTTCCTTATGTCGGCTGCTGTCGAGCGTCTAGAATTTGCGTTGCCGTTCGCGGCGGGCCCGGACAAGGAAATTTTCGCCGTTGGCGACATCCACGGACGCACCGACCTCCTAGTCGCGCTCATCGATGAAGCCGCACGCGAGCCGAGGCGCCGCGGGAAGCGCGCGATCGTTTTTCTCGGCGACCTGATCGATCGCGGGCCGGACAGTCTCGGCGCAATCGACCTGGCGATCGGCGCCGAGGCGCGCATCGGCGCCGATGAGGAGGTTGCGCTCATCGGCAACCATGAGGCGATGATGCGGCTCGCGCTCGATTCGAGCACGCCGTGGCGCGATGCGGTCGAGGCGCTCGAAACTTGGATCGCCAATGGCGGCGACCGGACGCTGGCCGGGTTTGTCAAGGCCGACGAGCCGCCCCGAGGACCTCGACGAACTGCTCGCAGCGGCGCGCGGCTCGCTGCCGGAGCGCGTGCGCCTTTGGCTCGAATCGTTGCGCCCAAGCTGGCGTTCGGGCGACCTCCTGTTTGTCCACGCCGGCGTCAACCCGCGCTTCGGCCTCGAGGCGTTCCTTGCCGCGCCCTGGAACATGCCGCTCGCACGCCTCGACGAAGACCGCCACTGGGCCTGGGTGCGCTGGCCGTTCCTCAACCATCGTCCGGGGCCGGACGGCTTCGGCGGCCTGTTCGTCGTTCACGGGCATACGCCCAACGACGCCGGGCGCGCGTCCTCGCACGAGGAGCAGATTGCGCGCTACCGGCTCAATCTCGACGCCGGCTCGGGCGTGACCGGGGTCGCCAAGATGGCGATCATCCGCGGCCGCGAAGCTCAGGTCGTCTCCGCGAGCGGGCCGACCAACCGGGAGCTGAGGGCGGAGTGAAAGGGCGCGATCTTCAATCGCCGCGCAACCCGCGCAGTGGCGCGAGCGTTCGCTCTTCGTCCGTGCCGGCAAGCCAGCTCTAACCCGCCACATCGGCGACCGGGACCGCCGCAACTTTCCGGGTCTTGCTCATGGCGCCCGTCAGCCGGCGTTCAGATTGGCGTAGAAACGGTCCAGAAGCGCGCGCTTCGGGGCGACTTCGAGGTGCGCCGAATCCGTCACAACGGTTACGAAACCGTTGCAAACCGCCGAATAGACTCTACGCTGCAAGTGTTCCCGATCGCTCCCGGAGCACAATTCGGGGCCGGGCCCGTTCGTTTCGGCCAGGCGTCGCCGTGAGCGGTTTTGCTAACTCATCATGGGGAGTTGAAGCGATGAATCTCAGGTTGGCGTCGGCTGTCGGCGCGGCTCTCGCGCTTGCTGCATTTTTCGACATGGCGGATATTTCAGCTTCGAAGGCGGCTGAAAACGTTCGGGTGCGCGGCACGATCATGAGCCTGGAAGGCTCGACGCTCACGGTCAAGACCCGGGAAGGGCCGGAAGCAGTTGTGGCCCTCAAGCCGGGATGGAGGGTTGCGGGCGTCGCCAAGGTTTCGGCGGAGGACATCAAGCCCGGGGATTTCGTAGGGATCGCTTCTCTGCCCACGGCCGCGGGAGGAGACGGGGCGATCGAGGTGCTGGTCTTTCCCCCGTCGATGAAAGGGACCGGCGAGGGCAGCTATCCTTGGGACCTAAAGCCCAAAAGCTCGATGACCAATGCGACCGTCGCCAATGCTGTCAAGGACGTCAGCGGACGGACTCTCACCCTTTCGTATAGCGGCGGTCAGGAAAAGAAAATCTCGATCCCAGACGGCATCCCGATCGTTACCTTCGCGCCCGCCGCCGAGGCGGACCTCAAGCCCGGCGCAACAGTCTTCGTTCCCTCCCAACGCGGCGACGATGGCGCGCTTTCCGCCGGCTTCGTCGCCGTCGGCGCGAACGGCGTCGCCCCGCCGATGTAGGCTTCGCGATCCGGCGCGAGCGAGGGCTCGCGCGCGCCTTTGCGACGCTTCATCGGCTCGATTTTGGCTACGAGCTGGCAGGCTTGCCAGACAGCGGCTATCTGCGCTAACGCGCCGCAAACCCCGTTCAAGTGGCGAACGGCGAAAAATCTTCACGAAAGAGAGTTCCATTGACCCTGATAAAGCCCTTTCGCGCGTTGCGGCCAGCGCCGGGACGCGCTGCGGACGTCCTTGCGCCGCCTTACGACGTACTTTCAAGCGCGGAAGCGCGCGATCGCGCAAGGGGCAAGCCGTGCAGCTTTCTGCACGTCTCCAAGGCCGAGATCGATCTCGATCCGGAGATCGATGCCTATGACCACGCGGTTTACGCGAAGGCAGCCGAGAATCTTCGGCGCATGATCGTCGCCGGCGTGCTCGTGCGCGATGACAAGCCCTGCTACTACGCCTACCGGCTGACCTGGCGCTATCGCGTCGAGACCGGCCTCGCGGCAGTCGCGTCGCTTGCGGCTTATGCCGAGAACCGCATCCGCAGGCACGAGCTAACGACGCCGGCGAAGGAAGACGACCGCGTGCGCCAGATCGAGGCGGTCGACGCGCAGACCGGCCCAGTCATGATCGCTTACCCTGAGGCGCCCGAAATTGACGCTCTGCTCGCGCGCGCCTCGGAAAGACTGGCGGTCGACGTCACTACCGACGACGGCGTACGCCACCAGCTTTCGGTGATTGACGACGAGGCGACGATCGCGTCGCTCACGCGCGCTGTCGATGCTCTGCCCGCGCTTTATATCGCCGATGGCCATCACCGCTCGGCGGCGGCCTTGCGCGTGGCGCAAGCGCGTGGCGAAAAGGATGGGTATTTCCTTGCCGTGCTGTTGCCACAGCAACAAATGACGATTCTCGATTACAACCGCGTGCTGCGCGATTTGAACGGGTTGGGCTTCGAAGAGGTCTTGAGAGAAATCGGTCGCCGTTATGCGGTCGAGCCGAGCGATCAGCCGGCTTCTCCCGCCCGCGCGGACGAGGTCGGCATGATTCTGGGCGGACGCTGGTATCGTCTTGCGCTCAGGCCCGAAGTCGCGGCCAAGAGCGCGCGAAGCGACCCCGTGGCGCGGCTGCCGGTAACGCTGCTGGCCAAAAACATCATCGAGCCGATTTTCGGCGTTTCCGATCCGCGGCGCGACAAACGCATCGATTTCGTCGGCGGCGGCCGCGGTCTCGGCGAGCTTGAGCGGCTCGTTTCTTCGGGCGCCATGGCCGTCGGCTTCGCGCTCTATCCAACGCAGATGAGCGATCTCATGGCGGTCGCAGACGCGGGCGCGATCATGCCGCCGAAGTCGACCTGGTTCGAGCCGAAACTCGCCGACGGCATGGTCAGCCATATGCTGGACTGATTCCCGCTCTGGCGGCCGGGTTCCGCGCCCCCTCCGCGTCTCGTTCGAACCAACGTCCGCTTGGGCGGGAGTGGCCTGGCATCCAAAGCTGAGCTATGACCGTTTCAGAGTTCTCGAGTTTCGGGGATGGGAGATGGCTTTTGCTCTTCCAACGGGGATTTGGTCATCGGGTAAACAGACTTGACGCCGTTGCCTTGCATAACCCGCCCTACACAGGCGGTTGGCAGGCTGACCCGGCGCTTTTCAAAAGAAAAATCGGGAACATTTGGGCGTCCGGCCATCGTGCGCATCTGGATCAAAGACCCGCTCGCGATCTTCGCTTCAGGCGCGGAGCGCGGCCTCGTCGTCGAGGGCGCGCGGATCGCGGAGCGGGTCGGGCGGGGGGCGACGCCGCAACGCATCGACGCGACATTCGACGCCTCGCGCCATGTCGTGCTTCCGGGGCTCGTCAACGCGCACCATCATTTCTACCAGACGCTGACCCGCGCCCACCCTTCCGCGATTAACAAGCCGCTGTTCGCGTGGCTGACCGCGCTCTATCCGATCTGGGCGCGGCTCGAGCCGCGTCAGCTCAGGCTCGCGGCGCGGCTCGCACTGACCGAACTTATGCTCTCGGGCTGCACCACCGCCGCCGACCATCACTATCTCTATCCGCCGGGCCTCGAGAACGCGGTCGACATCGAGGTCGAGGAGGCGCTTGGGCTCGGCATGCGGATGACTGTCTCGCGCGGCTCGATGAACCTGTCGGAAAAGGACGGCGGCCTGCCGCCGGACAGCGTGGTGCAGGACGAAGAGACGATTCTCGCCGACAGCGAGCGAGTGCTCAAGCTGTTCCATGATCCGAAGCCGGGCGCCCGGATTCGCGTCGCGCTCGCGCCCTGTTCGCCGTTTTCGATCTCCAAGGACCTCATGAGCGAGAGCGCGCGCCTTGCGGACCGTTACGACTGCCAGCTTCATACTCACCTCTGCGAGACCGAGGACGAGGAGCGGTTCTGCCTCAGGATGTATGGCTTGAGGCCGGTCGACCTCCTCGAGGAAACAGGCTGGATGTCGAGCCGTGTGTGGCTCGCCCATGGCATTCATTTCAATCCTCATGAGATCGCGCGGCTCGGCAAGGCGGGCGTCGGCGTCAGCCATTGCGCGGCATCGAATATGGTGTTGGCCTCCGGGATCTGCCCGACCTGCGAGCTCGAGGCGGCTGGCGCGCCGCTCGGCCTCGGCGTCGATGGCTCGGCCTCCAACGATTCCTCCAACATGATGGAGGCTCTGCGCCACGCGCTGATGATGGGCCGCCTGCGCTACGGCGCCGACAAGGTCACCCATCGCGACGTGCTGCGCTGGGCGACGGAAGGCTCGGCGCGCTGCCTCGGCCGCTTCGACATCGGCCGGATCGAGGAAGGCTATGAAGCGGATCTCGCGCTTTTCAAGCTCGACGAGCCGCGCTTCTCGGGCGCGCACGATCCGCTCGCGGCGCTGATCCTGTGCGGCGCGCACCGGGCCGACCGGGTGATGATTGCGGGGGCATGGCGGGTCATCGACGGCGAGCCGGTCGGGCTCGATCTGGCGAACTCTGGTTGCCGAGCACCAGGCGGCGGCGCGGGATTTCGCTTGACGGAAACTCGCGAAGCATGACCGCCCACGTCATCCTCTTTATCGCCGCGATTTGGGCGGGCGCGCAGAATGCGCTCGCCGGCGGCGGGTCGTTCATCACCCTTCCCACGCTGATGCTGACCGGCATGGACGCGCGCGCCGCCAACATCACCTCGACGGTGGCGCTGTTTCCGGCCCAACTGGTGACCGGCTTCACCGGGCGCGCGGACGCTCGGAGCCCGCCGGGCCTGACGATGACGGCGCTCGTCGTCATCAGCCTCGTCGGCGGAGCGATCGGCGCAATCATCCTGCTGGCGACGCCGGCGTCCGTGTTCGCGCGCCTCGTGCCGTGGCTTGTCCTATTCGCGACCGCGCTCTTCGCCTGGGGAAGCTTCTTTCGCCGGTCGGTGGACGAGGTCGAGCGCCAACTGCCGCCCTGGGGCTTGGGTGTCATTCAATTCTTCATCGCCGTCTATGGCGGTTATTTCGGCGGCGGGATCGGTTTCATGATGATGGCCGCGCTGGCCCTGACTGGAATCGCCGTGCGCGACGCCGGGGCGCTCAAGAACATCCTCGCCGGAATGGCGAACGCCTCCGCGGTCGCGATCTTCGTCTTCTCCAGCGATGTGCACTGGCTTCAGGCGATCGTCCTCGCGATCGGCGCCTCGTGCGGCGGCTGGGCCGGCGCGCTGATGCTCAGACGGGTCAATGAGAGGCCTCTGAAACTGGGTGTCGTCGCGATCGGGGTCGCGCTGACGATCGGGCTGTTCTTGAGGGCGCCTTAGCGCTAAAGCGACGTCACAGCGCGGAGCGACCTGACATGAACATCGAACTTTTCACCACCTTTATCCTGATCACGATCGTTCTCATCATCGCGCCCGGCCCGATCGTGACCCTCATCATTTCGACCGGCGTTCTGCAGGGCCGGCGCGCTGCGCTGATCACGGTCGCCGGGACGACCCTGGGCAACGCCCTGCTGCTGGCGGCGATCGCTTCTGCGCTTGGTTGGGTGCATGCGCACGCCGACATTCTGTTCAATGCGCTTCGCTGGACCGGCGCCGCCTATCTCATTTGGCTCGGAATCCAGGCCTGGCGGCACGCGGGCGAGAGCGACGCGACGGTGTTGGAGACCGGACGGGCCCGGTTCGTGCGCGGAATCCTGTTGCGCTTTCCAATCCGAAGACGATCGTCTTCTTCACCGCCTTCCTGCCGCAATTCGTTGATCCCGGGCTCCCGGCGGGACCCCAGCTCATCGCGATGTGCGTCGCCACGGTTGTCCTCGCTGGCGCTTCCGATTGCGCCTGGGCGGTCGCGGCGGGCATGGGTCGCGCATGGTTCATGAAACCGAAACGGGCGAAGCTGCTCGGCCGGCTCTCCGGATCCGTCCTCATCGGCGGGGGTCTATGGCTTTCGCTCGCCAGGCGCTCGAACTGACCGGCTCTCGGGCGAGCGTCGTCGCAGCGCGGATCGACCACCATGGCTAACGTGACGACTCTGGTTTCGGTCGCCGGAGCGTCGTTCGCCGCGTCATTCGTCGAGGCGGTCGAGGCGCTGACGATCGTCCTCGCGGTCGGGCTCGCGCGCGGCTGGCGGCCGGCGCTGACCGGCGCCGCGGCCGCGCTCGTCACGCTGGCTCTGATCGTCGCCGCCCTCGGGCCGCTCATGGGCGTGGTTCCAATTCGCGCCTTGCAATTTGTCGTCGGCGTCCTCCTCTTGTTGTTTGGCCTGCGCTGGCTGCGCAAGGCGATCTTGCGCGCGATCGGCGTAGTCGCCTTGCACGACGAAGACGCCGCCTTTCGGCGCGAGACTCGAGAACTGACGGAAACCGCCCGGCGGCAGGAGCAGGGACTTGACTGGATCGCGGGCTTGACCGCTTTCAAGGCGGTGCTGCTCGAGGGCGTCGAAGTCGTCTTCATCGTCATCGCAGTTGGCGCGGCGCGCGGCCTCCTCGGATTGGCGAGCGCCGGCGCCTTGGCGGCCTGTTTATTGGTGGCGGCGATCGGCGCGGCGATCCATCGGCCGCTTGCGCGCGTGCCCGAGAACGCGCTCAAGTTTGTCGTCGGCGTCATGCTTTCGGCCTTCGGCCTGTTCTGGACCGGCGAGAGTCTCGGGGTCGATTGGCCGGGCGGCGACGCGGCAATTCTCGCCTTTGCCGCGCTCTTTCTCGGCATCGCTGCCGCGCTCGTGCCGCTTCTCAAACCGAAGTCAGCGGCGCACGCATGATCGGCGCGATCGTCAGGCAATTGATCGGCCTGTTCGTCGACGACGGATTTCTCGCCGCCGCCATCCTCGCCGCGGTCGCCGCCGCGACGGCGCTGGCGCTGTTCGACGCGGCGCCCGCCTGGGTCGGTCTCGTGCTGACGCTGGCTTTGCCGGCGGGGCTCGCCGCAAACGTGGCGATGACCGTCCGGCGGGCGCGGCGGAAGACGCGAGGCCAATAACGGTCTCCAACCCGATGCAGAGAGGAACGCATGGCTCGACGGTTCATCGACATATCCGCGCCGCTGCAGAATGACGTGCGCGCCGATCCGCCCGGGATCGGTCCGAAGATCGAGTACATCGACCACCGGCAGAGCCTGCCGCAAATCCTGCCGTTCTTTCCCGGGCTCAAGAAAGAGAACCTGCCGGACGGGCAGGGATGGGCGGTCGAGCGGGTCCAGCTCTCAACTCACAACGGCACGCATCTTGATGCGCCGTGGCACTATCATCCGACGATGAACGAGGGCGAGCGCGCCTGGACCATCGACGAAGTGCCGCTCGACTGGTGCTTCCAAAGCGGGGTGAGGCTCGACTTCCGCGATTTTGCCGACGGGTATGTCGCCACCGCAGGCGACGTCGACGCCGAGCTCAAGCGCATCGGTCACGAGCTGAAGCCGCTCGACATCGTCCTCGTCAACACGAGCGCGGGCGCGAAATACGGCCGCCCTGACTACGTCGCCTCCGGCTGCGGCATGGGCGCCGAGGCGACGCTCCACCTCTTGAAGCGGGGGGTGCGCGTGACTGGAACCGACGGCTGGAGTTGGGATGCGCCATTCGTCCACACCGCAAGGCGTTTCGCTGAGACGCATGATCCCTCGATCATCTGGGAGGGCCACAAGGCCGGCCGTCACATCGGCTATTGCCACATCGAAAAGCTGCACAACCTCGAAGCGCTCCCTTCGACAGGATTCACCGTCGCCTGCTTTCCGATGAAGATCGAGCGCGCCTCGGCCGGCTGGACGCGGGCGGTCGCAATCATCGAAGGTTGAATGGAGCCCTCCTACAATTGTCTTGATTTAGCCCGAAGCAGGCGTTGGCAGGGATCGGAATTCAGGACCCCATCCCGCTGGCTCATCGCCACCTTGTCGAACTGACAGTGTCGGCGGTGATAGTTTTGGCGCTTGAATCACCCGCAAGATGGAAATGTAAAGAACAGGAAACACAAAACTTGGGTTAACCAATTGTTATTATTGTTGCAAAGCAGTACAATCGGACGGTTGTGTTTCCCTTGAATATAAATCTCTGAGATTGTATTCCGCCTCAGACAAATTAATTTGTTAATCCGCTGCGTTTTCCGTCTTGACAATGTTCAGCTCAGGCCCTTTTCTGTGAAGGGGGCGTCTTCGCAGCAACCGTAAAGAATAGTGATCCTTGGGTGCGGGGAGACGTGCGCTTGTCGAAATCGAACGGTAAAAAGATTCGGAGGGAACATGGGCAAGGTCAAACGAGTATTTCGATCGCGAGCCGGGCTTGGCGGAGCGGTCGCATCAGGAATTATTATTTCTTTAACCTCCGTGGCCTCCGCCCAAGGCACCGGACAATGGACCATGGGCGGTAAAGACCTCAATAATTCCCGCAATCAAACCCAGGGGACTATCACCGCTGTCAACGTGGCGAACCTGAAACCAAAGTGGGTTTTCACCACCGGGGGCGACGTGACCGCCACCCCGGCAGTTGTCGGCAACACCGTCTACTTCCCTGATTTCGCTGGAAATTTTTATGCCGTCAACGCACAGACGGGCGCGGCGATATGGTCGCAGACGGTGTCGACTTGGACGGGTGTCCCGAACGACTACGCCCGAGACGATCCGGCGTTCGATAACCAAACGTTGTTCCTCGGCGACCAGGCGGGTCTTCTTGCAACAGTGAGCAGCACCGGAACCCTGGTTGGCGCCGGCGCGAAAGTGATTGCCGTCACCGCCGCCACTGGCGCGGTAAAATGGGTCTCGCAAGTTGAGTCGTTTCCCGCCGCGGCGGTCACGGGATCGCCGGTGGTTTATAACGGCGTTGTGTATGTCGGCATTGCCGATGGAGAAGAATTCGCCGCGACGAATCCGAGCTATCACTGTTGCTCTCAGTCGGGGGAAGTCGTCGCGCTCGACGAGAAAACCGGCCGCATCCTGTGGAAGACCGCGACCGTGCCCGCTGGATATAGCGGCGGTTCGATCTGGGATTCGACGCCCGTCATCGATCCCATACGGAACTCCATCTACGTGGGCACAGGCAACAACTTTTCGGTCCCCGCAAGCGTCACGACCTGCCTCACGAATAACCAGAACAATCCCCTTTGCCTCCCCTCTAACGACTACATCAATTCCGCGCTCGCGCTTGATCTGACGACCGGCGCGATCAAATGGAGCACGCGCGCCGTGATTTTCGATACGTGGAACGTCGCCTGCGCTGTCGGTTTCGCGCCGGGGACTGGCAATTGTCCGAGCCCAGCAGGTCCGGACTATGACTTTGGCGGCGCGGGCCCGAACATGCTCGGTCCGAATCTGGTCGGTTTCGGACAGAAGAGCGGCCTCTATTGGGCGGTGAACGCCAATACCGGCGCCGTCGTCTGGAAAACCCAGGTCGGGCCGGGCTCCTCGCTTGGCGGCATTGAATGGGGCAGCGCATTCGACGGAACCTCTATCTACGCTCCGATCGGAAACCTCTACGGCATTCCTTATGCCCTCGCGAACGGCGGCCCGACGGTGAACGGCGGCTCCTGGGCGGCGTTGAACCCCACTACCGGGGCGTTCGTCTGGCAGACCGCAACGCCGGGCGCATGTTCAGCATCGATTCCCGGGGTTGAGCAGGGCTGCTTGGCGCTCTCGCCAGCCAGCGTCGCCAACGGGGTGGTGTTCGCCGGGTCGATGGACACCAATCCCGCAAACCCGACGATGTTCGCCCTGAACGCCTCGACCGGAAACGTGCTATGGTCGTATGCTGCGGGCAGTTCGGTCCTCGCTGGGCCCGCGGTAGCCGGCGACAGCGTATACTGGGGAGCGGGATACCGGCGCTTTGGGCCGTCTTTGGGCACGGGGAACAACAAGCTGTTCGCATTTTCGGTCCACCAGGGTGGGCAGTGATGCGGTCGGCGAGCGTATGACTGCAGGAGACAGTCGCGAGCCTGTAGCGGCATTGGGTCGCGCAAGCATAGGGACCGAGCATCGGAACGACGTTCGGTCTCCTCGCGGCTCATCGCGCTGGTGGGCATTTGGCGGTCAGGTCGCCTTGGGGCTCGCAGGGTTGTCGATTGTTTCGGGAACGCCTGGGGACGCCGCGGTCATTGTCGACGGCGGACGCGACGAGATGCGGATCAGCGTAGAGAGCGGCACCCTGGGTCAGGTTCTCGATGCGCTGCGCCAAAAGGGAAATTTGCGCTTTCGTTCCGCCGTACCGCTGAACCATGTCATCGGAGGAAGTTTTTCGGGGTCCCTAGCGCAGATCCTGTCGCGCATTCTCGTCGGCTTCGATTTTGTCGTCGTTTACAACCAAAAGGGTGTCGAAATCATTGTTTACGGAGAGAGCGGCGCGAAGCCGATCTTCTCGCTGAATGAGGCTCCGCAACAAGGAAAACCCCCGAACGTCGCCGAACCCTCGGCGCCGGGCGTCAGTCTCGCGGCCAGGCTTCCACTGCCGCTGACGCCAAGCCAATACGATTTGGCGACGTCGAACCTTTCAATGCGCCGTTAGCTAGCGCCGGCTTTGGATCGCAAAGAATCGAGCGCCTCGGCCGGCCGGAACCGCGCGGGTCGCTACCACCGAGGCGTGACCGCGCGAGGCGTCGTCGGCCTTGAGATTGACGCTTTCCAAAGCCAAGCATCAGGCCAAATTGCAAGGCCTAAATTTATGAAAGTCTTCGTGCCGCCGCGCGCGGCGGCCATTTACAATCCCGGTCTGCGCTTTCTGCATTGGCTGATGGCGGCGCTGATCTTTGTCGCATTGCCGCTCGGCGTCTGGGCGTCGCTTATGCCGCGTGGCGAAACGCGCGCCGAGATCCTGGTCATCCATAAATCGATCGGCATGACGGTTCTTTGCCTCGTCGCGCTGCGAATTGTCTGGCGCTTGATCGTCGGCGCGCCGGCCTACGCCGAGCCCCTTGGCAGGCTCACTCACGCCGCCGCGCGCTCGGCGCATATCGCACTCTACGCCCTAATGATCGCGATGCCGGTCAGCGGCTACGTTCTGTCGGCCGCCGGCGTCGCTAAGATTTCCTGGTTTGGGCTTTTCTCCTTTCCCCTGCTTCTGCCCAAGAACGAGGCGCTGAGACTGGCGGGAAGCTGGGCGCACTTTGTTTTCGCCTGGATGATTGCCTTCGTGCTGGCCGCGCATCTTGGCGCGGTTGTCTGGCATGCTGCGATCAAGCGCGACTCGGTGTTGACGCGCATGTGGCCGAGCTATCGGCCCCGGAAAGCCTGACGGATCGGGATCAGGATCCGGTCACGCCGCGCGCCGCCCTGACTGGCCAGGCGAGCGCGTCAGGCAGGGCCTGGGCGATGCTGTCGGCAAGTGCCGAGGCTGGTTCGCTGTTCCAGGTCGACCGAATGATCGGCGACAGACCAACCCCTACGCCGATCAAATAAATGATGAGAATCAAAGCAAGCAGGAGGCGCATATCCGCAATTCCGAACGTCGTCCGGCCCGACGGCCACACAACAGATAATAGCGCAACAGTCGTTTTTGTTCCCCGCCCGGAGGTTTCATAATTTTGCGCCGAGGCTCGGGCTCTCTTTTCAAACGAGCAGGGAACGATTGCCTCGATGAGCTTCTGATGTGAGGCGGAAGGTTCTCTCTTGCGTCAAAAGAGCTTCGTCAGGTGGGGCTCAATGCCAGCGGGGGAAGAGGGGCGGTCTCGACGGCTTCACGATGGCTTCCCTTCGGCGACATCGGAACCAGTTCCCCCCCGACCAGTTCGACGCGCTCGTCCTCCTCCATCACCCCGGCCGCGACCATCGCCTCGACTTCGGCGACCGTGAAGCGGCGACGCGACAGGCCCTCCGCCGCCGAGGTGACTCCGGCCGCCGATCCCATGACTGGAGCACTCCTCTTTCGCTCGCGGCGGAACCGCGCTCCTCTTGGCGTCAAGATTATCATAGGCGCGCGGCGGCGTCGCGCAATCCTCTTGCAAGATCGACTGCTCCGTTGCGGGCTTTCCCCTGGCTCAGCATAGTCATGCCGATGGCGGCGCCCGTCCCCTCGTTTGAAATCCGCCCCGCCGCCCTGGAAGACGCGGCGAGGATTCGCGAGCTGACGCGCGCGGCATACGCCGAATGGATCGCCCCGATCGGGCGCGAGCCTCTGCCGATGCAAGCGGACTACGGCCGCGCGGTGCGCGAGCACGCGATCGACCTCCTGACCGTCGGCGACGCGCTCGTGGGCGTCATCGAGACGATTGTGCGAGCCGATCATCTGTGGATCGAGAATGTCGCGGTCGCACCCGAGCGACGGGGCAGGGGGTATGGCCGGCTGCTCCTCGCCCACGCAGAGGCGCGCGCAGCCGACGCCGGGCGGGCCGAAGTCCGGCTGCAGACCAATGCGGCTTTCGCCGCCAACCTGGCGCTCTACGCCAAGCTCGGCTACGCGGTCGACCGGACCGAGCCGTTCCGCGGCGGGACGGCCGTCTACTTCAGCAAGCGGATCGAAGCTCAGCCCTCAGTTTGAGCTTCTTCGACTTCCCTGCCCGGCCTCAAGCGACGCGGCTCAGGCCCGCGCGCTCGCCTCCGAGGCTCCGCTGCATCGTCCGGCAGTACCAGTCCACGAACTGCACGACGCCGGCTTCTTGAACAGGCGAGTAGGGGCCGGGCTCGTAGGCGGGGGAGCGAATGCCGATCTGGTTTTCTTCCACGACGCGGCGATCCTGGTCGTTCGTTGCGAGCCAGACGTGCGTCAGCTCCTCGACCGAATAATCCTTGCCTTCGACGGCGTCCTTGTTCACCAGCCATTTCGTCCTGACCTGAGTGTGCGTGGGGCCGAGCGGCAGCACCTGGAAACTGACCGCGTGATCGCCGAGCACGTGATTCCAGATCGAGGGATAGTGGAAGACCAAGAGCGATCCGATGTTGGGTTCAGTGACAGCGTCGCTTAGAGGACGCGTGACCGCGGCCCGCCCCGACATGGTGTAGCTGACAGCGCTGTCCAGAAGGGGGATCCTGCTTGTCCGGTACTGGCCAGATTCCGACAGCCGGAAGGCGCTGGGCAGCCCCGCCGCCTCGCATCGTTCGCTATGGGCGATGACCTCCGCGTCGCCAGCGACGCCGTCAATTCCCGAAACGGTCGGCCTGTCGTTGAAAGATCGGCAGAGTTCCGGATGATTCGCCGCGCAGTGAAAGCACTCGCGGTTGTTCTCCCAGACCAGCTTCCAGTTGCCGTTCTCGACGATCGTGCTCTCGAAAGCGACCTTGGCGTCAGCGAGCCTGTGGGGCGCGAGATAGGGCTCCGCCAAAGCTCGGAAAGGTTCGAAGCTCGGCGCGACCGGCGCGATGCAAACGAAGATGTAGCCGCCGACGCTCTCGCAGCGGACGGATTTCAGCCCGAACTGGGTCTTGTCCAATTCGGCGTCGGCGTAACGCGCGCGGATCAGGCTCCCGTCCAGTTCATAGGTCCATTGATGGTAGGGGCAGACCAGCCGCTTGGCCTTGCCCTTCTCGGCGCGGCAAATGCGCGAGCCGCGATGGCGGCACGAATTGTTGAGGGCGTGTATCGATTTGTCCCGGCCGCGCACCACGACGATCGGATAGTCGCCGATCTGGATCGTGAAGTAGTCGCCCGGCTCCGGAATCTCGCAGTCGTGTCCGGCGAACATCCAGTCTCGATAGAAGATCGTTTCGAGATCGAGGCGGTAGAACTCGGGGTCGGCATAGAATTTCCGGTCGAGGCTCATGCCCGGGCGCCGAGCGTGCAGCTCGGCGAGCATGGTGTCGGTCGAGTTCATTTCATCATCCTGGGATAGAAGAGGGCGAATCATGGTTTTTCGCCCTCCCGCCGTAGCCCCCCTGGGGGAAGCGGCCTGAGCGGCGAGGCGTGAGCCTCCCTCGGCCGTATTGACATCGAGGTCGTCGTATCCCTCGACGTTGTAGAAAACCACCGAGCCAAGCCAACTCAAGACAAATATTCCGATGATGACATAACCGAGGGCGCCGGAATTGTCATTGATCGCGCCGATTGGGGCCGCGGAGCCGCCGCCCGAGATGGCCGCCGAGCACTGCGCACTCTGCGGCCGCGCTTGGCAGCCGGCCGGCCGGACAGCGGCGCGGGATAGGAATTTGACAGCGCGACTGTTCCGCGTATCATCTCGGCGCGCATTGCTTCAGGCGCAGAAGCCGGTGGGAATCCGGTGCGGTCGCGCCACTGTGATCGGCCCTTGGGCCGAAAGTCAGACCTGCTCCCGAAGCCAAGCGTATCTCGCATGGGGACGCGAATTCCCCGAGGAGTATTAGGTCATGAACGCCGCCACACGTCTCACGCCGACTGCCGGCGTCGCTGCGATTCCCCTCGGCGAAGCGCTCCCCTGGGTCATTTTTGGGGGACTGATTATGTTGCTCGGCGTCTATTTCGTCGGGGCCGAAGAGGGCGCGACCTCGATCGTCAAGGGCATGTATGTGCACGAGTTCGTGCACGACAGCCGCCATCTGCTCGGCTTCCCCTGCCACTGACGGCTCGCGCGGATCCCGGTTCTGCCGGCCTGTGAGCCGGGCAGCAATCCTCGGCCAGGACATGTGCTTTTGTTTCCGAGGCCGTCGCCGAATATCTATCGGCGCCTTTGCCTGTCTCGAGGATAGTCATGATGACGACGGGATCGTTGCTCCTGCGTGGTATGATCGTCGGCTTTTTCGCCGGCCTGCTTGCTTTCGGCCTGTTAAAAGCAATCGGCGAACCCGCGGTCGACAAGGCCATCGCCTTCGAGAGCGCGATGGACGAGGCGAAAGCCAAGGCCGAACATGACGCGGCGGTCGCGAAAGGCGAAAACCCAGGTCCGATCGTTGAAGAGCCGGAACTCGTGAGCCGCGCCGTCCAAGGCGGCATCGGGCTCTTCACCGGGGCTATGACTTACAATATCGCCTTCGGCGGTCTGTTCGCGCTCGCTTTCGCGATTTGCTACCGCCGGATGGGGGATTTCAGTCCGCGCGTGACCTCGGCGCTGATTGCGCTCAGCGGCTTCATCGCCGTCTACGCCGTCCCGATCTTGAAATATCCGGCGAACCCGCCGTCGATCGGCAACCCCGACACGATCGGCCTGCGCACCGCCATTTATTTCGGGATGATTCTGCTCTCGCTCGCCTCGATGATCGTCTCCTGGAATGTCCGGAATCGTCTCGTCGAGCAGTTCGGGGCTTGGAATGCATCGCTGATCGGGATCGCCGTCCTCGTCATCGCGGTCGTGGCCTTTGGCCTTGCGATGCCTCCGCTCGACGAAGTTCCCGAAGGCTTCCCCGCCGTGGTCCTCTGGCAGTTTCGCATGGCTTCGCTCGGCGCGCAGGCGATCATGTGGACGGTGATCGGGCTTGGCTTCGGGGCATGGGTCGAGCGCGATTTCACGCCGGCGAAGCAGGGCGGCAAGCTGCGGACGGCCTGAGCCGGGCGCGCGGGTCATGACCGTGCGTCTTGACCTTCTCGCTCATGGCGCTTCCTCGGCGACTCGCGCAGGCCGTTTTCCCGATGATGAAGCGCTCGAAGCGCCGGCGGTCGCGGCCCTCGAAGCGCTGAGAGGACGGCTGCGGTCACACCGTTGCGTGCTGACATCTCCCTCCCGCGCGGCGCGCGAGACGGCGGCGGCCCTTGGTCTCGAGGCTGGCGTCGAGACGGCGTTGAAGGACTGTGACTATGGACGCTGGAGCGGTCTCGAGGTGGCCGATGTCGTCGCGCGCGAGCCCGATCAGTACGCGGCGTGGCTCAGCGATCCCGCCGCCGCACCGCATGGCGGCGAGTCGCTCGCGGCGCTGATCGAGCGGGCTGGCGTCTGGCTCGGCCAGTCGCTGACGCGGGAAGGCGCGACGCTGGCCATCACCCACGCCCCGGTCGTCCGAGCGGCGATCGTGAGCGCGCTCGGCGCTGGGTCATCGGTCTTCTGGCGGATCGATGTGGCGCCGCTCTGGGTCGCGCGGCTCAGCGGTCACGCCGGACGGTGGAATCTGGCGGCGCTCGGGGCCTTGGGACCGCAATCGTGATCCGCCTCCGTGCCGCTCCAATCGCCGTCCTCGCCGTGCTGGCGACATCGCCAGGCGAAGCGCACCGGATCGCCAGGGCCGGCGGGCCGCCGCCGGACGGCATCGCGATACCCAGTCTCACGCACGGCCAGATGGCGGTGATCGCCGACAATCTGTTCGCGATTCGCGCGCTAGCCAGCGCCCGAATCGGCTCCGATATGACGACGTGGCGGCTGGAGGACTACCTGAACCTCCAGTCCTTCGTCTGTTTCTGGGGTGTCGTTCCAGGCAGCATCACGGACGAGCTGAGCCCGTTCAACGAGTGCTCCCACGCCTATCTCGCCGCCGCCCGGGCGCTGCTTCTGCATCTGCGCGACGCGCCGCGCGCCGATCGGCAAGCGGTCGATGCGCTCATCGGCAAGATCGAGGTGGAGATGCTGGTCAACGGCGGTTCGCTCACACTGTGCCAATTCAGCGACGAGCCCTTCAATACAAATGAGATTGTCTTTCCCCGATGGAGCGAAGTGGCGACGCACCCGCCAACCGTCGTGTCTGCCGCGCTCGTGCTGGCGGCGATCGCGGGAACGGCGTGGACCGCTTGGCCCAGGAGGGGCGTGAGGCCGGCTCCGGAACGGGCCGACGCCTAGCCGCCAACCGCTTTGACCTCGATCTCATCGTAGCCCTTGGCGCGGTAGATGAAGAATGAGATCAACCAGCTCAGAACAAAAATCCCGACGATGATGTACCCGAGGGCGCCGAAATTCTGGTTGATCGCGCCGATCGCGCCCCAGAAGCCGCCGCCATCGGTCAGGCCGAACTGGTCGCCGATCAGGTTGAGCACCTCAAGTCCGCCGACGACGACGGCGACGATGACCGACACCGCCGTGATCGTGAGGTTGTAATAGAGCTTGCGGATCGGCTTGACGAAGGCCCAGCCGTAAGCGCCGAGCATCAGGATGCTGTCGGTCGTGTCCATGAGCGACATCCCTGCCGTGAATAGCGCCGGAAATAAGAGAATTGACCAGATCGACATGCCTTGCGCGGCCTGGGCGGCCGAGATTCCGAGCAGGCCGACCTCGGTCGCCGTGTCGAAGCCGAGGCCGAACAGCACGCCGAGCGGATACATGTGCCAGCTGCGCTCGATCAGGTGGAAAAAGCGGCGCAGGATCCGCCCCATGACCCCGCGTTTCGACAGCATGAGATCGAGGTCTTCCTCCACGAACCTGCCGCCGCTCTTCACGGTTTGGAAAGTGCGGTAGATCGAAATGAGGACGAGTATGTTGGCGATGGCGATTGCGAACAGAAAGAACGCCGAAACGAGTGTGCCGACCACGCCGCCGATGCTCGTGAGGTTGTCAAACTTTGATTGAAGCGCTGTCGCCGTGACCGCGATTGCGATCGACAGCAACACGACAATCGTCGAATGGCCGAGCGAGAAGAAGAAGCCGACCGCGACCGGCCGCTTCCCTTCCTGCATCAGCTTGCGGGTGACGTTGTCGATGGCGGCGATATGGTCGGCGTCGAACGCGTGGCGCAGGCCGAACGTGTAGGCGAGCATCGCCGTTCCAAGCAGGATCGGGTACTCGCGGAATGCCGACAGGGCCCAAAGCCAGGCCGCGATATTCGCGCCGATCAGCAAGACGTAGATGCCGATCACCTTTGCTCGCAGGTTGACGCCCTCGTCGTTGAAAAGGCTCGACAACGCGTTACCCATCTCAGCCTCCGCTATCTCGGCAAAGGGTCGACTCTAGATTTTCGGATGCGTGTGTGCGTGCCTGTGCGACGCGCCGCCATGCGCGTGGGTCGCAGCGTTGATCGAGACGGGCACGAAGCTCACCTGACCGTGAGCGACGCCGCGCTCGGCGATGATGGTCTTCGCAAAGTGCCGCACTTTCACGGCGTCGCCGCGAAGCACCGCGACTTCGAGGCAGCTGTCGTGATCGAGATGGACGTGCATTGTTGCGACCTGCTCACCGTGATGGTCGTGGTGCGCGTTCGTCAGCCGCTTGGCAAGCTCGCGGGTGTGGTGGTTGAATACGTAGGAGAGCGTGGCCACGCAGTCTCCCGAAAGGTTGCGATCGATGCGGGCGCGCTGGAGGCCGAGCCGGGCGAGATCGCGGACGGCCTCGGACCGATTGCCGTACCGTTCGCTTTCCATGAACGCGGCCAGTTCGGCCGCGAACTCGTCGGATACGCTGATCGTGATCCGCTCCACGGCGCGCTCCCCTCCAGGCCATCAATCGACGCGTATGAAAATCTCCCAGTATCAGCATACATGAGCGGCGCCCCTAGGCAAGAGCGTCGCCTGGACGAGTGCCGTGCCCGGCGGACCGCGCCTTGACGGCTCGCGCGGACGGTTCCACGATTGCGGGCATGAAAACCGCGCCGCGAAAATTCGAGCTGACGGCGGATATCCTGCTCAGGGCCTATTCGATCGGCGTCTTTCCCATGGCCGAGAGCCGCGACGCCAAGGAATTGTTCTGGGTCGAGCCGCGCGAGCGCGGAATCTTCCCGCTCGACGGGCTCGTGGTCTCCCGCAGCCTCGCCAAAATGGTGCGGTCGGACCGATACCGGGTCGTCGCCGATCACGCGTTCGAGGCCGTGGTGCGCGCCTGCGCCGAGCGCGAGAAGACCTGGATCAACGACGAGATCGTCCGGCTCTATGGCGAACTCTTCGCTGCCGGTCACGCTCATTCCCTCGAGGCGTACGAGGGGGAAACGCTGGTCGGCGGGCTTTACGGCGTGAACCTGCGCGGCGCGTTTTTCGGCGAGAGCATGTTCCATCGCGCGCGCGACGCCTCGAAGGTCGCGCTCGTCCATCTGTTCGCGCGGCTCAAGGCCGGCGGATTCCGCCTGCTCGACGCGCAGTTCAACTCCGAGCACCTTGCGAGTCTCGGCGCGGTAGAAATTTCGCGCGAGGCCTTCCGGTTTCGGCTTGCCGAAGCGCTGCAGATCGAGGCGAGTTTCGGCGCTTGGCCGGCCACGGCGGCGATGCGCGGCGCAGAGGCGCTCAATCGCGCTCAAGGCGACGGCACGGAAGTTGCGACGGGTGAATCACCGAGGCGGAGCGTCGTTCAAGCCTGACGGCGCTGGGCAAGAGGTTCGGGCAGGCGGAATGGCGGCGTTCGACGAGATGGGGATTGCCGGCGGTCCGACGCGGCCGCTCTATCATCAGGTCGCGCGCTGGCTCGACGAAACGCCGCCCGAACTTCTCGCCTCGCGCCGCGCCCAGGCCGAATACATGTTCCGGCGCATCGGCATCACCTTCGGCGTCTACGGCGACAAGGACGCAGCCGAGCGGCTCATTCCGTTCGACATCGTCCCGCGCCTGATCTCGCGCGCCGAATGGCGTCGGCTCGAAGCCGGCCTCGCACAGCGGGCGCGCGCGCTCAACTTCTTCCTCAAGGACGTCTATGGGCCGCGCGCCATTCTCAAGGAGGCGATCGTCCCGCACGAATTGATCGTGCGCAATCCGTTCTACCGCCCGGAAATGATCGGCCAGCGCGCGCCGCACGACATCTGGGTGCATATCGCCGGCATTGATATCGTGCGGGTCGACGATGAGGAGTTTTACGTCCTCGAAGACAACGCCCGCACGCCCTCGGGCGTATCCTACATGCTGGAAAACCGCGAAGTGACGATGCGGCTTCTGCCCGACCTGTTCGCGCGCCACAGCGTCGCTCCGGTCGACGATTACCCCGACCAATTGCTCGCCTGCCTGCGCTCGGTCGCGCCGCGTCAAAACGGCGGCGAGGCGACGATCGTGATTTTGACTCCCGGCGCGTTCAATTCCGCCTATTACGAGCACTCGTTCCTCGCCGACAAGCTCGGGGTCGAATTGGTCGAAGGCCGGGACCTGTTCGTCGACGACGACCAGGTGTTCATGCGCACGACCCTCGGGCCGCGCCGCGTCGATGTGATCTACCGGCGTGTCGATGATGATTTTCTCGATCCCTTGGTCTTCGATCCGGCCTCGGTTTTGGGCGTGCCTGGGCTTGTCGGCGCCTATTTGGCCGGCAATGTGACGATCGCCAATGCAATCGGCACCGGAATCGCCGACGACAAGGCGATCTACAGCTATATACCGGACCTCATTCGGTTCTATCTCTCCGAGGAGCCGCTGCTGAAAAACGTGCCGACTTACCGCTGCCGCGAGCCGACGTCGCTCAAATACGTGATGGAGCGCCTCGATCAACTGGTGGTCAAGGAAGTGAACGGGTCGGGCGGCTACGGCATGCTGGTTGGCCCGCACGCGAGCGCGGCCCAGCGCGAGCAGTTCGGCGCCAAGATCATGGCCGATCCGAACAATTACATCGCCCAGCCGACGTTGGCGCTGTCGACCTGTCCGGCCTCGTTCGACAGCGGCGTATCGCCGCGCCACGTCGATCTGCGCCCGTTCGTGCTGTCGGGCGCCGACGGCGTGCGCATCGTGCCCGGCGGTCTCACCCGCGTCGCGCTGAAGGAGGGTTCGCTCGTCGTCAACTCGAGCCAGGGCGGGGGGACCAAGGACACTTGGATCGTCGACGGCCTTGAAGGCCCGGCGTGACCTCGATGCTCGCGCGCACCGCCGACAATCTGTTCTGGCTCGCCCGCTCGATGGAGAGGGCCGACTACATCGCGCGCACCATCGAGGCGACGCTTCGGCTCGAATATCTGCCGAAGACCGAGAGCGACAAGGTTGGCGAGTGGGAGAGCGCGCTCAACGCCGCGGGCGCCTACGACAGTTTCGTCGAAAAGCTCGGCGCGCTCGACGAAGAGGCGGCGGTCGAGTACCTGACCTTCGACGTTACGAACCCCTCGTCGATCCGCAACTGCCTAGAGAACGCGCGCGCCGCCGGACGAGCGGTGCGCACCGCGCTCACCGCCGAGACCTGGACCGCGATCAACGACGCCTGGCTCCAGCTCAAGCGGTTTGAGATGAGCCGGGGCCGGAACCGCGCGCTCGACCGCGAGGAGCTGATGCGCTTCCTCGACTATGTGAAGAAGGCCTCGCTCGATTTCGACGGCTCGTGCTACCGCACGATGCTGCGCAATGAGGCCTATTGGTTCAACCGGCTCGGCGTTTTCGTCGAGCGCGCCGATAACACGGCGCGCCTGCTCGACGTGAAATACCACCTGCTGTTGCCGTCGACGGAGGCGGTTGGCGGCCCGCTCGACTATTTCCAATGGGTGGCGATCCTGCGCGCGGTGTCGGCGGCGACCGCCTATCACTGGGTCTATCGCGACCGGGTGAAGCCGTGGCTGATCGCCGACCTCCTGATTCTCAAGCCGGCAATGCCGCGCTCGCTCATCTCCTGCTACGAGAGCATCGACCGGGCGCTCGATTCGCTCGCTCGCGACGACGGGCGCAGCGGCGTCGCCCAACGCCAGGCGCGGGCGATGTACGCCAAGCTCGAACGTTCGAGCATGACCGAGATTTTCCAGGGCGGCCTGCACGAGTTCATCACCGAGTTCATCGAGGACAACGCGCGCCTCTCGACCACGATCTCCGAACAATATCTCTTCACTTGAGAAAGGCCGCGTCGGTCGCGACATGCGGATCAGGGTTTCGCACGAGATCATCCATCGCTTCGCCCCGCCGGCCCGCACGGTCAACCAGATCCTGCGGCTGAGGCCGCTCTCCTTCGACAGCCAGTACGTGCTGCGTTGGCGGATCGACGTCGACGCCGACGGCGCTCTGCGCGAGACCGAGGACGCGCACGGCAACGCCGTCGCTTCCTATTCTCACCACGGCCTCATCGAGCGCCTTGCTGTCCGCGCTGCCGGCGAAGTCGAGACTGGCGACGCGGCTGGCGTGGTCAGGGGCGCGGTCGAGCGGCTGCCGGCGGAGATGTACCTGCGCGAGAGCCCGCTCGCTCATGTGAATGGCGCGCTGCGCGGCTTTGCCGCCGAGGCGGCGACGGGCGCCGCCGGCACGCTCGAATTCGATGCACCGGCTGATGGGCGCGCTGCATGAGACAATCGCCTACAACCCCGACGAGAAGGACGCCGCCGGCTCCGCCGCCGAGGCCTTCGCCCTGAGGCGTGGGCGGGCGCGCGATTTCGCCCATATGTTCGTAGCCTGCGCGCGCTTTCTCGACGTCCCGGCGCGCTTTGTCTCGGGCTATCGCGTCGCCGGCGAAGACGCCGGGCGCGCGGGCGCGCATGAATGGGCGGAGGCCCACGTCCCGGTCCTCGGCTGGGTCGCGTTCGATGCGACCGCGCCCGTCTGCCCCGACGAGCGCTATATCCGCCTCGCCGTCGGCTTCGACGGCCAGGACGGCGCGATGACGCGCTCGACCCACAGCGGCGGCGAAGAGAAGGTCGAAACCGCGATCCGCGTCGAGCAGGCGGGCGCCCAGAGCCAGGCGTGAGCGGGGAAGCGCTCAAGAGCGGCGACCTGTTCGCCGACGTTCCGGCCCGTCTCGAGGAGGAGGATATGGCGGTCCTCGCCGAGCTTCCCGGCGCGCGGATCGAGAGGATCGTCTCGACCGGGCAAGCAAGCCCGCCCGGCTTCTGGTACGATCAGGACTGGACCGAATGGGTCGTTGTCCTTTCCGGCTCGGCGGGTGTCAGGATCGAGGGCGAAGCCGTCGCGCGGGTTCTCTCTCCCGGCGCCTGGGTCGAGATCCCGCCCCACGTCCGCCACCGCGTCGACTGGACCGACGCCGACGAGCCGACCGTCTGGCTCGCTGTGCACGCGACGACGTTAGCGGTCTTCGGGCGGGCGAGCGCCCATGGGCGCCTGACCGCCGGGATGAAGCGCGCGATCGGTTGAATCGCTCATTTCCCGAACGATAATGCCGGGCCCCTGCGCAGGCGACTTAGTTCTGGGGTGGGGAGGCGAACGCCTTGACTTCGATCTCGAGAACCGCGGCGATCGCCGTCCTCACCTTCGTCGGCGGGCTCGTCGGCTTCCTGCTGCAATGGCTGCTGCCGGTTCAGGCAGTTACCGATGCGAAGGGGATGGTCGGGTCGATCACTGGCCTCGTCATCCTGCTGCTTGCCCTTGTGCTCGGCCTTCTGGTCTGGACGAGCTACGGCGTCTACACCACCCAAACCGCGGAATTGCAGGCGCTCGGGCCGGTGATCCTGCAGCTCGATTTCGCGCTCCAGCAATACGGGCGCGAGGCGCGTGCGGGACGCGAACTCCTGCGCCAGGCTGTCGTGCATGCGCGCGAGCGGCTTTGGGGCGGCAAGACGGGCGGCGTCGCGCCCTACGCGCAGGCGCGCGCCGACCTTGAGAACATCGCCGCCTTCTTCGCCGACCTCAAGCCGGCCGACGACCGGCAGCGGGAGACTCGTCGCCACCGCCAAGCCGTTCTTCATTCAAGTCATTCAGACGACCCTGCTGATGAGCCGCCAATTGGCCAACCCGGTGCCGAAGCTCCTCCTGTTCGTTGTCGTCGGATGGTCGGCGCTCCTGTTCCTGGCCTTTGGATTTCTGAACACGTTCAACGCCGTCAGCGTCGTCGCGGTGGCGCTCGGGTCGATTGCCGTCGCCAGCGCCATTTTCATGATTTTCGAGTTCAGCCAGCCATATTCGGGCGTGGTCCGCATTTCGCCAGTCGGCGTCGATAATCTGATCGCCACCCTCGGCCGCTGAAGGCAGAAGCGCCGTCGTCTCGACAACGCGCAAGTCCTGAGGCAGTCTGGATTTCCCGGCGCGGTCCGGACCCGACGCAATGAGGATCATTTCCTCGCATCTGGGAGGGAGGGGATGTTTCCAGGGCTGCACGCTCAAGCGCGCGCGGATCAGCCGGCCGTCATCATGGCGGGGTCGGGCGAGACGATCACCTACCGGGAGCTGGAGGCGCGCAGCAATCGGCTCGCCCACCTCCTGCGCGCAGCCGGCCTCAAGCGGCGCGACCACTATGCGGTGTTCATGGAGAACCACCTCCGCTTCATCGAGTGCGACGTCGCCGGCGAGCGATCCGGGCTCTACTACACCAACGTCAATTCGTTCCTGACCGCGCGCGAGCTCGCCTACATCGTCAACAACAGCCTGTCGCAAGTGCTCATCACCTCGCAGGCCAAACGCGAAGTCGCGCTCGAGGCGCTGCGGGAATGCCCGAACGTCAAGCTCTGTCTCGTCGTCGACGGTCCGGGCGAGGGGGACCGGGTCCGCAATCTCGACCAGGCGACGGCGGAATTTCCAGCAACGCCGGTGGCCGACGAAGTGCTCGGCGGGGCGATGCTCTACTCCTCGGGCACGACCGGCAACCCGAAGGGCGTCCTTCGGCCGCTGCCCGACCAGCCGCCCGCGCAGGCGCTTCCGATCTTCAACGTATTTTCGAAATTCTGGCAGTTTCGCGAGGGGCAGATCTATCTCATGCCGGCGCCGCTCTACCATTCGGCTCCAATGGTTGGCGTCGCTGGAACGATTCGAATGGGCGGGACGCTCATCGTGATGGAGCGCTTCAACGAGGAGCACTTCTTACAGCTCGTCGAGCAACAGCGCGTGACCCACACCCAGCTGGTGCCGACGATGTTCTCGCGGATGCTCAAGCTGCCGGAATCCGTACGCCGCCGTTATGACCTGAGTTCACTCGAAGCGGCGGTTCACGGCGCCGCGCCCTGCCCCGTGCCGGTGAAACAGGCGATGATCGACTGGTGGGGCCCGGTCATCCTCGAATATTACAGCGCCACCGAAGGCATGGGTCTGGCGATGTGCGACAGCGCCGAATGGCTTAAGCACAGAGGCACGGTCGGCCGAACGGTCGCCGGCGAACTGCACGTCCTCGACGACGCGATGCGGGAAGTTCCAACCGGTGAGACCGGCAAGCTGTGGTTCAAGACCGCCTCGCCGTTCGAATATTTCAACGATCCGGTCAAGACCGCCGCGGCCAACTCGCCCGACCGGACGATGAGCACCGTGGGCGACATCGGCCATGTCGACGAGGAGGGCTTTATCTACCTCACCGACCGCGCCGCGTTCATGATCATTTCCGGCGGCGTCAACATATATCCCCAGGAATGCGAGAACCTGCTCATCACCCATCCCAAGGTCGCCGACGCGGCCGTGTTCGGAGCGCCGAACGAGGATCTTGGCGAGGAGGTCAAGGCCGTGGTTCAACTGATGCCCGAGTTTGGACCGTGCACGGACATCGCCGAAGAATTGATGTCCTTCTGCCGCGATCATCTCGCCCGCCACAAATGCCCGCGGTCAATCGATTTCGAAGCCCAGTTGCCGCGTCTGCCGACCGGCAAGCTCTATAAGGGTCCGCTGCGCGAACGGTACTGGAAGGCGCACGAGAGCCGCATTCTTTGACGACACTCCGCTCCGAGCAAGGAGCCCCATGTATCCAGGCAAATACGCTCAGACGCGCGCGAACCGGCCGGCCGTCGTGATGGCGGCGTCGGGCGAGGCGATCAGCTATCGCGAACTCGAGGCGCGAGCCAACCGCTTGGCGCGCCTGTTGCGCGCCGCCGGCCTCCGGCGGCTCGATCACTACGCTATCTTCATGGAGAACCATCCGCGGTTCGTCGAGTGCTGCGCCGCCGGCGAGCGCACCGGGCTTTACTACACTTGCATCAATTCGTTTCTGACCGCGGCCGAGCTCGCCTACATCGTCAACAACAGCCAGTCGAAAGCGCTCATCACGTCGCAGGCGAAGCGCGAGATCGCGCTCGCGGCGCTCGCCAATTGCCCCAGGGTCGAACTCTGCCTCATCGTCGATGGTCCTGGCGAAGGGGCGCGTGTGCGCAATCTCGGCGAGGCGACGGCCGATTGTCGCGCAACGCGGGTTGCCGACGAGTTGCTCGGCGCGGCGATGCTCTATTCCTCCGGCACGACCGGAAGACCCAAGGGCGTGCTGCGTCCGCTGCCCAACCAGTCGCCCGCGGAACCGCTGTCGATGATCGCCATGCGGCTCAATCTCTGGCGGTTTCGCGAGGGCCAGATCTACCTCTCGCCGGCGCCGCTCTATCACTCGGCGCCGTTGGCCGGCGTGAGCGGGACGATCAGGCGCGGCGGGACCGTCATCGTCATGGAGCGGTTCGATCCGGAACGCTTCCTCGAGCTGGTCGAGCGCTATCGCGTCACCCACACGCAGCTTGTTCCGACCATGTTCTCGCGCATGCTGAAGCTGCCGGAAGCGGTGCGCCGGCGCTACGATCTCACGTCGCTCGAGATCGCCATCCATGCCGCGGCGCCCTGTCCCGTGCCGGTGAAGCGGGCGATGATCGACTGGTGGGGGCCGCTCATCCTCGAATATTACAGCGCCACCGAAGCGATGGGCATGACGGTGTGCGACACCGCTGAATGGCTCAAGCATCCGGGAACGGTCGGCAAACCGGTGTTGGGCGAGCTTCACGTTCTCGACGACGCAATGCGGGAAGTCCCGACTGGCCAGACCGGGAAGCTGTGGTTCAAGACCGCTTTGCCGTTCGAGTATTTCAACGATCCGGTCAAGACCGCCGAGGCGAACTCGCCGGACGGCACGATGAGCACGGTCGGCGACATCGGCTACGTCGACGAGGAGGGCTACGTCTATCTGACCGATCGCGCGACGTTCATGATCATCTCGGGCGGCGTCAACATTTATCCTCAGGAGTGCGAGAACCTCCTCATCACCCATCCCAAAGTCGCCGACGCCGCGGTGTTCGGCGCGCCGAACGAGGATTTGGGCGAGGAGGTGAAGGCAGTCGTGCAACTGGCGCCCGGCATCGAGCCGGGCGCGGATATCGAGGCCGAGCTCATCGCCTTCTGCCGCGAGCGGCTCGCCCACCACAAATGCCCGCGCTCGATCGATTTCGAGGCCGAGCTGCCGCGCCTGCCGACCGGCAAGCTCATGAAGGCCTCGCTGCGCGAGCGCTATTGGAAAGGCCACAAGAGCAGCATCCTGTGAGCCCGAAAATGGGTAACGAGGTCCCTGAAGCGCTTAAGCGCTTCCGGCCGACCGGTCCGCAGAGAAGCCTCTCCGAGCGCCAATCGCGATTTTCAAATCAGGAAGCGGCCGGCGCCGTCGGGGCAAACGCGTCTTTCACCTGACCAAGCGCCCGATCGATAAGCTTCTCGGCTTTCTTCGCGAGAACGTTCGCCAGGAATGGTCCGCCGAGCCAGTCGGCGCCGAACATCGCCGTTCTGGCGAGCACTCCCGTATCGAGGCCGAGGTCGTGCGTCACTCGCCGGAGATCGACGTCGATCAGAGTCGCGATCACTTTCTTTGCCCGCGCGTCGATCTTGGCCTCGAGCGCAGCGCGATCGACGTCGTCCGGCCTCGGCATGTCCGCCCCCGTGATTTCGATCGGCGTCAGCAGGCGGTCGACGAGCGGGATGATCGGGAACCCGAACGCGGTCTTCGGGCCGCCGTCAACTTCGGCGAATTTCTTCTTCTCCAGGATTTTTTCGTCGCCCGCCGTCAGCGTCGCCGTCTGGTTGTCGGCGTTGTGGACGTGCCAGCGATCGCCGTTAATGGCCACCCCCTTGAAGAGGTTAGCGTTGCTTTCCGGCAGTCCGAAGTTCCAACGCAGAAAGGCCTGGGCGTTACGCCGGCCAAGGAGATAGTCGTGTCGCCGGAACAACTCATGCAGAAAGCCGCCAAAGCCATTGAGGACGCCGCAGGCGATCGGGAATTGTTTGGCTGCAGGGGAGCCGTTCCCGAACTCGAGTGGGCGAGATCATGAAGCGCGAGAAGCAGGTGTCGCTCGCCGCGAGCTGCAACTCTTCGGGCTTGAATCGCGCCTGGTCGATAAGCGTCGAAAGAAGCCGCTGCAGCACGTGCACGAGAAGATCGTCGTCGTCGGCAGGGGGAACCGCGGCGAAATTCGGGAACGGCGCAATCAAGAGGACGGCCCTGTCGGCGCCGTCGCCGTCGCGCTCGTTTTGAATCTCGGCGCTCCCGGACAGGTATCGCCGCGCCAATTCAAGCGGCGCATTGTCGATGACGCCTCCATCGACCGAGACGAAGGCGTAGGGGGAGACGTCTTCGAAACATGCGTCGGGTTTGACCGGACAGTACTTGCCGGTGCGCGGGTCTACGTAGCCGAAGGTTTGAGCCTCGCCATAGAATGATGTGTTCAGCCGATTGATGATGCGAGGGGCGAGACCAACCGGAAACGCACCGGTCGCCAGCGCGGTCGCGCGATACACATCCCAACCCTTTTGGCCGAGGTTCGAGACGTCAAGCGCCATCGCGCCCGCCGTGGCCTGCGGCGCCGGGGTCGACGTCTTGCCGACCGCGAAGTCGAAATAGTCGCCATGGTTGAGCATGCCGTAGGTTTGGTCCGTGTCGGTGCCGAACAACGCGAACGAATACGGGGCGCCGCGCAGGTTGGTGAGCGTCAGCCGCACGCGCAGCGAAGGGTCGTCGCCGCGCCCGATCCACGGGCGCGTGCGATCGCCGCTCATCTTGAAAGCCTTGGCGACGATCTCATCGAGCACGTCGCAACACAGCGCCGACTTGAGTCCGCGGACGCCAGGGGCGTCAAGGTCGGAGGTCTCCAGGAGCCTGTCGAGAGAAATGTCGGTGACCCAGCTCGAATAGAGCCGGTTCTGCTCCGGCGGAGGAACAGGCTTGCCAGGCCAGACATGCGCGAGGTCGTGGAATGCATGGAGGGCTGAGATCGCCGAGGTCATGCCGCCGGCCGAGGCGCCTGACATGATCGGGATGCGCACGTCGTGGGTCGGCCCGTCCCAGCCCGGCTTGATCTTTTCTTCGTTATAGGCGTCGAGAGCCTCGAACAGGAAATCCAAAACGCCCGCAGTGTACGCTCCTGCGGATATGGCGCCGGCCATGACGAGGCCAAGCTCGAACGTGCGATCCGACGGCATGAAAATCTCCGCTGCGCAAAATCTGCTGGTCAAAAACTGCCGCTAACAGCGAACCGAATTTAGCATCTCTCGAATGAAAGGGAACAGCGCAGGGACGCGCTTGTGGGCGCGCGCCCCGCGGGCGTGGCGTGGCAGATCGCGCAATGTTCCTCGAACAACGCGCTTGGCGTGGTCGCGTCCGAGGATTGAGCGTCGGTTGCGGCTGACAGCAGCGCAAAGCCCAGGACCGTCGCCGCGACGAGCAAGAACAAACCGCCGCGTTCGCCCGGCATCGCGCCTTCCCTCACCGCATCATGTCGGCGAGCGCGTTGCGCATCGAGGTGCTGGGCACCCCGAACAGGCCTCCATAAGGCTCGTCCATATCGAGGATGACAAAAACGACGACGGTGACGGACAGCGCGCATAGCGCGATCACCGTCACGACCATGGGGTTTGGCGGCGCCGTCAGGCAGAACGTGCCGAACAGCAGGGCAAGCCAGAACACCAAGACCCAGTAGAAGGCCGGCGTGATCGACCCGCGCGCGCCCTCGATCACCTTCCACCTGGCCTGAATCAAATCATGATATTGCTGAACGCAGGCGGCCATCATGGTCTGGTGCGGACTGTCCTTCGGTTGTAGCGAGCGGGTCTGGAGGCCAATATCGTTCATGAGATCGCTGAGAACGGGAACTTCGCCGGTGAGCGGCATCTCCGCGGTGTTGGGGTAGGTTACGCCCTTGGGCGGCAGCTCATCCGGCCAGGTGCTGGCGATGACCGCGGCGGCGTAACTGCGAAGCTGGGTCCGGATCGGCGCCGTCTCGGGTCCATAGTCGCGCAGGCATCGGTCCATCTGAGCGAGTTGGGCGGCGTCCTCGCCTCGCGCATTGTAGGCCGCGTCGAATCCCGCCTTGACCGAAGTCGTCAACAGGCCAAGCACGATCGCGGTGAACGTGACCAAGAGCGAGATCGCGAGCTGCACCAGCGCGATCGATTGCGCGGATCGATGCCGCTCCGGCAGGCGGAAATGAATGAAAAATCCAATGATCGCGCTTGCGCACAGAATCGCGAAGAGAATGACCGAGTTGATTGGATTCTGCATGGCGTCTTGCGGTCGGAGAATCGCGGCATGCTTCAACGAAAACAAGGGGCGCGCAAGTCGATGGCCGGCTGACCTCAGGCAACGCGCCCGGGATCGAACCCGTCGCGGCTCCCCGCGCCGCGACTCTCAAGAACCTCGCCGCTCTTCGACGGCCGGCAAGTTCCGGCCGTCTCAAGCGGCGTCGCGCGGGAACTGGGTCTGGGCGATGTGGCTGTAGGTTCGCCCTTGCGCCAGAAGCTCGAGGTGGCGGCCGCGCTCGACGATACGGCCCCGATCGACGACGCAGATCTCGTCGGCCTGCGCCACCGTCGACAGGCGGTGGGCGATGACGATGGTCGTGCGGCCCTCGCACAGCGTGCGCAGCGCCTTCTGGATCGCCTGCTCGGACTCCGAATCGAGCGCCGAGGTCGCTTCGTCCAGAAGGATGATCGGGGCGTCCTTGAGGAACGCGCGGGCGATGGCGATGCGCTGGCGCTGGCCGCCGGAAAGCTGCATGCCATGCTCGCCGCAAGGCGAGTCGTAGCCGCGCTCGAAGCCGACGATGAAGTCGTGGGCGTAGGCCGCCTTGGCGGCCGCGACGATCTCCTCGTCGCTCGCGCCCGGCCGGCCCATGGCGATATTGTCGCGCACCGAGCCCTTGAACAGGAAATTGTCCTGCGCGACATAAGCGATCTGCCGCCGCAGCGACATGAGGCTGACAGTCGCGACGTCCACGCCGTCGCACAGGATCTGCCCCGATTCGGTTTCGTAGAGACGCAGGATGAGGTTCATCACCGTCGACTTGCCGCCGCCGGAGCGGCCGACCAGCGCCGTCGTCCGGCCCGCTTCGGCGACGAAGCTCATGCCGTGCAGGACGGTTTCGCCGGTCCTGTAACCAAAAGTCACGTCGCGA
Organism: uncultured Alphaproteobacteria bacterium; assembly: GCA_963749715.1. Classification (GTDB taxonomy): domain Bacteria; phylum Pseudomonadota; class Alphaproteobacteria; order Rhizobiales; family Beijerinckiaceae; genus Roseiarcus. The sequence goes on from CAVVNR010000008.1 coordinate 265,931, forward strand.
AACTCAATTCGGCCGTTCGTGATCCGGAGTTCGGGCGCCTGCGGCTGATCCTCCTCGTAATCGCGTTCGTCGAGGAAATTGTAGAGCATGCTGACGCCGAACAGGCTTTGCGACACGTCGACATGCAGCCGCGCCACCCGCTTCATCGGTTCGTAGAGCATGATCACCGAGGTGATGAACGAAAACAGGCTTCCGGGCGGGTTGCCGCGGATGATCACGGTATAGCCGCTATAAAGCACGACGGCGGCGATGGCGAAGCCGCCCAGGCTTTCCATGATCGGGCTGGTGCGCGAGCTGACGCGGGCGAGCTTGTTCGACGCCACCTGGAATCCGGCGATCGCTCTATGCTGCCTGGCCCGCATGAAGTCTTCGAGCGTGAAGGCCTTGACGATGCGAATGCCCTGAGCGGTCTCCGCCATCGCCTCCATCATCTGCAACGCGCCCTGGAACTCGCTCGCCATGATGTTGCGCACGCGCAGGCCGATCTTGCGCACGCCGACCGCGGCCAGCGGCACGAACATCAGCGCCAACACCGAGAGCACGGGGTCTTGCGACACCATCACGATCACCAGCCCGACGATGGTGAGGGCGTCGCGGCAAAACGTGGTGATGAGGAGATTGAGGACGCTGCTCGCGGACTGGGCGATAAACGACTGGCGGGCGATGAATTCCGACGAATGGGCGCGGCTATAGTAGCTGACCTTCATGCGCAGCATCTGGTCGAACATGCGCCTCTGGATGTCGGCGACGATGGCGTTGCCGACCCGCGACATGACGACCTGCTGTCCGTAGGTCGCGAGCCCCTTGACTGTGTAGATGGCCACGATCGCCGCGGTGATCTCCCACACCGCCCGCAAGTCGCGGCCGACAAAGATCTTGTCGACGATCCGCCCGATGATCCACGCCGACAGCGAAGTCGTGAGCGCGATCAGGCCCATCATCGAAAACGCGAAGACATAGCCCTTCCAATGCTTGAAGCCCTGGTCGGTCAGCAGCCGGCGCAGGACCGCGTTCGAGGGCGTGTTGAGAAGGGAGTTCACGCGCTCGCGGGCGTCACGCCAAACCGACAATGCCTCAACCCCTCGCGCCCGCCGATCATCGATCCGCGCAGCCGTTGGCTGGCCCCGAACCGAGCCGCGCCCTCCATATCATCGGCGGCGATTTTATGGAAATCGCCGCCGGCCGGCGGATCGCCCGCCGCCTGCAGCCTGTTTGATCGCGGCATGATATTTGCGCCGGATTTCCGCAAGGTTAACCGACGGCGGCGGGAACGCGAGCTTAAGCTCCTCTACCGTGTCGGCGATAATCTGCGAGACGGCGAGATTGCGGAACCACTTGTGATTCGAAGGGATAATGTACCAAGGCGCATCAAGCGTGCTTGTCGCGTGGATCGCGTCCTCAAACGCCTTGACATACTCGTCCCAAAACTCGCGCTCTGAATAGTCGGCCTCGCTGATCTTCCAATTGCGGGCCGGGTCTTCGAGGCGCTGGGCGAAGCGGGCGAGCTGTTCCTCCTTGCTGATATGGAGGAAGAACTTGAGCACAGTGGTTTTGTTTTGGAGGAGCAAGGCTTCGAAGTCGCGAATGCGCTGGTAACGGTCGGTCCAAGTCGCCTTGTCAATGAGCTTGTGGACCCGGGTCACCAGCACGTCCTCGTAGTGCGAACGGTTGAAGATCGAAATTTGGCCACGGCCGGGCGCCTGGGGATGGACGCGCCAGAGAAAGTCATGCGCCAGCTCCAAAGGTGTCGGTTGCTTGAAACTGGCGACAAACACGCCTTGCGGATTGATCGACCCGAACACGTGCTTGATCGTGCCATCCTTGCCGCCAGCGTCCACCGCCTGCAACACGATAAGGATCGCGTGCTTGTGCTCCGCGTAGAGGAGAGCCTGCTGCTGGGTGAGCTTCGTGAGATAGTGTTCGGTCTCCTGCTTGGCGGCTGACTCCGAATTCGTGCTTGCCCGTGTAAGCTGGGTCGAGCTTGCGCAGCCGCGGCTTGTCGCCCGGCTTGACGCGGAACTTTTTGCGATAGTCCAAGGTTTGAAGCCTCCGACAGCTCAGCGCCGCTTTGTCGCCGCGCGCTCGCGCCGAACGCGGCTGGATGCGATCGATGAACGTGTCCACAGCGCCGCGGCGCCGCTCTATTGTGATAATGAAATGACGGTCGAATCAACTCGGATTGAGGAGGAAATGGAGACTTGACGGCAACGGTCGGCAAAGCGGGCGCGCAAGGGAGGCGGATGCGGTTCAACGTTTTCGGCGGCCTTCTCCCAATCAAGCCGCGCGCGGGGCTGCGCGACGCATTCGCCGGGGTGACCCTCGCCTCGATGAACATTCCGCAGGTGCTCGGCTATACCAGGATCGCCGGGACGCCGGTCGTGACCGGCCTTTACACGGTCCTTCTGCCTCTCGCCGCCTTCGCCGTCTTCGGCTCGTCGCGACATCTGGTGGTGGCGGCTGATTCGGCCACCGCTGCAATCTTCTCGGGCGCGCTCTCCCAAATGGCGCCGCTCGGCAGCGACCGGTACATGGCGCTGGTTGGCATGCTGACGCTCGAAACGGCCGCCCTGCTTCTGCTCGCGCGCGTCCTCAAGGCCGGCTTCCTCGCCGATTTCCTGTCGCGCACGGTGCTGGTTGGGTTCCTAAGCGGGGTCGGGCTGCAGGTCGGCGTCGCGATGCTCGGCGATATGCTCGGGGTCGCGGTCTCCTCCCGTCATACCCCCGTCCAACTATGGGAGATCGCGCGGGCGGCGCCGTCGGCGGACTGGCGCGTCGTCGGCCTGTCGATCTTTGTCGCCGCGAGCATTCTCTTGGCCCGCCGGTTCGCGCCCCGCTTTCCGGCGCCGCTGGTCTTGGTTCTCGGCGCCATCGCGGCGAGCGCCTGGCTCAATCTGGCCGAGCGCGGCTTTCCGGTCATCGGCCCGGTGCCGGGCGGGCTGCCGTCGCTCGCGTGGCCGGATGTGAGCTGGGGCGAAACGCTGGCGCTGCTGCCGGTCGCTGCCTCGTGTTTCGTCATGATCATCGCCCAGAGCGCGGCGACGGCGCGCATCTATGCGGTCAAGCACAAGGAACGGGTCGACGAGAACGCCGACATCCTCGGGCTCTCGGCCGCCAACGCCGCCGCGGCGCTCAGCGGCGCTTTCGTGGTCAACGGCAGCCCGACCCAGACCGCGATGGCGGAAGGGGCTGGCGCGCGAAGCCAGGTCGCCCAGCTCGTCTTCGCCGCGGTCGTCGCCGTCGTGCTCGTGTTCCTGACCGGCCCGCTGCAATATCTGCCGCGCTGCGTTCTGGCCAGCATCGTCTTCACCATCGCCGTCGGCATGGTCGACGTTCAGGGCCTGAGCGCCATCAAGCGCGAGAGCCGGGGTGAATTTCTGCTGGCTTTGTTCACCGCCGCGGCGGTGCCGGGGATCGGCGTCGAGCAGGGCATCCTGCTGGCGATCGCGGCCTCGCTCATGCGCCACGTCCGCCACAGCTACCGGCCGCACGCGATGGTGCTCGTCCCCGGCGAGGCGGAGCGTTGGGAGCCGGCCGCTCCAGGTCTCGCCACCGATCCCGGCCTGATCGTCTACCGGTTCGGCGCCGACCTCTTCTACGCCAATGCCGACCGGTTCGCCGACCAGGTGCGCGGCCTCGTCGCCGGCGCGCCCGATCCGGTGCGGTGGTTCGTCATCGATTGCGCCGCGATCTTCGACCTCGACTATACCGCCGCCCGGACGGTCCGCGACCTCATCGACGAGCTCAAGGGCGCGAAGGTCGGCCTGGTGCTCGCGCGGGTCAACGCTTTCCTCCACTCGGATCTTGTCCGCCACGGCGTCGCGGTCGCGGTCGGCGAGCAGAGGATCTTCGAAACCCTGCACGAGGCGATCAGGGCGGTCCGCTCCGGTGGGCGCCTGGCCGGCGCGGACGAGTTCGAAAGGTTCGCGCTAGCCAGCAAGGAGAAAGGCCCGAAGGCTTCGCAAAAACCTATCCCCTGGCTTCCAATGGACCAGCGATGCCCAAACGAGCGAAGACCCAGTCTTGATTGGAGCGCCCGCACTCGTCATGCGCATGCCGGCTCAGAGGTACGAGCCCGAAGTGCCCTTAGAGGTGCGAGAGTGGATAGCTCACGTCCTTCAGCCCCGGCGCGTTTTCGAGCCGCGACACCCGTCTAGACACAGGGGGAGGCGACTGAAAGGCCGTGGTCAAAGGGGCCAGTCGCCAGGATTTCGCCGTGATTTTGCCACTTCGAAGGCTAAAATGTACCAGCAGTATCGTCCCTGTTGTGACCTCGATCCGGCAGATTTCAGATCTTACGCCGGTAACCATCGGGAGTATCACGATGTCCCGGTTCTTCCGAAGAATTCTGGCAGTGTGCTTACTCGGGCAGTTTGTCGTAGCCGCGGCACCCCCCGGCTATGCGTCGCCTCGTGAGCCGCGAGGTATCTACGCGCAAGTCGATCTTAGCGACTACCTGCAGACAGCAGGCATACCCCCAAGGGGGGATGACCCGGACATGGCCGGGTTTTACGATAGCCTTCTCGATAACCGGGCGATCTCCGGTCTCGCACTTCAGGTGCATTGGGACTTCGCGCAGCCGGACCCAGACCAGCTAAATTGGGAATATATCGACCTCGCCTTCAAGCGAGCGGCGGCGCACAGGGGCAAGACCATCCAGCTCATCGTCACGGCGGGCTTCAATTCGCCGAAGTGGTTGTGGGATCCCTCGCAACCGACCGGCCTGCCCTCTTGCGATACGCTCTTAACGGAGAGTTCGCCTGAGTATACGAATTGCGGAACGGCCACGTTCAGTTATTACGCGGAAAAGACCGACCAAACCCCTAACGGCGTCCTTTTGCTTCCGCTGCCCTGGAACCCTACTTATTTCGCGGACTGGCACGACTTTCTCAGGAAGCTGAAGGATAAGTACGGGTCGAATTCCACGCTCGTCTCCCTCTCCATTGCTGGGCCCACCGCAGGCTCGGCGGAGATGATCATGCCGAACAATTTCAATACCTGCGAGAATGGCCTGGGGAAGTGTAAGCAACCAAGTAAATTGCAGGCGGAGGCCATGTGGAACCTATTATTCCAATATACGGCCCCGCCCCCTTTAACTTCGTTTCCAACAAACTCCGACGCTGCGTTCATAGATTATTGGGAGAACGCCATCTATTGGTACGAAAATATGTTTCGGGATATAACTTTGATTGTAACCCCTGGCGCAGGGACAGGTTTTCCGAGCTTCAATTCTGGCTATCCATTCCCGCCGAGCGCCGGCGACAACCTATATAGTCAGATATGCGATTACAGCGACGCCGGCGGCTCCACATATGTCACGGGTAACTACGCGACACGATCCTGCGATGCCGCAGCGACAATTCTATCGTACTTCCTGCAGACCGGCGGGGGACCCTACGGCGACGCAATCGCCGGCCAAACGAGCGGGTTTGACGCGTCTAATCCGACGATTCTCGGGCCTAGCAGCCCAGAAGGCAAGGGAGGAGATATCGGCCTTCCGGGCCTGCAGCAAATTGCGACGCTGCAGGCGACCGGCTTCTTGCCCGGGCCTCAATTACTTGTTGGGGCGCAGTTTAACCATCCCTTCTCAGGACCCACGACGGAGGAGGAAGGGTGCATACCAGGGCCGAAGGATTGCCCAGGCCTCATGCCGGAGCAGGCCGCCTACAACGTGCTGGAGCAGTTTTTCCGCGGAACGCCCTCGGCCATGCCTTTCGGCGGGCCGACGCTCGAGGGCACGGGCGGCGCGCCCACCGCGGCTTACCTGAATGTGTCTTACCAGGACGTTATCTACGCCCAGAATCCACAGCACTGCGCGCAGTTGGTCATCGACTACTACTACCCTGCCGGCGTGGCGTTTTGGATAACGGCGCAAAAGCTGCTCGACATTGCGAGTGGCGAACTTTTCGGGCAGTCGTATCCATATCCGCCTCCTAGCAAACAGGGCGAATGTCCACCAGGATGAGCCCGCCGCCCGCATTTGACGGGTCTGGACCTAGCTGGCCGACGCAGCTGCCGTGCCGCTCTGGTTTGTCGCGGCCTTCAAGAATCGCGACGACGGGCTAAGCGCCTGCACGTGCTGGATGACGCAGCGATGGAGTTGACGCGCGAGCGCCTCGTTAACCTCGCTGCTGGCGAAGTCGAAGCCAGCGAGATCGCGATAGTTCGGAAAGCGGGCGGCCTTGAGCTGATAGGCCGTCGATCTCACCTCCCTGTCGGCCGTCTCTGCCTTCAGGAGCTGCGACAAGATCGGCAGCGCCGCCTCGAAGGCCGGGGAGCCTTGCTCGGTCAACTCGCCGACGGCCTGAGCCATGCCGTGCATTTTGAGGCTGCGCAGCATGATGATGATCGCGCCGGCGGCGGGATTATGACGCATGGCGCGCCTCCCTGAGGCGGCGCAGAGCGTCGTAGCGCTCGACGTTGGACTGCGGCTCGGTGGTCAGCGTCAGAGCCTGGGGCGCCTTTATCGTAGGCGCATCCGTCGGCTTCCCGTCGACCAATCGGTGCAGCAGGTTCAGGATATGCGTCTTGGTCGGCGCGCCGGCCTCCAGCGCCAGTTCGACGGCGGCGAGCACGGCCTGTTCGTCATGCTGGAGAACCAGGGCCAAGATCTCGACCATCTCGCGGTCGCCGCCTGGCGTCTTGAGCATGCGCTGCTGTAGAGCCCGGAAGGCCGGCGGCAGTTCGGCGAACGGCGCGCCATTGCGCAGGGCCCCGGGCTTGCGTTGAACGACCGCCAGATAATGCCGCCAGTCGTAGACCGTTGTGGTGCTCTTCCGTTCGTGAGAGCGGGCGAAGACGCGACGATGTTCGCAGACGATCTGCCCCTCGGCGACGACGACGATGCGCTCGGGATAACCCGCACGCTGACCGGGCGATTGGCGAAGGAGGCCGGCACGCTGTAGCGATTGCGCTCCAGATAGATCAGGCACGTTGGCGAGACCGCTTGGCGTATTCGACGAAGCCGTCGAACGGCCGAACAAGGTGCATCAGGTGCTGCGCCTCTTCGAGCCAACGTCGGCGATCGCGCCCGGTTGTGAGCCGTGCAGCGTCTGGGCCCACAGCTCTCGGCATCGCGCCTCCAGCCAGTCGTTCAGCGCCGCCAGGGAGGGGAAGTTCGGCATGGGTTGCCAGAGCCGATGGCGCGCGTCCTGGACGTTCTTCTCGATCTGCCCTTTCTCCCAGCCGGAGGCCGGGTTGCAGAACTCGGCCTCGAACAGGAAGTGGCTGACCATAGCCGAGAAGCGGGCGTTGACCTGACGCTCCTTTCCGCGACCGATCTTGTCGACGGCGGTTCGCATGTTGTCGTAGATGCCCCGCCGCGGCACGCCTCCCAGCACACGGAAGGCGTGCGTGGGCGTCGAACAGCATCTCGTGGGTCTGCTGCGGATAGGCCCGGAGAATGAAGGCGCGGCTATAGGAGAGCTTGAAGTGGGCGACCTGCAATTTGGTCCGCTGGCCGCCGATGATCGCCCAGTCTTCTGACCAGTCGAACTGGAAAGCCTCGCCCGGAAGGAACGCCAGCGGCACGAACGCGCCGCGGCCGCACGTCTTCTGTTCCTGCTGCCGGGCGGCCTTCCAGTCGCGGGCGAAGGCCGCCACGCGATTGTACGAGCCGTCATAGCCGAGGCTGGTCAAGTCAGCGTGCAGTTGCTTGATCGTCCGCTTCTGCTTGCGCGACTTCCCGGTCTCCTGCCGCAGCATATGACGACAGCTTGTCGGCGTAGGCGTCCAGCATGCTCGGCCGGTCTCGGACACAAAACTTCGGCTCGACGCTGTCGGAGCGCAGATACTTGCGCACCGTGTTCCTCGACAAACCTGTGCGCCGCGAGACCTCCCGGATCGAGAAATGGTCCCGATAGCGCCAGCGTCGGATGACGCTCAATAACTCCATGCTGATCACTCCGATGCCCCCTGCCTAAGCCAAGGGGGCGAGGTTCCAACATGGGTCAGTTCTCGGCGGAAAAATCCGTGGCGCCCGGGTCAGTTCTCAGTGGAAATCAACGACAGTCTATCCGCCGATCGCCGTTCCGATGATCCGGCGCCTGCAGGAATTACAGCTAACATCCAAGGGCGTTGATCGTTGGCGCTGGACGCTTTGGCTTGAAGGCTATCCGATCGACATCATCAAATGGCATGATCGCCTTCTCCGGCTGAAAAACCGCGCCGAGGCGTTGGCCAAAGGGAACTAAAGACCCTCGTTGTGGACGCCGCGGGTAAGGGGCGGACCGCGGGGGACGCCGCGTCCGCGGCAGGGTCGAGCGCTTTGTGGTTTGGACCGGGTTCCGCTTGCTCCACTTTATGCGCCTCCTCCAGGCATTTTTGGACGGCCTCGCGAAGCGAGCTGGCAACGTCGGTAGCGCCGGTCATGCCCTGCGCCGATCGATCCTCCAGGAACGCGTCATCCGGCTCCCAGAATCCGATCAGCATCGGAGAGAGTGGAAATCTTTGTCGCACTCGCCGCAAGAGGTAGCGCATGTGCGGCGGGCTGCCGACGAGCTCGGCGTATGTGACGCACACCATGGCGACGCCGGCGGGGTCGAGTCGGCCGATCGCTGACCTCGAGGACGCGTCGGGGGCGCCGCCTGCGCGCCAAGCCCATGCTTGCGCAGCAACTGCGCAAGCATCGACGCCGCAAGTTCGTCGAGGGCGCCACGGCCGGGGATGCAGAGCACGCTTCGTTCCGTGCGCCAGATATCGGGTAGATTCGAGTCCTCGTGGACTTGTCCCTCAGGCGCCGGTTGGGTGGGAAGTCTCGCGGTCCGGGAGGGCGACGCCGGCAACCTCGACGACCGCAGCCTTGGCTTGCGCATCGGTAAGCACCGGGTCGACGTCATTGTGCGGTTCGAGATCTTGGATCAGTCCAAGCATCGCTTCCCGGATGTTCTCAAGCTGTTCAGGCTGCACCACTCCGCGCGAGATGTCGCCGGCGACCAGCCGCAGCGCCTTCAAAGCGATTTCATCGTAATACGAAGAAAGGGCGCGCCCTTTGAGCAGGGTTTCCGCCTGCTCCAAGATCTCGTCAGGGTCGCCGGCGAGAAGTCTTTGATAGAGGGTTTCGACCGGCGTCAAGGCAGGGCGATCCCCGAGGAGCACATCGAAAAATTCAAGATGCCGGACATGGCGGCCGACAACGACCAGACACAGTGTAAGGGGCGTCGACAGGATCAAGCCGATTGGGCCCCAGATCCAACTCCAGAAGATCGCGACGATTACGACCGCCGTCGGCGACAAGCCCGTACTGCTTCCGTAGAGGACGGGCTCCAGGAATTGCCCGGTCACGCCCTCAGCGACGATGAAAAGCGCGGCTGTCCAGAGGGCGGTTGACCAGCCGGGATCGACCGCGGCCGCGAGCGCGATGGGAAGCACGGCGGCGGTTATCGACCCGACATAGGGCACAAATCGCAGCAGCGCGGCGAGAAGACCCCAAAGCACCGGGCTTGGCAGGCCAATGAAAAAAAGACCGACGCCGACAAAGAGGCCAAAAGATACGTTGATCGCGGCTTGTGTCAGAAAATACCTGGTCAGGCGTTGCGTCGCGTCATCGATGGCGAGGGTGGTTCGATGGAGATCGTTGGAGCCAAAAAGCCGTATCAGCCGATCCCGGAGATCCTCCTGCCGGATCAGGATGAATATTGTGACGATGAGAACGATGGCGAGCGTCGCCAGAGGAGAGAGTATTGGCTCCAGAATCTGGCGGCCCGTCTCGAGATAGCTGCTCGACGAAGACTGAACGACGACCGGGATCGGCGTCTGTTCCGCCGAGGCGTCGCCGAGCGGGCCGGGCCCGGGGGTTGGGAGTTCGTGGAGCCTCCCGAGACGGCTGGTCACCTGCGCGACGAGGCCATTCATGGCGCGATGAACCGACTCTAACTTGTCGTTCACCGTCGACAGGTATTCGGGCAGGTTGCCGACGAGCGCCTTGATCTGGGAGCCGATGATCGCGGCGACCAACAATATGACCGCCAGCGCCACCATCACCGCGACAATGACGGCGACGACTTTCGGCAGCCGGGCGCGCTGCAGCAGCTTGACTATGGGTGCGAGAAAGAAGCTCAGAAATACCGCAAGGGTGATCGGGATGAGCACATCCCGCGCCAGGTAGAGGGCGGAGACGATAACGACGCCGGTCGCGAGCCCCAGCAACGCCTCTGGCCTCGGAGTGTCGGCAGCCGGAACTTTCACCCTTGGCGAACGCGCCAACCCGAGAGGGTCATCGGCCATCGGTAACGATCTACCACCTTGGGTGGCGCGAGCTGCGCCCCAGCTTCCACAAACGTCAAGCCTAGCGCGTTCGTTCCCAAGATCAACTCGAACGCCTGCGGCGCCGTTCCGCCAATCGTTCGCGCCGCCTCCTCGCGAGCCGTCGCCAGCCGAGCGTATTGGCCCCGCGCGGCATCAGCCCTAAGATCGGGGGCGGTCCGGACGTGGGATCCGACCGCAACGGGACCGCCTCGCTGATATGGACGCGCGATGAACATCACCGTCATTGGGGCAGGGGCGATCGGCGGCCATATCGCGGCCAAGCTTGCAGCGGTCGGCGAAAGCGTCGCTGTCGTCGCGCGCGGCGAGCACTTGAAAGCGATCCGCGAGCGCGGCCTAAAGCTGAAGGAGGGCGGCGAGGAGATCGTCGCCCGCGTCGAGGCGACCGACCGCATCGCCGAGGCCGGAGGCGCCGACCTCGTCGTGCTCGGAGTGAAGGCCCACCAGGTCGCGCCGATCGCAGCCGACGTCGCCTCGATCCTCACGCCCAAGACGATGGTGCTGACCACCCAGAACGGCATCCCCTGGTGGTATTTCTTCAAGCACGGCGGCCCTTACGAGGGCCATCGGCTCGACAGCGTCGATCCCGGCGGGGCCATCGCCGGGGCGCTGCCGATCGACTCGATCGTCGCCGCGATCAGCTATCAGGCGGCGGAGATCGAAAGCCCCGGCGTCATTCGCCATGTCGAGGGCAATCGGCTGCCCGTCGCCGAGATCGACGGCGCGAAGAGCGCCCGCATCGCCGCGCTCGCCGAGCTGTTCGGCCGCGCCGGCTTCAAGTCTCCCGTCCTGACCGACGTGCGCGCCGAAATCTGGATGAAGCTCTGGGGCAATCTTACTTTCAACCCGATCAGCGCGCTCAGCCGCGCGACGCTCGAGGATATCTGCCGCTTCGAGCCGACCAGGGCGCTCGCGGCGGCGATGATGCGGGAAGCGCAAACCGTCGGCGAAGCGTTCGGCGTTCGCTTCCGCCTCGCGATCGACAAGCGCATCGCCGGCGCCGAGGCCATCGGCGCCCATAAGACCTCGATGCTGCAGGATATCGAGCAAGGCCGGCGAACCGAGATCGACGCGCTGCTCGGCTCGGTCGTCGAGCTGGCCCGGCTGGCCAATGTCTCGACGCCGCATCTCGACGCGGTCTACGGACTGACGAAACTGTTGGGCGAGACGGTCGCGCACCGGCGCGGATTGGCGCTCGCGCCGCCCTAAGCCGTTTGGAGTTGCGGGTCATGAGTTCAGATCGGACGCTGAGAGGCCTCATCGCATCGGGGCGCAACGACGCAGTCGCCATCGCCGGCCATGGCGCGCCGCCGCTGACCTATGCGGCTTTGCGCGCGCTCGTCGATCGCGCGGGCGCCAAGCTGAACGATCTCGGCGTCGGCCGCGGCGATCGCGTCGCCATCGTCTTGCCGAACGGGCCCGACATGGCCGCCGCGTTTCTTTGCGTGGCCTCCGCCGCCGCCGCGGCGCCGCTCAACCCCGCCTATCGTCAGGACGAGTTCGAGTTCTACCTCGGGGATCTCAAGGCCAAGGCGCTGATCGTCGAGGCGGGCAGCGAGTCTGCGGCGCTTCACGCCGCGGGAAAGCTCGGCGTCGCGCTGATCACGCTCATGCCCGAGCCCGAGGCGGGGGCGGGCGCGTTCCGGATTTCCGGCGACGCCGGCTCCGCCGCGGCCCGGCCCGGCCCGACTGAAGCGGATGACGTCGCGCTTATTCTGCACACGTCGGGCACGACCTCGCGGCCGAAAATCGTGCCGCTGACCGGGGCCAACATCTGGACCTCGGCCCGCAACATCGCCTTAAGCCTCGAGCTTGGCGAGCGCGACCGCGCCCTCAACGTGATGCCGCTCTTCCACATTCACGGGCTGATCGCCGGCCTCGCCGCGCCGCTGTCGCGCGGCGGCGCCGTGTTCTGCACTCCCGGGTTCAATGCGCTCAAGTTCTTCGCCGAGATGGAGGAGGCGAGGCCCACCTGGTACACGGCGGTGCCGACCATGCACCAGGCGATCCTGACCCGCGCCGGACGAAACAAGGAGATCATCGCCCGCCATCCGCTGCGTTTCGTTCGCTCGTCGTCGTCGTCGCTGCCGCCAACGGTGATCGGCGAGCTCGAAGCGGTCTTCCATGCCCCGGTGATCGAGGCCTACGGCATGACCGAGGCGACGCACCAGATGGCCTCAAATCCGCTGAACGGCGCGCGCAAGCCCGGGTCCGTCGGGCTCGCCGCGGGGCCGGAGATCGCGGTCATGGACGAGGCGGGCCGCCTGGTCGGCCGCGGCAAGATCGGCGAAGTGGTCATTCGCGGCGACAATGTCACCCTGGGCTATGAGAACCATCAGAAGGCCAATGCCGAGGCGTTCGTCAATGGCTGGTTTCGCACCGGCGATCAGGGCGTGATCGACGCCGAGGGCTACCTGACGCTGACCGGGCGCTTGAAGGAGATCATCAATCGCGGCGGCGAAAAGATCTCGCCCCGCGAGGTCGACGAAGCGCTGATGGACCACCCCGCCGTGCTGCAGGCGGTGACGTTCTCGGTTCCGCATCCGATGCTCGGCGAGGACGTCGCCGCGGCGGTCGTATTGCGCGAGGGCATGGCGGCGACCGAGCAGGAGCTGGGCGGCTTCCTCTCCGAGCGCCTGGCCGCCTTCAAGACGCCGCGCAGGATCCTCTTCCTCGCCGAAATCCCCAAAGGCGCGACAGGCAAGCTGCAACGCATCGGGCTGGCGGAGAAGCTCGGGCTGGGCTGAAGATCAGCTCCAATGGCGCCGGTGAGATAACCTTATCGTCTGCCTGCCCGAACGCGAACTCGCTCGCCCGCGGTTGCGATCATGGCTCCGACGAACACAGTGAGGGATAGGCCGAGAAGAATTTCGCCGGCGGTGAATAGCGCGCTCGTCAACATCGGTGCTCTCCGCAAGTCTGCATGAGCTTGAAACTCCGGAGCTCCATGGATGTTCCCGCGCCAATCGGCCGGCGGCGTTCACGAGGGCGAAATCGAAGACGCCGCGGCGGTCCTGCGCGGGGGCAGGCGGCGACCCGGGTCGGCGCCCGCAAGTGGACCGCTGCTCCCGACCCGAACCAGAAGTTCAGCTTTGGCCCATCTCGCGGCGAATCTGCTCGTCCGAAATCGGCCTGCGGAGGAAGACGGCCCAATAGTTCACCGCGAGTCCGACGCCCCAGCCGAGGGCCGGCCAGATTGGCCAGAAGTATCGTCGATCGGTTAGCGCCCAGACGACCACAAGGAGAAGGTTGACGGCGACATAGGCCGTCGCGTGGACCCGGAAGCCGCGCTTCGCCTGGATACGCTCCACCGCGGCCTGATAATCGCCCGGCGCCGCCGGAGGCGCAGGCGTCGTTGAAGGCGCGGGCGCCGTCGCTTGCGCCTGCTGCTGGCCGACTTCGAGCGAGTAGACGCGGATCGGCTCGGCGATGTTCTTCAGTTGGGTTGCGCCGAGGTCGGTGACCTTGAGATCGAGTCGCCCCTTCACCTGCCAGTAGGCTTGCTCGGACAGACAGATTGCGCCGGGTTTGGCGATGCCCTCCAACCGCGCGGCGATGTTGACCCCATCGCCCATCAGGTCGCCGTCGCTCTCCTCGACGACGTCGCCCAGGTGAACGCCGATACGGCATTCGATGCGCCGCTCGGCCGGCACGCCGGCGTTGCGCTCGATGAGCCCGTTCTGCACTTCGATCGCGCAGCGCACGGCGTCGACCACGCTACGGAACTCGACGATCGAGCCGTCGCCGGTGGTCTTGACGATCCGGCCGCGATGGACGGCGATCGTCGGGTCGATGAGATCGCTTCGCAGCCCCCTTACGCGCGCCAGCGTGCGCTCCTCGTCAGCGCCGGCGAGGCGGCTGTAGCCGACGATATCCGTGACCAGGATCGCCGCGAGCTTTCGGGTCTCGCTCATTGCATCGCCTCCGCCAGCCGGACACTACCACGAACGCCGTCACTTCGCCGCCTGCGGCTCCGGAAAGGTCCACGACCCGTCGAGGATTTCCGCGCGCGGCCGGTAGAGGCGCACGAGATAGTTCCAGCCCGGTGGCGTCGGCAGGCAGTTGTCGCTCTTTCCGTCGCAGCCGCCGAACTGGATGGCGATCGAGCCGTCCGCGCTTTGCTTTGCGGTGAGGTTGTTGAGCGTATAGGCGCGCTCGGGGTTCGGCTCGAAATAGCCCTTGGCGTTATAGACGCTGATCGACCAGAAGCCGTCGACCGGCACGTCCTTGACGTTGAGCTTATAGACCGTCTTGCCGTCGTTATGCGCGGGAGTGACGTTGAGATAGAGAGCGTCCTTCTCCGGATTGCCGCCCCAGGCCGACGCCGCCCCGATGAGATGCCTCACCGGATCGACGCCCCCCCTCGGCCCGAACATCCCCTTGGTGTCGGGCAAGGTCGCAGCAAGCACGAGAAGCCCGTCGCGCACCGTCTTCTGGCTCGCCTGATCCCAATTCGGAACTTCGAACTTGCCCGGTCCGCCCGGCTGATCGACCTTGATCGCGTCCTGCAGCGCGTGAACCGTCTCCAGGTCCTTCGAGTCGGCCGGATCGACCAGCGTCCGAATCGCAGCAACGATGTAGCGCGTTCCGATCGTCTCTTTGGTCAGCGTATGGGTCCCGGCGCCGTAGGCGACCAAGGGGGTGTATTCGTCCTCGTCGATGACCTGCATCGACATGAACCTTTTGCCCGGATCCGGCAGCGTGATCGTCACCGGACCGGCGTCGAGATCGAACACCGCCGACGAATAGAGCGTATCGCGGTTGAGCCGGATGACGCTCTGGTTGTCGATCGCCGCCGGCTCCCGGCGATGCTGCAACTTCCCGACGCCTCCCTCCTTGACGAGGTTGCCAAGATAGCGGTCGCTTTCGGCGCGAGCGAAATTGTCGGGAGTGACAGGAGCAGCAGCGCCTGCAGCCGGAGCCGCCGCCACCGCCGGAGCCGCCACCGCCGGAGCCGCCGCCCCGTTGTCGCTCACCTGAACGAGCGGAGGCGCCGCCCATCGCCCATTGAGGGCGTCGGCCTTCGGCCAGTAGAGGCGCATGACCAGGAAGAACGGTCCAGTCGGGGCAGGCAGCCAATTCGCCTGCGCGTCCGCCCCCGGATCGGCGCGCTGGATGGCAAGCGTGACGCCGCCGTCGTCATCGCGCCTGAGGCTTGGCAGCATCGCTGAATTGATCAGGTAACGGTTGAGCGGATTGGCCGACAGCAGGCTCGAGGGCAATTCATAGAGCGTCAGCGACCAGAAGGCGTTGACCGGAGGAAGATCGCCCGGCGCGAAGCGCAGCTCATATCGGCTCGCTCCGCTCAGCGGCTTCCTGGCGCTGTCGATGAAATAGACCGGATAGATCGCCTCGTCCTTCGAGTTGCCGTAGATGCCGAGAACAGCCCCCGAGAAGCGTGCGAGATAATCGCCATTCAAAAACTCGCGCGTGCCGAACGCGTTGGCGCTGGTGCGCTTGCCGGTGTCGAGTTCCGTTTCCTTGTAGGTCTTGAAAGTCGCCCACGCGTCGGCCATGCCGTCCTGGACCGCTTTCAACATCTCCGGGGAAAGCGCTTTCGCGTCGAATGTTCCGTGCGGCCCGATCCCGAGCTTGGCGAACCTCGCCATGATTTCCGTCTCGGCCGGGTTCGGCGGGCAGAATCCGAGTACGAAATTGAGGATGCTGAAAAACTCGGGCGAGGTTCTCTCCGCCTCGGGGCTCAGCGGCTTGACGAAGTCGACGGCGGGCGGGGCCGGGGGCGCCGGCTTGCCGAGGAATTGCGACAGCGGCTGAACTTTGTATCCGGCCTGGATTTTCTTGACGTTGTCGATGTCGTCGGGACTGAGGAGCTGGGTGCGGTAGAGGACGAAGGCGAATTCGGTTTCGGACCGGATCACTTGCTTGATCCCCGGCGGCGTTTCGCCATGCCAGTCAGGTCCGGCGAGGAGGAAATCGCCGGCGTCGGCGCCGGTCGCCCGGCTGCCGACATAGGCGAAGTCGAACGTGTACATGTCGACGAACTGGAGCGAGTAGTAGCGCTCCTTGTCGATCGCCGGGACGGATAGGACCAGCGGCTCCGCGCGCAGGTCGGCCCCTAGGGCGGAATAGGGCGTATCGGAATTTGGCGTCTGGATCGCCGTGTCGGCGGGCGTGAACACCCGCGCCGTGTTGCTCAGCGTGTTCCAGGGCGCCTTGAACTCATGGCCGCCGCGGTCGACGAAATAGGAATGCTGGACGCGATAGTTGTCGACCAGCGGGAAGCCGTAGATTGTCGCCTCCTTGGCGATGGCCCTCGCTTCGGCGGGCGCGATTTGCTGGGAGGCCGCTGGGGCTGGAGTCACGACGAGGGCTCCGGTGGCGAGGGCAAGGATCACCGAGAGGAGCTCGAGCAAGCCCGTTTCGGCGTTCCGGGAAATCGGGAACAATCTCTTCCATAAAACAGAAATCAATGCTACCATCCCACTTATCATGGCCCAAGACGCAACCAGCAGGCGGGGGCGAAAGCCAACCGCCCCGAGCCGCATTTGCAGCTTTCAGTGGCTTTTTTGGCGCGCGGCGCGGCACAAAGCTTTTTTTGCCCCAGGGGGTCAGCGCAACAGTTTGAAAGAGTTCGATCGGGACAAGGGAATCCAAGGAAATCCACGTCAAAAATTTTGCTGGTTTTTGCTCGTTTGGGCCTGGGCTTGGCCCGGCTTGGCTAAATTTGGATTGGGCTTGGTCGGCCGGAGATCCGAGGCCAGGGCGGCCTCACGCGGGCCCGGTCACCGCCTGGCAATCGTCGCGCGAACCCCATTCAGCCCACGAGCCGTCATAGAGACCCTCGACTGTGCCGCCGGCCTCCTCCACCGCCAGCGCCAGGATCGCCGCGGTGACCCCCGACCCGCAGGTGGTGATGATCGGCTTCGCGAGGTCAACCTTGTGCTCGGCGAACGCCGCCTTCAGCGCCTCGGGCGGCTTCAAGCGCCCATGCTCGACGATCTCGACGAACGGCACGTTGAGGCTGCCCGGCATGTGGCCGCTCCTCACGCCTTCCCGCGGCTCCGGCGCGTGGCCGTGAAAGCGGTCGGCGGCGCGCGCGTCGACTACCTGCGCAGAACCGGTCGCCAGCGCCTCGCGCACCTCGTCGAGCGAAGCGACGAAGCTCTCGTCGAGCCGTGGCGTGAAGGAGCGCGGCGGCCTCGGGCGCGCAGCGCCGGTTTCGAGCGGGCGCCCCTCCTTGATCCATTTGGGCAGGCCGCCTTCAAGTATGCGGACCTCCTCGACCCCATAGGCGCGCAGCGTCCACCACACGCGCGCCCCCGCGAACAGCCCGAGCGAGTCATAGACCACGAAGCGCATGCCGTCGCCGAGCCCGAGCGCGCGCATCGCCGTCGCCAGCGCCTCGGGCTTCGGCAGCATATGCGGCAAGCCCTGTTCGAGATCGGCGATCGTGTCGATGTCGAAGAACACCGCGCCAGGAATATGGCCCTGCAGAAACTCGGAGGCTCCGATCCGCCCGGCCGGCTGCAGGTGCCAGGACGCGTCGATCACCCCGAGATCGGCGTCGCCAAGCTCGTTTGCGAGCTCGGCGGTGGTGCGGAAGTTGCGAGAAGGCATCGGCTCGATTCCGCCTTAGAGAGGGGCGAGCGCGATGCGCACCCGCCGGTTGATCTTGCCCTTCTTCTCGATGCCGGTCACCGACGCCTGGCCAATTTCGCCGGTCCGTGCGACATGCGTTCCCCCGCATGGCTGGAGATCGAGGCCCTCGATCGCGATCAGGCGGACGCGCCCGGTTCCCATCGGCGGCTTGACCGACATGGTCTTGATAAGACCCGGGTTGGCGTCGAGCTCGGCGTCGGCGATCCAGCGCTGGCTCACCTCGGCGTCGAGCGCGATCAGCTGGTTGAGCCGGCGCTCGACCTCCGCCTTGTCGAGCTGGGCCTCGCCCGAATCGAAATCGAGCCGCCCATCCGCGTCGCCGACCGATCCCCCAGTCACCGGATAGGGCAGGACGACCGAGAGGAGATGCAGCGCGGTATGGGCGCGCATGCGTTTGTGCCGCAGGTCCCAGTCGATACGGGCGATGACCGGCGCGCCGGGCGGTGGCAATACGGCGCCGTCCGCCGGCACGTGCAGAATGGTCGCGCGGTCCGCGTCGTAGATCGTGTTGACGACCGCCATCGGCGGGCCCCCGTCGAAGCTGAGCGTCCCGCGATCGCCGCTCTGCCCGCCGCCTTGCGGATAGAAGACGGTGCGATCGAGCGCTATCCCGCGCGGCTCGGAAGACAACACGATCGCTTGCGTCTCGGCCCGGTACGCATCGTCGCGGAAGAGCGCCCTGGTCATCTAGGCGAACACCTCAGGCGTCTTTCCCTTCGTCTTCAGCCAGTCCGGAACCGGCAGGTCTTTAGAGCGCAGAAACGCGGGATTGAAGAGTTTGGAGGCGTAACGGGCTCCGGAATCGCACAATAGCGTCACGATCGTGTGGCCGGGGCCGAGCTCGCGGGCGAGATGGAGCGCGCCGGCAATGTTGACCCCCGATGAACCGCCGAGCAGCAGTCCTTCGCGGGTCACGAGGTCGAAGACGATCGGCACGGACTCGCCGTCGGGAATCTCATAGGCGAAGTCGACCGGCGCGCCTTCAAGGTTGGCGGTGACGCGGCTTTGGCCGATCCCCTCGGTGATCGAGGACCCTGCGCTCTTGAGTTCGCCGGTCGTGTAATAGGAATAGAGCGCGGCTCCCGGCGGATCGGCAAGCGCGATCTTGATGCTCGGGTCGCGCTCCTTGAGCGCCATGCCGACGCCGGCGAGCGTGCCCCCGGTGCCGACGGCGCTCACGAATCCATGCAGCTTGCCGCCGAGATCGTCGTAGATCTCCGGCCCGGTCGTTTCGTAGTGGCCGCGCCGGTTGGCGACGTTATCGAACTGGTTCGCCCAGACGGCGCCGTTGGCTTCGGTCTTGGCCAGCGTCTCGGCGAGGCGTCCGGAATAGCGCACGTAATTGTTGGGGTTGGAGTAGGGGACGGCGGGAACCTCGATCAGTTCGGCGCCGGCAAGGCGCAGCATGTCCTTCTTTTCCTGCGCCTGGGTGTCGGGGATGACGATCACGGCCCGGTAGCCGAGCGCGCTTGCCACCATGGCGATGCCGATTCCCGTGTTGCCGGCGGTCCCCTCGACCACGACGCCGCCGGGACGCAGTCCGCCGTGGGCGATCGCGTCGTCGATGATCGCCAGCGCCGCGCGATCCTTGACCGACCCGCCTGGGTTCATGAACTCAGCCTTGCCGAGAATCGTGCATCCGGTCGCCTCCGAAGCAGCGCGAAGCTTGATCAGCGGCGTCCGGCCGATCGCGGCGACGACATCGCGGCGGTAATTCATTGCGCTCC
This sequence comes from uncultured Alphaproteobacteria bacterium, assembly GCA_963749715.1. Lineage (GTDB taxonomy): Bacteria > Pseudomonadota > Alphaproteobacteria > Rhizobiales > Beijerinckiaceae > Roseiarcus. The sequence continues at coordinate 285,538 of CAVVNR010000008.1, forward strand.
TCTTGCATGAAAGCTCAAGTTAGGCGACGGCGCGACTTGCGACAAGCCTTGGGCCTTGCCACAAGGCCGCGAGCCAAGGGAAGGCGCCGCCGGTGTTTTTCATCGCCTCGAAGATTTTCTGGATGCTTGCGTCGCCGATCAACGTTTTGTTGTTCGGCGCGCTTGTCGGCGTGTTGCTTTGCTTCGGCCGGCGCGCCCGGTTCGGGCGCGGGCTTGCGATGGGGGCGGTCCTCATTCTGCTTGCGGCCGCGACGCTGCCCTTGCGCGGGCTGCTAATCGCCCCCTTGGAAAACCGGTTCCCTCAACCGCCGGCCGGCATGAAACCGCCCTATGGGATCATCGTGCTCGGCGGCGCCATCGACGACGCGACCAGCGCCGCCCGCGGCCAGGCCGTATTCGACGAGGGCGGCGAGCGGATCACCGAGGCGGTCATTCTGGCCAAACGCTACCCTGAGGCGCGCATCGTTTATACCGGCGGAACCGCTTCGTTCGCCCCCGGCGCGAAGTCGGCCGAGGCGCTTCGGGCGCGAGACCTCATGGCGCAGATGGGAGTTACGCCCGGTCGCGTGACGATTGAGGATAAGTCGCGCAATACCGACGAAAACGCCCAATTCACCGCGGCGATCGTTCATCCTGAAGCTTCGCAACGCTGGCTCATCGTGACCTCCGCCTTCCACATGCCGCGCGCGATGGGCGTGTTCGAGAAGGCCGGATTTCAGCCTATCGCCTACCCGGTCAGCTTTCACACGCTTGGGGATTGGAGCGACGATCTCAATCCGATCCCCGATCCGGCGCGAAACCTGCGGATCTTCGAACTCGCGCTGCATGAGTGGATCGGCCTTTCCGCCTATTGGGCAAGCGGACGGATCGATCGCCTATTTCCGGGACCCGGCGACGCCGCATGACGGGCCGCCGTTTTGGACGTTGTCAACTTGCCTTCGCCATCCAACTGACTAGACTGTGAGCAGAATGATCTGTGCTCATTCTCTAGGCGCCGCCCCAATCATCCCCATCGGACCGATCCGGCTCGAGGGACGGGCGTTGCTCGCGCCGATGTCGGGCCTCACCGATTTGGCCATGCGGCGGATCGCACGCCGTTTCGGGGCGGCGCTCGTGTTCTCCGAGATGGTTGCGGCCGAAACCTACCTTCAGGGGGGCTTCGAGGCGTCGACTCGCGCCGACGGCGAGGGATTGGCCCCCCACGCGGTCCAGCTTGTCGGTCGAGAAGAACGGGCCGTGGCGGAGACGGCGCGAAGGGTCGTCGGCGCAGGCGCCGCGCTCATAGACATCAACATGGGTTGCCCGGCGCGGCGCGTGTCGGGCGCTCTGGCGGGCGCGGCGTTGATGCGCGATCTTGATCACGCCGAGCGTCTCATTGCCTCGGTGGTCGAGGCGGTGCCGGTTCCCGTGACTGTGAAGATGCGGCTTGGCTGGGACGAAACGTCGCTGAACGCGCCTGAACTTGCGCGCCGGGCCGAACGGGCCGGGGCGCGGATGGCGACCGTCCACGGGCGGACGCGCGCGCAGTTCTACGATGGCCGCGCCGATTGGGCCGCCGTTCGCGCGGTGGTCGGGGCGGTTCGGATCCCGGTCATCGTCAATGGCGATTGCGCGACCCTGGAAGACGCGCGCGCCATGCTCACGCATTCGGGCGCCGCGGGAGTAATGATCGGGCGCGCGGCAATCGGTGCGCCGTGGCTGGTCGGGGGCGTTTCACGCGCGCTCGACGCCGGCGGTCCGCTCCATGCGCCGCGGCGGGAGGAGCGTCGGGACGCCGCGCTGGAGCATCTCGATTGGCTCATTGGCAAGCTCGGCCTTCGCGCGGGTCTTCGCCATGCCCGCAAGCATCTGGCCGCCTATGCCGCTCAGGCGCGGGCGGATGAGAAGCTTCGCTGCGAACTCGTGACGACCGACGACCCTTCCAAGGCGCGGGCGCTGCTCGTGCGCTCTTTCGACGCCGAGGCTGACTTGACGAGGCGCGCGGCATGACGGCGCACCCGGCTCAACGGCGTCCGGACGCCGCCAAAGTGCTGAACGCGCTCGCGCAGCCGCTGCTTACGGTCGACGCGCAAGGATTGGTGATCGACGTCAACGTGGCCGCTGAAACGTTCTTCGACATGGGGCGCGGCATGCTGGTGCGCTCGCGACTGACCGACCTCATTCCGTCGGACTCGCCGGTTTTGGCCCTTGTCGCCGACGCGCTCAGCAACCGCGCGACTGTCAACGGCTACAAAATCGACATCTCCACGCCCCGGACGGGCAATCGGAACGCCGTCGATGTTTTCATCGCGCCGCTGCCGCAGACTGACGATGCCGTCGCGATCATGCTGCAAGAACGGGCCATTGCCGAAAAAATAGACAGACAACTCACCCATCGTAGCGCCGCACGCTCGATCACTGCGCTCGGGCTCATGCTGGCGCACGAGATCAAGAACCCCCTCTCGGGCATTCGCGGCGCCGCCCAATTGCTGGAGGCGGGTGTCAGCGACGAGGATCGGGCCCTGACACGCTTGATTTGCGATGAGACCGACCGGATCGTCAAACTCGTCGATCGCATGCAATCCTTCGCCGATTCGACACCGTCGCAATGGGAAAGCCTCAACATTCACGCGGTGTTGGATCACGTAAAGCGTTTGGCTCAGGCCGGGTTCGCGCGCCACATTCGGTTTGTCGAGACTTACGATCCGTCGCTGCCGCACGTGCACGGATCCCGCGATCAATTGATACAGGTTTTCCTCAATTTGGTTAAGAATGCCGCAGAAGCCATTGGAAGAGATAGCATCGACGGTGAGATCACTCTGACGACGGCGTACCGGCCGGGGGTGCGGTTGCGCACTGCGCCAAGCGCCGATCCAGTGGCCCTGCCGCTTGAAATCTGCGTTCGGGACAATGGCCCGGGTATCCCGCCAGAAATACTGGGCAATCTATTCGATCCCTTCGTTACAACGAAGTCACAAGGCTCTGGTCTAGGTCTTGCACTGGTTGCAAAGCTGGTCGGCGACCACGGCGGCATCATCGAATGCGAGGTCCATCCTCGTCGAACCATGTTTCGCGTGCTGATGCCGCTTCAGTCGCCGCGCGCCGCGGCGAGGTGAGGGCTGGGCGTCGGGGCGAAGGAGCCAATGGGAATGCCGTCAGGGCATATTCTTGTCGCCGACGACGATGCCGGGATTCGCACCGTTCTGAACCAGGCGCTCACTCGAGCGGGCTATGAAGTTCGGGCAACCGGAACGGTCGCCGGGCTTTGGCGATGGGTGGCGGCGGGCGAAGGCGATCTCGTGATCACTGACGTCGTCATGCCCGACGACAACGCCTTCGATCTTCTGCCGCGGATCAAGCGGATGCGCCCGGATCTGCCGATCATTGTCATGAGCGCGCAGAATACCTTCATCACCGCGATCAAGGCGTCGGAGCGGGGCGCTTATGAATATCTGCCGAAGCCCTTCGACCTGCGGGAATTGGTGGCGATCGTCGGCCGCGCGCTAGCGGAACCCAAGCGGCGCCGCGAGGCGGCGGAAACGGCGGCGCCGGCCGAGGTGATGCCGATCGTCGGGCGCTCCCCGGCGATGCAGGACATTTTCCGGGTTCTGGCGCGACTGATGCAGACCGATCTCACGGTGATGATCTCAGGTGAGTCCGGCACCGGGAAGGAACTGGTCGCACGGGCCCTTCACGATTACGGCAAGCGCAAGGGCGGGCCGTTCGTAGCCATCAACATGGCCGCCATCCCGCGAGATCTCATTGAGAGCGAACTCTTCGGCCACGAGAAGGGCGCCTTCACCGGCGCCGCCGCGCGCTCTGTAGGACGGTTTGAACAGGCCGAGGGCGGGACGCTCTTTCTCGACGAAATCGGCGATATGCCGATGGAGGCCCAGACGCGCCTTCTTCGCGTGCTTCAGCAGGGCGAATATACCACCGTGGGCGGCCGAACGCCGATCAAGACCAACGTTCGAATCGTGGCGGCGACCAACAAGGACCTTCGCTTCGCCATCCAGCAGGGAGCATTTCGGGAGGACCTGTTCTTCCGCCTCAATGTCGTCCCCCTCCGCCTGCCGCCGTTGCGCGAACGTCCGGAAGACATTCCCGATCTCGTGCGCGCCTTCTTCCAGCGCGGCGCGTCCGAGGGCCTTCCGGTCAAGACGTTCGAGCCCGCGGCGATGGAGCGTCTGAGGCGTTATCTTTGGCCGGGGAACGTGCGTGAGCTCGAAAATCTCACCCGCCGGCTTGCCGCCCTTTATCCCCAGGATGTGATCGGCGAGGCGTTGATCGAAGCCGAGCTCAGTGTCGGGGCGTCGCCGCTGTTCCCGCCAGCGGCCGACGATGCAAGGAAACGCGTCCCACCGGCGACAGCTCAGATCGCCGGCGACGGTTTCGATGCGGCGGTGGAACGCGCGGTCGCCGAGCTCTTTCGGTCATTCGGCGCGGCCAACCCGCAGGTGGGGCTCTATCACCGCGTGCTCCACGATCTTGAAGCGCCCCTGATCGCCGCCACGCTCACATGGACCCGCGGCAATCAGATCAAGGCGGCCGAAATACTCGGGCTCAACCGCAATACCTTGCGCAAGAAGATCCGCGATCTCAATCTTCGTGGTGTTGCCAGCTTTCGTTGAATCTGAGGCGAAACCGTCGCAGTTGAGCAACATCGTTGCAGCTTTGCCACGGAGGCGCTAAACACTTCGCCATTGCATGGCGAATTTAGCGGCACTCGGTTCAGAGCATTGACTGGAACGTCCCTCGATGCGCGTGGCGCGTCGCTTCTCGACGACAGCCGGCCTATCGGCCGGTTCGGGGTGATCGTTGTCGGCGCTGCATTTGTCCTGGCGTTGGCGACGTTCCTCGTTTTCGCCGGTTTTACGCCGATCCTACCCACTCAGACCGTCGTCAACACCCTGTTGATTGGCGACGGCGTCGTCGTATTCGTCCTCATAATTCTCATCGCCATCGAACTCGCGCGGCTGAGATCTGCGAGGAGGGCGGCGCGCGCCGGCGCCCGGCTGCACAGCCGGTTCGTGACACTATTTTCGCTGGTCGCAGCGATCCCGGCGATCGTCACCGCGGTGGTGGCCACGGTTTCGGTCGAATGGGCAATCAATCCCCGCTTCATGAGCGATGTTGCGTCCTTCATCACCGAAGCCAATCAGGCCACTCAGCTTTACCGAGAATCGCAGTGTCGGGCGCTGCTGCGCGATGTCGAGCTGACTGCCGGCGACATCGCCCGCAGCGCCATGCTGCTGAGAGCAGACCCTACCCAGTTCAAGGAATACTTCAGTTCACGTTCCAAAGCGTTGGGCTTCACCGCCGCCGCGCTGATGAAGAGTGACGGAACTGCCGTGGTGGTCGCGGAAGGCTCGGACGACAAGCTGATCGCCAGGCCTGAGCCATCTGACTTCCAGGACGCGCAGAACGGCGAAGCGTTGTGCGGCTTCCTCGGCGTCGGCAACATCTTCGTCGGCATTCGGCCGATCCCGGGCGCTGGGGGGCAATTCCTTTATGCCGCGCGGGGGATCGATCCGCTGGCGGCCAAGGTCTCCGAGGACGCCGCCCTCGTCTCCAACATGTGGGGACGCTTCGAAGCCCATAGACACAGCCTCGAACTGGGTTTTGCGACAGTATTCGTCATGTTGGCGCTGACAATGCTGTTTTCGGCGATTTGGCTGGGACTCGCGTGGGCCAATCGGCTTGTCGGACCGATCCGGCGGCTCATTCGCGCCACCGACCAGGTCGCTTCTGGCAACCTCCACGTCCAGGTGCCTACCAGCACCTCCGACGGGGACCTCGGCCATCTCGGAGACACGTTCAATAAGATGACTTCCGAGCTGCTGCGCCAACAAACCGGGCTGATCGACGCGAACGCACTCAACGATGAGCGCCGCGCTTTCATCGAGGCCGTGCTGTCCGGCGTTCCCGCCGGCGTTCTGGGCGTCGACAACGACGGCGCCGTCACCATTTCGAACGCCGCCGCCGAGCGGTTGCTTGGGGGCGACCTGGGCCTGATCGGCAGACCCCTGAACGCACTACAGCCCAGCATCGCTTCGATCTGGGAACAGGCGCGATCGCTCCGGTTGCGGCTGCATCAAGGGCAGGCGACCGTCCTGAGAGACGGCCGCGAGCGGGTTCTTAACGTTCGCGTCACCGGAAATCCCGGACGCGACGATCGCGCCAGCGTCATAACGCTCGACGACATCAGCGACCTGGTGACCGCGCAGCGCACAGCCGCATGGGCCGATGTGGCGCGCCGCATCGCCCATGAGATCAGAAATCCGCTTACCCCGATCCAGCTCTCGGCAGAGCGTCTGAAGCGCCGCTACGGCCGGCTTATTCTCGAGGGCAGGGAGGTATTCGACCAATGCACGGACACCATTATCCGACAAGTGGATGACATCAAACGCATGGTCGACGAATTCTCGGCCTTTGCGCGCATGCCCAAGGCGCGCCCTGCGCACGACGATCTCACCGATTGTGTGCGGCAGGCGATATTTCTGATGCGGGTCGGCCGTCCCGACATCGCTTTCCAGGAGCAACTGCCAGACGAGCCTCTTCTGGCCAATTTTGATCGTCGGCTGGTATCGCAAGCGCTCACAAATGTGCTGAAGAATGCTTCAGAAGGTATTGACGCTTTGGGGGAATATCAGGGTAAGCGCGTCATCCTGACGACTTTGGCCACGGACGGGGAGGACTTTGCTGAGATTGCCGTCGCCGACACCGGCAAAGGATTTCCGCGCGAGGATCGGCATCGGCTCGTCGAACCCTATGTGACGACGCGAGCCGAAGGGACAGGACTCGGCCTGCCGATCGTTGTGAAGATATTCGAGGATCATGGAGGTGGCGTTGACTTGCTTGACGGGCTGGCGCGCGTTGATGGCGGCCGCGGCGCAAAAGTGCTGATGAGGCTGGCCTTGCACCCCCACGAGCGCAAGGGAGCGCAACCCGAAAACGAGAAGGTCGGATCGTCCTGATGATTGCTGACATTCTCATAGTCGACGACGAAGCCGATATCCGCGAACTCGTCGCCGGCATCTTGGAGGATGAGGGGCACGGCGCGCGCCTGGCGCGCGATTCAGACGAAGCGATCGCGGCGATCGAAACGCGTCGCCCGCAACTGATCCTCCTCGACATCTGGCTGCAAGGATCGAAGCTGGACGGGCTGCAGCTTCTCGAGGCCGTCAAGCGTCAGCATCCCTCGGTGCCGGTGGTGATGATTTCCGGCCACGGCAACATCGAGACGGCGGTGACCGCGATCAAACTCGGCGCTTACGACTTCATCGAAAAGCCATTCAAGGCCGATCGTCTGATCCTGATCGCCGAGCGGGCGCTGGAGACCTCGCGCCTCAAACGAGAGGTCAGCGATCTTCGGGCTCGCGCAGGTTCCGCCGACCGAATGGTCGGGTCTTCGTCGGCGATCGTTAACCTCAAGCGGATCATCGAGAAACTCGGACCCGCGAATTCGCGCATACTCATTTCTGGCGCCGCTGGCTCCGGCAAGGAACTGGCCGCCAGACTTATTCACGATAGTTCGGCGCGCGCCGCCGGCCCCTTTGTCGTTATCAACGCCCCGGCGATGTCGCCGGAGAGGATGGAAGCCGAATTGTTTGGGGTCGAGGCGAGTGGAGACGAGCCTCCGAGGATCGGCGCCCTCGAGGAGGCCCATGGCGGTACGCTTTACCTGGATGAAATCGCCGACATGCCGCGCGAGACGCAGGCAAAAATTCTCCGAGTGCTGGTCGATCAGAACTTTCAGCGCGTCGGCGGCGCCTCGCGGGTCTTCGTCGATGTCCGTATCATCTCGTCAACCAGCCGGGATTTGGCGGAAGCGATCACCGAGGGGCGCTTCCGCGAGGATCTTTTTCACCGGCTTTCTGTGGTGCCAATTCGGGTTCCCTCGCTGGCCGAGCGGCGAGAGGACATTCCCGAACTCGTCCAATATTTCCTGAGAATTGTCGCTGCCGCCATGGGGGTTGCGCCGCGCCGGGTCGGAACGGACGCCATGGCGGTGTTGCAATCCCACGACTGGCCCGGAAATATCCGCCAGCTGCGCAACAATGTCGAACGAGTGATGATCCTCGCGCTCGGCGACCCCAACGCCGAAATTTCGGCGTCAATGCTTCCGGCGGAGGTTGGCGCGCTTGTTCCGGCGGTGCCGAGCGGCATTGGCGGCGAGAAATTGCTCAGTCTTCCGCTTCGCGAGGCGCGGGAAGCCTTCGAGCGCGATTATCTCGTTGCTCAAATCAGCCGGTTTGGCGGAAATATATCGCGAACCGCGGAATTCATCGGCATGGAGCGATCGGCGCTGCACCGAAAGCTGAAGTCCCTCGGGGTTGAATAGCGTCGCGTCCCTGCGAATTGCGCGTTTCTGGTTCTCGATCGTCTTCGGGCGCGCCTACGCGATTAAGGATCGTCCATGAAAGCCGTTTTAACATCGTATTTTCGGCCTATGAGTTCGCTTGCCGTATTTTTTATGATATGAACTTCGAGACTGCTTCATCAGAGACGCGGTGAAGATCAGATACCGCAGGCCGGAAAGGCCAAACGAACGGAAAGACTAATGGCAACCGAGAAGGCGCAAAACCTCCAGGACACGTTTCTCAATCACGTCCGAAAGTCCAAGACGTCGGTCACGATTTTTCTCGTCAACGGGGTAAAATTGCAAGGTTTCGTTACCTGGTTCGACAATTTCTGCGTCTTGTTGCGACGCGACGGGCACTCTCAACTCGTCTATAAACACGCAATCTCCACCATCATGCCGGCCAGTCCGATTACCATGTTCGAGGCGGTCGAAGACGGCTCGGACGCTCATTGATCCACCTTTTCCGGGTCCGTCCCGCGGGCGAATCGCCGATCGGGGTGGACGGTGACGGACGCTCGCGCCTGGATCGTCTGTCCCAGTTTCGCCCGAGAACGGCACAGCGCGTCGCGCGGTCCCGAGTCGCGGCGTGAAGAGGCGATAGGATTGCGCGCGAGCGATCGACCTCATTGTGGTCGGCGCCGAGAACGTGTCGCTCAGCGCTTTCCGGCCGGCGACCTACATCGGCAAGGGCAAGGTTGAAGCCATAGCGGCCGAACGTAAAGGCCGAGGCGATCGATCTTGTCGTGATGGACTGCGCCCTATCGCCAGCCCAGCAACGCAATCTTGAAAAGGCGTTCGGCTGCAAGGTCATCGATCGCACCGGGCTCATTCTCGAAATTTTCGGCCGCAGAGCTCGCACCGCCGAGGGCGCGCTGCAAGTCGAGTTGGCGCATTTGGACTATCAGCGCTCCCGACTCGTGCGCTCCTGGACCCATCTCGAGAGACAGCGCGGCGGCTTCGGCTTCCTCGGCGGACCGGGCGAAAGCCAGATTGAAACGGATCGCCGCCTCATTCAGGAGCGTATCGTCCGCATTGAGCGGGAGCTCGCGGGCGTCACGCGCAGGCGCGCTCTGAATCGCGCGAGCCGCGAGGCCGCGCCTTACCCGGTTGTCGCGCTGGTCGGCTACACCAACGCCGGGAAGTCGACATTGTTCAATCGGCTGACCCGCTCGGAAATTCTCGCCGTCGACATGCTGTTCGCCACTCTCGACCCAACCATGCGATTGATCAGGCTGCCCAGCGGCGGCTCGGCGATTCTTTCCGACACGGTCGGCTTCATCTCGAACTTGCCGACGACGCTCATTTCCGCGTTTCGCGCTACGCTCGAGGAGGTGCGCGCTGCGGACGTCATCGTCCATCTGCGTGATATTTCCCATGCCGACAGCGACGCGCAGAGCAGTGACGTCGACGCGATCCTGGCCGAAATTGGAGTCGCCGACAGCGCCGACCGCGTCATTGAGGTCTGGAACAAACTCGACAGTCTGGACGCAGACGCACGCTCCGCCCTAGCGGACGAGGAAAAAACGCATGCATCGGCGCCGCTCGCGATCTCGGCGGCGACGGGGGAGGGGATCGATCGCCTGTTGAGGGCGATCGAGGACCGGCTGGCTTCCGGACGATCGCTGGTCGAGCTGACACTTGACGCTGGCGACGGACGCGGACTGCATTGGCTCTACGAACACGCGGAGGTCATGAGTTGGCGCGACGAGGAGGCGGGTCTGCGTCTTACGGTGCGAGTTGCGGCTGACCAGATCGAGCGGATAAAGAGACGCTTCGCCGTGCGGGGCGCCGTCGCGGGCTCGAGTCAGGACCGGTCCGCCGACCAGTAGCGGCTTGCCATCAATCCAATTGAGTCCGACGTTCCTCGGACTTCGCCTCGAGCCACAGCGACTCCATCTCATCGAGGGTAGCGCCTTCGGGGGTTCCGCCCCTCTCGGCCAGGCGCTTCTCGATATGGGCGAACCGGCGTTCGAACTTGGCGTTGGCTCCGCGCAACGCAGCCTCCGGATCGACTTTGAGATGACGCGCAAGGTTGGCGACCGCGAACAGCAAGTCGCCGACTTCGTCCGGTAACGATCGCGGCGAACCCGTTTCGATCTCCGCCTCGACCTCGGCGACTTCCTCGCCCACTTTTGCCAGGACCGCGCGGACGTCGTTCCAATCGAAACCGACCTTGCCGGCTCGCTCCTGCAGTTTCATCGCGCGAGTCAGGGCCGGCAGAGCCAATGGGACGCCATCCAGTGCGCCCGGCAGCTCCTTACTCGGCAATCCACGTCGCGCGCGCGACTTCGGATCTTGCGCGTTTCTCCTCCCCCTTGATGCGTTCCCAAAGCGTCTTCACCGCGAGGGAACTCCGCGCGTTCGTGTCGCCGAAGACGTGGGGATGACGGCGCACAAGCTTGGAGGTGATCGCCTCGACGACTCCACCGAAGTCGAACAGGCCCGCCTCTTCCGCCATGCGGGCGTGAAAGACGACCTGGAGCAGTAAGTCGCCCAGCTCCTCGCGCAGATCGTCTGTCGCGCCCCGCTCAATCGCGTCGGCCACTTCGTAGGCCTCTTCAATCGTGAAGGGTGCGATAGAGGCGAAGGTCTGTTCGATGTCCCACGGACAGCCGGCGTTCGGATTGCGGAGCGCCGCCATGATCTCGATGAGGCGAAGGACGTCGCTCGAAGGCTGCATGGGCTGGGACAACAGTCTACAAGTCCGCGGAATGGCCGGCGGCCAGGGGCGGCCTCATCGCACGCCAGCGGTATCGCGGATCGCCAGAGTCGAGCGCTTCATACCGAAAGCGAAATGGCCTCGCGTCCCTTGGGCGTATCGACCACCCGCATGGTGACTTGCTGACCTTCGGCAAGATGCGAAATGCCGGCGGGGCCCAGGATGGAGATATGGACGAACACATCCTTCCCGCCATCCTCGCTCGCAACGAAGCCGAATCCCTTGGCGTCGTCGAACCACTTCACCTTGCCGCTGACCGACACCGCGGTCGATGGATCGGGAGCGATTCGCCGCGGTCGCGGCCCATCGCCGGACGGTCTTTGAGGACGCTCGACTACGCCGGCCGTGTCGACTTCAAGCACCCGAGTCACCTGCGCGCCCTTGGCGCCCGCACCGACCTGAACCCGTAGTTTGGCGCCCGAAGGCACTGTGTCGTGGCCCGCCGCATGTAAGGCGTTGGCGTGCAGAAACGCGTCGCCTTGGCCGGCGGCCAGTTCGACGAATCCGTAGCCCTTGTCTGCCTTGAACCATTTGACCACCGCATCGACGGCCGGCGCGCTGGAATTCACCGGCGCCGACGAAGGCCCCCCCATCGGCGGTGCGCCAAATCCGCCGCCGTCAGGAGCGCCGCCAAAGCCGCGAGACGGACGAGGTCTCGAACTCGTAGGACATCGGCCCATCATCATCGAATCCGCGCTTGCGAGGCGCCCGAAAGTCCTTACCCTTGCTCATTTCAGTCCCGAGTCTCCACCCAAAGCCCAATCGATCGGAGGCGAAAGCGCCCCCGCAGTCGCCGCTGAATCTCAGCGAAACTCCCCTGTGTCGTTGCCGCCGGAACAATGTTCGTTCGTCGGTCGGAGGCGCATCCCCATATCGGCGGGAACCTTCAAAAACGAGGCCCCTCAGTAAGCGAAAAGAGTACGGGATGTCGTCTAGCGCAACCCAGCGCGGCGGTCAGCGAATGGTTCTTCGCCTCCGGCGTAAAAGCAATAGATGGCGCCCGCATCATCGAAAGCCCGCCAGGCCGGCCGCAAAACGCACACAAGCCTTGCTGCGTTACCGTAGCGCATTTTGAACGCTGTTGCCAGATGGTCGGATGGAGCGCGACAAACTATTTGCTGGGTTAAACTCCCCGGTCAGGTGATTTACCCTAAGGCTGTGGTGTAAACGCTAGCCTAGGCTGTGGTGTAAACGCTAGACGTCCACGAGTTCAGCCGACCTCGGCGCGCGTTCCTGAATGAAGGCAAATCGGGCCTCGGGCTTCGAGCCCATCAAGCGCTCGACCGCCTCGGCCGTTCCGTCATTGTCGTGCGCGGCCAAAGCGACGCGCAGCAACGCGCGCTTGGCTGGATCCATGGTCGTGTCGCGCAGATCCCGCGCGGGCATTTCGCCAAGGCCTTTGAACCGGCTGACCTCGATTGCGCCGCGGCCGGCAAATCCGGACCTCAGCAACTCATCCTTGTGCGCATCATCGCGAGCGTAGAGGGAGCGCGCTCCCTGCGTCAGTCGGTAGAGCGGCGGTACCGCGAGATAAAGATGGCCCTCCTCGATCAGTTTGGGCGTCTGGCGGTAAAAGAACGTGATCAGCAGGGAGGCAATATGAGCGCCATCGACATCCGCATCGGTCATGATGATGATCTTGTCATAGCGGAGATCGGCTGAGCGGTAGTGGGCTCCGGCCCCTGCGCCCAACGCCTGCATCAAATCCGAAAGCTGCTGATTTTGCGCCAGCTTGTCGCGGCCGGCCGACGCAACGTTGAGAATCTTCCCGCGCAGCGGCAGGACGGCCTGCGAGGCTCGATCCCGCGCCTGTTTCGCCGATCCTCCGGCCGAATCGCCTTCGACGATGAACAATTCGGAGCCCTGCGCCGAGGAGTTTGTGCAATCGGCCAACTTGCCGGGCAGCCGCAGTTTGCGCACGGCTGTCTTCCGGGCGACCTCCTTCTCCATCCGCCGACGAAGCCGCTCCTCGGCGCGCTCGATCGACCAGTCGAGGAGTTTCACCGCCTGGCTCGGCGTTGCGGCGAGCCAGTGGTCGAAGGCGTCGCGCACCGGGCCTTCCACCAGCCGCGCCGCTTCGACCGTTTGCAAGCGGCCCTTGTTCTGGCCCTGGAACTCCGGCTCGCGAATGAAGATCGAGATCAGCGCGGCGCAACTGGCCATAACGTCCTCGGTCGTCATTGCCGCCGCGCGCTTCGTCTGGCCAATGCGGTCCGCGTGATCCTTGAGGCCGCGCAGCAACGCCGTGCGCAGGCCCGATTCATGCGCGCCGCCGTCGGGCGTTGGGATCGTATTGCAATAAGAGTGAACGAACCCATCGGCGCTCGCGAGCCACGCGATCGCCCATTCGACAGAGCCGTGTTTGCCCTCTTTCTCGATTCGGCCGGTGAACGCCTGGTCGGCGACGAGCGCCTCGCCCTCGATGTCGGCGGCAAGATAGTCGCGGAGCCCGCCGGGGAAATGGAAAGTGGCCTCTACTGGGACTTTGGCGTTGTCGCCGATGAGCGAGGGCGCGCAGCGCCAGCGGATCTCGACGCCCCCGAACAGATAGGCCTTCGAGCGCGCCATCTTGAACACGCGCGCGGGGTCGAATCGAGCCTGCGCTCCGAAAATTTGGGGATCGGGCAGGAAGCGCACCTTGGTGCCGCGGCGGTTCGGCGTCTTGCCCACGGTCGTGAGCGGAGTCGTGGGTTTGCCGCGTTCAAACGTTTGGCGATAAAGCGTCTGACTTCGGGCGACTTCGACTTCGAGCCTCTCGGAGAGCGCATTCACCACCGAAACGCCGACGCCGTGCAGGCCGCCCGAGGTCTCATAGGCGCCGCTGTCGAACTTGCCGCCCGCGTGCAGCTTCGTCATGATGACTTCGAGCGCGGACATTTTGGGAAATTTCGGGTGCGGGTCGACCGGCATGCCGCGCCCATTGTCGAGCACGCTCAAATAGCCGCTCTCCTCGAGCGACACTTCGATGAAGGTGGCGTGGCCGGCGACCGCCTCATCCATCGAATTGTCGATCACTTCGGCAAAGAGGTGATGCAAGGCGTTCGAATCGGTCCCGCCCACGTACATTCCGGGCCGCCGCCGAACGGGTTCCAGCCCTTCGAGCACTTCAATCGAGGCGGCGTTGTAGTCCGCTTCGCCAGGCGCGCCGCCGCGCGGCCCGGACTTGCCTTTGACCGGTGACGGTTTGCCGCGCTGGGGCGCCGCCGCGCCGAACAGATCGTTCATGTGCTCATTCACGTTTTGACGAATCGCGCTTATCCGCAAACTAACACGGAAGCGAGCGGCCCGCGTCCCGCATGAGCCCAAGCCGAATCCAAATCCCGCCAAATCCGGGCCTCATTGGCCAAAGCCCGGCCAAATAAAACCCAGGAATTAACTTTGTTTTCCTTGTCAGAATTGAGCCTTTTCAGCGGGTTACGGCGACCCCCCAGGCCATTTTTTTTCTTTCTTGGCTCCTCAATCTGAATTAAGATCAAACTCGCGCTGTAATAGGGGCCGCGGCCATCGGCGGCGGCCGCTCTGCTCGTTTGCCGCGAATTTTCTGCCAGACAGGTCATGATGGCAGGCACCATAGCACGAGTTCCGATTCTCAGGAAGAAAATTCGCTATCGACAGCGTCGGTAGCACACGATCTGTCCGGTTTAGGTAGCGCACGATCTGTCCGGTAGGTCTGGCCCTTTTGGGAGGGGTTGGATGCGCCGGACGGAAGCCCTTCAGGGCGCATGAGAGCCTGACCATTCGCCCGGCTGGGCGCGAGCCGGTCTATGAGATCAACTCGGCCGGCGGCTATCTGTCGCTGCAATCGTTCGGCGCCGAGCAGCGGCGCGCCGGCGTTTCCGCCCGGCCGTGGGGCCAGCGGCGAGTGTTCCGCGGGACTTTCATGATTCGTTCCCTGGGCGGCCAGGTCTTCCGCCGCACCACCCGGGCGCGATTTCCGATTGTCAAGCTCTGGGGGCCGGCGATGCCGCAAGAAATGGTGCGCGGCGCGGTTCCGGGGGCGTTCGAGGCGGCGGTCAAGGAGCGCTTGCCGGCGCGGCTCGCCCATCATCTTGAGCGATTGTTTCCGGCGCAATTCGCCGGCGGCGGATGAGGATGAAGTCATGCCTCTAAAGCACGGTCGAACGGCGCGAACCATCAAGGCCAACGTCGGCAAGAACATCGCCATCGAACGTCACGCCCACGTCAAGCCCAAACAGGCGATCGCCATCGCTTTTTCGACCGCCGGCGCGACGCTCGAAAGGCTCACATCAGGATCCCCAAGGCGGTCAAATAGGAAGGGTTGAACCCCCGGATTAGGGTCAAATCGATGCGCACGGAGACGACCGCTTCAGGCGCGACTCCGGAGTTCGCCGATCGCGATGCAATGGCAAGAATGCGCAAATAGTGGCCATTCGCGGATGGCTTGCCAAACGGCGGCAAAACACGCTTTGCTACCGCTCTTGGTGATCCCGTACGGAAGGATGCGCCAGCGGCGGAAAATCGAGCCGTTCGGTCGTTTCCTCGCAGCGGGATGGGGCACACCGCAAGTCATTAGCCTCAGTTCGTCGGTTGGCAGCCGCTCGAAATCCGTCCCGCATCCTTGCTTGTACGCTCGCAACCGCTAGAGCTTATTATCGGCCAGCGTCCGGCCGGCTTTGACAGCGAGCGTGGATGGATGGACCCCGAACTGGTCGACCGCATCTACGAATGCGCGTTCATGCCGGACGAGTGGCCGAAGCGTCCTTGGGGAACTGGCTGCGATCGCGACCGCGCGCACCGGCTTCCTCTTTGTTTTGAAAGGGGAGGTTCACCGCGTCGCCAGCTCGACCGATTTTGGATTGGCTATCAGGCCATTGGTCGAAAGCGGCATGATCGCCAAAACCGAACGGTTCAGACGCCTTCTGACTGCTCGCGATTCCCGGTTCTTAACCGAAGCTGAACTCTATCCGGCGGGCGATGCCGCCGACGACCCATCCTATCGCAATCTGCTCTATCCGCGCGGCCTGGGCCATGCGCGCGGCAACCGCGGTCCCGCTGGCCACCGGTGTTAGCTTCATGATCAGCCTCGAACGCGAATTCGCGCGCGGACCGGTCGAGCGAGATGCGCTCGGCATGCTCGATGCATCGTCCCCATATCGCTCGCGCCGCGACCATGTCGGCCCGTCTGCAACTCGAACGGGCGCGCGCGACCACCCAAGTTCTGGAGGCGCTCGGTCTCGCGGCCCTGGTGTTCGATGATAGCGGCAAAGTCATCGCGGCCAACCCCTTGATCGAGGCGATGACGAACGAGGTTCGGTGGCTGGCGCGCGACCGCCTGTCGCTGAGCGACCGGAACGCCGATCTTTTGCTGCACGCCGCCATTGAGTCGATCGGCGCAGCGGACGGCGCGACCGCGCGGTCCTTTCCGGTTCGCGACGCCGACGGGTCCGCGACCATGGTCGCTCATGTTGTGCCAATCCGGTTGTCCGCGCGCGACATTTTCGTTCGCTGCGCAGGCGTGCTCGCGCTGACTCCTCTATCGGCCCCGAACGCGCCTTCTCTGGCGATCGTAAAATCGCTGTTCGACCTCACCCCGGCCGAAGCGAGGGTGGCCCGCGATCTGGCCGAGGGAAAGACCGTTGCGGATATCGCTTCGGGCGCGGGAGCGTCCGAGAGCACGATTCGGACCCACGTGCGCGGCGTTCTGGAAAAGACCGGCTGCAATCGACAGACGGACGTGGTCGCTTTGCTCGCCGGTCTCTCGGCGACGCGCCTGAAGCCGATCTGACAGCGTCGAAAATCGTTTCGGCCTCATCAATACTGATGAGGCGGCCTGGCGTCGGGCGCGTCATGGTCGTGCCGACCGGATCGGGGCTGGGGATTGCAAACCGCGGTTCCGATCCTTTCACGAGCATTTGGAGCTCTAAAATGATCAGCCTCACCAAAAAATCCATTTTCGGGTTTCGTCATCGCGGCGGGTCTCGGCGCTGTCTGCGCATCCGCCGCCAGCGTCGCGCATGCGGCCCGTTATCAGATCGCGTCGGCGAAGGCACATTCGGTCCGGCCGGAAACATTCCTTATCAAAATGGCATTATCCGGCAATACACCACGGACCCGGATGGGCCGCTGAATATCCCGCAGTCCGCTGCATTCCAGTATTCGCCCGCCAATAGCGAAATCAACGGGATTGCCGGCGACTATAATGTGAGCGCCGAAGCCAGCAATGTGCACGGCGGCACGGCTCATGCCTATGCCTTCGGAGACGGGGGCTTCTCGGGCTAGTCAACCTCGACCGATCCACAACTGGGGATTCCTTACCCGCAGCAGGGATACACAGGCGCGACCGCAACCGTGAGCTATAGTTTCCAGCTGGTTGGACCGTCGTCCGCCACGCCGATCCCTGTGGTCTACAACGCCAACGCCTATGTCAAAACTGTGGGTACCGGTGTTGGGTCCGCCTTTCTTTATATTTACAGCGATCCTTACAATAAGCTCGTAGATTGGGAAACTCGTGGGCGAGAGAGCTACCAAAGGGCCCCAGCGAGACGATCGAACTTTTTGCCGAACACGCTCTATGTGGTTCGCGAGATGGCAACCGCGTACGGTCACCGCCCCAATGGCTTGGCCCGTACGATCCGACCCAAGACAGCGGCTCCGCCGATGCGTTCGTGGATCCGACCTTTGCGCTCACCGGCCAATATGCGAGCCTTTATCATTTCGAAGGGCTGCCGGACGGCGCCCTGGCGGGCGGCGTTCCCGAGCCCTCAACCTGGGCGATGCTGCTGATTGGCTTTGCAGGGCTCGGCTACGCGGGATATCGGCGCGCCGCCGTCAATCGGCGACTTCAAGTCCAGCCGATCAAGGCGTGACACAGAATGGCGGTCGGCCGCCGCATGTGTGATCCGCGTCACCGCTTCCAGCCGCCCGGAATGCTCAAATAGCGCGGGTATCGCCAGCGAATTGGAGGAACTGACGTGAGCGGAACGATTAGCGAAGGCGGCGAGCGGCTGAGAGTCTTTCTCGACGGCACGCATGTGGAAACGCGTTGGATCGCGAACTATCATGTCGTCTGGCAAACCGGCCAGCGCAACGGGCCGGCGCAAGGCGATCCCGCGCACCACACGCACTGCAGCGCCTATGTCGCAGCGGCGGCCCTCTATCTCGACATCTACATCCTCCGCCCGCCCCATCATGGGCAATTGCATCTGGCGAACGCGCAAGTCTCCTGGTTCCAAGGCGTCGGGAGCGACGGCGGGCCTACCGCCGCGGAGTTCGGGATGGCGCACTCTGGGCGCAAGTGGCGACGAGGGCGTTCTTGATGACGCCATCACCGCCGCCAACGCGGGGAAACTTGTGGTCGCCGGCTATTTTCAGCCCCCGACCCAACAGCCTGACGGCACGGAAGTTGAGGGGACCGGGCATATCGTGGTCGTCCGACCGCAGGAATCCTTCCCGTCCGACAAAGGCCCCGAAGTCGTCACCGCAGGCGTGCGGAATTTCAAATCGGCGTCGATGAAGTTCGCTTTCGGGGATCACCCGCTTGCATGGCCGGACGCCATCCAGCTTTTTGTCCACGACACGGCTCTTGAATAAGGGCCTAAGACGAAATATCTGAAATCGATTTGGCGGCGCGGCGCTTATTTCTGGCCGGCTCTAGACGGGATGTTCAGGTTGTGATTGTTTTGCTCGATGAGATCGAAGTCGAGGAAGATGATAGACGTTGCCACCATCAGGATGCGGTATGAGGGAGTTTCTCTCCATCTAAACGAACGTTCTCGTCGCCTGTTCGCGGCGAACGAGGCTCAAACCGCAGGGCGTGGCGGCTTGGCTGCTGTCTACGAGGCCACCGGCATTGCGCGTAGCACGATCGGGCGCGGCCTATCGGATTTGCGGAACGCACATGGCCCGCTGATCGGCCGCATCCGTCGTCCCGGCGGCGGTCGCAAGCCAAAGACCGAGACAGAGGCTGGCCTCGTGGAGGCTCTTGGTCACTTTGTGCGTTCGGCGAACCTTGGATATCCCGAACCGGCGAAGCTCTGGGTGCGCAAGAGTCGCGCCACCTCGTCCGGGCGTTCGCTCATCGAGGCTATAGGCCAGTCAAAAATTGGTCGGCCGCTTGCTCCGGGACCTGGGGTTCAGCCTTCAGGCCAACAAGAAAACCCTTGAGGGGGCGAGGCATCCGGATCGCGACGCCCAATTCGAACACATCAACCAGAAGATCAAAGCCTTCCAAAGCACGAGCCAGCCAGCGATCTCCGTCGACACCAAGAAAAAAGAGCTGGTCGGCGACTTCAAGAATGGCGGACGCGAGCTGCGGCCGAAGGGAAGGCCGCAAGCGGTGCGGGTTTATGATTTCCAGATCCCTCAACTCGGCAGGATGCGCCCTATGGCGTTTCCGAGGTTCCGGCGAATACGGGCTGGGTAAATCTCGGCATAGATCACGACACGGCTGCTTTTGCGGTCGCGAGCGTCCGCCGCTCGTTGCTCGCCCTGGGGCTGAAGCGTTATATCGGTGCAACAGTCTTTTGATACTGCGGATTGCGGGGGCGGCGGTGGGGCGCGTGTCCCTATGGAAACGTGAGCTTGAGGTGTTCGCCAACGTGACCGGCGTTCCCGTCACTGTCGCTCATCATCCCCCTGGGACCAGCGAGAGGAATCGTCTCGAGCAAAGCTGTTCGCGGTCATTACTCAAAATTGGCGCGCCAAGCCGCTTATCAGTCATCAGGTCATCATCCAACTGATCGGCTCAACCAGGAACTCAACGGGCCTCAACGTCCACTGCTGCCTCGACGAAAACAAGTATCCTAAAGGCATAAAGGTCTCCAATAGGGAAATGGCCTCCATCAACCTTGATCATGACAGCTTCCACGGCGAGTGGAATTACACGATTTCCCCGATTTCCGCCAAACATAGTTCGATGCAACCCAGCCCGTCCCTCTCAAAATACTGACCTCGTCTAGCCAAGGACGATTGATGATCGACGATCTTGAGAAAACCAACTTCCTCTTGGAAAAACTGAAGACAGTCGTTCCAATCGAAGCGAGGCTCCCACAAAGCCTCATCCGATTGTTGGCGGAGAAGTCTCCGGAGATGACTATTCCGGAAAGGTGCAACGTAATCGACGTATTTTATACTGGAGACGAAGGAGGCATAATCTGCTGCCTCGATATCGGCGGCCCACAAACCCAGAACGCCAATCTAGTCTCAATAACCCACCTCGGATTTCATAAGTAAATAGCCGCTGTCCCGAGAGATCGACCTTTATCAACGCCATAGAATTAAGAAGCTCAAGCAACAGAACGCCCGCGGATACTAACTCTCTCCCCCAGACATGGGGTAGTTCGCGCCCGCAACCCCATGCCATTCCAGTTCGCGCGAGCGCCCGGCATGCGGCTAAAGCGGTTATTTCGCATCAGGCCCTAAGGGGATGTCTACTCTTCGAAGGAGGCGGCCGCAATGTGAGCCCACAATCGCCTGCTTTCGCTGGCTTCAAAATACACATTCGATTTGAAACGACCATGTTGCATCCGCGGGTGGTCATTGGCGACGAAGTCCAGATGGGTGAAGTGTCCGCTCAACGTGTGCGACATTAAATCGGTAGCGGCGACCTTCCGCTTCGGGTCCGACACCGGTCAAGCTTGGGTTTGACCTCTTAGTCCATAACCCCCTCGTCCTCTTCCGGCGGCGCGGGCGGCGGCGATTGCGCCTCTTCGCGCGCCTGGCGCTCGGCCGCCAGCCGCTCCTGCCGCGCGGTCGGCTTCACCCAGCCCCACTTCTCGCCATAGACGATCTCGTTGGCGGTCGGCCGCGGATTGTTGACGTTCAATCGCGTTAAGAAGCCGCTGCGCGAATAGAGATGCTCGACCTCCTCGATCGAGTAGAGGCCGTCGACGCCGGCGCGGGCGCCCTTGACGCTCACCCGCCCATAAGGCTCCGCCGCCGGCTCGCCGTTCAGCATCACGAAGCCCATGCCGCGCTTGAGGATGCTCGCTTCGGTGAGGCCGACCGTCCATTGATCGGCGGTCTGCTTGTTGGGCGCCGGCCCGGGCAACCCGGCGATGGCGGCGAGCGGCCGAACGGCAAATCGCCGCCGATCGCCTTTTCGATTTCGCCCCACGCGCCGAGCGCCCGGTCGAAATGCGACGCCGCCGCGGTTTGCGCTTGCGGGCGGGCGACGAACGGCTTGATCCGCCAGCCGATCATGTTCTCGCCCCACACCGCCTCGACCGTCCCCATCTCTTCGCCGTCGGCGTTGATCCCGTCGGTCATGTTGACGAAGGTTGCGGTCTGTCCGGTGACCTTGAACAGCCCGCCCAATTCGCGCGCGAGCCGCATCCCGAGATGATGGAAGCTCTCGTCCTGCGCCCAATATTTGCGCTTGATGTCGCGCATCGTCGGCGAGACTTTCATCTGAATGCCGCCGGCCATCTCGGCCGATTTCTTGAGCACGTCCTCGAGCGAGACCTCCTCGCCCTGGCCGTCGCCCCAAGACTGGCGGAAATGAGCGAATTCCCCTCACATTCCGGTCAGCAGAGTCCGGGTCGCAGCCGCAATGTCGCGATGGCGCATCAATGCCTCGCCGACCAGGAAGGCTTCGACGCCGGCCTTGGCGAGCCGCTTGCAGTCGGCGTGATCGGAAATGCCGCTTTCGGCGACCACGATCTTCCCCAGCGGGATCGAGGGCCTGAGGCGCTCGCACACCTCGAGCGAGGTTGCGAAAGTGCGGAGGTCGCGATTGTTGACGCCGATCAGGCGGCCCTCGAGCGTGAGCGCCCGCTTGAGCTCGTCTTCGTCATGCGTCTCGATCAAGACGTCGAGGCCGAGATCATGCGCGGTCTTGTTGAGCGTCTTGGCGATCTCGTCGTCGACGGCGGCCATGATGATGAGGATGCAGTCGGCGCCCCACGCGCGCGCTTCCAGCACCTGATAGGCGTCGAACAGGAAATCCTTGCGCAGAATCGGCAGCGTCGTCGCCTTTCGCGCTTTGATCAGGTGATCCGGCGTCCCTTGAAAGGACGGCCCGTCGGTGAGCACGGAGAGGCAGGCCGCGCCGCCAGTCTGATAGGCCTTGGCGAGGGCGGCCGGGTCGAAATCCTCGCGGATCAGGCCTTTCGAGGGGCTCGCCTTCTTGATTTCGGCGATCAGGCCGAACCGTCCCTCTTCGATCGCCCTTTCCAGCGCCTTGATGAAGCCGCGGGGCGGAGATTGGCCTTCGATTTCTCGCTCCAGCGTCGCGCGCGGCACCCTGACCTTGGCTTCGGCGATTTCTCGCCGCTTGTAGCTTTCGATCTTTTTGAGGATGTCAGCCATCGGCGCTCCCGACCTTCAGGCGTTCGAGACTGCGATCAGTCGATCGAGCGTGCGCCGCGCGGCGCCTGAGCGGATCGCCGCATCGCCCATCGCCACGCCGTCCTTGATCGACCCGGCTTTGCCCGCGACCACGAGCGCAGCGCCCGTTGTTATCAGCCCGATATCGCGAAAGGCGCTCGGCGCGCCATCGAGGACATCGATGAGCGCCTTGGCGTTATGCGCCGGGTCGCCGCCCTTGAGCGCCGCGGGCTCCGAGCGGGCGAGACCGGCCGCTTCCGGCGTCAATTCAAACGCATGAAGGGCGCCGCCCTTCAGCTCCACCACCTTGGTCGGCGCGGTGGTCGTGATCTCGTCGAGACCGTCGAGGCCGTGGGTCACCCATACGCGCTCGGCGCCGAAATTGCGCAGGACCTCGGCCATCGGCTCGAGCCAGGCGGCCGAGAAGACGCCAACCAGCTGGCGCTTGACGCCGGCCGGATTGCACAGCGGTCCAAGCAGATTGAAGATTGTTCGCGTGCCGAGCTCGACCCGCGTCGGGCCGACATGGCGCATCGACGCATGATGCGCGGGCGCCATCATGAAGCCGATTCCGGCCTCGCGGATGCAGCGCTCGACGCCCTCCGGCGGAAGCCCGATCTTGACGCCGAGCGCGGCGAGCGTGTCGGCGGCGCCCGAGCGCGAGGAGGCGGCGCGATTGCCGTGCTTGGCGACTGCCACGCCGCAGGCGGCGGTGATGATCGAGGCGAGCGTCGAGACATTATAGGTGCCTGAACCGTCGCCGCCGGTTCCGACAATGTCGATCGCATCGGGTGGCGCCTTGACGCCAACCATCTTGGCGCGCATCGCGGCGACCGCGCCGGTGATCTCGTCGACCGTCTCCCCGCGCACCCTCAGAGCCAGCAGGAATCCGCCCATCTGCGAGGGCGTCACCTCGCCCGAAAGCATCGAGTTCGAAAGCGCTCTCCGCCTCGCTCCGGGTCAGCGTCGCCCCCGCGGCGACTTTGGCGATCAGAGGCTTGAACGATTCCATGACCCCGTCTCGGGTTCCCCTCAGAAGGCCTGCCGGCGCTGACGAAAAGCGTCAGCCAAGTCCAAGAAATTGCCCAAGATCCGCCGCCCGTGCTCGCTCGCGATGCTCTCCGGGTGGAACTGCACCCCGAATACGGGGCGGTCGCGGTGCTCGACGCCCATGACGAGCCCGTCGTCGCTTTCCGCGCTGATCTCGAGTTCGGCTGGCGCGCTCGATCGTTCAATGATCAGCGAGTGGTAGCGCGTCGCCTGAAAAGGCCCGTTGAGACCGCGAAAAAGCCCCCGCGCATTGTGCGAGATGCGCGAGACCTTGCCGTGCATCGGCGCCGGCGCGCGCGCGATGTCGCCGCCGAACGCCTGCCCGATCGCCTGGTGGCCGAGACAGACCCCGAGCATCGGCGTCGTTTCGCTGGCGGAACGGACGAGGTCGAGGCACAGGCCCGCTTCGTTCGGCGTGCACGGCCCAGGCGACAGCACGATCGCGTCGGGCTTCAAGGCGAGAACATCGGCGACCGTGATCTCATCGTTGCGCCACACAGACACCTCCGCGCCCAGCTCGCCGAGGTAATGGACGAGGTTGAACGTGAAGCTGTCATAGTTGTCGATCAACGTGACGCGTTGCATCCGGTCTCCCATGCGAGGGGAGCCGTCTTTTCCGATGCTGCGCCGCGCCCGTCAAGCTGAGCCCCCAGCGCCCACGCAGCGCCCCAGCGAAAGCCGCCATTTCAACTGAAATCGCCGCGCGCTCGCGCAATGCGCGTTACGGCCGCCGCATCTTTCCGCCTGCGCTGAAGGAAAGCGCGGGGACTTCAAAGACGCTGGGTCGCGACCGACGCCCATGGGTCGCGCGCCGGCTCCTCGTAGCCTAAGAGCGCGGCCCGTTCGCCAACCGTCATGCCGATGTCGTCGAGGCAGCGGAGCGGCAGTGCCGCAAGGCGGCTGCGATCGACCGCTGCGTCAGCGCGCTCGCGCAGTTGGTTAAGAATTCGTTGCATGAATCCGATGGCCGCCGAAGCGCCGAAATCCTCGCGAGAGCGGGCCAGTCTTGCGGCAGAGGCCGTCATGTTATCAGTCCTTAACTATAGATTGCGCCGCACGCGCCCGCTCCGGGTGTAAATGAAAGAAGACGATGGCGGCGCGGCAAGTCATTCCTGCTGCGCATGTGGGATAGAAAAGCTAAACTATGACCTTCCTCAACCGTCTGCCGCCGCTTACTGCGCTGCGCGCCTTCGAAGTCGTCGCTCGCCGCCTGTCATTTGCCCGAGCAGCCGAAGTTCCTGACCGAGGAGGCGGCGCTGTCGACGGCGGAGCCGGGGTGATTTGTTAACCGACATCGCTATGTGTAATCTTCGACCGCAGCCAAAATTGCGCAATCCGACCCGTGACAGCGCTCGCCGCGTCGCTTCCCGCGGGTCGAGCCAGTAGGGGTAATGAAGCTCCGAGGCGCGCGCCCCTTGCGCGAGCGGGGTCGTCCGTCCATGACCGATGCGGTCTGCCGGGCGCGATTCACGCGGGCGTCGCTATCGGACGCGGGTTTGGAAGGGTTGGGGATATGACGAGCATTGCGGGCGGCGCGGTCGTCGCCGATGGGGCCGACGCCGCAGACGACGAGGCGAGCCGGATCGGGGAATATCTGGCTTCGCATGGCGGGCCGTTTTTTGAGTTGCAGCGCCGGCTTGGGGTGCTGCGGGAGGACGCGCTGCTCGCTGGCCGCAGGGCCACGCTGTTCGTCGCCCTCGCCTGGGGCGTTCCGCTCGTCTTGAGCCTCATCGCCGGGCGCGCTTTCGGGCCGACGGCGATGCATCCCTTTCTGCTCGACTTCGGCGCCTGGGCGCGCTTCTTCATCGCCATCGGCCTCTTCGTCCTGGCCGAGCAGCAGGTCGAATACGGGTTGAACGGCAAGCTCGGGCAATTGGTCCGGGCGCCGATCCTGGCCCCGGCATCGTTCGAAGCGGCGGCGAAGGCGGTGGTGCGGGCGCTTAGATTGCGCGACTCGGGCGGGGCCGAGATCGTGTGCCTCGGCCTCGCGATCGCCGGGACGCTGGCGCGGCTCGACATTCTCATGACGACCGACAATTCGACTTGGGCGGTCCAGGTCGCCGAGGATGGCGCCCGCGTGACGCTCGCCGGATGGTGGAGCGTGATTTGTAGCGCGCCGCTGTTCTATTTCCTGCTGTTCCGCGGCCTCTGGCGCTATCTCGTCTGGGCGATGCTGCTGTGGCGGATCGCGCAGCTCGAGCTCAGGCTGGTCGCGACCCATCCGGACGGCAAGGGCGGCCTCGCCTTTCTCGCCGAATATCCCAACGCCTATTCGATGCTCGTGTTCGGCATGAGCGCGGGGATGGCGATCACCGTCGTCAGGCACGTGTCCGAAGCCAACATTTCCTCGGTCACTTTCGGCTATATCGTCACCGGATGGCTGGCGATCGTGTTCGCCTTTTTCGCCTTTCCGCTGCTGGCGTTCTCGAAGCCGCTCTCCGAGCTCAGGGAGAAATCGGCGCAGGTGCTCGGCGCCGAGGCCACGCGCTACCACCGTGCGGCCGAGCGCGCCCTCATCGGGCGCAACCTCGTCGCCAACGACGCCGCGGAGACCGCGGTTCCGGCGGTCCCCGATCCGTCGGCGCAATTCGCTGCTTCGCGGAAGCTGTCGATTTTTCTCATGAGCCGGTCGGCGATAGCCCCGCTCGCCGGGGCGGCGCTCGTGCCCTTCGCCATCGCCGGCGCCACCAAGCTTCCCTACAAGGAAGTTTTCGCGCTCGTGAAGAAGCTCTTGGTGCTTTAGGCCCGCGTTTAGATCCCGCGGCCGCGCATCGCCGCGAACGCCTCCAGCGCCCGGGCGCGGGCGAAGGCATGGTCGACGATCGGCCGCGGATAGGTCTTGCCCAGGACGACGCCCGCGCGCGCCAGCGCTTCGGTCGAAGCCCGCCAAG
This sequence comes from uncultured Alphaproteobacteria bacterium, assembly GCA_963749715.1. Taxonomy (GTDB): domain Bacteria; phylum Pseudomonadota; class Alphaproteobacteria; order Rhizobiales; family Beijerinckiaceae; genus Roseiarcus. The sequence continues at coordinate 311,828 of CAVVNR010000008.1, forward strand.
GCGCATGGATCTCGGGCGCCGCGAGCTCGTGAAGCTCGGGGATCCAGAGGCGAACATAGCCGCCGTCAGGGTCGAATTTTTCCGCCTGCAGCACCGGGTTGAAGATGCGGAAGTAGGGCGCAGCGTCGGCGCCCGAGCCCGCGACCCACTGCCAGCCCATCGGGTTGCTGGCGGGATCGGCGTCGGCGAGCGTGTCCCAGAACCATTGCTCGCCGCGCCGCCAATCGATCATGAGGTGCTTGATGAGGAACGAGGCCGCGATCATGCGCACGCGATTGTGCATGAATCCGGCGCGCCAGAGCTGGCGCATCCCGGCATCGACGATCGGATAGCCGGTCCGCCCTTGCGCCCAGGCGCGAAAGCCCTCTTCGTCGTCGCGCCAGGGAAAGCGCTCGAATTCCCGCCGCAGAGGGTGCGTCGCGAGGTCCGGATGGGCGAAGAGGAGCGCGGCGGCGAAGTCGCGCCAGCCGAGTTCGGCCAGGAATTTTTCGGCGTCGCGTTCAAGGCCCGGGCGGGCGGCGGCGGCGCCCTCCGCGGCGGCGGCGATGCGGCGCGTTGAAACCTCGCCGAAGCGCAGGTGGGCCGAGAGGCGCGAGGTCGTCTCCGTCGACGTCACGTCGCGGCCATCCGCGTAGCCGTCGAGCGCTCCGTCGATGAATTGGGCGAGCGCGGCGAGCGCGCCCTCTTCGCCGGGGGTCTCGCCAAGCGCAAGCTCGCCCGACCAGTCGGGATTGGTCGGGGTGAGCCTCAGGGCGTCGATCGCGACGCGTTCCGGCGCGCCGTCGGGCCAGGGCATGGGCCTGAGGCGCTCGGGCGCCGGGGCGGGCGCGGGCAGGGTCAAAAGCCCGCGATGGCGGCGCCAGAACGCGGCAAAGCTGCCGGAGGGCGCGCCATCGGCCTTCGCGACCTCCCAAGGCTCGCGCATGAGCCGGGCATTGAAGCTCAGGGCCTCGACGCCGCGCTCGCGCAGGCGCGCCTTGACCCCGGCGTCGAGAGCAATCGACGCCCCCTCGTAGCGCCGGGACCAAAGAACGCGGTTGGCGTTGGCCGCGGCGGCGAGCGCGAGGATGGTCGCGCCGGCCTCGCCGCGGATGACGTCGAGGCGCCCGCCGCAGGCGGCGAGGGCCTCCTCCATCCCCTTGAGCGACTGGGCGAGGCGCCATTTCGCCGCGCCGCCGAGCGGGCGGCCGTTCCGCGGCGAATTGTCGTGCACATAGACGTGGAGCGCCGGGCGATCGGCGGCGGCATGAATCGCCGGCTGGTCGTCGAGGCGGAAGTCGTCGCGCAGCCAGACGATATCCGCGCTCGCGGTCAAAGGCGCCTCCGTCGCAGTCCCCACCGCCGCGGTCTGTCGCGGCTCAAGCCGCGGGGTTCGGCGCTTCGGCGTCTTTCCACTCGAGGGTGACGACCTTGCCGTTCTCAACCGTCAGCGCCAGACGTCCGTGTTTGAGCTCGAGCGCACGGTCGCCGAACAATTTTCTCCGCCAGCCGCTGAGCGCCGGCACTTCGGCCCGGTCGCTCGAGGCGATCGAACTCGAGATCGTCGACAGTGGCGATCAGCTTGCCCGCGACGCCGCTCTCCTCGCTCACTTGCCTCAACAGCACCTTGAGAAGCTCGACCGTCGCGCCGATATTGGCGCCGTTGCGCCGCTCGCGCTCGATCTTGGGCAAGGTCTTCGGATCGCGGGCGAGCCCACGCTCGACCGCCGCCAGAATCTCGGCCCCGGCGCGCGAGCGCTCCATCCCGCGAGGGAAGGCGCGCAAGTTTGCCAGCGCCTCGATGCTGCGCGGGGCGGCGAGCGCGAGCTCGATCAGCACGTCGTCCTTCAATACCCGCGCGCGCGGCACGTCGCGCGCCTGCGCTTCGCTCTCGCGCCAGGCGGCGAGCTCCATCAGCACCGCGAGATCGCGGGGTTTGCGCGCCTTGGTCCGGTAGCGCTCCCAGGCGCGCTCGGGATGCTGCTCGTAGGTCGAAGGCGAGTTCAGCGTCTTCATTTCGTCGTCGAGCCAGGATTGGCGCCCGGTGGCCGCGACACGCTTCGACAGCTCTTTGTAGATGTCGCGCAGATGGGTCACGTCGCCGATCGCATAGTCGATCTGCGCTTCCGCCAGCGGACGGCGCGCCCAGTCGGTGAATCGCGACGACTTGTCGATCGTGACATGGCGGATCGAGTGCACGAGCTCGCTATAGGAAACCTGCTCGCCATAGCCGCAGACCATAGCCGCGACCTGGGTGTCGAACAGCGGCGCCGGCAGAACGCCGGAGAGCTTCCAGAAGATTTCGAGGTCCTGCCTGGCCGCGTGGAACACCTTGACCACGTCCTCGTCGGCCATCAGCTGCAGCAAGGGCGCGAGGTCGAGTCCCGGAGCGAGCGCGTCGATCGCCATCGCTTCGTCGTCGGAGGCAAGCTGGACGACGCAGAGAATCGGCCAGAACGTGGTTTCGCGCAGGAATTCCGTGTCGACCGTCACGAACGGCGAGCGCGCCAGGCGTTGGCAAAGTTGGGCGAGTTCGTCCGTGGTCGTGAGCAGAGACACTTGGTTTGTCGGCTCTACTTGTTGTCGCGCTGCTGCGGCAGGGCCGGCTTCGCCCGCTCCTTGCGCACGGCCGGAGGCGCATGACGCGGCATGCCGAGGCGCTTGTCGAGATAGGCGCCGACCACCATGTGCAATTCGTCGATGCAATCTTCGAAGAAGTGATTGGCCTCGGGGATGACCGCATGCTCGATGACGATTCCCTTCTGGGTCTTCAATTTCTCGATCAGCGCCAGAACCTCTTTCAACGGCGCGACCCGATCCTTGTCGCCGTGGACGAACAGCCCGGACGAAGGACAGGGCGCGAGAAAACTGAAATCGAACCGGTTGGCGGGCGGCGCGATCGAAATGAAGCCCTCGATCTCCGGCCGGCGCATCAGAAGCTGCATGCCGATCCAGGAGCCGAACGACACGCCGGCGATCCAGCAGGCGCGGGCTTCCGGGCTGATCGTCTGCGCCCAGTCGAGCGCCGAGGCCGCATCCGACAATTCGCCTTGCCCATGGTCGAAGGCCCCCTGCGACCGTCCGACGCCGCGGAAATTGAAGCGCAGCACCGAAAATCCGCGGTCGGCGAAATTATAGTAAGTGTTGTAGACGATCTGGTTGTTCATCGTGCCGCCAAACTGGGGATGAGAATGCAGCACCACCGCAATCGGCGCCCCGCGCTGCTTGGCGGGATGAAAGCGACCCTCCAGCCGACCGGCCGGACCGTTGAAGAAGACCTCAGGCATGAACACTCCACGATGCCTTGAGGCGAGCTCGCCCAGAGAAGACAGGCGCGCGCCCGCGCCTTGCGGCGCGGGATCGGACGCGCGTATATCTCGATCAGTCGGCGGGGGCTCGCCTCGGAGGCCGCCTCATAGCACGCAGGGCGCCGGCAATTGCAAGGAAAAACAGCAGCCGGCGCAGCGTTTCGCGTCGCGGCCGCTGGAACGGGAGCCGCGATGGCCGCCGCACGGCCCCTGAGCCGAACCTACCTCGACTATAACGCCACCGCGCCGCTCCGCCCGCAGGCGCGCGAGGCCGCGCTCGCGGCGATGGAGACGATCGGCAATCCTTCCTCGGTCCACGCGGAAGGGCGCGCGGCGCGGCGGATCGTCGAGGATGCGAGACAAGAGGTCGCGCGGCTCGCGGGCGTGGCCTCGCGTTGCGTCACGTTCATGTCCGGGGGCACGGAGGCCGCGAACGCCGCGCTCAATCCGCACTTTGGCGCCGGGCGAGGCGCCGAGCCGCTCGATCGGCTCATCGTTTCCGCCGGCGAGCATGTCTGCGTCCTCGCCGGACATCGGTTTCCCGCGGCCGAGATCGCGCCCGTGTGGCCGGACGGACGCATCGATCTCGACTGGCTCGAGGCCGCCGGCCGCCGCCCCGGCCGCGCGCTCCTCGCCCTGCAGGGCGCGAACAACGAGACGGGCGTGGTCCAGCCGGTCGCCGAGGCGGCGGCGCTGGTCCACGCGGCGGGCGGCCGCGTCTTCTGCGACGCGGTCCAGATGGCCGGGCGGATGGATTGCGACATTGCCGCGCTCGGCGCCGACGCGCTGATGCTGTCGGCCCATAAGATGGGGGGAATGAAGGGCGCCGGCGCGCTGGTCACGGCGCAGGCCGCGATCAGCATCGGCGCGCCTCTCATTCGGGGCGGCGGCCAGGAGCGCGGCGCGCGGGCCGGCACCGAGACCGTCGCGGCCGTCGCAGCCTTCGGCGCCGCCACGCGCGCCTGCCTCGCCGAGAGGGCGAGCGAAGCGGGGCGGCTCGCCGGGCTGCGCGAGCGTCTCGCCGCCGCCGTCCGCGCGGTCGCCGCCGATGCGGTCATCTTCTGCGAGACCGCGCCGCGGCTGCCCAACACCGTCTGCTTCGCCGCGCCGGGCGTCGAGGCGGCGACGCTGATGATCGCGCTCGACCTGGCCGGCGTCGCGGTCAGCTCCGGGTCGGCCTGCTCGTCGGGCAAGGTCGCGCCGTCGCATGTGTTGGCGGCGATGGGCGTGAAGCCCGAGCTCGCGCGCGGCGCGATCCGCTTGAGCCTCGGCTGGGCGTCGAAGGAAGCCGACGTCGAGCGCTTCGGCGAGGCCTTCGGCGCCGTGATGGCGCGCATGCAGGCGGCGCGCCGGGGCGCCGCATGAGAGCCGAGGGGGCGCCTCGAAGCGCCAACCGACCGCGGAGCCCGTCGTGACGCTTGGCCTGGGCGGCATCGCCGAGGCCTTCGGCGAGCGTAATTTTCGCTGGTATTCGTTGGGCTCGATCGTTTCGTGGCTGAGTTTCTTCGTCCAGGCGGTGGCGGTGTCGTGGACGGCGTGGGACCTTACGCATTCGACGGCTTGGCTCGCGATCGTCGCCCTCGCCGACGCGACCGCGAACATTGTCCTGATGCCGATCGGGGGCGTGCTCGCTGACCGGGGGGACAGGCTGCGCATTCTCATGATCAGCTATGCCTGCGCGACGGGCCAGGCCGCGATCCTCGCCGGGCTGGCGTTTTCCGGCGCGCTGACGATCCATGCGCTGGCGGCGCTTGCGGCCGTCCACGGCGCCGCGCACGCGTTCAGCATTCCCGCGAGTTACGGGCTGTTGCCGCGCTTCATCGCGCCCCGCCGGTTGTCCTCGGCGATCGCCGTCGGCGCCGCCTATAGCCAGCTCGGGCTATTTGTCGGCCCCGCGCTCGCCGGCTGGATCATCCTGCGCTTCGGAACGCCCGCCGCATTCGCCAGCAACGTTCTCGGCTACGGGCTGTTCTTCCTCAGCGTCGCGGCCATGCGCACGCCGGCCGGATATCGGCAGGAACGCGCGGTCGCCAAGCATTTCGCGCACGACATCGTCGAGGGCGTCGCCGCCATTTGGGCGCATCGCGGAATCAAGGTCGTTCTGCTGCTCCTGCTGTTCGGCGACGGCCTCTATGGCGCGGTTCGGCAGATGGCGCCCGCTTTCGCCGACCGGGCGCTCGGCGCCGGCGTCGGGGGTTTGTCCGCGCTGCTCGCCGGCGCCGGCGTCGGGGCGACGATCGCGGCGCTGTGGCTTGCCCATGGCGGCGTCGCGCGGGCCTCGCCCGCGACCATCCTCTGGGGATTCCTCGGCTTTGTCGCCGCCGTTTCCGGCCTGATGCTGTCGCAGACTCTCGGCGAGGCGGCGCTCGCCATGGCCGCGCTCGGGGCCTGCTTCGAAGTCTGCCGGACCGGCGCGCTCACGCTGTTGCAGCTTTCCGTGCCCGACGCCCTGAGGAGCCGCATCATGAGCACTCTGTTTCTCTTGACCCGCCTCGCCGGCGCGATTGGCGTCGCGACGGTGGGCGCGGCAGCCGCGGGCTGGGGGCTCAGAGTTCCCTTGCTCTGCGGCGCGGCGCTGGCGTTCCTGGCCTGGGCCGCCGCCTTTTGCCTGCGCGGCCGGACCGCGGCCGCATTCGGCTTGCGTCGCAGCCTCGCCATTCAGGGCGGGCCGGCGACGTAAGGAGGCGCGGGATGCGCGGTCCAGGGCGCCGCCTGCGCGGGCCGCAACTGGGGAAACTGACTTGCGAGGGGAAGCGAATCCTTGGTATAGCCACGCCTCGCGATGCTGCTTGGCTTCATCGTTGGCCTCGTGGCGGAGTGGCTACGCAGAGGACTGCAAATCCTTGCACCCCGGTTCGATTCCGGGCGAGGCCTCCAATCGGTTTCCACCTGGGGCGGCGGTCCGCTCCGTACCGCGGGCATGAGCCATGGGGGCGCACATTTCCGCCGAAACGATGCTCGACCGCCGTGTGCTTATGGTCAGCAGCCAGCTGCGCACCGGCGGAATCGTCGACAAAGCCGTGCTGGCGGCGTTCCTCGAGATCCCGCGCCAGCGCTTCGTCGCGCCGGACTTCAAATCGCTCGCCTATCTCGATCGCGAGGCGCCCGCGCACGGCGGGGCGAGCCGCAAGCTCTTGGCGCCGCTGACCCTCGCGCGGATGCTGCAGGCGGCGACGGTCGCTCCCGGCGATCGCGCGCTCGACGTCGGGGGCGGGTCGGGCTACGGCGCGGCGCTGCTTGACGCAATGGGCGCGAAGGTTGTCATGCTCGAATCGGACCCTGGCGCGGCGGCGTCGGCGCGGGCCGAGCTTGAGGGGCGGCCGAACGTCGTCGTCGTCCAGGGCCCGCTCGAGCGGGGGGCCGAGGGTCGCGGACCGTTCGACCTCATCGTCGTCGAAGGGGCGTTCGGGGTCCCTCCGGACAGTCTCCTCGCCCTCCTGGCCGACCCGGGACGTCTTGTTGGGATAGACGCGTCAAACGACCCGCCGCAAGCGATTCTCTACGAGAAAACCGGCCGAGCGCTCAGCCGGAGGGCGCTGTTCGAGATCGGCGCCGACCTTCTGGACGGGTTCCAGCCAGGGGTGAGTTTCGCCTTCTAAAGCTCGGGCTTGGCTCGGGAAGAGGCTGTCAAGTGTCTCATGTTTGCGACGCTCGGCGGAAAAATCAGCGCTTTGGTTTCGTTTGGGCCAAGCGCGCATGGCGCGGGGAGGATAATCGCCTATGATGTCGCCGGTCTCGGCCGCTATCCGGGAGCGGGCGCGACGCGATTGTGATCGATCTCTTGCCTGGCGGACCGGTTGGCGTCTTTGATTTTCGCGTCGAACATGCGAGTTAGGCGACTGCGAGGGCGTCGGCCGCCTGTTTTCGTTGCGGCGCGGGGTATGAGGGGACGATGATTTGGGGCTCACGCGTATCTCCTGAGCGGCGCGGCGCATCCTGCCGCGTTCGGTCGTGGCGCGCTTTGCGTGCGGTTCTTCTTGCAACGGCGGGTCTGGCGGCGATCGGCGCAGGATCGGGCCGGGCGGAAACGATCGGCGGCGCGCTCATCAAGGCCTATCTCACCAACCCCGACATCAATACCCAGCGGGCGGCGGTTCGGGTGGCGGACGAAAACGTCCCCAAGGCGAACGCCGGGTACCTGCCGACCGTCACCGCCACCGGCAATGTCTCCATCGAACGCGCCCAATCGAGTGAGTTTGGCCCTAATAACTCCGCCCTCGGCAGCACAGTGGATACTCTCAAACCGCGGGGCTATGGCGTCACTGCGAATGAGACCGTCTTTAACGGCAACCGGACGGTCAATTCCATCAGCCAGGCCGAATCTCAGGTGTTGGGCGCGCGCGAGCAGCTGCGCAACACCGAGCAGAACACCCTGCTTGCAGGCGTCACGGCCTATATGGACGTGCTGCAGGACACCGCCATTTTAGATCTCGACCGCAACAATGTTCAGGTGTTGCAGGAACAGCTGCGCGAGACCCGGGACCGCTTTACTGTCGGCGAAGTCACCCGAACCGACGTGGCGCAGGCGGAGGCGAGCCTCGCCAGCGCCCAGGCGACCGCTCTGAGCGCGGAAGCAACGCTGCAGTCTGCAGTCGCGCGCTACGTTCAGGTGATCGGCGACCAGCCGGCCACCCTCGCCCCGGTCAAGCCGATCGTGAGGCCGCTGCCGAAGACCTTGCCCGAGGCGACTACGATCTCGCAGGTCGAGCACCCCTCAATCGGCGCATCGCTGCATGGCGTCGACGCGGCCGAATTGCAGATCAAGATCGCCGAGGGCGCGCTCTATCCGACAATCGGCATCAGCGGCTCAGTCACCAACCAGTACGACGCGAGCGGTATCCCGGGCTTTCACGTGCTCTCCGGCCAACTCATGGGGCAGATCAGCATCCCGATCTACCAGGGCGGGGCGGAGTACGCCACGACCCGCCAAGCCAAGGAAAGCCTGTCCCAGCAAGAAATGCAGACCGATTCCTTGCGCAACCAAGTCCGCCAGGCTGTCGTCGCCGCCTGGGGAAACAATCAAGCCTCGATCGGCGTGGTGCGCGCCGCGCGCGCCGCGGTCTCCGCCAACGAAGTCGCGCTGACCGGCGTGCGCGAGGAGGCCAAGGTCGGCCAGCGCACGACATTGGACGTTCTCAACGCCCAGCAGGCGCTGCTGCAGGCGCGGACGACGCTGGTTCAGGCCGAGCACGACCAGGTCGTGAATTCCTATCAGCTGCTCTCGGCGGTCGGCCGTCTCAATATCCCGACCCTTGGCCTCGCGGTCGCCGAATACGATCCGCGGGTGCATTTCGACCAGGTCAAGAACAAGTGGATCGGGCTCACGACGCCGAGCGGACAGTGAGGCTCAGCGGCGCTTGCGGGCGCCTGCCGCGAGCGGCTATCGTCGGCGGCGTCAGCCCTCGATTCGACCGTCGGCGGTGAGCGTTGCTGGAGTTCCGGTCTCGTGCAAGGCGCGTGGCTTAGGGCCCCTTGAATGGGGCAGGGCGGTCCGATGAGCGCAATCAATTCGAATTCCGGCGATCGCGACCTCGAGGCGATACGCCGCGCGCAGCGCGCCCACGAGCCATCGATGGAAGAGATCCTCGCCTCGATCCGCAATATCATCGCGGACGAACGCGAACCCGGATCGAGCATCGGGCCGAAGGCGGCGCCGCAGGCCTCCGTGTCGGCGCCGCAAATCGTCTATTCCAAGGACGCTCCCTCGCCGCAACGCATCGGCCCCGAACCCTCGCAGCGCGTGGACGGGAACGCCCCGACGGTCGTATGGCGCGGGCCGCCGGCGGCCGATTCCAGACCGGCCGCCGATGCGGCCTCGCGCGACGAGGAGCCGCTTCTGTCATCGGAGGCTAACGAGGCGGTGACGGCGTCGTTTGGCGTCTTGTCAGCCAATCTCGCCGTGCGCAGCGCGGAGCTCGCCGACGGCCTGGCGCGCGAGATGCTCCGTCCGATGCTCAAACAGTGGCTGGACGAGAACCTCCCGGCGCTGGTCGAGCGATTGGTGCGGGCCGAAATCCAGCGGGTCGCGCGCGGTCGGAAGTAGGCGAGCCGCCGGCGCCGCGATCGTTCGTTGACTTCGGCCGCCGCGATGCGTTTATAGCCCCGCGGCGGTCCGGCCGCGGCGCCAGGAGCCTCCGGCGCGGCGCGGGGAACCGTCATCCGATCTCGAACAGCCGCTCAGGCGGGCATCGCGCGGACAAGAACTCCATGATGGACAAATCGTTTGACTTCGCCGCGGTCGAAGGCCGCGTCTCCGCGCTTTGGGAGGAGGCGGGCGCCTCCCGGGCGGGCGCCCCGAGCGGGCGGCGGCGCGGCCGTTCTGCGTCGTCATTCCGCCGCCGAACGTCACCGGCAATCTGCACATGGGCCACGCGCTCAACAACACGCTGCAGGACATCCTTTGCCGCTATTGGCGCATGAACGGGCGCGACGTGCTGTGGCAGCCGGGCGTCGACCACGCCGGCATCGCGACTCAGATGGTGGTCGAGCGCATGCTGATGGAGCGGCAGGAGCCCGATCGTCGCGCCTTGGGGCGCAAGGCGTTCGTCGAGCGCGTCTGGGCGTGGAAAGCGGAATCCGGCGGAGCGATCGTGGCCCAGCTCAAGCGGCTCGGCGCCTCCTGCGACTGGAGCCGCGAGCGGTTCACGCTCGACGAGGGCCTCTCGCGCGCGGTCGTCAAGGTGTTCGTCCAGCTCTATCGCGAAGGGCTCCTCTACAAGGACAAGCGGCTCGTCAATTGGGACCCCAAATTCCAGACCGCGATCTCGGACCTCGAGGTCGTGCAGGTCGAGACCAAGGGCTCGTTCAAATGGTCGCGGGCAGAGGGCGCGCCCCTTGACGCGGCGGCGCTCGCCAAGGCGCTGGCCAAGAATCCGAACGGCCATCTCTATAACTTCGATTATCCGGTGGTGGACGCCGACGGCGAAGAGAGCGGCGAACGCCTGACCGTCGCCACCACGCGGCCCGAGACGATGCTCGGCGACACTGCGGTCGCGGTGCACCCGGCCGATCCGCGTTTCCAGCATCTGATCGGCAAGCGGGTTCGTCTGCCGCTGGTCGGGCGCCTAATCGCGATCGTCGCCGACGAGTACTCCGATCCCGAGAAGGGGACGGGCGCGGTCAAGATCACCCCGGCGCACGACTTCAACGATTTCGAGGTCGGCAAGCGGCACGAGGCCGAGGGCGCGCGCCCGATCAATATCCTCGATGCGCAGGGTCGGGTGACGCTCAGGGGCAATCTCGACTTTTTTGAAGGCTTGGAGCAGGATCCTGATTTTAGCCAGCTCATCGCCGAAGTTGACGGCCAGGACCGCTTCACCGCACGAAGCCGGATCATCGAGAGGATGGCGCGCGAGGGATTTCTGGCCAAGATCGAACCTCACGCGCACGCCGTGCCGCACGGCGACCGCTCGAACGTCGTGATCGAGCCCTGGCTCACCGATCAGTGGTACGTGGACGCCAAGACGCTGTCTGGCCCTGCGCTCGCCGCGGTGCGGGACGGGCAGACCCAGTTCGTGCCGAAGAGCTGGGAGAAGACCTACTTCGACTGGCTCGAGAACATCCAGCCTTGGTGCGTCTCTCGCCAACTTTGGTGGGGGCATCAGATTCCGGCCTGGTATGCGCCGTGGGGAACGGTCTATGTCGAGGAGACGGAGGAAGCAGCTTGCGCCGAGGCGCTCGCCGACGGCGTCGAACGCGGAGCCTTGACCGAAGCTGAGGCGCAAGCTCTGGCGGGCGATCCGGCGCGGCTCGCCCGTACGTTCACGCGCGACGAGGACGTGCTGGACACCTGGTTCTCGTCGGCGCTATGGCCCTTCTCGACTCTCGGCTGGCCTGACGAGACGCCGGAACTCAAGCGGTTCTACCCCACGGACACGCTCGTCACCGGCTTCGACATCATCTTCTTCTGGGTCGCGCGGATGATGATGATGGGTCTGCATTTTCAGGGCGAAATTCCGTTCCGCGACGTCTACATCCACGCCCTCGTGCGCGACGAGAAGGGGGCGAAAATGTCTAAGTCGAAAGGCAACGTCATCGACCCGATCGACCTCATCGATCGCTTCGGGGCTGATGCTCTACGTTTCACCCTGGCGGCGATGGCGGCGCAGGGCCGCGACATCAAGCTTAGCGAGGCCAGGATCGAAGGCTATCGCAACTTTGCCACCAAGCTTTGGAACGCCTCGCGCTTCGCCGAGCTGAACGGCTGCGCGAGGATCGCCGGATTTGCTCCGGCCGCCGCGCGCGAGCCCTTGAACCGATGGATTCTCGGCGAGGCCGCCAAGGCGGCGGCGGAAACGGCGTTCGCGATCGAGGCCTATCGCTTCAACGACGCCGCCAATGCGGTCTATCGCTTCGTCTGGAGCGTGTTCTGCGACTGGCATCTCGAACTCGCCAAGCCCGTGCTGCAGGGACCCGCCGACCCCGCGGCCAAGGCCGAGACCCAGGCGACGATCGCCCATGTCCTCGATACGATCTACGCGCTGATGCACCCGTTCATGCCGTTCCTCACCGAGGAGCTTTGGGCGATCAAGGGCGAATCCGGGCCTCGGCGCGAGGGTCCGCTGGCGCTCGGGCCGTGGCCCGGGCAAGGCGTTGAAGTCGACGATGCGGTCGAGGCCGAAATTGGCTGGGTCGTCGATCTCATCGCAGAGATTCGCTCGGTGAGGTCGGAGATGGGCGTGCCGCCCTCGACCATGACGCCGCTCATTCTCGTCGCCCCAGGCGCGGGGGCGGAAAGAAGCGCGCGCGCCTGGAGCGAAAGCATCAGGCGTCTCGCCCGCGTCGCGTCGGTCGAAACGGCGCAGGCCGCGCCGCCGGGCGCGCTTGAGCTTGTGGTGCGCGGCGAAGTGGTGGCGCTGCCGCTCGCGGGCGTTGTCGATCTCGAGGCGGAGAGGGCGCGTTTGGATAAGGAAATCGCGAGGGTGCGACTGGAAATCGCTAAGGTCGAGGCGAAACTCGGCAACCCCGACTTCGTCGCCCGCGCGCCGGAGGAGATCATCGCCGAGCATGAGGACCGGCTCGCGACGTTTCAGGCGCGGCTCGTTAAGCTCACCGCCGCGCGCGAGCGTCTTGAACGCATCTGAAGGCATGGCGGGGACGCCATATTGTTGCTTTTGCGCAACAGCTAGGCTGCAACTCTTGCCGGAGTCGAGATTCCGGCTGGAATGCGCCCCGATTGCGCCATAAACGGCTCGCAGTTTGAAGGCCATTGATGACGAAAGTCGTCCGTGTCGCGCGCGCCAGCAAAGGACCGCGACGCGGCCGGATGGCAGCTCGGGATCGATATGAGCGTATTCGCGTGCGCGGGGGTTTGGGTCGATAAGGCGCCGGTGCGCCGCCGCTTCGCGCTCGCGGTCATCGGAACTCTGACCTTCGGACTTGCGCCTGCCTTTGGGTTCGACGGCTCGACGTCGAACCCGCCGGAGAAGATTCCGGGAACTTCAGCGACCCCCAGCAGGCCTTGCGCGTCGGCGTTGACCACTTGAGGGCCGGGGACGCCGTAGCCTCGGTCGCCGCTCTGACCTATGCGGCCGAAGGCGGGCAGGCGATCGCGCGCTGGAAACTCGGCGAAATGTATGCGGACGGCGACGGCGTCCCGCGCGATGACCTGAAGGCGTACCATTACTTCAACGAGATGGTGGAAGATTACGACGAGGACCAGCCCGACCGGCGAAACCTGAGCGCGATCTCCAATGCTTTCGTCGCCGTCGGCGTCTATTGCTCGAACGGCATTCCCGACAGCGACGTCAGGGCCGATCCGCGGCGCGCCCACGAACTGTTCCAATATGCGGCGACAATCTTCGGCGATCCTAACGCGCAGTACAATCTCGCCCATATGTACCTGGTCGGAGCCGGCGGGCTCGCCAAAGACAACATCGCCGCCGTTCGCTGGCTGGCGGTGGCGGCGGAGAAGGGCCATCCTCCGTCCGAGGCCCTGCTCGGCCACATGCTTTTCACCGGCGACGGCGTCCCGCGTCAGAGGGGGCGGGGGCTGATGTGGCTCGAGCTCGCCAACGACGCGGCGCCGGATGCGAAGGAACCGTGGATCCGCGATCTTTATCAACGCGACTTCGGGCTCGCGAGCGACGACGACCGGCAAGCGGCCGCGCTCCTCCGCGATGCGCGCGTCAAGGGAGCGCAGGCTTCCGCTGCGGGCAAAAGCCTCGTCACGACCTTCGTCAGGCCGCTTGGCGCGCCCTCGGCCGGGTCGGGTCGCTCCGGCGCAGTAAATCGCTCCGCCCGGTCTTTCGGAACTGAGCGATTGTCTCCGCCACGCGCGCTGGGCGCTATAATTGCGCCGCTGAACAAGGTTGCCTGAGCAAGCGTCCCAAGCTCTTGGCCTCCTCTTCGAGAAGCCTGGCGTTGGGCGTCGGCCATGCGGGGCTTGGCTTGGACGCCCGCCCGCCCGCTCCGCACACTCCGCCCGCGTGCGGAGGCTGCTCGCTGGCGCGCTCTGCGAAGCGCCATCGCCAAGCCAGCCGCATTCTCCTGGGGCCGTCGTCCCGGATGACATGGCCGGCGGGATGGGATAGGCGGCTCAAACGGACAAGGCTCATGATCGGCCAATAGCGCGCAATCGCCGTTTTCCCAGGGAGATGCGATCGAAATGGTTGAATTTGGCCGCCCGTTTCTCAAAGGCCCCTGGGCGACCGCGGCGCTGATCTGCCTCGCGGCGTTCGTCATTCTGTTCGCGCTCGCCGGTCAAACCCTCAACGCCCCGTTCGTCTATACCGCGCCCAGATGAAGCGCAGCGCGTCGCTCGATTTCCTGCGTGGAGGGGCGGCGTTCGCGGTCGCCCTTCCTCACTACCTCACCTTGAACGCGCCGTTTCAGCCGTTCGCGGAAGCCTTCGCGATCGCCGGCGTCGAGGTCTTTTTCGTCCTCAGCGGCTTCGTGCTCGCGCCGCAGATCGTCGATTGGGTGGTCGGCAAGCCATGGCGCAATCTTGGCGTTTTCCTCGTTCGGCGCTGGATGCGCACGATACCGCCCTATGCGGTCGCGCTCGTCGTCATCGCGCTTATGACGGGCAATCTCCTGACCGCCGATTTCGTGCGCTATCTCTTTTACGTCGAGAACCTGTTCGCCTCCGCCAACCGCACCGATTTCTATCCCGTCGCCTGGAGCCTCGCGGTCGAGGAATGGTTCTATCTTCTGTTCGCTCCGGCGCTGTTTCTGATCGCGAGGCTGCTTGGGAGACGCGACCGGCGGCTCGCGGCAGGGTTCGCGATTTTGGTCATCGTCGGCGTCGCGGCGCTCAGGTTCGCGCTCGCGCCGCACGATTGGGACTTAAGCGTCCGGCGTGTCACGCTCTTCCGCATCGATTCGATCGTCTGGGGCTTCCTGCTCTGCCTGGCGATCGAGCGCCGTCCGCCGATCTCGCTCGACGCCGCCGCAGGCCGAGGGCGCCTTGGCGCGCTTATCGCGCTGCTTGCGCTCTCGATCCCGGCCGAGCTTGCCGTCGCGATCCTCGCCGTCGACGGCGATCATTTGGCCCAGCAGGCGTTTCCCTATGTCTCGGCGGCGTTCGGCATGATCTGCGTCGGAGTCTTCCGGCAGGCGGAGGACATCTTTCGTGGCCGTTTGCTCAGAGGGGCAAGCTTTTATCTCGGCCGCATCTCGTATTCGGTCTACCTCTTTCACCTCATCATCGCCATGGTGCTGAAGCCGAAGATCGCGTCCGCGCCGCTTGTCCTGCAGCTGGCAATTTATGTCGGGCTGGTCCTGGCGCTGTCGACGATCTTCTTCGCCGGGTTCGAGCGGCCGATCCTCGCCGCGCGGCCTTATTATACCGCCGCACGACGCGCGGCCGCCGCCGTCGTCCTCGCGCCGCGCGGCGAGGGCCGACGCTTTCCTCCCTCGTTTCTGTCCGTCGCGCTCGCGCTCGCGGCGGTTGGCGCCGGCGTCCTCGCCCGCAACGCCTTCATGGCGAACAAGGGTTATGCGTTCTATGGCCTGCTCATATTGACCGCGGCCCTCGCGCTCGCGCTCAGCGAAAGAGCGCGTCCCGCCTCGACCGGCGCGCTCGCCGCGGCGGCGCGGACCTTCCTCTTGTTCGCGCTGGCGCTGCCGCTCGCCGACGCCCTCTATCGCCAATCGACCGGATTGCCGCTCGCCGCGAGCGTCGCCGAGCCGACCTATTCTTATCGCGCCGCGCACGCCAACCCGGCCGGATTTGCGGTCTGGTGGTATTATTACCTCAACGAGTGGATCAGGGACGACGGCATCAGGTCGAAGATCGATGCGCCCGACCCGCTAAGGAAGCTGCCCTTCGTCTTTGTTCCGAATTCCTCCGGCCGCATGTTCGACACCACGATCCGCATCAACAACCTCGGCTTTCGCGGACCGGACCTCGAACGCGACAAAGGCGACGCCTTCCGCATCTTCGCCCTCGGCGAGTTGCAGACCTTCGGCCCCACCTTGCGCGACGGGGAGCGTCCATGGCCGGAACTGCTTCAGGCTCTCTTCGACCGGCATGCGTCATGCGGGCGCAAAGTCGAGGTCGTCAACGCGGGAACCGAAGCCTATACGCTCGAAGACAACCTCGAGCGCATGCGCCGCGACATCCTGCCGCTCAAGCCTGACTTGATCTTGAGCGCGCATGGGCTGAACGGCCTGCTCGCGCTCGGACTGCGGCGCGTGCCGGAGCCCAACGAGCCGGGCGTGCGGCCCCGCGCCTCGGCGCTCGTCGGCCGCGCGGTCTTCACGATCGAGCGGGCCGCCCACGATTGGCGGAGCCGCAATTCGGCCGAGGCGCGGCCGGCGGCGCTCGCGCCGATGTCGGACGCCGAGCTTTTGCAGAGCCGCTACGCCGAAGCCTATCGCAAGCTGATCGCGCTCGCGCGCGACAATGGCGCCGACATCGCTCTCGCCGACGCGAGCATGGCGGTCAACGAAGCGAGCCCGCGCGAGGTCAAGGACTTCTACGGCGCGGTGTTCAAGCCGATCGACGACATCATCGCCGCCAACGCCGCCCACAATCGCATGGTCAGGCTGATCGCAAGCGAGGTGGGCGCGCCCATGATCGACATGACCGACAGCATCGACGGCCAGTGGGACGACGATCTCTATCTCGACATCGTCCACTTCACCGAAGCGGGCAACGAGCGGGTCGCGGCCCTCATCTTCCGGCAACTGCTGCCGATCCTCGCCGAGCGCGACGGGCTGGGCTGCAGCCTGCGCTGACCGGAGTGTGCAGGGGCTTGGTTCATTCAACCGATCCGCGAAGCAACAGCTTCGCCACAACAGCCGACACTTGATTCTCGTACCCACCCTCGGCCATCTCTCGAATTTTGCTGCGGAGAAGGCATTCATCTGAGCCCCAGCGGACCGTCGCAGGGGGCGGAGACCGCACCTTCAAGAATCGGCCCGAGAAGGACCAGAGTCCGCCGCTAGCCGCCATTCCGTCGCAAGCGCGGAGTACGGTTCACCGGCCAATGCGGACATTCTAGGCTACGCCGAGTTATAGCACGTGGCACGGCAATGTCTGATGCGCAGGTGAGTTGAATGGACCAGGACGTCAGCCAAGCGATCTTCTTTTATAGCCGGCATCCCATCTCGGCAGACATCATCTTGACGAAGCTGAGGGCGAGCCGGGGTGGCCTTGCGGGCCTGCGGCCGGAGGAGTTGTTTCCGCACGACCAGGACCACTACGGCGGGATAGCGGCGAACGATGAACTCGCCAAGGGAGCTGCAATCGGCAAAGGAACGCGCGTCGCTGATTTCTGTGCTGGCCTTGGAGGCCCGGCGCGGTACCTCGCCCATCGATACGGCGCGCAGGTCATGGGCATCGAGCTTACGCCCACTCGGGTTGCGGGCGCCCAGAGATTGACCTCTCTCGTGGGCCTTCAGGAAGCGGTTCGGATCATTGAAGGTAACGTGATGGCGGCGCCGCTTGATACCGAAAGCGTGGATGTCGTCGTCAGCCAGGAGGCATTGCTTCATATTCCCGATCGCGGGCGGGCACTCGGCGAGGCCTTCCGTGTTCTGAAGGAGGGCGGTCGGCTCGCCTTCACCGACTGGGTCGCGCACCAACCGCTGGACCAGGAGGACAAGGATCTTCTCTGGGAAGGCCAGGCGGTCCAAGCGCTCGAAAGCCCGGCGTCCTATCGCGATCTTCTGACCAGCCTCGGATTCCACGTCCGCTCGGTCGTCGATCTTACCGCCGAGTGGGCGATCATCCTGAAGGACCGCCTCGCTATGTATCGCAGGCTTCGCGAAGAAACGGAGCGTGCAGGTACACCCTCGGGGCACGACGCCTTCTATAGGTCCTATGTCCGGTTCGTTGACCTTGTTCAGCAGCATGTTCTCGGCGGGGTTCGTATCTTTGCCGAGAAGTAAAGGCGGGGAGGAGTCCAGGCGATGCAGACCCAAGGTCCGTTCACGTTGCTCCAAACGGATGAGCTTTGTGGTGATGAGATGGGCGCACTCCACTGATGACGCCGATGCCGTATTTGCCCACAGCGAAGCTGGCTTGCAACAACCTCCCGGCTGAATCGTTACTTCAGCGACGCCCCGCCAACTTGGCATATGAAAATTGCGCCGCTTGGGCAGCCCATTACCCTTAAGGAGGAAATTTGCAGCTGCTTATGTTACCAATGGACGGGCAGGAGCTGAGGAGGATCTTACCGGAATTCTCGCCATCATCACGCCGTTTGCGCCGGACTGGATCGAAGTCGTGTCCGGCTGGGATCCCGATCAGCACGACGGATCGGTCGAGCGGCTCATTGTGATCGGACTTTGCTGCGTGACCGCGCTCTCGTTGGTTCTCGCCGCGTTTGAATGGCGGCGGACACGGACTGCCGGCTCGGCCTGACCCGCTTTCGGGCGAGAAGCAGGACCTGCCATGACATCGTCGGTTCACAGGGCCGACGTCGCTTAAGCTTCAGCAAAAGGGCGTGACGCCATGCCGTTGGGACTCACAATCGGCCAGCCGCCTCCGAATGGGGTGGTCATCATCGGCGAGACGACGCTGGTCACAGGGATCGCGACAGGGACCGGCGGCGCCGAGCCGGTGCTGGTCGACAGCGTGACCGTCCAGATCGGCGGCGGGCCGCCGGTCACGGCCAGGCTCTCGATTGGTGGGCAGGCCAGGGACTTCAAAGCCGAGGTCATCGTCCCAGGGCCGCCCGGTCCCGTCGTCGTCACCGTCACCGCCCACTTTGATGGCGAGCGCACCCTGACGAAATCGGTCACCGCCATCGCGACCGAGGGCGCGCTAACCGGATGCTGGTCCTCCGACGACGGGATGCTTTTCTTTCTAAGCCAGAATGGAAATACGCTCTGGTGGGTGGGGCTGGACCAGGGGCCCGGACTCCAGGGACAAGGCCTCGCCGTCACGACGGTGTTTCAGGGTTCGGTCAACCCGGTGACGACCACGAATCCGGGAACGGCTGCGGCCGCCCGGCCCCCGATCGGCATACCTCCGGTCACGCTTGGCATCCAGGGCGCATGGGCCGACGTCCCGCGCGGGACGCGACTCCTGAGCGGAACGCTGATCCTTGACCCTGAGATCAACCCGGGCGGCCCCGTGCAGGTCCTGAACGTCGAAGCTGAGACCGGCGGCTTCACAGCCACGACGCTCAGGCGCGTCGTCTTCGCGCCGCCGCAGCCGCCGGAGGACATTCAGTCCCTCTTCGAGGTCGTCCACAAGAACCTCAGCGACGACGAGACCCTGGCGAGCGAGGGGGGCATCCTTAGTTTGCCGAACCTGACCGCCTACAAGGACGTCGCCGTGGTGTTCGGGAGCGTGGCGGCGGGGGAGACGGGCGGCGTCAGCATGATCGTAAACCGCAGACCGACCGATGGCGTGAGCTATAAGGATTTCATCTGTACCCATGGCGGAGGCAGTCTCGACGGCGACATCAATTTCGATCTCATCCTCGATTCCAACTGGCTCGACCCGAACTTCTGGACCGAAGGATGGGAGCCCGGAGTCGACCCGCAGAACTTTCAGGCGAAGGTGAATGCGAGCAGCGGGCGCCTGCACCTCGAACTCGTCATGTTCGCCCGCAACGCGAGCTGCTCGCAGCCGGACAGCTACGACAGTCCGGCCCTCCTGCCCGGTTGGCAGGAAATGGGCGGCGACAGCGTCCTCATCAACGGCCGCCCGCTGAACGGCGCCCTTCAGTTGCAGCCGGACCCCGGCCACTCCCCGCCCCCCTTGCAGGTCGCCGCCATCGGCGGGAAAACGATCCGCATCCTCAACTCCGTCCGGGTCACCGGCGCCCTCGTGCTCGACTGCGGCCATGGAGTGACCTTCGATCGGTGCAAGGCGTCCGACGCAGGCTACGCCAATCAGGAGATCCATCCCGTCTACGCCATCGACGTCATCGACGCGACGTCCCAGGAAAATCTGACTGGCGTCTGGGGCGACAATTGCGGCATGACCTATTACCTCAATCAGGTCGGCGACACGGTCTGGTGGTTCGGCATGGGGCCATTCCGCAACGGCAGCTTGGCGCAAGTCTTTCAGGGCGTCGTGACGAATCGAACGATCGCGGGGGCCTGGCAGGACGTCCCCCTAGCAACGGGAATCAGCGGGGAGCCGCTGCAGCTCGCCATCGACCCGGGGAGAATGCTGCTGACGCCCATTTCGTCCGCATCGCTAAGCGGCCGACGTTGGATGAAACTCTACGACGCCGGAGTTCCGTCCGTGGAGGGGCGACACCCGGCCAAGCCGCGGGCTGGGCGCCGCAGGGGAGATTGGCCCGAGGTTGGAAGCGTCCGTGGCCGAAAGCGAAATTGACGCCGTTCGCGCGCTTCTCGGCGCCAAGCCCCGGCCGGCAGGCTGGGAGGAGCGGCGGCGGCGCATCGAGGAGGTCGGCTCAGTCTGGCCGGTCGCGGGCGACATCAAGCTCGAGGCGGTCGATCTCGACGGCGTGAGCGCCGAATGGTCGACCGCTCCCGGCGCCGACCGGTCGGGCGCGCTGATCTTCTTTCACGGCGGGGGATATTGCTCGGGTTCGATCGCGAGCCACCGCCGGATGGCGAGCGAAGCCGGGCGGGCAGGGGGGCTGAGGACGCTCGCGGTCGGTTATCGCCTCGCGCCCGAGCATCCGTTCCCCGCGGCTCTGGACGACGCGCTGACCGCCTGGCGGCGCCTGCGCAAAGACGGATACGCGGCCAACCGGATCGCGGTCGGCGGCGACAGCGCGGGCGGCGGACTGACGCTCGCGCTCGCCGGCGAGCTTAAGCGCGCGGGCGAGGAATTGCCCGGCTGCCTGTGGCTCGTGTCGCCCTGGACCGACCTCACGATGTCGGGGGCGACGCTCGCGACCAAGAGCGCAATCGATCCGCTCATCCACAAGGAATATCTCGAGGAGCTGGCCCAAGCCTATCTGCCCGCGGGCATGGACCGGAAGGACCCGCGCGTATCGCCGCTCTACGCCGATCTTGGCGGCCTTCCGCCGACCCTGATCCAGGTCGGCTCGGCCGAAACCCTGCTCGACGACTCGACCCGCTTCGCTGCGGCGGCCGGGGCGTCCGACGCGTCCGTCACCCTCGAAATCTGGCCGCATATGATTCATGCCTGGCCGATGTGGAACGCGCGCCTCGAGCCCGGCCGCCGAGCGCTCGCCAGCGCGGGCGCGTTCATGCGGCGTTGGCTGTAAGGGTCCCTCTCGGCGCGGGGATCGGGTGAGGTCGACACAAAGCGGAACCGCAGATAGCGAGCCGATGCTTCTAGTGTGTGGCAATCGCGAGCCTTAGCCGCTCCTCCGGCGTGATCAGGTGATCGGCATTTTTTGCGTCGTCATCAATGTCGATCTGCACCCACTCGATTTTTCCGGTGAAGGTCGCGCTGCTTACCTCGTAATCGTCGCTAACCGCCGTCCCACGATCAGCGCCAACATCAAGCTTATCGTCGGCGGAGAAAATCATCGGCTCGGTCCGGTCGACGCGTCCGTGGCCCGTCTGACTGCCGTCAACGTAGATAGAGACCGTGCCACCCTTGCCAAGCGCGCCGCCGTCGTAGACGAACTCAACTCGCACCTGGTGTTTGCCGGTCGGAAGCGGCTTGTCCCCCACGACCTTGACACGCCGCACTCCAAACAGGTTGTAGCAATAGCATGGTCGGCCGTCCTTGACGTACAGGCTCCAGCCGCCAAACGCCCCACCCTGCGCGATAATGACCCCCTTCGCGCCGCCGTCGGGCACGACCACCTCAGCGGTAACGGCTGACGACTTGTTCTTGATGTTGAGGGCGATGTTCTCCGCTAGTCCTGTCATACGAGCGAAGAGCAGCTGCGAGTTTCCGCGGATGAGCGTCGGGCGGCCCGCGATTTCGGGATTGAACCGTTCCGCCTTACGATCGTCGAGTGGCAGCACGTTGTACCTGATCGCCTCGATGAGGAACAGGCGCTGCAGCTCGCGCAACTTGTCAGGCATTGTCGCCGCCAAATTATGCGCCTGCGACCAGTCGTCGGGGGCGTACAACTCCCAGACATCGTCGTCGTATGCCGGCAAGCCGCCGGTCATGACCCATGGGACGCTGTGCATCGTGCACGCGCTCCAGCCCTTATGATATATGCCGCGGTTGACCAGCATCTCGAAGTACTGCGTTTCGCGGTGCTCGGGAGCGTGCGCGTCGCCGAACGTTGGGACGAGGGACTTCCCCTGCAGCGGCATCTGTTGCACACCGTTCACGAAGGCCGGCTCTGGAATGCCCGCCGCGTCGAGAATCGTCGCGGCTATGTCGATGACATGGCTGAACTGTGTGCGAATCTCTCCGCGCCCCGAAAACCCTTTGGGCCAGCGTACGATCGCGCCATTGCGCGTGCCGCCCCAGTGCGAAGCGACCTGCTTCGTCCACTGGTAGGGCGTATCCAGCGCGTGCGCCCAGCCGACCGCATAGTGATTGAGGGCCTTGTGGGTGCCGAAATCACCGATCCGCGAGGCCATGAACTCGGGTGTCTCTAGGTCGAGCGCACCGTTTAGTGGGATCATCCAGTTGAATGTGCCGTTCGGACCCGCCTCGGCAGATGCTCCGTTGTCGCCGGTGATGAGAATGACCAGCGTGTCGTCGAGTATTCCATCGCGCTCCATCGCGTCGAGCACCCGGCCCATCTGGTGATCGAAGTGCTCCATATAGCCGGCGTAAACTTCCATCTGCCGCGCGAACACCGGCTTCAAAATTGCCGGTACGTCATCCCAGGCTAGTATCTCTTTCGGTCGGGCGGTCAGTTCAGCCGAAGCCGGGATGACGCCGAGCTCCTTCTGACGCGCAAAAATCTGTTCGCGCAGTTTGTCCCAGCCTTCGTCGAACTTGCCTTTGTACTTGTCCGACCACTCCGCGCTCACATAGTGCGGCGCATGGGTCCCAGCGGGCGCATAGTAAACGAAGAACGGCTTTTCCGGCATCAGCGCCTTCTGCTGCCGCACCCAGTCGATCACGTGATCCGCGACGTCCTCGTCGAAGTGATACCCCTCTTCCGGCGTCTTCGGTGGGTCGACGGGCGTCGTTCCTTGTAAGAGGTCCGGAGCATACCAGTCGGCTTCCGCTCCGAGAAACCCGTAGAAATATTCGAACCCACCGCCGGCCGACGGCCACTGATTGAACGGTCCCATTTGGCTTGTCTGCCACACCGGAACCTCATGGCACTTGCCGATGTGGGCGGTCGAGTAGCCGTTCAGAGTCAGGATCTGCGCCAACGGGGCTGCCGTGTTCGGCCGAACCCCACTGTAGCCGGGCGCCGCGGTTGCGAGTTCCGTGATCACGCCCATGCCGACCGAATGGTGGTTGCGCCCGGTGAGGAGTGCTTGCCGGGTCGGCGCACAGAGAGCGCAGACGTGAAAGCGATTATAAGTGAGGCCGTCAGCGCCCAAACGCTCGATATTCGGCGTCGAGCAAGGGCCGCCAAACCGGCCGGTCGCTCCGAAGCCGGCATCGTCCATCAGGATGAGGAGCACGTTGGGCGCGCCCTTGGGCGGGAGCAGCGGCTCGATTGGTGGGAATTTGCTGTCGGCGTCCTTCGCGTCGTATGTGATGAGACCGGTGTGGGGCCGATCTGGGATCGGAAGGACCTCGCGCCCTGGTTTGTTGCTCCCAAGTGTCGCGCCGTTCTTCTTCACGCCCTGGCTCATCGCGTGTTGCCTCCACCTTATCGAGCGATCAGCGAACGGTAGTCGAAGGGAAGCGCTCGGAATATGCACTTTCCGAAAATTTCACAGAATCTTCCGAGCAAGGCTCTTCACGCGCCCGGTGAGCCAGCCCGGGCGAGAGTCGCCGACGGCAATTCGCCATACAATGAGCGATAGGTCATGGCGAATCGGCCCAGTTCCCAGAACCCGTTGGCGGTTGCGAGTCCGGTCACGGTCGCGCTCCCGGGGTCGGCGAGCGTGAGCGCGCGACGCACGCGCTGCATTCTCCTCAACCGCAGATATTTCTGAGGACTCATACCGAGATGCTCGCGGCAACAGATCTCCAGCGTTCGGTCCGACACGCCGATCGCGGCGCACAAATCCGTCGTGTAGACCGAACGATCATATCTGGCGGCGATCAGAGCGCGGAAACGCCGCATGATCACCGCATGACGGCGCTTGGCGACCGCATCCTCGTCGTTCGTCGTGGGTCCGAGACAAGCGGCCAGCGCGCAGACAAGATCGTGTTCAAGAGAACGCGCTGCTTCGGTGTGAGCGAGGATATGCGGCGCCGTTTTTGCGAGGCGCCCGGCAACCGTGTACAGGCGGCGGAGTCGCTCAATCGCCGCCGGGTGGGGTGTTTCTGTCGCAACGTCCACGGGCGTCATCAATTCGCGGCCAGATGTCGCCACGCCGATTGCAGCCAGCCCATCGCGGGAAAGCGAAATCGTCCCCCACGACACCGATCCCGATGAACGCGTAAAGATCGTTTGCCCGCGGGCGAGCCGCTCGATGTTGGTCGGCAGGATTTCCTCACCGGCTCTAAGCAGGCTTGGCCCGGGCTCCGTGCGGAGCGCAAACACGGCGCGATCGTCCGGGATCGCCGTATGCGCCACCCAAGGGAGATTGCTCGAATAGTGCTGTAGCCGAAGTTTGTGCAGATCGACGCGGATGTGCTCGGCAGCGAAGTCGCCGCCAACGGTGACGTTCAGCTCATACTGGAAATCCCGAAATGAGGAGGAGTAGTCGTCCGGGTCTGTAAACTTTCGAACCGAACTGGCGGCCACGAGGGAAAAGTTCCTATCCCACTGCGCAGCCAAACTTGGCGCGCGTTCCCAAATCTTTCCCGGATCCGACCCTTTTGGTCAAGCACGAGCGCGAGTGAGCGCTTTCCCCCAACGGCTGCGTGCACGGTCGCGATCCGCAAGGTCTGCTTAACGTCGATTCGCGACATTAAATCGGTAGCGACGAACTTCCGCTTAGGGGCCGAAAGTAGGCGCGCGGATTAGGTTTGGCCCTAATTAGAGCGGGTCGGCGATCCCGCCGGCGTCACCGACCCCGATGCCGCAGACCGGCGCCCCCTAATAGTTCTCGTCGCCTACCGCCGCCCTTAAATCCCCGCCGCCCCGTCGCGCTTGCCAAAGCCGCCGAATGGGGGCAGGCCATCTCGTGGGCCGGACCCGCGCCCCGGACATCGGGCGGATGACTTGACGACCGAATTGAATCTCGATCCCGAAACGCCGCTCAGCGCCGGATCGCGCTGGGGCGTGTTCGGCAATCCTGCCTTCGTGGTCATCCTCGTCGCGACCTCGCTATCGAGCGTCGGGTTCGCGATGTTCGACACCGCCTCGGCGTGGATGATGACGGGCCTCAATCCGAGCCCGCGAATGGTCTCCGCCGTCCAGGTCGCAACCACCCTGCCGCTGTTTCTGCTCACCCTTCCCGCCGGAGCGTTGAGCGATGTCGTCGACCCGCGGCGGCTCCTGATGATTGCGCAGGCGGGCGTCGTGGCGATTTCGATCGCATTCGCGGCGATCGTCTCGGCCGGACTGGCGAGCCCGGCCTCCCTGCTTGCGGCGTCGTTCCTGCTTGGCGTGGGAGGCGCGCTCACGGCGCCGGCCTGGCTCCTGATCACCCCGATGCTGGCGCCAAGGTCGGAGCTCGACAGCGCGATCGCCATCGACAGCGCAAGCTATAACGTGGCGCGCGCGATCGGTCCGGCGATCGCCGGATTTGCGATCGCAAAGCTCAGCATCGACGTTCCGTTCTGGTGCTGCTGCGTCGGCAATCTCGGGCTGGTCGCGGCGCTGATCTGGTGGCGCCCGCCGCAAAGGCCGAAAGAGACTCTGCCGGCCGAACGCCTGGTGAGCGCGATGACGATCGGGGTGCGCTACGTTCGATACAGCCGCGAGATGGACGCGACCCTGATCCGCGCCGCGGCCTTTTTTCCGTTCGCCTGCGCTTACCTCGCGTTGCTGCCGCTGGTGGCGCGCAGCCAGATGGGCAATGGGCCCGAAGTCTATGGCGAGCTCATGGGCGCGATCGGCCTCGGTTCGATCGCCGCCTCATTCGCGCTGCACTGGCTGAAGACGCGCCTGGGCCCGAACGGGCTGGCCGCTCTCGGCGCCGTCGGGACGATCGTCGCTCTCGCCCTGTTCGCGGTCGCGCGCCAACCGGCGACGGCGCTCGCCGCGAGCCTGATCGCCGGCGCCTCGTGGATCATCGCTCTCACGACCTTTTTCGTCTCGGCGCAAGTGAGCTTGCCCGAATGGGTGCGAGGCCGCGGCCTGGCGATTTTCCTGACCGTCTATTTCGGCGCCTTGACGCTCGGCAGCGCGGTCTGGGGCGAGGTCGCGAGCCTCGAGGGGGTGCCGTTCGCTCTTGCCGCAGCCGGCGCGGGCGCGTTGATCGGGATGGCGCTGACTTGGCGATGGAAACTGCAAGGCGGGACTGCGCTCGACCTGGCCCCATCGATGCGCTGGCGCGCGCCAGCATTCCTCCACCGGGTCGCGGACGACCAGGGCCCGATCCTCGCCATCGCCGAATATGTGATCGACCCGAGCGACAGAGCCGCATTCCTCGCGAAGATGCAGGACATCGGCCTCGAGCGGAGGCGCGACGGCGCCTACGCCTGGCAGATCTTCGAAGACCCGGAAGAGGCCGGGAAGATCATCGAAACCTACCTCGTCCATTCCGCGCTCGAGCTCAAATATCGCCAGGGGCGGGTGACCATGGCCGATCAGATGATGGAGGATCACGCGATCCAATTCCTGAAGGCGCCGTCGCAGAGCCGATATCTGGTCGCGCCGCAGCGCCTGCCGAGCCCGTGGCGCAGACGAACAGGCGCGCGGCGCGACGGGCCGAGCGCTTAAGCTTCGCGGGCAGATGCGAAGGGCGTCGGACCAGGCTCGTCGCGCCTGGCCCAAGCGCTGGCATAAGGCGCCAACACGCTCTGCGCGCGAGCGGCTACCGCCGCATCCAAAAGACGGTCATAGAGCGTCGCCGGATCCCCGACCCTCGGGTCGACCGTGCCAAAACGCTGCATGAGCGGGAGGAATGTCTGATAGGTCAATACGCCAAGTTGTAAAAGTCTGAGATCGGGGCTGGGCACGATCGCTTCCCAGAGCACCTTCGGAACCGGCAATCCGGCGTCAATGAAGCAAGGGATGATCCTCCCGGCGATGTCGGGACTCGGCAAGGCCGCGCGCATGAACTTCGACATGCTGTCGCTAAACGCTCGAATGAGCTCGACCTCCGGAAGCGTGATTGGGTCGACATGGACCGCCGGCTCCATGCAGGCGACGATGCCCCCGCGCCGGACCGCGGCCGCAAGGCGCCTCAGCGTCGCGGCCGGGTCGGGTTGATGGACGAGCACGCATCGGCTGATCACAGCGTCAAAGGGTCCGAGCCGCGCGAGGTCGCCGTCGCTCCCGACTTCGAACGTGACCTGCGACAATCCCGCCGCTTGAGCCCGCGCTCTCGCCATCTCAACGGCGCGAGGTTCGGCATCGACGCCGATCACTTTGCCGCCCTGTCCTACGGCCTCGGCGACCAGGATCGCGACGTCTCCGGCGCCGGAGCCGAAATCCGCCACGGCCATCCCGGCCTCGATTCCGCATTCTCGGATCAGCCGCCGGGTCAGGCCTTCGAGGCAGGCGGCTTGAAGCTTGAGGCGCTCCATTTCTTGGTCGGCATGGCCGAGCAGGTAAGTGCTCTCTTGGGGCATCGGTTGGCCTCACGTGACAATCAGGTCGCAGCTACTGACTCTTGCGATCGCCCGCTGTGACATGGGTCACAGTGCAAGGGCTGCGTTGCGTATCGGCTCAGTAGTACCGCGGGATCGGGCCGTTGTGCGGCGTCTTGCGGTCGGAAAGATCGAACATCACTTCGTCGACGTAGCACCATCCCCAACCTTCGGGCGGATCGTAGCCTTCGATGATGGGATGGCGGGTGGCGTGGAAATGGCCGGTTGCGTGCCGGTTCGGCGACTGGTCGCAGCACCCGACATGTCCGCAAGCGCGGCAGAGCCTGAGATGCAGCCAGACGTCGCCGGTCTTGAGGCAATCCTCGCAGCCGAGCGCGCTTGGCGTCACGTCGCGAATGGTGTTCAGATGCGTGCAGGTTTTCGACATTTTGGCCTCGCCCGGCGGTTAGAGATGGGGACCTTGAGAGTGGGAGAGGAAATTGTGGATCGCCGCCACCACCTGGGCGCCCTCGCCGATCGCCCCGCCGACCCGCTTTACCGACCCTGACCGAACGTCGCCGACCGCAAACACGCCGGGGACAGAGGACTCGAGCGCCGACGCGGCGGGGACGGCGTTCGCGCGCGGCGCCCGGTCATCACGAAGCCTGCCTTGTCCAAGGCCACGCCGCAACCTTGCAGCCATTCGGTCGCGGGATCCGCGCCGACGAACAGGAAGACGTTGCGTATCGGGGCCTCGGTCTCCGAGCCCGCCCGCCGGTCGCGCCACCGCACCTGCTCGAGGCCGGCGCCGGCCGGGCCATTGAGGGCGACGATCTCCGTTTGCGTCATAAGCTCGATGTTCGAGGTGGCGGCGATGCGATCGATCAGATAGCGCGACATGCTTTCGGCGAGGCCCGGCCCGCGGACCATCATCCGCACCCTGGCGGCGTGGGCGGACAGGAACACCGCGCCCTGGCCGGCCGAATTGCCGCCGCCGACCAGAACGACCTGTTCGCCGGCGCATAGGCGCGCCTCGATCTGCGAGGCCCAGTACCAGACGCCGCGTCCCTCGAACCGGGCGATGTCGGCGATCGCCGGATGGCGGTACCTCGCGCCGCTCGCGACCACGACCGTTCGGGCCTCAATGCGATCGCCGTCCTCCGTCTCGAGCGCGAGCGACCCATTCGCGCGCGAGCAATCGAGCGTCCTGACGCCCACGGGGATCATGACGTCGGCGCCGAATTTTTGCGCCTGGATGAAGGCGCGGGCGGTCAGCGCCTGGCCGGTGATTCCGGTCGGAAAGCCGAAGTAGTTTTCGATCCGGGCGCTGGCCCCGGCCTGCCCGCCGTAGGCGCGAGCGTCGAGGACAGCGACGGAAAGGCCTTCGGAGGAAGCGTAGACGGCTGTCGACAGGCCGGCGGGGCCGGCGCCGACCACCGCGACGTCGTAGACGAAGTTCGCGCGCGAGGCGGCCGTCATGCCGATCTGGCGGGCGAGTGCCCGCTCCGACGGATTTGCGAGCACCGAGCCGTCGGCGCAAACCACCAGCGGCAAGCCGCCGGCGACATCGGCGTAGCGAGCGATCACCTCTCTGGCTTCCGGCTCCGTGGCGGGATCGAGCAAATGGTGGGGATGGCCGTTTCGCGTGAGGAAGCCCTCGAGCCGGATCATGTCCGCCGAGGCGGGAGGCCCGATCAGGACAACGCCCGCGGCCCCTTGAATGAGAGCCATCCGGCGAAGGATGAGCGCGCGCATGATGCGTTCGCCGAGATCGGCTTCCGCGACCATTAGCGCGCGCAGTCCGTCCGGGGGGATCAATAAGGTCTCGACGTCGCCCTCGGCCGTGGCGTCGACCAGCGCAGCGCGGCTGGAGAGCTGGCCGACGTCGGCCAGGAATTGGCCGGCGCCCTCCTCGACGACCGGAGAGACATGGCCCAACCCGTCGCGCTGGGTGACCGAGACGAGACCTTTGAGCACGACACACATGCCGGGCGCGACTTTGCCGGCTTCGTACAGCTTCTCCCCGTCCGAAAATTTGCGTAGCGAGCCGTAGCGCCGCAGCCGGTCGATTTCCCCAGGCTTGAGCTCCGGAAAAGTCTCATCGAAGCGAGGTCCGTGGGCGGGGTAGACCAGATCGGCCATGCGCTCTTCATTCTCGAGGTTGAAACATTGCGCCGGCGTCGCCGGCACATCGCTGCTGGCGCGAGCGCCAGCGTTGCCGGCGTGAGCGCCCGCTCGCCCGCGCCGCCTGCCTTACAGGAACGCCTGCTCGCGCGCGCGGGCCAATTCTTGGCGCAACCAGTCATACCACGCGTCCGGTCCCTCGCCGCCGCGCGCGGAAAGGCGGATGGCCGCAATCGACGGATCGACCGCGCGCGCATTGGCGAGGGCGAGCCCCGGTCTTGTCCGGCGTTAATATCCTGTCAACGCGATCGCTCGAATATTGGGTTATCTGTCCGGAAGGCGGCGTCCATTTCTGGAACGTGGATTGCGAGCTGCGCCGCGGCCTCGAGACAAAGGAGGCGGACATGCTTTCATGGCTGCTTTGGCGCCTGGAAAGGATTGAGCGAATACACGCCGTCGCGGGCGCGCTTATCGGCGAGTTTGGCGCCGAGGCTTACGCCGAAGCGCGCCGATGGGAGCGCGATGCGCATGACGACCGGACGGCTCGGGAATGGCGACGCGTTGCTTTGGCCGTCGCCCGCCGCACATCCAGGCGCGCAAGCGCTGACCTTGCGACGCGCCCAGCTCCGCCAGGGGTTGATTCAGCCGACGAGCCGGCGCGCGTCGTCTCCGAACATTCGCAGCCATTCCGGATCCAATTTGTTTGCGGGACGGTCGATCGCGGCCCGACGAATTTGACGGAGAAGCGGATTTGCGCGGCGGATGCGTCCGCCGCAATCGTCGCTGCCGCAAACACCAAGTGGCCGCCTCGGACGATCGGACTGCGGATCCTGGATCGCGAGGGGCGTGAAGTCTTTGCGCGCCAGAAAGCGCGGCGGAGATAGAGCAGGGGATTTGGACCAATCGGCCGCCAAGGGGCCGTGAGGGAGCCGTGAGGGCATAAAGAATTGACATCGGATACGAAACGTGGAGTTTTACCCCTGCATTTACCGTACTTTACGGACTTGGGGCCCCCCTATTGGAGTTATCGTGATGAAACGCCTTTTTCCCGTCGGACTTTTTACGTTGATCCTTTGCGGCCAAGCCTTTGCGGGATCGCTTGCGGGCCTTGTCGTCTCCACCGGCTATAATGATGGGTTCGGCGGCGGGGGCACGCCCGTACCTCCGAACCCATGGTACGGCAGCGCGAATACGACGTTCTACGGCAGTTCGAGCGACCTGGCGGACGCTCCGGGCAGCGATCCCGACCTTTCCGGCGTATTGCTTCAGAACGTTGGAGCCAGTCCAATCACGATCGGCGACCTGTCGATCACATCCCTCGATCTTTTTACTCGCGCCGGCATTGCTGGGTCTTTGACTTTGAGCCCTGGTCAGAATTTCATTTTCGCGGACGGAGACGGGTCCGACGATTTGCCGGGCGATCAGAAGGTCAGCTTCACCGCGAACAGCATCACCGTCTCTGTCGCGGACGCGATCACCGCCGCGCAGCCTGATGGCGTCCTAAGCGGAAACATGCCCTGGATCAACGGCGTCGAGACGGTAGCCTGGACTCGGATTTACGCGGGCTCGTCAACGGTCCCCGAATCTTCGACTTGGGCCATGATGCTCTTGGGATTTGCGGGCCTCGGCGTTGCCGGCTATCGCGCCCGCAAGTTCGAACTCGTTCGCCGCCTAAACTCGATTTCAAACTGACGGGAATGAGGCCGCCATCGGGCGGCCTTTTTCATTGCCAGAACCGCGTTTAGGCATGGTGATTTGACGATTCGTGGCAAAGGCTGGCGCGCGGCGATGCTCCGCAAACTCCCGTCGCGGGCCACAGGCGGCAAGTGGCGATGGATGCCGATTTCAGCGACAGGCGTGAGGCTCGCCGATCAACACCTGAGCGTCAGTCTTGCACAAGCAAGCGCCCCGCTTCGCCTGTCCCTGCTTTGTCCTCAACGATTGGTCCGGCCGGCAATTCATCCGGCGTCTCCGCCGGGCGCTCTCGCCGGCGCTTCAGTTTTTCTTCCTTCTTGGCTTCTT
This sequence comes from uncultured Alphaproteobacteria bacterium, assembly GCA_963749715.1. Classification (GTDB taxonomy): domain Bacteria; phylum Pseudomonadota; class Alphaproteobacteria; order Rhizobiales; family Beijerinckiaceae; genus Roseiarcus. Next base: position 343,301 of record CAVVNR010000008.1, read on the forward strand.
TCGCGCGATTGCGCTCCGAACGCTCAAAGCGATAATTAGGCCTACGGGGCATCGTTCGTTCGCCATCCTCTGCAAGGCTTCAGCGGGAATGGAAATGCGGATCGCTATTTATTGGACAGCAATTGGACTTTTGTGAAGTCGTTTCTTACTCAGGGCATATAAATATTTGATTTCAGTGGCGCGCCCAGCGGGGATCGAACCCGCGTTTCCGCCGTGAAAGGGCGGCGTCCTGGACCGCTAGACGATGGGCGCGGGCTCTCTAAAGATTCCGGTTCTGCCGGATCGGCGCGATGCTATAAGGTCGGCCGTTCGTGCTGGCAAGCCTTGGAGCCGGCGCCCGTCACGGTCAGCAGGAAACGATCAGAGGAAACGCATGCGCGCGATACGCATCCATCAACCCGGCGCTCCAGACGTCATGCGCCACGAGGAGGTCGACCTCGGGCCGCCGGGCAAGGGCGAGGTCAGGCTGCGCCAGCATGCGATCGGGATCAACTTCATCGACATCTATCACCGCACCGGTTTTTATCCGCCGGCGAAGGTGCCGTACACGCCGGGATCCGAGGGCGCAGGCGAGGTGGTCGAGGTCGGACCGTCGGTCGAGGGGTTCAAGCCCGGCGACCGCGTCGCCTATTGCGGCTCCGCGGGCGCCTACGCCGAGGAGCGAAACATCGAAGCCAGGTATCTGTTCAAGCTGCCGCCTTCGATCGCATACGAAACCGCCGCCGGAATGATGCTCAAGGGCCTGACCGCGCAATATCTGTTGCGCCAGACCTATCGGGTGAAGGAGGGCGACACGATCCTGGTCCACGCCGCGGCCGGCGGCGTCGGGCTCATCCTCTGTCAGTGGGGCAAGGCGCTGGGCGCAACCGTGATCGGCTGCGTCGGATCGGCGGAAAAGGCCGCACTCGCCAAAAAGGCGGGCGCCAGGCACACCATCCTCTACCGCGACGAGGATTTCGCCAAACGGGTGGACGAGGTCACCAAGGGCGCGAAATGCCACGTGGTCTACGACGGAGTCGGGAAAGCGACCTTCCCGGCGTCGCTCGACTGCCTGAGGCCGTTTGGCGTGTTCGCGAGCTTCGGCTCGGCGTCCGGGCCGGTCGAAGCCTTCAACATTGGCCTTTTGGCGCAGAAAGGCTCTTTGTTCGCGACCCGTCCGACCCTGTTCACGTTCCTCTCGGATCGCGCGCGGGCCGAGAAAATGGCGCGCGAGCTGTTCCGCGCGGTCGGGCGCGGCGACGTCAAGATCCAGATCGGCAGGAAGTGGCCGCTCGCCCAAGCCGCCGCCGCTCACATCGCGCTCGAAGGCCGCGAGACCACCGGGTCGTTGATCCTCACGCCCTGAGCCGAACTGCCGCCTTTCTTGCGCCAAGTTTTCGCGCGACCAGCCGGCGCTTGGCGCACGCTGACCGCCCCTGTATAGGAGGCGCGGCGGGCCGGCGCCGGCCGATTTCCGGACGAAGCGAGGAAGGGCGACTTGAGCCGAATGATCGAACCGAGCCTGAAGCCCGCCGAGGCCGCCGTCACGCCCGTGAAGAAGGAGGAGGGCTGGTGGGAAACCGTCAAGGTCATCATCGAGGCGCTCTTAATCGCGCTGGTGGTGCGAACGGTTCTGTTCCAGCCGTTCAACATTCCCTCGGGCTCGCTGGTGCCGACGCTGCTCGTCGGCGACTATCTGTTCGTCTCCAAATACGCCTATGGCTATTCGCATTTCTCGCTGCCGAGCTTTCTCGATCTTGACCCCCAGGCGATGCCCGGGCGCATATTCGCCTCCGAGCCCAAGCGCGGCGACATCATCGTGTTCAAGCTTCCGAGCGACGGAGAGACCGATTACATCAAGCGGCTGATCGGCCTGCCGGGCGACAAGATCCAGGTCACTCACGGACGGCTCATCATCAACGGCGAGGTCGTCCCGCGCGAGCCGATCGCGCCCTTTCTGACGGTCAGCCATTTCAACAAGCCGATGGAGGCCCCGCAATACCTCGAGACGCTTCCCGGCGGGGTCCAGCATAAAATCATTCAGATCGACGGCGACGAGGGCACCTTCGACAACACCAAGGTCTACGAAGTGCCGCCCGGACATTATTTCATGATGGGCGACAACCGCGACAACTCCAGCGATTCGAGGCTCGCGGGGGATCAGGGAGGCGTCGGCTACGTGCCGTTCGAAAACCTGATCGGCAGGGCCGAAGTCATCTTCTTTTCGATCGACGAGGGGACGCCGGCGTGGCAAGTGTGGCGCTGGCCGTGGACGGTGCGCTGGAGCCGGATCTTCCAGCGCGTGCATTGAGGCCGGCCGGCAGGCTCCCGCAAAGGGCGCGGACGCGCTATGGTCGGGCGGCCCGTCTTTCTCGTGCCCTGCCTGACGTTGGGCGCCGCCGCGGCTGGGCCGTTCGATCGGTTGGTCAATGAACAAACAGGCGCGGGCGGAATTGCCCGCTTTGGAGTCTCGCCTCGGCTATCGCTTTCGCGATTCCGCGCTCGCCCAGCTCGCATTGACGCATCTTTCGGCGCAGAACTCGGGCGGACGGGGGCGGGCGCAATCCTATCAGCGGCTTGAATTCCTCGGCGACCGGGTGCTTGGGGTCGTCATCGCGAGCCGGCTCTATCAGGCCTTTCCTCAGGCGAGCGAGGGCGAGCTGTCGATGCGTTTCGCCAAGCTCGTGCGCCGCGAGACCTGCGCCGAGATCGCACTAGAGTGGGACGTCGGGCCGCATGTGGCGCTCGGCCTGGGCGAGGCGCGCGGCGGCGGTCGCAAGAAGGCGGCGATCCTCTCCGACGTCTGCGAATCGCTGATCGGCGCGGTGTTCGTCGACGGCGGCTTCGAGGCGGCCGAGGCGGTTGTCCTCAGCGCCTGGGGCGACCGGATCACCGCCGACGCGGCGCGAGACGCGAAGACCGCGGTGCAGGAATGGGCCCAGTCGCGCGCCCTTGCCGCGCCGCGCTACGAGGAGGTCGAGCGCAGCGGCCCGGCGCACGCGCCCCAATTCGTCATGCGCCTCGTGGTCGAAGGCTTTGCGCCCGAGCTCGGCGCCGCTGCTTCGAAGCGGGCGGCGGAACAAGCCGCCGCGCAGGCCTTTCTCGACCGCAGGAGCGCGACGTGAGCGCGACCCGCTGCGGGTTCGTCGCTCTCGTCGGCGCGCCGAACGTGGGCAAGTCGACGCTCATCAACGCGCTCGTCGGCGAAAAAGTGTCGATCGTCACCCGCAAGGCCCAGACCACACGCTCGCTCGTGCGCGGCGTCATGACCAAGGGCGAAGCGCAAATCGTGTTCGTCGACACGCCCGGCCTGTTCGCGCCGAAGCGGCGCCTCGACCGGGCGATGGTCGCCTCCGCCTGGGCGGCGGCGGCCGACGCCGACGTGCTCGCGCTGATGATCGACGCCAGGAAGGAGGCCGGCCAGGCGAGCCTGAGCCAGGAGACCCAGGCGATTCTGAGCGGGCTCGGAGACGCCCGCAAGCCGAGGCTCGCCGTCCTCAACAAGATCGACCTCGTCCAGCGGCCGAAACTCCTCGAACTCGCCGCCTCTCTCAACGCGGCGCTGGCCTTCGACGACACTTTCATGATCAGCGCCGCGACCGGCGACGGTCTTGCGCGGCTCCTGGAGCGGCTGGTCGAGCTCATCCCGCCGGGACCCTGGCTCTATCCCGAGGACCAGATCGCCGAGGCGCCGATCCGCTCCCTCGCCGCCGAGATCACCCGCGAGAAGCTGATCGAGCGGCTGCACGACGAACTGCCCTACCAGGCGACGGTCGAGACCGAGAGCTGGAAGGATCTGCCAGACGGAACGGCGCGCATCGAGCAGACGATCTTCGTCACCCGCGAGAGCCACCGCAAGATCGTGCTCGGCGAGGGCGGGCGCACCATCAAGGCGATCGGCACGGCGGCGCGCAAGGACATCGCCGCCGCGCACGGCGCGAACGTCCATCTCTTCCTGTTCGTCAAGGTGCGCGAGAACTGGCTCGACGACCCCGAGCGCTACCGCGCCATGGGGCTGGAATTCCCGAAGAGGTAGCCTGCCGCGCCACGCCGTTGGTTCGATTGAGTCTGAAGCCTAAGGCCGCCGATCTCGGGCCTTGCCCGCGCCTGAAATGAGCCGTGGTGTCTTTCCGTGCTCGATAGCGGCGGCTGCGGGAACGACATAATCGCGGAGTTCCGGCCCACGTTACGGCGATTTACATTCGGACGGTCCCGCGCAACCATCCGGTTTTCCGCCGCGAAGCCAAACAACAGCCGATCCCAAGATTGCAGCCTAAGAAAAGGACAAGACATGGGCGGAAAAAGCATTCTGCGGCGCTCGGCTTTGGCGCTTGGACTGACTTTCGCATCGGGAGCGATCGAGGCGCAGACGCAACCAACCGGCGTAGAAGGCGCGCTTACCTACGCCGCGCAGGGTTGGTCGGCTGAGGATCGCGAAACGTTCTATACGACCAGCCAGGGCTCGCGCTTGATGCCCTATTCCTGGTTCAAGGCGCTCAGGCGCGCCGACCTGGATGAGCCGTTCGCCGCCGACAAATTGCTGCGCTACGGCTATCTCGCCAATAACGTCTCTCCGGCAAACCCGGAAGGCCTGCCGGTCGGCTTCGTCATCGACGGTCCGGTCGCATCGGGAGAGCTCGGACTGACCTGCGCCGCATGCCACACGGGGCAGCTCGAATACAGGCAAGGCGGCGTCGTCCACGCGATGCGCATCGACGGCGCGCCAGCCAAAACGGACGCCCAGCAGTTTCTCGCTGACCTTCTTGCCGCGTCACGGACGACTCTGGCCGAACCCGCCCGGTTCGACACGTTCGCAAAGGCGGTTCTCGGCCCTGGCTACACGGCGGCGAAGGCGGCGCAAGTCAAGGATGGATTTGGCAAATGGGTGGCCCAATTCGGGGAATTCATGGACATAAGCTTGCCCGCGTCGAGCCCATGGGGGCCTGGCCGGCTCGACGCTTTCGGGATGATTTTCAACCGAATCGCCGCGCGCGATCTCGGGATTTCAGAGAACTACAAGGTTGCCGACGCGCCGGTCCGCTATCCGTTCCTATGGAACGCCTCGAAGCAGGATCGCACCCAATGGAACGGCGGCGTTCACAACGGCCTCTTCATCCAGGCGCTTGGACGAAACACGGGCGAGGTGATCGGCGTCTTCGCCGATTTCGCCCCTCATCGGGTCGTTGGGCCGACGCCGCTTACGCCCGCAATCATCGATTTCAAGAACAATTCCATCGACTTTGCCGGACTGCAGACGCTCGAGGAAAAGATCGCCGTGCTGCGTCCGCCGCCATGGCCGCGAGAGATATTCGGACTTGACGAGGACTTGGCGGCGAAGGGCAAGCCCTTGTTTGACGCCAATTGCGGCAGTTGCCACGCGGTGCAAACTTCGCCCGATCTGCCGGACCTCTGGCGCACTCCCGTCCTTGCGGTCGGGACGGACCCGAAGATGCTCGTCAATTCGCAGCGCGCCGCGAAACCCGGGCTGCTGCTGGGCGCCCTGATGCCGCCGCCGGCAATTGGCGCCCGGATTGGCGATCCGGCCAAGGCCGGCGATCTTCTCGCCGCTTCGGTCGTGGGAAGTCTGCTCGCGGAGGCGTTCATTCCGCCGATCCCGTCGCCGGCGAAACTGGCGCAGAGCGGGGTCTTTCGCGCGCTGCGCAAGGACTTCGCCGAGCATTTGCCGGGGGAGAATCTCGACACGCTGCTCGACCCGAGGCTGCCTGTGAAGACCAAGCTTGACGCGCTGGTTGAGCTCAAGGCGTTCATCGACGCGAAGCTGAGCGGCATGTTCAGTCCCCCGCCAGCCGTTGCAGGCGCTGCTTACGAGGCGCGCGTATTGAACGGCGTCTGGGCGGTCGCGCCGTATCTTCACAACGGTTCCGTGCCGAACCTGTGGGAATTGATGAAGCTCGCCAAGGATCGCAAGTCGAGCTTCATGGCCGGCAGCCGAATGTTCGATCCGAAGAACGTCGGCTATGCTGTCGACGAGTCGCCGTTCAAGACCGGCGCCTTCACCGCCGATCCGGCGAACGCGAACGGCAACGGCAATGGGGGCCACGAATTCGGCGCCGGCCTCACCGACGAGGAGCGCTGGGCGATCATCGAATATATGAAGACTTTTTAGGGCGGCGCTCCTTTGAGCGAGCGTTCTGAACCCGACTTGCGATCATGCCAGCGCGATCCGCTGGTCTCGCGGCGCGCGCCTGCCAGAACGTTGATCTTTGGGGCGCCGGCGCCCTAGATTGGGGCGCTGAGGTCGGAGTCGCCGCCAACGGCGACACGGGGCGAGAGCACGCGGCTCGCCGGCCGCGGGCGAGCGGGCAAACGGGAGGGCGCGCCGATGATGCGTGCAGTCGGCCGCCGCGCGAAGAGCGCGCATGGTCTGTTCGCTTTGGCGATCAGCGCCGCCCTGGCGGCGGAGCCGCTTCTCGCGGTCGCGCAACAAAATCCGGCGTCGGCGGCGACGCCTGCGACAGCGGCCGAGGCCGAACAGCCGCCGCGGGAATACGGTGACACTTACATGTTTCCCCATATCTCCCTAGACGCAAAAATAGCAAATATGCATGTGTCACCGTTTTCGTCTGATCGAGACGACGAAGACGCGGGAGAATACGGTGACACTTACATCTTTCCCCATATCTCCCTAGACGCAAAAATAGCAAATATGCATGTGTCACCGTTTTCGTGAATTAGCGTGTCTCACGCAAGGGGTGCAGTCCAGTGGCATCCCGACTTGTCAGGGGCGACAAGCCGGTCCAGGCTCCTCCTGGCGATGGTTCGGAACGTCGGCGGCGTCGCTGTGACTGGAGCGGCAATTGGAACTCGTCCCGCTCAGCCCTCATTTCGGCGCTGAGGTTCGCGGCGTCTCGTTGCTCGACGTCGCCTCGAGCGACGCCGCGTATCGCTCGGTGCGCGCAGCGTTCGAAGAGCACAGCCTGCTTTTGTTCCGCGACCAGGAAATCTCCGACGACGTGCAGGCGGCTTTCTCCCGCGCCTTCGGACCGTTAGAGCGGGTCAAGATCAGCTCCGAGGGCATGGGCACATTCTACAATCGGCTCCACAATCTCGCGCCCGATGGGAGCCTCGTGCCGGAGACGCATCGCCAGGCTTTGACGGCGCGCGCCAACCAGCTTTGGCACACCGACAGTTCCTTCAAGCAAACGCCGGCGCTCGCCTCGGTGTTGTCGGCGCGCGTAGTTTCAAAGAATGGCGGCGAGACGGAGTTCGCCTCCACAAGACAGGCCTGGACGCGACTTTCCCCGTCGGCTCAGGAACGGTTGCGCGGCGCGGTCGCCACGCACGACTACGCCCATTCACGCGACCAGATCGATCCGCGCCTGGCGACAGGGCCCGAGCGCGCCGCGCTGCCGGCGGTCAAGTGGCGCATGACCTGGCCCAACCCGGTCAACGGCCGCGTCGCCCTTTACATCGCCTCGCACGCTTACGCGGTGGACGGCATGGACGACACGGAAGCGCAAGCCTTGTTGGACCAACTGATCGCAGAAGCGACCAGGCCCCAGCACACTTGCCTGCATTCTTGGCGGCAAGGCGACGTCTTGATGTGGGACAACCGGGCGACGATGCACCGCGGCCGCCCATGGCCTCACGATGAGGCGCGGTCGATGGTCCGCACGACCATATCCGCGGTCGAAGCAGACGGTCTCGGGGAAGTCCGACCCTATTGAGCCGGACACCGCAACGTCCCGCCCTACGCCTCGTTCAAGCCCGCGCCACGCTCGCCAAGAAACTCCATGCCCTTGACGGTAACCGTGAATTTAGAGCCGGGATGGGTCGCGGAGGCCGCCACGTAGCCCCCGGAGAGAAGCCGCTCAAGGTCGCGCTTCCGTTCATCGGCAAGCTGTAGCGGGTCATATTCCCCGATTTCGCACAATAGCTCAATTTGAGAGTCGGTTAGATCGTCGGACATGGCGTCACCTCCCGCTCTGATCCCACGACCATTGCGCTATAAAGGTCTCTCCGAACAGGTCTTCGTGCGGCCTTGGCGCGCGCCGGCTGAGGGAGCGCCGGCGCTTCCCGTCATCTTCTTTCATCGAAGCGGGGAGAAGAGGCCCTCAAGGGACCAGAACCCCCGGGTTCATGATCCCCGCGGGATCGAGCGCGCTCTTCGCCGCAACGAACGCCTTGCCGAACAGGTCCGGGCGTTGGGAGCGGTACCAGGGCATGTGGTCGCGTCCGACTGCGTGATGGTGGGTGATGGTGCCGCCGGCCGCGATCAGCGCGTCGGAAGCGCGGGTCTTGATCTCGCGCCATTGCTCGATGAGCCGGCCGGGATCGCCGCGCACGCTGAACGTGTAATAGACGCGCGGGCCCGTCGGGATAGACGTGGGTGAAGCGGGTCGAAACGGTTCCCTTGCGGCCGGTCGCCTCCTTGAGCGCGTCTTCGGCCGCTTTGCGGACCGCCCGATGGAACGGCTCGAACCTGTCCCAGGTGATCGCGGTCTCGAACGTGTCGGCGATAACGCCCATGGGCACGGTCAGTTCCCGCCCGTAGGGCATGCGGATGAAGGCGGTGCGCCAGCTTGAGGCCGCGGCTTCGTCGACATGCGCGGCGCCCGCCGGTGTCCTGCATGATCTCGGTCGCGCGCGCCATCCAGGCGTCGACCGGATGGTCGGCCGATTCGAAGGCGAGCACGAGCAGGCTCTCCTCATAGGCGTTGACGCCATAGGCGCCGGCCTCGTCGTTGTCGATCACGCGCAGGTTCGAGGGGTAAAGCCCGGCTTGGGCGACGGCGCGCACGGCGCGCCCGGCGGCGAAGAAATCGGGGAAGCCAAACACGGCGTCGGCGCGGAAGCGCGGCCGGCCTTGCAGCCGCATCCACGCCTCGGTGATGATTCCGAGCGCGCCCTCGGAGCCGATCATCATGCGGTCGGGGCTCGGCCCCGCGCCCGAGCCCGGCAGGCGGCGCGATTCCATGACGCCTGCGGGAGTGACCGTGCGGAGGCTTTCGACGAAATCGTCGATGTGGGTGTAGAGGGTGGCGAAGTGGCCGCCGGAGCGGGTGGCGATCCAGCCGCCGAGCGTCGAGTACTCGAAGCTCTGCGGATAGTGGCGAAGCGCGAAGCCGTGCGGCTTCAGCGCCGCCTCGATCGCCGGTCCTCGGATGCCGGCCTGAATGCGAGCGGCGCGGCTCGCCGCGTCGACTTCGAGCACGCGGTCGAAATGGCGCAGGTCGAGGCTGACCGCGCCGGCGTAGCCATCGCCGACGATGGGCTCGACGCCGCCCACCACCGACGAGCCGCCGCCGAACGGAATGACAGCGACCTTCGCGCCGGTCGCCCAGTCGAGCACGGCCGCGATGTCGGCTTCGCTCTCCGGCAGGGCGACGAGATCGGGCGCGTTGGCGAAGTCGCGGGCGAACGCGCGCACCGTCTCCGGAAAGGACTTGCCGTAGGTGTGGAGGAGCCGCTCGTAAGGGTCGGCGGTCAGGACGCCGGCGAGCGAAGCCCGGGCTGAGATGCGGGGCGCGCGAAGCGCGATGTCGGTTTCCTGCGGCGGCAGGGCACTCAGGCGAGGCTCGACGCCGAGCTTCTCGGCGACGAAGCGGAACAGATGCGTCGCGCTCGGCGTCGGTGAGGCCGGTGTTCTCAAACCCCCAGCCGTAGAATTTGAGCCTCGATCCCATGGCGCGTTTCTCCCTGACGAGTGCGACAAAGCGCGCGGCAGGCGAGCCTGCCTGTCACTTTCCGGCAAGTCCGCCGCTGCTTCATGTCGAGGATCGGCGCAGCGTAGATTTAGCAGATCAGACGATCGCGGGGAGCGGGACCGGGGTTGGAATCCGCGATAGCGAATGCAAGAGTTCCTTCGCCTTAGCAAGACGTTCGCTGTCCGCCTTCTCTGGCTTTCGCCTCGCTGTCTCCTGCCAGGGATCCGGATAGCCCTCTTTCGAGAGAAAGACGGCCGTCGCAGCTAACTCTAACTCCACAGCGTCCGACTCAGCGGCGACCTCGGCAAATCGACGGCGGCTATCATCCCCGGTTGTGAAGGTCGAAGATTGCGCAGTAAATATCGAATAGGAACCGCCCCAAGCGGCAGCATATTCACTTTCCTGCAAATCGCCGAGTAGGTTCCCGACACGCGCAGCCCTTGCCAGATCTTCGCTGTAGGGACCGTAGTGTTTGTAGGTGAAAGCCAAACCGCTCTCCATGCCGGTCACCGTTAGGAGATAAGCGATCTTCTGCAAACGAGTGCGGCCTACGACGCGACCCCCAGAGTCAGCAATAATGGCCGCAACCTTCTTCGAGTCGCCTAACGACATGCCTCAACCTCCCCATTAATGATGTTATCGACGATCCCACCTGCCTCTGCGTCGTCGCGATCATGATACGCACGAAAGAGCATGAAATCCGCGAGGCTAGCGACGACCCGCGAACGCTTCTTCAGGTCAACCAAGCTTCCCCCATCCGTACGGACGTTGATACGCTCCGCTGGCCCCCTCGATCCAACCGCGTCCTTGTAAGGCGAACGCTTGTCCTCATCGATTAGGACGCGCTGCCTCTCCTCGGAGTTATCCTGTGACCACTCGGTTAATTTTTCCCTTACCTTTGCGCAGCACGTATCGACCTTAGCTACGCTGTCCAGTTCTCCTGTGCCTTCGGGGTCGAATTCATGGCTGACGCGGGATCGGATATCCACGCACTTGTAAAGCTTGCGGTCTCTTAGCCGTGTGGCGAACTCGCTTATTAAACGGTCTTCGGCTTCAGTCATTAGCGACAGGGCACCCGTTACTACCGAATCATCCAAATTCATTACGTTTTCCAAACTCTCAGGGTTCACGGCGAACCGAACGAGCGGGTGCCTCTCGGTCAGTCCCGTGGCGGCGGCCTTGGAACTCCTCGCAAGGGTGACGACGCGCACTAACAATTCCGCGAAGAGTTTCTCCGCGCCCCGTGTGGCCTTATGAAAATACACGGTCGGATAAAGCTGAAAGAGGCCGAGAACATAAGCCTCCGCAGCATGGATGGCTTTGGGTCCAATTACGAATGTTTGAATTGATCCTGTCTCACGATCATCGACGCCGGTCCGGACTGACGCGATTTCCAGGTTCGCCATCAGCCACGTGTAGTCGATCGCTGCGTGCTCTGTGCCCGTCATGAGGCGATCTCGTCGCATGTAGTCAAGGCGATCCGCGTCGAACTGGCTCGAAACAACGGCGTTGTGAACCGTAATGCGACCTTCCTTTTTGACCATATCGGCGACATCAACGGCGACACCACTGCCCATTTCATTGAGGATCGCAGCAACTTCCCCTTGTCGGATCAGCAAATCGCTGACGTGTTCGTGATTTGCCAACTTGAAATTGAGATGCCTCCCCACTGCTTCAAACGCATGACTAAAAGGGCCGTGACCGAGATCATGAACCGCCGCCGCAACTAGCGCCAGATTTTCTCGTAATTCTGCCCGCCCTTCGTACCGGCGTACGACCTTCATAAGCTCTCTAGCCGTATGAAAAACTCCAACGCTATGTGCAAAACGGGAGTGACTGGCGCCGGGATAGACAAGATCCGAAAATCCGAGCTGCTTAATTCGCCGAAGCCGTTGGAATGGTCGCGTCTGGATGACCCTCCAAAGGGTTCGTTCGAGTTCGTCGTCTTTGAACTCGATGAGGTTGTGGAGAGGATCGCGAATCCGCTGCAATACCATTTACCTGTGCAATATATGATTCTCGGTCGGGTTACCCATCCGATGCGAGATCATATCAAATTGAAGGAACATATCAAGAACATTGCCGCTGACGGTGAGGGTGAGCTATTCAAACCGCCGCTCGCATCGCCCCCCAGACGGCTTCGATATCCGCCGTTTCGGTCGCCAGCGCGCCGATCGACACCCGCGCCATCCAGCGCCCGTCGAGGACGGCCGGCGTGAGATAGGCCGCGCCCGAGCGGTTCACCGCCTCGACCCAGGCGGTCGTGTGCGCGTCGAGCGCTTCGCCGCCGAGCCGCGAGCCGTCGGGCGCAAGCGGGTGGTGGCGAACGCAAACCGTTTGCAGGTTGACCGGCGCCACGACGCGCCAGCCCGGCGCGGCCGCGACCTTTTCGGCAAGCGCGCGGGCGTTGGCCATGTCGCGCCTGAGCCGCCTTTGCAGCCCGCTCACGCCCTGTTCGCGAATCACAAACCAGAGTTTCAGCGCCCGGAACCGGCGCCCGAGGGGGATGCCCCAGTCGCGCAGGTTCTTGACCTCGCCGTCGACCGAGGATTGCAGGAAGCTCGGGTTGGTCGACATCACCCGCATCAAGTGCTCCGGGTCGCGCACATAATAGACCGAGCAGTCGAACGGCGCGCCGAGCCACTTGTGCGCGTTGATCACGAGCGAATCCGCGCCCTCGACCCCATCCCACATCCAGCGGCATTCGGGCAGGATCATCGCGCTGCCCGCCATCGCCGCGTCGACGTGGAGCCAGATTCCGTGGCGCCGCGCGACCTCGGCAATGTCGGCGACCGGGTCGATCGCGGTCGTCGCCGTCGTGCCGACGGTCGCGACGATGGCCGAGGGGAGATCGCCGTTCGCGACGTCCGCGGCGACCATCTCGGCCAGGGCGTCGGCGCGCATGGAATATTTGGCGTCGAACGGAACGAGTCGCAAATTGTCGCGGCCGAAGCCGGCGAGCAGCGCGCCCTTGTCGACCGAGCTGTGCGCGTGCGCCGACACATAGACGCGCGGCGTCCGCGTTTCTCCCTGGAGCCCGCCACGGGCCAGAGCATAGTTGGTCGCCCGCTCGCGGGCGCAGATCAGCGCGACCAGCGTGCTGGTCGAGGCGGTGTCCTGGATGACCCCGCTCCAGCCGGATGAGAGTCCCAGCATCTGTCGCAGCCAATCGGTCACGACCTCTTCGACTTCGGTCACCGCCGGGCTCGACTGCCACGAGAGCCCGATGACGCCGAGGCCGGTCGAGACGAGATCGGCGAGAATGCCCGCGGGCTCGGCGTTGGCGGGGAAATAGCCGAAGAAGCGCGGATGCTGCCAAAGCGATAGTCCCGGAAGCACGATGCGGTCGAGATCGTCGATCAATGCGCCGAAATCCTCCGGCTCGTCGGGCGGGGCGACCGGCAAGGCGTCGCGGATCTCGCCGGGCCGGGTTTTCGCCATCACCGGCCGCTTGGGCAAGCTCTCGTGGTAGTCGGCCAGCCAGTCGATCAGCCGGTGGCCATGGCGGCGGAACTCTTCGGGCGTCACGCGTAAATGTCCTCATCGGGCGCTGTCCGCTCAGCCAGCAGGGACGTTATTGTCGGAAGCATCGGAATTGTCGATGGGGCGATCAGCCGCCACGCCTGAACACCCCACCAGGCCGGGGGGAGCGCGATTCGTCACCTCGGTCTGCACCGGCGCGCTCGTGCTCGGCGCCGCGGGGTTGCTCGCAGGAAAGCAGGCGACGCTCACTGGGCGTCGCACCATCTTCTCGAAACCGTCGGCGCCCTCCCGGTCCGCGCGCGGGTCGTGCGCGACGGCAGTCTCATGACCGGCGGCGGCGTGACCGCAGGCATCGACTTCGCCTTGGCGCTGATCGGCGAACTCGCCGGGGAAGAGGTCGCCGCCGCGATCGAGCTCAATCTCGAATACGCGCCCGCGCCGCCGTTTGGCGCCGGAACGCCAGAGACCGCCAAGCCCGCGGCGGTCGAGACCGCGCGCAAACGGATGGCCGCGATCGTCTACGAACGCCGCGCTCTTGCCGAGGCGGCGGCGCGGCGACTGGGGCTCGACGACTGAGGAGAGCCGGCGCCGTCAACCCGAGCACTGCTCCAGAAGGTCCTGCACCAGCCCCGCGAGCAGGTCGAGCTTGTAGCCCGTCATCCGCAAGGGCTTCGAGCCCGCGGTCGCGGCGCGCGCCGCCGCGGCGATGGTCGCCGCCGAAACGGGCGCGCCCTGCGCCGCCGCCACGGCGGCGGTGAGGCGGATCGGCACGGGCGCGACGCCGCCGGCGGTCAGGCGCACAAGCGCAAACGCGCCATCGCGGATGACTACGCGCGCGACGACTTCGACCAGCGGCCATTCGGCGTAGGCGCGACTGATCGCGCGCTTGTAAGCGGCGCATTCGCCGGCAAGCGGCGGCGCGAGCGCGATCGCTTCGATCATCTCGCCGGCCTCGAGCGCGTGATCGGCGGCGCCGTTCGCGCCGTCCCCCAGCAATTGCTCGATGCTCAAGCCTTTGCGCTGGTTGGTCGTGATCTTCGCCTCGTAGGCCAAGAGCGCCGCCGCCATGGTCGAGGGATGTGGGGCGACGCAGGGCCCGAGGTCGAAGACGACGCCATAGAGATGGTTGCCGTCCCGCGCCGGGCAGGCGGCCCCGCCCTTCTTCAGGCAATCGATATGAGGATTGCGGTAGTACCAGCAGCGCGAACGCTGCGCGAGATTGCCGCCGAGGGTCGCGAGATGTCGGATCTGCGGCGTCGCCAGACCGCCGGCCGCGGCGGCGATCCCGGGGTAGGCCGCCTCGAGTCGAGTATCGGCGGCGATCGCGGCGATGGTGGTCGAGGCGCCGATCCGCGCCGCCCCCGCGGCGTTCCAGGCGATCCCGATCATGTCGGGCGTTGGGAGCGATGTCGACGAGCGGCCCGCGCGAGACGCCGCTGCGCCGCCGCTCCGAGAGGTCGGTCCCCGCGGCGCGATATTCGGCCCCGCCGGGCGCGGGGACGATTGGCGTCATCGCCGTCATGCGGCGGCCCTCCGGTGAAGAAGATCGATGAGCCGGTCCGGCCGGATCGGTATCTCGTATGGCCTGACGCCGATGGCGTTGCGGATGGCGTTGGCGATCGCCGCCGACGTTGGCACGGTCGCCACTTCGCCGATGCCGACACTGCCGCCGAGCACGTGGTCGAACCCGCCCTCGTCGAAGGCGATGTCGATCAGCGGCGTATCGGCGATGCCGGGTATGCGGTAGTCCTCGAGGTTCGTGGTGAGGACGTCGCCGGTCGCTGGATCGATCTCGCGCCCCTCGTAGAGGGCGTAGCCCAGTCCCTGGATGATCGCGCCGGCTGCCTGGCTGCGCGCCAGAGCCGGCGCCGCAAGCTTGCCGACGGCGATGCCGGAATGGGCTCTGACCACGCGCACCCGGCCGAGCAGGGTATCGACCTCGACCTCGATCACCTGGACCGAGCTTGGGGCCCCGGCGCCGATCGCCATGTGGTTGGAGCGGCGCATCATGAAGCCGAAGACCCAACCGATCATCCCGGCGTCCTTGACCAGCGAGTTGTTGCCGTAAGCCGTCCGGCCATTGTCCTCCGGACGCTCCGCCAGGACCTTGAGGTCGGGCGAGGCGGCGATCAGCTCGCGCCACGGCGCGTTCGATCCCTGCGCGGGCTTCCGCCCGGTCTTTTGGGCGATGCCGGCCTTGAGCTTGCCGGCGGCGATGAGGAGCGGCGGAACGATCGACGCGGTGACCCGGCTGCCGCCGGACGTCGGCCCCTCCGGGAGCTTCGAATTGCCGATGCGCACCTCGACCTCGTGCGGGTCGAGCCCGAATTCGCGCGCAACCGTGCCGGCGATGACGCTCCGCGTGCCCGTGCCGATGTCCTGGACGGCGGTGCTGGCGACGAGGCGTCCCCCTTCGATCGCGAGCTCGACCTTGGTTCCGAGCTGCCAAAGATAGAGCCAATATCCCATTGCGGCGCCGACGCCGCGGCGATAGCGGCCGGTCTCGGTCGGCGAGCCGGCCCGCCGGCGCCAAGTGTCGAGCCCGGCGGCCCAATCGTAGAGGCGCTGCCGATCGGGATTGGGGTCCCAGCGTTTGCGCAACCCGATCGCATCGGTGTCAAGCCGCAGGGCAGACTTCGTCGATCGCCTGCTCGAGCGCGAAAGCGAGCGGGGGACCGCCGGGAGCGCGAAACGCGCAGCCCGGCGGCAAGTTGCTGACCACGTCGTGGTCGATAAGCTCCTTCGCTTCGGCCTTGTAGATGAGGCGCCCGAGCCCGGCCACGGTCGAGTTCACCGCCACCCCGGCGTCGGAATGGGCGACGAGCGAAAGCGCCTTGAGGCTCCCGTCGCGCCCCGGCAGAATTGCGACCTTGACCTCGGCCGCCGGCCGGTATCCCGCGACCGACAGTTCCTCGTGCCGGTCGAACGCGACGCGGACCGGCGCCTTGGCGGCTTGGGCGAGCTTGATCGCGATCACGCTCTCGATCCCAAGCCCGCTCTTCGAGCCGAAACCGCCGCCGATGTGCTCGGCGACCACCCGCACCTTTCCGGGATCGAATTTGAACCGCTTGGCGATCTTCGTCTTGAGCTCGGCGACGGACTGGGTCGATACATGCAAGGTCAGCTGATCCCCGTCGAACCGCGCAATCGCAGCATGCGGCTCGAGACAGGCGTGCTGCTGGATTCCGGTCCGGAACGTCCCTTCGAACAGCAGCGGATCGCCGCCGGCTCGCGCCTTGTCGATCGAGCCGCGCGCCGATTTTTTCTTGAGCGAGAATGCGGCGGTCGGCCCGCGGACGTTGCCGGACCACGACGCCGGCGCCGCCCCGCCTTCGCCGGCGTTGGCCTTCTGCCCCTTGCCGCGCGGGAACAGGATCGGAGCGCCGGTCTGCCGCGCCGCGTCCGGCCCGATCGCGCTCGGCAGGATCTCGTATTCGACCTTGATCGCGGCCAATGCGGCGAGCGCGGTCTTTCGATCGGCGGCGGCGACCGCGGCGACCGGGTCGCCGACGAACTGGACCATGCGGTCGTCATCAAGGAGGGAAACGGCCGCGGCTACGCCGGGATAGGCGCGCGCCGACGCGAGTTCGATCCGCGCGACCCGGGCGCGGGCGTTTGGCGAGCGCAAGACCAGGCCTTCGAGCTGCCCCTCGAAGCGCATGTCGACGGTGTAGACCGCGGCGCCCGTCACCTTTTGCCGCGCTTCGACGCGCGGCGAGGTTTCCGCTTCGCTATCGTATCTGCCGCCGCAGGCGTCGGCCACGGCGCGAAGGATGTTGTCATAAGCGCCGCAGCGGCAGAGATGGCCGGACAGCGCCCGGGCGATCTCCTCGCGCGTCGGGGTCGATGCGCCGCGGGCCGCGCGCCAGGCGTCGTGGAAGGCGCTCGCCTCGACGATGAAGCCCGGCGTGCAGAAACCGCATTGCAGCGCATCGAGCGCCATGAAGGCGCGCTGAACGGCATGCAATTTGCCGGCGCCGACGCCCTCGACGGTGGTTACGCTCTTGCCCGCGGCGGCTTTCGCCGGCAGGAGGCAACTCGCGACCGCAACGCCGTCGAGGAGGACCGTGCACGCGCCGCAGACGCCTGAGCCGCACACGAGCTTGGTTCCGGTCAGGCGCAACTCGTCGCGCAGGACGTCGACGAGCAAAGCCTCGGGATCGTCCGGCAGCGTCGCCGCACGGCCATTGATGATGGCGCTGGTCATGTCTTTCTCCTAGCGCGGCGCCGCTCGATCGCCTTGGGCGCGGCTGCGACAGCTCCGGCGACCATCAGGCGAATGGATCTTTCGAGATCGAGGAGCGCGTCCGGGTCCGCCTTCTTGAGATCGAGGCCATGCGCGGCAAGCTCGACGGCGCGCGCCAGCTCGCCCGGCGTCACCCCCTCGCGCAAGACGACCTTGCCGGTCGCGCGGGCGCGCTCGATCGCGCCAGCGATCATCGCGAGTTTGCGGTCGACGAAGCTTTGATGCAGGTCGCGTGTTTGGCGCTTCTGTTCGGAGAGCAGCTCCTCGACTTCGGCGGAACCCTTGACGCGATCGAAGACGTAGCAAAACCGCGCTTCGAGCTGCGCGGCCAGGATGTCGGCGAGCCCCTTGCCGGCCTGTTCCTGCCGCATTCCCGCGGCCCGCTCGGCCGCGCATGCGCCTTCATAAACAGCCTCCACCACGGCGCGGAACAGCGCTTCCTTCGAATTGAAGTGGTGATAGAGCGCCTGCCGGGTGAGGCCGGACTCTTGGGCGACGAGCTCCATCGAGGCCAGCCTGAAGCCGTATTGGCCGAAGACCTTGGCCGCGGAATTAAGGATGCGTTCACGCGAACTCATTTTACGACTTTGACAGAGATCGCAGAAATGTCAAATCGCGATCTCGGTCGGGGCGAGAGGCCTGACCCTCCTTGCGTGTCCGCGTCGCATGACCATAATTGACGGGAGGCGCACATGCATGGGGCTCGCGCAATGGGCGAGGAAGCGACCGGTTTGATGGGCGTCTGGATGTTGCGCTCGGCATATCTCGAGCGGGTCGACACAGGCGAGAAGATTTTCCAATACGGCGACAATCCGCGCGGCGTCCTCATCCTGCACGAGGGCGGCCGGATGGCGGCGATCCTCACGCCCTCGCATCAACCTAGCGACGCGCCGCCGCCAATGCGGAAGCTTCTCGCCTATTCGGGCCGCTATCGGATCGAGCCTCCCAACCGCTTCGTTACCGACGTCGACATCGCCTGGCTTCCAAGCTGGGTCGGGACGCCTCGCGGCCGGAACTTTTCGCTACGAGACGGGATGCTCGACATCGTGAGCGACCCGGCGCCGGTCGAGTTCCTCGACGGCGCGACGGCGATCGGCGTGCTGACGTGGGTGCGCGAGGATCGCTAACGGCCGCAATTTCAATGATTGCTCAGGGACGCTTCTATCTCTGCAAAATTCGGATCGTCGATCGAGGCCTTGCGCATCCTGTCGAAGTCTTCGCGAATGACGTCTTCCCAACGCCGTCCGAGCACGATCGTCCCCTTGCGCTTGAGGTAGAGCGCTCGCGCCTCGGCGACCCGGCCGAGCAGCAGGATCGCGTGATCGCGGTTGGTTTCAATCCAAATCTCCTGCGGCGCGATTTCGAGCGCCCGATCCGCGGCCGTCAACGCGTCATCATATCGGCGGGCCAGCAGCGCCAACCATGAGACATCGCCAAGGGCGGAAGCGGTCGCGATACCTGGCTTGCCGATGCTCTCCGCCTCCGCCTTCTCGGTCTTGGCGGCGATCGCTTTTTCCAGTTCGAGCGCTTCGGCGGCCTTCCCCGACCGCAGCAGATCGTCGATTGCCGCCGCTTGCGACGGCGGGATCTCGACCAGCTGCATGGCGGAATTCAAGAGCGCCGGGCCCTTGTCGTAATCGCCGGCCAACTCGTAGTCGGAAAGCATCAAGATCGGACTCAGCGCGATTGTTCCCAATGCTGCGACCGCGGAAAAGAAGACAATCAACCCAAGCACCCGTTGAACCCATCCATGGAGATGAAATCTGGACCGAACGGCGTCCATGACGAATTCGACGATGAAAGAGGATCCGGAGACAACGATCACAAAGGCTCCGAAAAACATAACTCCGCGGACGGTCAGCTGCAGTTCGAGGAGGAGATCGCCGGAAGAAAGATAGGAGTTCGATTTATATGCGGCCCAGATTTTCGGAAACTCGGGCGAGAAATAATAGACGCTCGAGGTCTGCGCCGGCGGAATAGGCTGAACGTTTTGCAGCTTGCCGCAGTCCGGACCGGCGCTGTCGTCACGGCTCAGCGCAAAATCGTAACTCCTGATGACGAAATACCTCGGCATCGGACACAGAACAAGTTCCACGTCGCCCGGAGCCGCCAACCTATAATTGCTATTATTCCTAATATATAAGGTCTTTAGAACGACATCCTCATCGTTGTAAGACGTCATACCATTGACCGTAGATGTGCGTGCGTGCTCGTTTAGGAGAGGGGTATTGAATTTCTCATTGATCTCTTTAGCGTGATAGCCGCCGTACGGGGTTTCGCGCGACGTGTAGAAATATATATTGTCGATGCCGAAGAAAAAGGTGGCGAGAAACGGAATATAGCCAAGCAGACCAAGAAGGCCCAGCGCCCGCCTGCGGAAAATCCGGGTCAGGAAAGTATTTGGCGTCGCCATTGCAGTCGAAACACCATGGGCTCAGGCGCGCGCCTGCATGAGAGCAACCAGCGCCTCCGGGTCCCCGACCGGCAGGCTGCAGGTCTGACCCTGGCACAGCGTCGCGATCGGCTCTGCGGCTTGCGGCAGGTCGGCGCGCGGCGGGCGGTTCGGCCACAGGCTCCGGTCGAGGCGCAGCACCGTCAGCGACGGGTCGGGCGCGCGGAGCGCGACCGCGGCCAGCGCCTCGGCGCGCGGGTCGTCGAGCGGCCCGTCGATGACGATCGCGCCGCCTCGCTCCAGCATGTCGGCGCTCATCAGCGCGAGCGGGCTGCCGCCGAGCCCCTCGGGCGCGCCGGAGACCGCGCGAATGAGGGCCTCGGCCGCCTCGCGCCAGCGCGCTTCGTCGGTGAGACGCCATAAGCCGACGAAGACCTCGGCGAGGAGGCCGACGCCCGAGGGCGTCGCGCCGTCATGCGCCTGGCGCGGACGCGCCCCCGGTACGTCGGCCGCGTCCCTTGCGGTGAGGTAGACCCCGCCCGCGCCGTCGCCGAACAGGTCCAGAGCCTCGGCCGCGAGCTCGCGGGCGGCGTCGAGGTCGCGGGGCTCGCCGCTGGCCTCGAACAGGGCGAGCGCGGCGCGCGCCATCGACGCGTAATCGTCGATGAGGGCGCGGGCGCCCGGATGTCCCTCCCGCCACGCGTGCAGGAGCCGCCCGTCGGCGCCGCGCATGACGTTCAAGACGAAATCGAAGGCCCAGCGCGCCGTCGCGAGCCAGTCCGGCTGGTCGAAGACCGCGCTCGCTCGAGCAAGGGCGGCAATGGCCAAGCCGTTCCAGTCGGCCAGCACCTTGTCGTCGCGGCCGGGCTTCGGGCGCTTTTCGCGCGCGGCGAACAGTTTGGCGCGCGATGCGTCAAGCTCGGCTTCCTCCGCGGGCGAACCGCGCGGGCCGACGCGGCGCAGCACCGTCCGCCCTTCCCAGTTTCCCCCAGGCGTGACGTCGTAGGCGGCCTTGAAGGGCGCCGCAGCGTCGCCCAGCGCGGCGTCGACCTCGTCCTCGGTCCAGACATAGAAGAGACCTTCCTCGCCGTCCTGGTCGGCGTCGAGCGAGGCGGCGAAGGCGTCGCCGACGCGCATCTCGCGCATCAGCCAGCCGACCGTCTCATGCGCCCGCTCGGCGAAGGTCGAGTTCGGCCATAGGGAGTGAACGAGCGCAAGCAATTCAAGGATTTGCGCGTTGTCATAAAGCATCTTCTCGAAGTGCGGCACGAGCCATTCGGCGTCGGTCGAATAGCGCGCGTAGCCGCCGCCGAGATGATCGTAGATGCCGCCGGCGTTCATTGCTTCGAGCATCGCGCGCACGGCTTCGCCAAAGGCCGGGTCGCGGCGGCGGAACATCTCGTTCCAGAAAAAGCGGAAGATCGGCGCATTGGGGAATTTCGGCGCGCCGCTCAAGCCACCACGGACGCGATCGACCGCGCTCATCAGCGCGTCGCCGATTTGGGTCAAGTCGGCGGGCGTGACGCCGGCCCCGAGGCTCAATTCCGACAGTTTCGCCAGGTGGTCGGCGAGCGTCGCGCCGCGTTGCTCCATTTGATCGCGGCGCGTGCGCCAGGACGCGTCGACGGATCGGAGAACCTGCCGGAATGAGGGGCGGCCCCAGCGCGGCTCGGGCGGCCAATAGGTTCCGCCGAGCATCGGCATCCCGTCCGGCGTAAGAAACATGGTCAGAGGCCAGCCGCCTTGCTGGCCGAGCGCATGGAGCGCGGTCATATAGATATGGTCGATGTCCGGCCGCTCCTCGCGGTCAACTTTAATATTGACGAACAACTCGTTCATCAATCGAGCGGTTTCAGCGTTCTCGAACGATTCGTGCGCCATCACGTGGCACCAATGGCAGGCCGCATAACCGATCGACAAGAGGATGGGGCAGTCGCGCCGCTTGGCCTCGGCCAGCGCCTCCGCGCTCCACGGTCGCCAATGCACGGGATTGTGGGCGTGCTGGAGCAGATAGGGCGACGTCTCGCCGGCGAGGAGATTGCGGCCGGCCTCCATGCGCGTTCTCCGCGGTTCGCGGCCTGTCGGTTCCTGCGGGGCGGGGTCGGCGACCCCGCCCTACAAGGCCAGCGCCGCTTTCAGCATATCCTTGAAGCGGCTCGAGTCGAGGGTCCAGAGGATATCGGCGCCTTCGCTCGCGCCGGCGGCGGCGTCCCAGACCTCGGCGTTGTTGGCGTCGGCGCCGACGTTAAGCCGGTCGACGACGGTCATGCCGCGGGTGAGCTCGCTGTCGCACTCGATCGCGACCCGATGGCGCGACCACTTAAGGCCGATCGACCGGTCGAGCGCGACCGCCATCGCGGTCGGATCGGCGAGCGATAGCCCGACCTCGCCGGTCTGGACGCGATAGGCCTCGCGGGCGCGGCTGTTCGATTCAATGGCGAATTTGGCCTTCGCCGTGCCGATCGCCTCGATCGCCGCGATCTCGTCGTTCCCCAATACGGATGGGCCGCGCGAGACGTGCCAGCCGATCATTTCGATCGGGAGCTTCGAGCGAAAGACGGCGCGCGCCGCCTCCGGATCGACCCAGATGTTGTATTCGGCCGCCGGCGTCACATTGCCCTCGCAGCACGGCGCGCCGCCCATCACCACACAGCGGCCGATCCTCTCCGCGAGCCCCGGATCGCGCTCGAGCGCGAGCGCGATGTTGGTCAGCGGACCGAGAGTGACCAGAGTGAGGCCGGGCTCGGCGTGTGCGAGGCGGACGATCGCATCCGCGCCATGCTCGCGCTCCGGCGCGCGCCTGGGGGCAGGGTAGCCGCGATCGCCGAGGCCGTCGCGCCCATGAAACCAATGCGCGTCCTCATGCGCGCGGGTGAGCGGCTTCTCGGCGCCGGCGAAAACAGGAACGTCGGACTTGCAAATCTCGGCGGTCAGGAGCGCGTTCGAGGTCGCCTGTTCGAGGCCGACGTTGCCGGCGACGGTGGTGAGGCCAAGCACCCGCACGCCCGGCTCGGCCAGCGCCATCATGATCGCGACCGCGTCGTCTGAGGCCGTGTCGGTGTCGATGAGGAAATTGCGCATGAGGTCAGGCCGTCGCCCTGAGCCGCTTGAGGCCCCGGTCGAGGTCTGCCTGCAAATCCTCGATGTCCTCGAGACCGACGCTCAAGCGCACCGTGGGCCCGCCCGGGGCGAAACGGGTCGCGGTGCGATAGGCCGTGCAGTCGAAGGGAACGACGAGGCTCTCATAGCCGCCCCACGAATAGCCGAGGCCGAACAGTTCGAGCCCATCGAGGAAGGCGGCGACGGCCGCCTGCGAGGCCGGCTTCAGCACGATCGAAAAGAGGCCCGGAGGAGCCGGTGAAGTCGCGCTTCCAGAGCGCATGGCCCGGATGATCGGGCAGGGCAGGGTGGATGACGCGAAGCACTTCTGGCCGCTCCGCAAGCCAGCCAGCGAGGGCGAGCCCCTGCCGCTCCGCCTCGCGCAGCCTCAAGTCCATGGTGCGCAGGCCGCGCAGCGCGAGGAAGACGTCCTCGGCGCCCGGCGGAATCGCCATCAGGTGGATCGCGCGGTGAAGACGCTCGAACCATTCCGCGTTGGCCGAAACGAGGCCGATGAGAAGGTCGGCGTGGCCGGAGAGATATTTGGTGCCCGCCTCGACCGCCATGTCGACGCCAAGGGCGTGAGGCGAAAGGAAGAGCGGGGTCGCCCAGGTGTTGTCCATGATGACGCAGGCGCCGCGGGCGTGCGCGACCTCGGCGATCGCGGGGACGTCCTGAACCTCGAGCGTCTGCGAGCCGGGCGATTCCGTCAAAACCGCTTTCGTGTTCGGGCGCATCTGCGCCTCGATGCCGGCCCCGATCGTCGGGTCATAGTAGCTCGTCTCGATCCCGAAGCGCCGCAGGGCCTTGTCTGCGAAGGCGCGCGACGGCTCGTAGACCGAGTTCGTCATCAGAAGATGGTCGCCCGCTTTCAGCGCGGTCATCAGCGCGACGATGACCGCCGCGAGACCGGAGGGCGCGAGAACGGTTCCCGCCGCGCCCGCAAGGTCGCTCCAGGCCGAGCACAGAACCTCCATCGTTGGCGTGCCGCGGGTGCCGTAGGTGAAGCGCTGCGCGCGGCTTTTCAGCGTCGCGACGTCGGGGTAGAGGACCGTCGAGCCGCGAAACGGCGGCACATTGATGAAGCCTTGCGAATAGTCGCGGTCGCGGCCGAGAGCGACAAGGCGCGAGCGGCGCCTCAGGGACGCGCGCGTTTCATCGGTAAGCTTGGCCATGAGGATCCAGGGAGCTGTCGCGAAATCGTAGAACGGGGTTTTTCGCGAAATCGGCTCGAAATCAAGCAAAGATCGAGGATGCGCTTCTTGCGGGCTCACGCCGCACGATGTTTTTTCGCGCTCACGGCTTTCGGCGCGCGAAATAGAGGTGGGTTTCAACCGGGGCGTCGAAGCCGCCGCCATTTGCCTCAATCGCTTCCGCAATGGCGGTGAGGAGGTCTTCGCGCCGTTTGTCGTTTATCAACTGATAGCGAGAGACCGTCCGGAGATATTCGCCATAGCTCCGGGCCGAAAACGAGCGCGACCAGGGATAGGACTTGTGCGTCACCTGCCCAAAGAGGCCCGAACGGTCGAAGTCGCCGGAAAAGGGACCGCTCGGCAGATAGGCATGCTCGGGCGGCGGTCCGCCGAGCTCGGGCGCGTGAATCGCGTAGACTTTCTCCAACGCTTGGCGGAGCGGCTGCGGAGCGGGTTCCGGCGCGCTTCCGAAGACCGCGAGCGTTCCGTCGGGCGCAAGCGCTTCAAACGCCTTCCTGAACCGGATATCCGGGTCGACCCAGTGCCACGACTGCGCCGCGGCGACCAGCCTGAAAGCGCCGGCTTGA
Source organism: uncultured Alphaproteobacteria bacterium (assembly GCA_963749715.1). Lineage (GTDB taxonomy): Bacteria > Pseudomonadota > Alphaproteobacteria > Rhizobiales > Beijerinckiaceae > Roseiarcus. The sequence continues at coordinate 367,948 of CAVVNR010000008.1, forward strand.
ACCGGCCACGCCTCAAACGTCGCCTCGACGAATCGGACCCCCTTGAACGCAGCGAGGCGCCGTCGGGCCGCCGCGATCATGTCCGGTCCTGGATCGAGCGCGACGACATTGAGACCGAGCCGGGCAAATTCCTCGGTCGCCTTGCCGGTGCCGCAGCCAATTTCGAGAACAGCGTCCCCGGCCAAGAGATTGGCGACGCCCATCAGATCGTCGTACAGAGCCTGCGGATAGCCGGCGCGGGCCTGATCGTAGAGTTCGGCGACTTTGTTGAAGGTGAACCGTTGCTCCATGGGCGGCGTCCGCTGACCTCGACGACCTTGGATTGCAGCCGATTGACTTCAACAATCGACTGTCCCGAGAATGCCGCGCATCTGCCCTTCGTTCAGAGCGGGCGTCAAGGATCGGTGAGGCTCAACGCAGGAGAATTTCATGAAATCGCTTTTGGGTTTCCTCGCTGCGGCTGGCTTCGCCGCTCTTGCCCCGCTCGCCGCCAACGCCGGCACGCTCGATCAGGTCAAGGCGCGCGGCCAGTTGATCTGCGGGGCCAATCCGGGCCTGGCGGGTTTCGGCCTGCCTGACGATCAGGGGGTCTACAAGGGCCTCGACGTCGACGCGTGCCGGGCGATCGCCGCGGCGATCTTCAACGACCCGACGAAGGTCAAATTCCTGCCGATCAACGCCAAGGACCGGCCGACGATCCTGGCGTCGGGCGAGATCGACGTCTTGATCCGCAACACCACCTGGACGCTGTCGCGCGAGACCGGCGGGATGTTCTTCACCGGGATCAACTACTACGACGGGCAGGGGTTCATGGTGCGCAAGAAGCTCGGCGTCGATTCGGCGCTGAAGCTCGACGGCGCCTCGGTCTGCGTCCAGCAGGGGACGACGACCGAGCTCAACCTCGCCGACTTTTTCCGCGCCAACAACATGAAACTGGAAGCGGTCGTGTTCGCGACCGACGACGAGGCGACCAAGGCCTACGACACCGGCCGCTGCGACGCCTATACGACCGACGCCTCCGGCCTCTATTCCGAACGGCTCAAGATGTCGGTCCCAGACGACCACATCGTGCTGCCGGAGATCATCTCCAAGGAGCCGCTCGGCCCCTCGGTGCGCAAAGACGACATCCAGTGGTTCCAGATCGTGCAATGGACCCATTACGCGCTCATCACCGCCGAGGAGCTCGGCGTGACCCAGGCCAACGTCGACGAGAAGCTGAAATCCGACAATCCGGCGATCCGCCGGCTGCTCGGCGTCGAGGGCGATTTCGGCAAGGGCCTCGGCCTCACCAACGACTGGGCCTACCGCATCGTCAAGGCGGTCGGCAATTACGGCGAATCGTTCGAGCGCAACGTGGGCCAGGGCTCGCCGATCAAGATCGCGCGTGGCTTGAACGCGCTGTGGAATAAGGGCGGCCTGCAATACGCGCCGCCGATAAGGTGAGGCGGGCGCAAGCTAAGGGCCTGAGACAAAATATCTGAATCGATCTGGCGGCGCGGCGCTTATTTTCTGGCCGGCTCTAGACGGGATGGTCAGGGTATGATTCTTTTGCTCGATGAGATCGAGTCGAGGAAGATGATAGACGTTGCCGCCATCAGGATGCGGTATGAGGGAGTTTCTCTCCATCTAAACGAACGTTCTCGTCGCCTGTTCGCGGCGAACGAGGCTCAAACCGCAGGGCGTGGCGGCTTGGCTGCTGTCTACGAGGCCACCGGCATTGCGCGTAGCACGATCGGGCGCGGCCTATCGGATTTGCGGAACGCACATGGCCCGCTGATCGGCCGCATCCGTCGTCCCGGCGGCGGTCGCAAGCCAAAGACCGAGACAGAGGCTGGCCTCGTGGAGGCGCTTGGAGACCTTGTGCAATCGGCGATCCGTGGCGATCCCGAAGCGGCGCTGCTCTGGGTGAGCAAGAGTCAGCGCCACCTCGTCCGGGCGTTGGCTGATCGCGGCTATACGGCCAGTCAAAAATTGGTCGGCCGCTTGCTCCGGGACCTGGGGTTCAGCCTTCAGGCCAACAAGAAAACCCTTGAGGGGGCGAGGCATCCGGATCGCGACGCCCAATTCGAACACATCAACCAGAAGATCAAAGCCTTCCAAAGCACGAGCCAGCCAGCGATCTCCGTCGACACCAAGAAAAAAGAGCTGGTCGGCGACTTCAAGAATGGCGGACGCGAGCTGCGGCCGAAGGGAAGGCCGCAAGCGGTGCGGGTTCACGATTTCCAAATCCCTCAACTCGGCAAGGTTGCGCCCTATGGCGTTTACGATCTTGCGACGAATACGGGCTGGGTAAATCTCGGCATAGATCACGACACGGCTGCTTTTGCGGTCGAGAGCATCCGCCGCTGGTGGCGCGCCCTGGGGCAGAAGCGTTATCTCGGTGCAACCAGTCTTTTGATCACTGCGGATTGCGGGGGCAGCAATGGGGCTCGTGTCCGACTATGGAAGCGTGAGCTTCAGGTCTTCGCCAACGAGACCGGCCTTGCCATCACTGTCGCTCACCATCCCCCTGGGACCAGCAAGTGGAACCGTATCGAGCACAAGCTGTTCGCGTTCATTACTCAAAATTGGCGCGCCAAGCCGCTTATCAGTCATCAGGTCATCATCCAACTGATCGGCTCAACCAGGACTCGAACGGGCCTCAACGTCCACTGCTGCCTCGACGAAAACAAGTATCCTAAAGGCATAAAGGTCTCCGATAGGGAAATGGCCTCCATCAACCTTGATCATGACAGCTTCCACGGCGAGTGGAATTACACGATTTCCCCGATTTCCGCCAAACATAGTTCGATGCAACCCAGCCCGTCCCTCTCAAAATACTGACCTCGTCTAGCCAAGGACGATTGATGATCGACGATCTTGAGAAAACCAACTTCCTCTTGGAAAAACTGAAGACAGTCGTTCCAATCGAAGCGAGGCTCCCACAAAGCCTCATCCGATTGTTGGCGGAAAAGTCTCCGGAGATGACTATTCCGGAAAGGTGCAACGTAATCGACGTATTTTATACTGGAGACGAAGGAGGCATAATCTGCTGCCTCGATATCGGCGGCCCACAAACCCAGAACGCCAATCTAGTCTCAATAACCCACCTCGGATTTCATCGTAATACGCCGCTGTCCCGAGAGATCGACCTTTATCAACGCCATAGAATTAAGAAGCTCAAGCAACAGAACGCCCGCGGATACTAACTCTCTCCCAGACATGGGGTAGTTCGCGCCCGCAACCCCATGCCATTCCAGTTCGCGCGAGCGCCCGGCATCGGCTAAAGCGGTTATTTCGCATCAGGCCCTAAGGTCGAAACAATTGCGATTCGGCGGTTTCGCGCCGGCGTCTCAGAGCTGCGCCCTGCCGAATTGCGTAGGGTTCTCTGTGTCCAGAAAATCAAGCACGGGACAGGCCGGACTGACGTTTCCGGCACATTGCGCGATCGTCTGGGAAAGGATCGCCTCGAGTCTGGCGAGGTCCGCCAGTTTCGCACGGATGTTGACGAGGTGACGGCTCGCGATCTCCTGCACCTCCGCACACGAGGCTCGGCCCGGCGCGCCCAAAACGAGAAGAGCGCGTATTTCGTTCAGTGTGAAGCCCAAGTCGCGAGATCGCCGGATGAACCCGAGCGTTCGACGGTGGCTCAGGTCGTAGGCGCGCCGGCCGGCCGACGAGCGCCGCGGAATAGGCAGCATTCTGACCCGCTCGTAGTAGCGAATTGTTTCGATATGAACACCCGTCAGACGGGACAACTCTCCTATCGACAGGGCCGCCGCCCCCGAATCTTTGTTCCGTCGCACGGGATTATTTCCTTGCTCCTGTAGCGACTACAGGATGCAGGATGCTCGTATGACGGTCAACGAGCAAACGCGAGCAGGTTCTGACGAACCCTCGAACACGCGGCTTCGAAGGGACGAGGCCGCCCGCAGCCGCGCGCAAGATCTCGTCGCGGCGGGCGGAATTCTTGGAGCCGTCGCCGCATCCTCGTGCTGCATCGTCCCCCTTGTCTTGTTCAGCCTCGGCGTCAGCGGAGCGTGGATCGGCAACCTGACCAGACTTGCGCCGTACCAACCCTATTTCATCGCGGTGACCCTGGCCTGTCTCGGCTACGGCTATCTGCAAGTTCGGCGAGCCCGCCGGACAGTCTGTGCGCAGGGCGCGGCGTGCTCCCGACCTTTGTCGGACAGAATCATGACGCTTGCGCTCGTTGCCGCCGCCGTCCTTGTTACGGCCGCGCTCGCCTTCGACTTTCTCGCCCCTACCTTCCTCGACTGACGACAGGAGACGATCCGGTGGCAAAGATTATGTTCGCGCTTCCCTCCGCTCTTGCCTTGCTCGGCGCGCCTGCGGCTTTCGGCGCCGAAAAGACGGTGACTCTCGCCGTCGAAAACATGACCTGCGTCTCGTGCCCGTACATCGTCAAGGGGAGCCTCGCGGCGGTCCCCGGCGTCAGCAAGGTCGTGATTTCGTTTGCGGACAGGACCGCGACGGTCATCTTACGACGACGCCAGAACGGCTGTGCCGGCGCTCGTCAGCGCGACGACCAATGCGGGCTACCCCTCGACGCCGAAGAGCTGAGGGCGCAATGTTCACGCCGCGGCTGTCCTCGACGCTCACTTGTCCAGTCTGCGGTCGCCAGACGATCGAAACGATGCCCACGGACTCCTGCCGATATTTTTACGAATGCGCGGGCTGCCACACGCTTCTCAAGCCGAGGGCGGGCGATTGTTGCGTATTTTGTTCGTACGGGAATGTGGCGTGTCCCTCGATTTAGGAAGCTCGCGCGCGAGGTTTGCAGGCCGACTGCTGCTCGTAGCGCGCAGGCGCACTTGACGTCGCCCGATCGCATCAAGCCGCCGCGCCCAAGTCCAGCGCGAAGATCTCCTTCGCCTCTCTTGACGCCGCGCAGCGCGTGGCGGCCGAGGGGGACGAGGCGGTCGTCGTCGCCGGCGACCCCGGCGACAAATTCGGCCGAGACGAGAACCGCGCGCCCGAGCGGCTCGCACAAGGCCTCGATTCGCGCGACCTCGTTGACGGCAGGGCCGATGACGGTGAAGTCCAGCCGGTCGGTCGCGCCGACATTGCCGTAGAGCACTTCGCCGAGATGGAGGGCGAGATCGACCGATGCGACCGGAACCCCGGCCGCCGCGCGCGCCGTTGTTCAGTTCGTCGATGTTGCGCATCGCCTCGATCGCGGCGTCGAGCGCGCGCCGGCAGGCTTCCGCCCGGTCCGCTTCTTCGAAGGAGAAGGTGGCGAGCATGCCGTCGCCGATGAATTTGAGCACCTGGCCGCCGCGCGGGCGGAGCGAAGCGGTCAAAATCTCGAAGACATCGTTGAGCAGGTCCACGATGACGCGGCCCGGCGCGGCGTCGCTGATCGGCGTGAAGCCGCGGATGTCGGCGTACCAGATCACGGCGCGCAGGGTATCGACCGACCCGCGCATGATCGAGCCGGCATGGACCCGCCGTCCGGCGTCCTCGCCGAGATAGGTCCCAAGCAATCCCGAGGCGATGACGTGAGCCGGCATGCGACTTCATCGCCAGCGAAAGCGCGGGCAAGGTCGCCTGCATGAGCCTCGTATCGTCGTCGCGAAGCCGCCTCGCCGGTCGGTGGCGAACGAATAGACGATGCCGGATCCCCTGCGACCGGTCGCGTCGCCTCGCCATAGACGAAGAGATGGGCCGCATAGTCGGTCGCGCCGTGGGCGAAGAACTGTTCCAGAACCGGGAAATCGCGCTGATCCGGTCCGGATTCCAGGCGCCGGCGCATCGTCGGGTTGGGCTCTTCCCCGTCACCGGCCCGCCGGATCAGATGATTGAGCGGGCTCGCTCAGCCAATCCGCCTCTTCGAAGACTGCCGTGGGCGTATTGCTCGGGCGCGATGGCGTTGAGGTCGCGCCGCCAGGTGTAGCCGTAACCGCTCCATTGCGGATGCAGCGTTTCCATCGCCACGTGCGCCCGCCACAGCTGCGTTCCGTCGATGACCAGCCGCTGGCAATAGCCGTCGAACAGATCGTAGGCGGTCGGCGCCGCGCAGCCCCTCGCGCACCGCCCAGATGTGGCGTCTCGATGATGCGATGGCCGAGCGCATCGTCGAACGTCGCTAAGCTGGAGCCGGGAGATCGCTTCCGCGGTGTCGCCGCGGGGCGTGGCGAGTTTTTCGTTCCTGGCGCTCGGGCAAGCGGGCTGGCGGCGGCGCCCCGCTCAAGGCTTCGGCTCGAACTTCGGCACGACGAAAACTTCGCCCGGGATAGATGAGGTTGGGATTATGGATCTCCCACTTGTTCGCCTCGACGATCACCGGGTAGCGCGTCGGGTCGCGGTAGTAAGTTCTGGCTGAGCGCCCACAAGGTGTGGCCGCTGACGACCCGCTTGCGTCTGGACCGAATCGATGACCGGATCGGCTGTCGAGGTCGCCGTGCCTGCTGACTGGCGCCCACCGACGCCGCGGCCAGCGTCTCGGCGCCGGCGGACGCGGGCGCGCTCGGCGAAACGGGCGCCGGCGCCTCGGGATAGGCGAATGGCGTGCCCGCGCTGGCGACGACGGTCGAGCCGCCGGTGATCACGTCAGCTCGCATGAGATAGTCGCCCGGCGTCATTCCGCTCCTGATGGTCAGCGACCAGCGGCCCTCCGACTGCGTCCTGGCGTCGGCGACCGGGGCCTGATTGAGATAGAGACGGACGGTCGCATTCGGCTCGGCCGAGCCTTTGGCGAAAAGCCCGCCCGCGGCGTCGGCCTCGACCGTCTGGATGGCGACGCGGGCGCCGGGCGAGGCGGGGGGCGCGGCGATGGTCCGCATCGCCTTCGCAGCCGGCGCGGGAGCCGCGGCGGCCGCTGGCGCTGGCGACGCGGCGGCCGCTTCGGCCTCGATCGCGGGGGCCGCGGCGGCGGTCTTCGTCTCCTGCGCGGGGACCGAGACCGCCACAACATTGGACGTTTCCCGCCCCGCCTCGCCCGCGCCTACCGACAACGACAGGTTGTGGTCGCCCGGGGCGAAGGCCGGCGGGATGATGACAAACTGGCCCGAGCCGTCGGCCGTCGCCTCGGCGACCGTCTTGCCGGCGTCGCGCAGCTCGACCTTGGCGTTCGGCGCCGCGCGGCCGGCGATCACCGCTTCGCCGGTGGGCTCGACGCTCACGACGTCGAAGGCCGGCTTGGAGGTCGAGGCTGCGGCCGCGCTCTCGGGCTGGGCGGCCGGCTCGGCGGCGGGCGGCGGAGCTGCGGGAGCGCTCGGCGCCTGGGCTCGAGGGCTTTGGCCTCGACCGGCGCGGCGGGAGGGGGCGGCCGGAGGAACCCTGGACGCGTCCAGAAGAGCGCGCCCGCCACCGCGCCAGCGGCCACAACAGCCGACGCAGCAGCCCCTCCGACCCAGACCAGCGTATCTCGCGACGGCATGCTCGCTCGCTTTCGCGCTGGCTTATACCGCGAAAGCGACCGTCGCGACAAATGTCCGTCATCCTTCCGTCACGTCGGGCGCCCGCATATCCGCGGCGATTCCCGCTCGCGCCAGACCGATCCGCGTCTCCTCCATCGCGATGTCGCGGCTGACCGAGGCCTCGGCGCGGCGGTCAGTTTGCGGCGCCTTGGCCAACGCACGGAGCGCAAGGTCCGCGCCCCTTGCCCCGCAGCCTGAGGTCGCCGAGCGACCGCCTTCTTCAATCCCTCACGCCCGAAACAGGTCGCGCTCGATGCCCGCCGCGGCGAAAACATAGTCGCGGCTCGCCTCCAGTTCGGCCCTGAGCTTTGGGATGTCGTAGCCGACCATCCCGCCGCGCCATTTCTTGATTCGGCCGGCGCACAGCACTGTCGACACGTTCGAGCGCTCCATCAGCGTGACCACCGCGCCCGGCGCGTGATTGAGCGGCGTGACGTTGAGCGCTGTCGCGTCGAGGATGATGATGTCGGCGTCCTTGCCCGGGGTCAGCGAGCCGGTCTTGGATTCGATCTTGAGACCTTTGGCTCCGCCCATGGTGGCGAGGGCGAGCGCGTCCCAAACCGACATGAGCTTCGGGTACTCCTTGCCCTGCAACGCGAGTTCGTTGGCGAACATCCGCTGCAGGGTCATCACGCTGCGCATCTGGGTGAACATGTCGGCGGTCATGGTGCACTCGACATCGGTCGAAAGCGACAGGCTCACCCCGAGGTCGAGCGCCTTCTGGATCGGCGGCGTTCCGTGCCGCATCTGCATCTCGATCGGCACTGCAAACGTGACATGCGCGCCGGCGTCGGCCGCCGCCTTCCAGCCGATCTCGCTCATGCCGGTCATATGGATGAAGAAACAATCCGGGCCGAATTTGCCGGCCTTCGCCAGTTCGTCGAAGGTCGGCTGCATGCCGAACGTGCCGACCACATGGAGCGCGATCGGCAACCCCAATTCGCGGCCGACTTTCCACGCCTCCTCATAGCCCGGCAAGTAGATCTCGCCGCCCATGAACATGCTGAGCAATTGATCGGACGACGCAAAGTGCTGCTCGCGAATGCGCTTGGCGTCGCCGGGATATTTCGCCTTCTCGCCCCAGCCCTCGAAATAGCCGAACACCGCGCGCCGGCCGGCCGCGCGGAGTCCCTCGATCGCCGCGTCGGAATGTTCGGGCGAATGATGGATCTGGCTGATGTCCATGACCGCAGTCACGCCGGCGTCGATCTGCGCGACGCCGGCGAAAACCTCGTTGATGTAGACGTCCTGCGGGCGATAACCCATCGAGAGCTTCTGCAGGATGAACTCATAGTAGTTGTGCTTGCTCTCCGGCCGCCCATCGTTGATGAGAATGCCGTCGGCGAGAAAGCTGCGCAGCGCCGTCTCGAACTGATGGCTGTGCGCATCGATGAAGCCGGGCATGACGATATGCCCCGACGCGTCGATCACCGCGGCGTCGGGCGCATCAATCCTGGCGGCGACCTCGGCGATTTTCGATCCGTCGATGAGCACATCGCCGACCGCGTGATTGCCGACGCGCTGGTCGATCGACAAGACCGTCCCGCCCTTGATCAGCGCGCGCCGCCCCTTGGCGCCGACGCCCTCGGGCATCGCGGACGCCGCGGCGGCCGCGGGCGCGCTTCAAGATTGGTCGGGCGCGGCCTGCCGCGAGCCCGGCTGGACTGGGAATGCGGCGAGGTGAGGGTTGCGCCTGCGCCCGAATTGCGACGCGGCGACCTCACACATCTGGCACAAGCGTCCCTCCCAGATCCCCCATTCGCCTCGCCGCTTGAGCCGGCGGTTTTGGCGAAAACTTACGGAGGCAGGCTTGGGACGTCAATTCCGGGGGTTTCGCCTACTGCGCGCGCCCTCCGAACCCCGAACCGCACCGCTTCTTCCGCCGCGCGGAACAAGGCGCGCGCGTTTGTGACGCACTCGTTCTGCTCCGCGGCCGGGAAGGAATCATCAGACGATACCGGTGCCGAAATAGCCGACCACCAACCCACGGCAAAAAAATTCGGGTTTTACACGTGAACATGCGCGCTACCGAACAATCAAGAATTCCATCGGTCCGTTAGCCCTCTTGGCTTACTTAACCATAATTTGGGTTTCATTTAAGCGGGTTAGAACAAGATACCTGGTAAATCGCATATCCACACCTATTACCACCGCGCATGGAAACCTGGGTAACCGAATGCGTTTGACACTTAGACGCTGCAAACTGCTCAACATTTCCACCGCAATAGAGGAATTCGGCGTTGCTCGGGCATTGTGACTCAAATTCTCCATAACATATCTGAAATGTTGTTAGCTTAACTTCAGGAGTTATTTCGCTAATCCTATGACCAGCATCGCTGTTAAGCTTATTTATTTCTGAGGTAAGTTCATCTATGCGAGCGTTAAGCCCTCGCTGCATATTTAGCGACTCGTTAGACAGTTGCCGCGGCCACCGCCGCTACAACGTTTTTCTCTCGGATTGAGTTGTTATAATAAACTCTCGCCCCGAACGTAATCAAGCCGATAAGAAATAGTCCGTAGCGTAGGGTTGCCCACGTGGTCAAATCCGTCCACGACCAGAGCCGCCAATTACGTATTTGACCCTCCCGCAACTCGATTTTAGTTTCATCTTTTCCAAAAATATCTAATGGGCTTAAAGGAGCCCAACAAGTCGTAAATGCGTTTTGATCAATTATACCAGCTTCACCGAGTTCTGTTTCGCGCTACATAGTAACCATGAGCTATTAGCGAGCTAATTTCTAGCTCACTAAACTAATCAAGGTCCGTCCGTAGCTTGGCTACCATCGTCTGCTGCTCGGGGGTAAGTATCGAGTTCTTAATAAAGTCCTTTATGCCGGCGTGAATAACTTTCTTAGTCATGCTAATATCATGCGTATAAAATTGAAGCGCGCTTACACGGCCCAATTGAGATATTATTTGCTCTGATATTTCTCTCAACAATGAAGTTATAGTCTTTATCCGTAGTCAGAGTCAAAATATCCTTCTGCGTCACTTATGAACAATAAATCAAAATCATCAGTAAATTCTTTGACAGACATAATATTGTCGATCGCTAGATTATCGTACACTCCTCCGTCCGTCAGCTTATGTGGCTTTGGAAACAAAGTTTCGGAGCAAAAGAACGTCTCCGCTGAGACCTCACGGGACGGAACAAAGGAGGAAACGATGAAGACGCGGCCACAGCCAGACTGATTGCCGTTCCTTGAAGGTACCCGCGTCTTCTCCGTTCGTCTGACCATCTAAAACCGGTGAATTGAACCAATACGCTTCGCCACTGCTCAGGCTTGTGCAACCTATCAATACCTTCGGAGGACCTCGGAGATCTTTAAGGGCCGCGCTGCCGTATAGGCGCTGATAGTTCTTGCGTAGTAAGTTAGGTAACGACCACTTCGATGACCGGGGGAGAAGACGAGGTATGAGGAGCAGCCATCCCAATATGTACTGTCTGATAATACGCCCACGTACATCCGACCGAGTGAACGTAATTACGTCAGCGGAGATTTTTGAAAAGCTTTCCCCACTGTCAGTATATTTGTCCCAATGAAGAATTAGGTGACTGGCTAAGACGCTGCCACCGGAAACCGCGCTGACTATAGATACAGACGGAAGCAATTTCGCTTCAAACAACAACCTCACCACACCCAGATAGAACAGTGTTGCCCGAAACCCCCCTCCGGACAATGCGAGCGCAATGCGGCTAGTAGTGCTATCGGTCAACCGGTTTGCCCCGAGGGGATAGCTGAGTCCAAACACTATCACCCTGACAAGAAAAGGGTAAGTGGAAATTCATCGCTAACCCACGTACGTCGGACCAGCGATGTTTCGAGGGCATTGATGCGACGCTGCGGGCCTCCCAGTCCCGGCGCCTCGGCAACATCGCCAACGCGGTCCTCTGGCCACAACTGTCCTTCCAGCGTCAATGTTTAGGAAGAAATTTCGCCGCTATCCGGCCGGCAAGAGTCCAGACACGAGCCGCCCCGGCCGTTTAAGCCTAAGACCCGACGGAGCAAAGGGTGGGCCGCCTACTGTCCGCGCTTCCCCCTGACCGCGAACCGCACCGCTTCCTCGGCCGCGCGGAACAGGGCGCGCGCCTTGTCGACGCATTCCTTCTGCTCGGCGGCGGGAGAGGAATCGTAGACGATGCCGGCGCCGGCCTGGACATGCATCAGCCCGTCCTTCACCACCGAGGCGCGCAGCACGATGCAGGTGTCCATCTCGCCGCCGGCGCCGAAATAGCCGATGCAGCCGGCGTAGATGCCGCGCTTGTCCTTCTCGAGTTCGTCGATGATCTGCATCGCCCGGACTTTCGGCGCGCCGGAGACGGTGCCGGCGGGAAAGCCGGCCGCGAGCGCGGTCACCGCGTCGACGCCGTCGCGCAATTCGCCCTCGACGTTGGAGACAATGTGCATGACGTGGCTATAGCGCTCGATGAAGAAGCTGTCGGTCACTTTGACCGTGCCGATCTTGGCGACGCGGCCGACGTCGTTGCGGCCGAGGTCGAGCAGCATCAGGTGCTCGGCGCGCTCCTTCGGGTCGGCAGGAGTTCAGCGGCCAGCGCCTCGTCCTCGGTCGGGCTTTTTCCCCGCGGCCGCGTGCCGGCGATCGGGCGGATGACGACCTTGCCTTCGCGCACCCGGACCAGGATCTCCGGGCTCGAGCAGACGATCTGGAAGCCGCCGAAGTCGAGGAAGCAGAGGTAGGGCGACGGATTGACCCGTCGCAGCGCCCGGTAGAGCGCGAAGGCCGGCAGGTCGAAGCGGCTCGTGAAGCGCTGCGACAGCACGATCTGGAATGCGTCGCCGGCGGCGATATAGTCCTTCGCCTTGGCGACCATCGCCTTGTAGTCGGTCTCGGTGGTGTTGGAGACGCGCTTCGCCCGCCCGAACCAGCGGATCGACGACCGCGCCCGCGGCGTGGTCGAGCGGCGCCTCGAGCGCGTCGACCACCGCGTCGAGCCGCGCCATCGCGCTCTCGTAAGCCGCGCGCGCCGAGACGCCCTGCGCCGGGCGCACCGGCGTCACGATCGCCATTTCGTCGCGCGCGCCGTCGAACACGACCATGACGGTCGGGCGGATGAGCAGCGCGTCCGGCACGCCGATCGGGTCGGGCTTGGCCGGCGCCAGGCGCTCCATCCGCCTCACCATGTCGTAGCCGAGATAGCCGAACACGCCCGCCGACATCGGCGGCAGGCCGGGCGGCATGGCGATGCGCAATTCGGCGAGCAGCGACCTCAGGGCGTCGAGCGGATCGCCGGGGCAGGGGACAAACGCGTCGCGATCGGTGAGCGCCGGCGATTGATCTCGGCGTGCTCGCCCGGTCGAGCGGAAGATGAGATCGGGATCGAGGCCGATCATCGAATAGCGGCCGCGCTGCGCCCCGCCCTCGACCGATTCGAGCAGGAACATGTTGCCCGCGCGGCCGCGCGCGAGCTTGAGATAGGCCGAGACGGGAGTCTCGAGATCGGCGACCAGCGTCGTCACCGCGACCTCGGCCTCGCCGGCGACATAGGCGCGCGCGAACGCTTCGTAGTCGGGCAGGGTGGTCATCGGCTTTCAGCTGCCCTCGGCCGACTGCAGGACGTCCTGATGGACGACGACGCCGAGCGACTGGCGCAAGGCGTCGACATACTGCTCAAGCAGGCTTTCGCGCGTCGAGGCGTCGAGCTTCGAGGCCATGGCCTTGACGCGCGGGTCGGCGAAATCGACCGGCGGCGTCTTGTCGGCGGTGATCTTGAAGACGACCCGGCCGTCGGGCGTCGCCGCGGAGCCCGCGCCGTCGGCGGGCGCGCGGAAGATGGCGGCCACAACCGACTCCGGCAGGGTCGTCTGCTCGGCCCGGCGGACGTCCTGCGCCGACTTCACCTCCGCGCCGGCGCTTTTCGCCGCGTCGGCGACGCTCGAGCCGGAGTTGATCTGTTTGACGAGGTCGTCCGCCTTGCCCGCGAGCGCCTTGTCGACCTCTTCGGCCCGCCATTGCTTCTCGGCCTCAGGCTTCGCCTCTTCGAACGTGAGCTCGTGCGCCGGGTCGACCTTGGTGATGTCGAACCAAACGAAACCGCCGTCCTTGGTGTTCAGCGCCGCCTCGTCCAGGCCGACGTCGGATGCGAAAGCGGCGCGCAGGAGTTCGGCCTTGTCCGGCAGGTCGACGGGCGCGCCAGAGGCGTTGTCGCCCCGAGCGTCGACCGCGGCGACCGATTGCGCGGTCAGAGCCGACAGCCTTGGCCGCTTCAATGAGCGATTTGCCTGAAACCCGGAGGTCCTCGATCTTGTCGTGCAGAGCCTGGATCTTGTCGCCGGCGCGGGAAGCCGAGACCTGTCGTTTGACTTCATCGGCCACCTCCGCGAACGGCTTGACGGTGGACGGGGTGATGTTCTTGACGCGGACGATGACCGGGCCGAACTGGCTCTTCAGCGGCCCGCTTACGCCCCCTTGCGGCAGGGCGAAGACCGCGTCGGCCTCGGCTTTGTCGAGCATCGCGTCTTTTGTCGTCTCGCCGAGGTCGGTGTCCTCCGCCTTCAGTCCCCGCTCCTTGACGAGATCATCGAAAGTCGCGCCGGCCTTGAGCTTGGCGTCGGCCGCGGCGGCGTCGGCCTCGTTCGGAAACAGGATCTGCTGAAGGTCGCGCTTCTCGGGCGCCCCGAACCGCGGATCCTTGCCGGCGAGCTTTTCATAGGCGGCGTAAGCGTCCGCGTCGCTCACTTCGGCCGGATTGGCGATCGTGTCCGGCTCCAGGGACAGCACGTCCATCGCCCGCAGTTCGGGCGCCCGGTAACTCGACTTGCGATCGTTGAAGAAGGCCTTGAGCGCCTCCTCGGACGGCGGGGCAATGTCGCCCGCGGCGCTCGCGGGAAGGAGGAAATAATCGACCGATCGGGTCTGCCCCTCGTAGTCGGCCTCCGCCTTGGCCTCGGCGTTGGGAGCGGCAATGCCCGCGGTCAAGGCCGCCACGATGAACTGCCTCAAGGCCTGCTTGCGCAATTCCGAGACGAAGCCGCGCTCGGTCATGTCCATGTCGCGCAACGCGCCGGCGAAGCGGGCCGGGTCGAACGCTCCGGACTTGTCGCGGAAATCCGGATTTGAGGTGATGATCTCGCGCAAGGCGTCGTTCGAAATGTCGAGGCCGAGCTTGCGCGTCTCCTCGTCGACCGCCGCTTCGCTCAAGAGCCGCTGCAGGACGCTGCGGTCGAGGCCGATCTGACGCGCCTCCTCATTGGTGAACGGGCGCCTGAGCCGGCGCTGATATTGCTGGACCGTCCGATCGTAGGCGACGCGGTATTCCTGGGCGGAGATCTTCGCCGCCGACGGAGGCGACCGTCGAGGCGGTGAAGCCGCGCAGCATGTCGCCGACGCCCCAGATGACGAAGCTGACGATGATGAGCCCCATGACCACGGTCATGATCGCCTTGCCGACGACCCCTTGAGCCCCTTTGCGGATCGCTTCGAGCATTCGCCTCGTTCGCCTTTCCTTGCACGCCCCGCCAAAATCTCGCCGTTTTCGGCCGCGAGCGCGCCCTATCTAGCGACGGCGGGGCGCTTTGCATAGGCGTGAGGGGGATGATAACACCCGCGCCGACCGAGAAGCGCGAGGCTCGAAATGACCCCTGACGTGCGCCCGTTCGTCGCCGGCAATTGGAAAATGAACGGGCTCTCGGGGTCGCTGGTCGAAATCGAGGCGATGCGCCGGGCGGCGGACGCTGGCGAAGCCGGCGTGGCGGAGCTCGCCGTCTGCCCGCCTGCGACGCTGCTTGCTCAGGCCGCCTCGAAGCTCAGGGGGAGCCGGCTCGC
Source organism: uncultured Alphaproteobacteria bacterium (assembly GCA_963749715.1). Taxonomy (GTDB): domain Bacteria; phylum Pseudomonadota; class Alphaproteobacteria; order Rhizobiales; family Beijerinckiaceae; genus Roseiarcus. The sequence goes on from CAVVNR010000008.1 coordinate 383,154, forward strand.
GCTCGGCGCCCAGGACTGCAGCCCTGAGCCGAGCGGCGCTTTCACCGGCGACATATCGGCCCCCATGCTCAAGGACGCGGGCGCTGCTTATGTCATCGTCGGCCATTCCGAACGGCGAACCCACCATCACGAGACCGACGCGCTCGTGCGCGCCAAGGCGGAAGCCGCGATGAAGGCGGGTCTGACGCCATCGTCTGCGTGGGCGAAACGCGAGCCGAACGTGAAGCAGGCCAGCAGGCGGCCGTCGTTATCCGCCAGCTGCGAGGGTCCCTGCCGCGGGGGGCGACGAGTGAAACAATAGTGATCGCCTACGAACCGGTGTGGGCGATCGGCACCGGCCTCACGCCGACGCCGCGGGATGTCGCCGTGATTCACAACGGGATTCGGGCGCTGCTCGCCGAGGTCGGCGGCCCGTCGGCCGCGAAAACCCGCCTTCTCTATGGCGGGTCGGTCAACCCCGCCAATTGCCATGGGCTTTTGACCCTCGACAATGTCGACGGGGCGCTGGTCGGGGGCGCGAGCCTGAAAGCGGCCGATTTTTTGGCCATCGCCGCGCATTATCGCTGAGGGACAGGACCAATCGATGGACGCCCCCCTTGCGCCATGATAGGAGCGCGCCACCTTTTGAGGACGCCGGCCCCGGGCGCCGGCGGTCCGCCCGTTCGAGACCTCCATGCAATCCGTTCTGATCGTCATCCACATTCTCATCGTCGTCGCGCTGATCGCCGTGGTGCTCCTGCAGCGCTCCGAAGGCGGAGCGCTCGGCGCGGGGGGGGGAACCGGCAGCTTCATGACCGGCCGCGGCCAGGCGAATGCGCTGTCCCGCGCGACCGCGGTCCTGGGCGCGTTGTTCTTCGCCACCTCGCTCCTGATGTCGATCATCGGCGAGCTGGAGCCGCGCGCCGCACTCGATCCTCGGAAAGGCCGACCGCGCCCGCCGGGCAGACCGCGCCGGCGCCGATCTCGCCCGGCAACATCCTCGATCAGTTGAAGCAGATGGAAGGCCAGGGGCGCGCCGTCCGCGCCCGCACCGGCCGCGCCCGCTCCGGCGGCGCCCGCGCCTCAACCCAAACCCTAAAGCCCTGGCCCCACCCGGGCGCGGAGGTCTGCGACCCTTGCCCTCCTTCCGCGACGAGCGCCGGGTTCGCCACCGGGCCTGGAGATGTTCGATCTCGTCGCCGACGTCGAGCGCTATCCGGAATTCGTTCCCCTCTGCAAGTCGCTGAGGGTGAGCCGCCGGAAGGGGATGGCGGCGGCCGCGAAACGCTCGTCGCCGACATGACCGTCGGCTACAAGGTGATCAGCGAGACCTTCACCAGCCGGGTCAAGCTCGACAAGCCTCGCCTCAAGGTCAGGGTCGAATATATCGACGGGCCGTTCAGCCATCTCGAAAACATCTGGACCTTCAGGGACGAGGTCGAGGAGGACGGCTCGCGCGTCGGTTTCTTCATCGACTACGAGTTCAGGAGCCGCACGCTCGGGGCGCTCATGGGCTCGATGTTCGACGCCGCGTTCCGCAAATTCGCCCGCGCCTTCGAACAGCGCGCCGACAAGGTCTATGGGCGCACGTAAATTTCGGGTTGGGCCGGAGCGCGGCGCGAGGCGCCCTTAGAAGCACGAGCGGTTTGCTCGAACCAGGGTCGTCATTGCGAGCGCAGCGAAGCAATCCAGGGGAACGCCGGGCGTCCGGCAACTCCTGGATCGCTGCGTCGCTTCGCTCCTCGCGATGACAATTCCATCCAAACGCATCTTGCCCTGGCTCACTGCTTGGGAGCGGGCGAGGGGATCCGGCTGTTCGGGTCGCCTTTGATTGCGCCTGAGAGGGGCGCTTCCGAGTGCTCGCTCGTTTGTTCCGTCACCTCGGTCAGGGAATCCGGGTTGATGACCATCATCACCGGATTGCCTTGCGAATCCCTGGCCCGGACCAGGAAGGACGAGGGCATGATGGTGATGTCGGTAAATCCAGCCCTGGCGAGGTCGTCGCGCAGTCTCTGGCTGAGATGCGCTGGCGCTTGCGGGCCCCGGCGTTCTGGGCCGAGTCCATCGCCGCCAGCGCCGACCCGGCCAGGCCGCAGCCGAGAACAAGCACACAGGCAGTCCGGGTGAAAGCAGTCATGGGTTTCATCCTTCGATCCGCGCCGCCCAGTGCATAGAAACGGCAAGGGGCGGCGGACGTTCCTGCCAACGATGAACTTTCGCGGCGACGGACCGGCCCGCTCCCAACCGGCGGATCGACCACGGCAGACTTCACAAAGTCAAAAATCAGATAGTTTACGCGTTGAGTCGCATAAAGCGCTTAAACAACCAAGAACGCCGCGCGTTCGCGGTAAGCGCGTTCGGAGCGCGGCGCTCGCGCCTACCCGACCGCCGCCTCCAGCAGATCGAGCCCGACCCTGACCGAGGCGAGGCGCACGGCGTCGCGGCCGATGTCGCCGAACCGCTCCTCCCGCGCGACCGTCGCCGCCCCGCGCCTCGCGCAGGCGAAATGGACGAGGCCGACCGGCTTCGCCGCCGTTCCGCCGTCCGGCCCGGCGACGCCGGTGACGCTGACCGCGACGTCGGCGCGCGAGGCCTCAAGCGCCCCTCGGCCATCGCCCGCGCCGTCTCTTCGCTGACCGCGCCATGCCGTTCGAGCGTCTCGGCCGGAACGCCGAGCAGCTCCTCCTTGGCCGCGTTGGAATAGACGACAAAGCCGCGCTCGAGCACGTTCGACGAGCCGGGAATCTCGGTCAGCAGCCCGGCGATCAGCCCGCCGGTGCACGATTCCGCCGTCGCCGCCATCAGCCCCGCGGCGCGGTAGCGGGCGATGAGCGCGGCGGCGCGGGCGAGAAGGTCAGGCGGGAACATGAGGGCCAACAGGGAGCGCCCCACCACCCCTCGTCCTGAGGGGGGTCGCCGGAGGCGACGCGTCTCGAAGGACGCTCCAGAGCGCGCGAACGGCGTCTCCTTCTGGACCATCCCCTCGGCAGGCTCGGGGCAGGCTCTTCGACGCGCGACGCTTCGCATCGCGGCTCAGGATAAGGGGAATGGAATTGCCGGGCCTGGGCCGCAGACCTTGGGAGTTACCGGTGGGTTGGCCGCGGAAATGGGTCACGAAGTAACTCCCAACCACTCTGGCGGCGCCACCCCCTCCACCGCCCTTTGGGCGGTCCCCCTCCCCCATTTCATGGGGGAGGATGAGGCCGGCAGCGGCGCTTTCCTCCCATGCCGCGAAGCGGCGGGGGAGGGGGACCACGCGTGAGCCGTGGTGGAGGGGGTGCGCCTCGCATCCTCATGAAACGCATCATGGCTTCGGCGCTTCTCTCGCCGCCTCGCCCAGCTCCGCAATCTGCGCATCGAACCACGCCAAGTCCCGCTTCCATTCCGTCCAATCGGGGTGCTCCTCGACCAGTCTCGCGATGATCGCGCGGCCCGAGGTCAACGCCTCGCGCGCGTTCTTCGTCTCTTTGGACTTGCGGTAAACACTGGCGAGCTTGGCATAACTCACCGAAAGATCGCGCTGCCAGCCGGCGTTGCCGGGATCGGATTTCGCCAGCCGGTCCGCTGATCGCTAGGCTGTCGGAAAAGGATTTCAGCGCGCCGGCGAGGTCGCCGTGCGCGACCAGCACGTCGCCGACCTTATTGTAAGACACCGAGAGATCGCGCTGCCAGCCGGCGTTGCCGGGATCGGATTTCGCCAGCCGGTCGCTGATCGCGAGGCTGTCGCGGTAGGATTTCAGCGCCCCGGCGAGGTCGCCCTGCGCGACCTGCACGTCGCCGACCTTATTGTAAGACACCGAGAGATCGCGCTGCCAGCCGGCGTTGCCGGGATCGGATTTCGCCAGGCGGTCAACAATCGCGAGGCTGTCGCGGTAGGAGGTCAGCGCGCCGGCGAGGTCGCCCTGCGCGACCTGCACGTCGCCGACCTTATTGTAAGACACCGAGAGATCGCGCTGCCATTCCGGTATTGCCGGGATCGGATTTCGCCAGCCGGTCTCCTGATCGCCAGGCTGTCGCGATAGGAGGTCAGCGCGCCGGCGAGGTCGCCCTGCGCGACCTGCACGTCGCCGACCTTATTGTAAGACACCGAGAGATCGCGCTGCCAGCCGGCGTTGCCGGGATCGGATTTCGCCAGCCGGTCCCTGATCGCCAGGCTGTCGCGGTAGGAGGTCAGCGCGCCGGCGAGGTCGCCCTGCGCGACCTGCACGTCGCCGACCTTTTCATAAGACACCGAGAGATCGCGCTGCCATTCCGGTATTGCCGGGATCGGATTTCGCCAGCCGGTCTCTGATCGCCAGGCTGTCGCGGTAGGAGGTCAGCGCGCCGGCGAGGTCGCCCTGCGCGACCTGCACGTCGCCGACCTTATCGTAAGACACCGAGAGATCGCGCTGCCAGCCGGCGTTGCCGGGATCGGATTCGCCAGCCGGTCTGCTGATCGCCAGGCTGTCGCGGTAGGATTTCAGCGCGCCGGCGAGGTCGCCCTGCGCGACCTGCACGTCGCCGACCTTGATGTACGACACCGAGAGATCGCGCTGCCAGCCGGCGTTGCCCGGATCGGATTTCGCCAGCCGATCGCTGATCGCCAGGCTGTCGCGGTAGGAGGTCAGCGCGCCGGCGAGGTCGCCCTGCGCGACCTGCACGTCGCCGACCTTGTTGAACGACACCGAGAGATCGCGCTGCCAGCCGGCGTTGCCGGGATCGGATTTCGCCAGCCGGTCCCTGATCGCCAGGCTGTCGCGGTAGGAGGTCAGCGCGCCGGCGAGGTCGCCCTGCGCGACCTGCACGTCGCCGACCTTATTGAACGACACCGAGAGATCGCGCTGCCAGCCGGCGTTGCCGGGATCGGATTTCGCCAGCCGGTCGGCGATCGCGAGGCTGTCGGAAAAGGATTTCAGCGCCCCGGCGAGGTTGCCCTGCGCGACCAGCACGTCGCCGACCTTGTCAAACGACACCGAGAGATCGCGCTGCCAGCCGGCATTGCCGGGATCGGAATTCGCCAGCCGGTCGGCGATCGCCAGGCTGTCGCGGTAGGATTTCAGCGCGTCGGCGAGGTCGCCCTGCGCCGACCTGCACGTCGCCGACCTTGTCATACGACACCGAGAGATCGCGCTGCCAGCCGGCATTGCCGGGGTCGGATTTCGCCAGCCGGTCGGTGATCGCGAGGCTGTCGCGGTAGGATGTTCAGCGCCGCCGGCGAGGTCGCCCTGCGCGACCTGCACGTCGCCGACCTTGATGTACGACACCGAGAGATCGCGCTGCCAGCCGGCATTGCCGGGATCGGATTTCGCCAGACGGTCGGCGATCGCCAGGCTGTCGCGGTAGGAGGTCAGCGCCGCCGGCGAGGTCGCCCTGCGCGACCTGCACGTCGCCGACCTTGTTGAAAGACACCGAGAGATCGCGCTGCCAGCCGGTATTGCCGGGATCGGATTTCGCCAGCCGGTCGGCGATCGCCAGGCTGTCGCGGTAGGAGGTCAGCGCCGCCGGCGAGGTCGCCCTGCGCGACCTGCACGTCGCCGACCTTGTTGTACGACACCGAGAGATCGCGCTGCCAGCCGGCGTTGCCGGGATCGGATTTCGCCAGCCGGTCGGCAATCGCGAGGCTGTCGCGGTAGGATGTTCAGCGCGCCGGCGAGGTCGCCCTGCGCGACCTGCACGTCGCCGACCTTGTTGTACGACACCGAGAGATCGCGCTGCCAGCCGGCGTTGCCGGGATCGGATTTCGCCAGCCGGTCTCTGATCGCCAGGCTGTCGCGGTAGGAGGTCAGCGCGCCGGCGAGGTCGCCCTGCGCGACCTGCACGTCGCCGACCCTATCATAAGACACCGAGAGATCGCGATCGCGCCGGCGTTTTTCGGCGGCTAAGCAGTCGCTGGGCCGCGGCGAGGGCGCCGCGGTGGGCCTCGCATCGCCAGATCGAACGCGCCGGTCGTCACGCAGAGGTCGCCGAGGTCGATCCACGTCCAGACCGATCCGGTTCGAGTTCGAGGAGCCGCCGCAGCGTCGACTTCGCGGTTTCGTAATCGTAGCCGATCCGCGCGACCGCCGCCTTTTCAGCAGGAGCGGAACAATGCGTTGCCGCCGGACGAGCCTCTTCGGCGATCATGGCGTCTTCGGCGATCTGAGTCGAAGGCGGTCGCGTAGACAAGATCCAGCCGGTCAATTTGCCGCGCGCCGCGCCGATCACCGCAAAAGTGCCGCGCGTTAGGTCGCGGGATCTGTTCGCGCAGCGCGCGCGCCTCTTGCGACGACTCTTCGGATGTCGGGCATCCGAGCTCCGGCACGCCCTGCGCTTCAAAGTCTCGAAAAATGCTGCGCGTCCTCCGACTCACCGCCAGCCGGGGCGCGGTTCGATGGAATTCGGCACGCTCAAGGTGAAGGCGGATCGTCGTAGCCGGGAACGATCGCGGCTTCATGAAGCGTGCTTTTGCCTTCATTCGCGCCAACTTCAGACAAAGAGAGAACCCCTACGAGCTGCTCGCCACCCTCGACGGAATAACGGGCAACCGCTCGCTCCGCGGTCGGGCCAGTAGGCCGCGAGATTGTCCCCCGAAACTGTCGGACTCCGTGTGCGTCCTTGGCCGGGCGGATAAGCCCCGAAACATCGCGATCGATGATGGCGTTCGGGTTGGCCTTGTCTCGTCCAATCAATCCGACGTGGGCATAGCCGTTGCCGATCTCGTATCGATCGTGAGTGGCAAGGTGTAACCACGTAACCGTGTCCGGGATCGACTGCGGTTCGATGAGCACGAGATCCGGTGCCCTGCCGCCAAGTCGTAAGCATTCATCAATGAGCGCCGCCAGCGGCTGCGCCGCGGCGCGCCGTTTCGTCTTGCGCGTAGCGGGAATTCAATTTCGACGAATTTCGAGCGCGCGGCGACCTGCACCGCGCGCCGCGGCCAATCCTCGAACTTGGCGACGGTGATCCTTGCATTCAGCCTCTGCTTCCATGCGTCCAGCAATTTCAGCTTGTCCGGGTCGCGCTCGACATATTTCGCCAGGATCGGAACGTGTCATCGCGCAAATAGACGAGGCAAGGCTTTCCGTGCCTGTCGCCCTCCTCGTATTCGGCCTGCGAGTAGGAGATAGCCAGCCCCGGGGGAAGGCTGCCGTATTTGAGCCCGACGATGACGACAATGAGGTCGCTTTTGCGAACCTCGTCGAGACAGACCTCGATCGGCCGCTCGGCACGCGCTCCGAAGAACTCCATCGCATTGTGCCGCTGCTGGACGCGGCAAATGGCGTCGAGCACCCCGTCGCGCTCCTCGACGAGGTCGTCGAAGGTGCTGCATACGAACACCGTGAACGACGCGGACATTGGGTCTCCCGCCGCCAACCGAACGCAATGGGCCGACCTATAGCACGCCGGCCAGGATGTCGCCGCGCTCGACTGGCCTATGGATCGGGGGGTCTCTTGCCCCGCCGCGCACGGCCGCGATCGGCAGGTTGGGGGGCGGTTGAGGCGAGAGCGTTTTCGCGGCTCGGCGAAGGCGTACGCTCAATCCCCTTCGGGCGCAGCGTTCTTTGGGCGGCGCCCGGCCGGGAGGGGGAGTTCCGCGCCGTTTTGGTTTCTCGCGGCGTCGACCACGAGATTGATGATGGCCTCGCGGACGAGAGGATCTTTGATGCTGACAAAGGCTCGGTTGAGGCGCAGTCCCTGGTCGAGCAGGGCCTGATCGCGGCCCGTTCGCTCCTCGACGGGCGGAAGCCTGGGCGACTCCCAAAAGCCTTCCTCCGCCGAGCGCTCGTCGCGCCTTCGTCCGCCGCGACGGTCATTGACGTAATTCATCTTACCCGTCATGTAATTGGTTGCAGCTCCCCTGTCAACAAACACTCCAGCCAATAATCTATTCGGGGTCTTTTGGTTCCCTCATCCGCCGTCTCGGTCCGAGGCCGCCATGACGCCATGTCGGCCCCGGCGGCTTCGACGTAGCCCGCTTCCTCAACGGAAATAGCGGAGCTCCGCATTTTTGTCGAATGGCGCGAGGCCATTCGCCGCTGCAAACGTTACGGAAGTCGCGCGTCTCGGACATTGACCGCCGAGGCCAACCGCACCGCGGCTTTGCTCCGCGCTTGGCCCTCCCGGCGCGGAGCTTTTTGTTGCCCAATCGCCGGAGCGCCTGCTCGGTGTCGGCAGGGAGCGACTGAGCGGTATGGCGTCGCGCCGGCGGCCACCGGCTCGCGCGATCCAAAAAAATCGGAGCGTTGTCTGCTGGGTCTCCGGAAATATTGATGTAGGCCACGAGCGATGTGGATCGCGCCTGGGAACGCGGCTTGAGTTTGTGATTTCTTTTTATCAGAAGTTGTGCTAATGCTGTTGGCGTTCTCAGGATCATGCAGCATGGCTCCATCGCTTCGCCTCCTTTCGCCAGCCTCGTCCATCGGGCCAATCGGGCGCGGGCGGAGCGCGAAAAGATTTTTTGCCCCTGGGGGTCGGCGCAACCCTCTGAAAGGACTGATTTCGGCGAAGGCGATCCAAGGGAAGCCAAGCCTTTTCCTTTGCCGGGCTTTGCCGAATCTTGCTTGGGCTTGCGGTGGCTTGGCTATATTTGGCTCTGGCTTTGCGATCAGGTGGAGGAGGGCTGAATTGGCGACCCGAACAGGCGATGACGTGGTTGACGGAGCGGCGAAAATCGCAATGACCCAGCACAAGGGACCGCGCCCGTTCACGATCGAGGAATTGCACGCCTATCTGGTCGAGATCTTCCCGGAGGTCTGGAAGCGCGGCGACTTTCGGATCGAGGGCCTCGCGCCGATGGCGGCGACGCTGCGTCTCGTGCATCATCCGAGACACCTGAGATATGGCGGGACGATCTCCGGGCCCGCCATGTTCGCGCTCTGCGACGTCGCGCTCTATGTCGCGATCCTGGGCGAGGCCGGGCGCGTCGCGCATGCGGTGACCACCAATGTCTCGATCAATTTCCTGCGCAAGCCGGCGCCCGCCGACCTGATCGGCGAGGCCAGGCTGATCAAGCTCGGCAAGCGGCTCGCGGTCGGCGAGGTGGCGATCTACTCGGCAGGAGAGAGCGAGATGGTCGCCCACGCGACCGGGACCTATTCGATCCCGGCGCGCGGCGAGGACGCGGCGCCATGACCGCGGCCGGACGCATCCCGTGTGCGGTATCATGATACCGCATCCATGGAACGAGCAGATTTCTTGGCGATTCCGGCAGCTCGGCCGTTGACAACTAGCGCTTGGCGCGGCTAGAAGCCCGCCGACTGAAACCAAGCGGACTTATGTCATGTTCGGCAAAACCCATTCGACCAAGACCGCCGAGGTCGAGAAGAAGTGGCTTCTCATCGACGCCGAGGGCCTCGTCGTCGGCCGCCTCGCTTCGATCGTCGCGATGCGGCTTCGCGGCAAGCACAAGCCGAGCTTCACCCCCCATGTCGACGACGGCGACAACGTGATCGTGGTCAACGCCGAGAAGGTGGTGTTCACCGGGCGGAAGCGCGACGACAAGGTCTACTACCACTACTCGGGCTATATCGGCGGCATCAAGGAGCGCTCGGCCAAGTCGATCCTCGAGGGCAAGTTCCCCGAGCGTATCGTCGAGAAGGCGGTCGAGCGCATGCTTCCGCGCGGACCGTTGGGCAAGAAGCAGCTCGGCAACCTGCGCGTCTACAAAGGCCCGGACCACCCGCACGCCGCCCAATCGCCGACCGTGCTCGACGTCGCCAAACTCAACCCCAAGAACAGCCGGAGCGCTGAAATCCATGGCTGAGATCCTCGCATCCCTCGCCGACCTCAAAGGGTCGGCCGCCGCGCCCGCGCCCGCCGAGGCGCCGATCCATGTCCAGAAGCTCGACAAGCTCGGCCGCGCCTACGCGACCGGAAAACGCAAGAACGCGGTGGCGCGCGTCTGGATCAAGCCGGGCAGGGGCTTGGCGACCGTCAACGGCAAGCCGCTCGATCAATATTTCGCCCGGCCCGTCCTGCGGATGATCCTGAGCCAGCCGCTGGTTGTCGTGAACCGCATCACCCAGTACGACCTGACCGTGACCGTGACCGGCGGCGGCCTTTCCGGGCAGGCGGGGGCGGTGCGCCACGGCCTCGCCAAGGCGCTGACCCATTTCGAGCCGGACCTCAGACCCGCGCTCAAGAAGGAAGGGTTCCTCACCCGCAATTCGCGCGTGGTCGAGCGCAAGAAGTACGGGCACCGCAAGGCGCGCGCGAGCTTCCAGTTCTCCAAGCGCTGAGCTGTGTGGGCGTCATGGACCAGATTGCCCGCAAGCCAGGGAAGTTCGCCGACGACCTGCGCTGCAACGTCGGCGTGCCGCTCGGTCGCAACCAAAACGCCGAGCCCCGGCGAGGCCAGGAGGGCAGAGAGGAACGCCATCGCCTGCCTTGCATTCCAAGGCTTCCGCGAGATGCGGGGGTGCGTCCTCACCCGCATGAATTCATACAAGATGGACCAGGTCACGTACCATGCGTCGGGCCGGCGTCGTCGCCGCTCGATCCACTCGCTGCACTTGCCATGCCGATCTGAATCCGCGTCTGCGGTGTAGACGAGGATGTTGGCGTCGACGACGAGCACCGCTAACGACCTTCCATCGCCTGATACAGGGCCTCCCGATCAGCGATGTCGACCAGAGCGCCGCCACCATGGAAGGTCGGGAGCGGCGCGAACTCGGCCGGTTTCCTCTGGGAGTTGAAGAAATTCCGCAAAGCGGTCTCGACCAGATCCGACGTCGTTCGCCCTTGACGCGCTGCCTGACGCCTGAGCTCGCGAGGACCGTTTCGTCCATATTGAGCGTCGTCTTCATATGGGAATCCATACGGCGGGGACGGCTGTATGTCCACCTTCCAGCGTTTTTGCGGTCGCAGCCGGGGCGCTGCCTGTATGCCAATATTCTCCCTGTTCCTGAAATAAATCTCCCTGTTATCGAGCAAAAATCTGCCTGTTGTGGATCAAAAACTCCCTGTTCGCGAGCGCCTTCCTATGGCGCTCCGGCGGCTTTTTCCTCGGCCCGGAGATCGCTTTTCCGCTCCTGAAGCTGCCGAAAGGGGCCTGAATCCGCAATGGTTTCAAGGTCGTTTGTGTTTTTCTTTACAGAAAGAAACTCCTCATGCTAGGTTAGTTTTTGTGTAAGTTCGAAGTTCGAGATTCGGCGCGATGGCCGCGAGCAAATTTCGTTTTCTGTTTTTTCAGTTCGTGGCGGAGATTTCTATGGGGTCCTGTCAAGAGAGCAGCGCGGGCCGGATCAGTTCAATGGCGAGGCGTTCTAGCGGGCTGGGGATTGGCTTGAGACTGGTCTTGCTCCTGATCGGCGCGGCTCTCGTTGCGGGTCGCGCGGAGGCGCTCGAATGGCGCTGGAGCTACGAGGGCGTGGGCGTGTCGGCCTCAGGCTCCTTCACGACCAAAGACACGCCGGACGCCGACGGCTTCTACGAGATCACCGCGCTCGCCGGGCAGGCGAACGGCGTCGCGATCGCCGGCCTTCAGCCGCCCGGGACGGCGATCCCGGCAACGAGGGCTATCCGGTCGACAACCTTGTCCGCGCCGCCTTCCCGCAACTGTCGAAGCACGGCTTCGGATATGGACTCGCGAGCGGCGCCTACGACAATCCTTTCTATGGCGCGCATTTCGTCCGCCCGGTTATTACGCTTTCTTCTCCGACCCCGCGAACCGCAAGACGAGCGAACCGGCTGTTGTCTTCAAGGCGGCCATCGTCCCCTGACTGCATAAGTTCGGACCGGCATCCCGTCTTGACCATGACGGCCGTTTGTACGAAAGACGCGTCTCATGACCGCCCGCTCATCCATCCAACTCCGACGACGCTGAAATAGGCGCGAGTTCGCGCGCGAGCGCGACTTATCTTTCGGCTTTCGGATTTGGCGAGGCGATCATGGCGGCGAAAATCTTCATCGACGGCGAAGCGGGCACCACCGGCCTGCAGATCAGGGACAAGCTCGCGGGCTTGTCCGGCATCGAGCTCGTGAGCCTTCCGCCCGAGGCGCGCAAGGATAAGGCCGCCAAGCAGAAGCTCTATGGCGAAGTCGATGTCGTCATCCTTTGCCTGCCGGACGAGGCGGCGAAAGAGGCGGTCCATCTCATCGACGGGATGGGCGCCGACGCGCCGCGGGTGATCGACGCCTCTTCCGCCCATCGCGTCGCGCCGGGCTGGACCTACGGCTTTCCCGAACTCGCCGCGGGGCAGTCGGAGGCGGTCGCTGCCGCCAAAAAGGTCAGCAATCCCGGCTGTCACGCGACCGGCGCGATCGCGCTTCTGCGTCCGCTGACCGACGCCGGGCTCCTGCCCAAGGACGCGCCGGTCTCGATCGGCTCGGTCAGCGGCTATTCGGGCGGGGGCAAGTCGATGATCGAGGCCTACGAGAGCGGCCGCGCGCCGGCGTTCGAGCTCTATGGGCTTGCGCTCGAGCACAAGCACATGCCCGAAATCCAGCGCTATTCGGGTCTCACGGCGCGGCCGATCTTCGCCCCCTCGGTCGGCAATTTCCGCCAGGGCATGCTGGTCAGCGCGCCCTTGCACCTCGACGCGCTCCCTGGCAAGCCGACGGCGGCCGACCTTGCCGCTGCATTCAAGAAGCACTATCGCCGCCAGAAGCATTTCCGCGTCATGGAGAGCGGCGCCGCCGCGCGGATCGAGCCGGAATCGCTCAACGGCACGAACGACATCGAGATCCACGTGTTCGCCAGCGAGGCGCGCCGCCAGGCGCTGCTGGTCGCCAAGTTCGACAATCTCGGCAAGGGCGCCTCGGGCGCGGCGGCGCAGAACCTCATGCTGATGCTGGGCCGATGAGAGCGCCGGGGCCGGATTTAAGGTCTGAGCGCGCGCGCCCCGAACAGCCAACGGCCGAGAGCGCGAATGGCGCCCTCCAGAACGAGGCCCGCGAGATAAGCGAGCCCGACGCCAAAGACGCCCGCGGCGACGACCCTCCCGGTCATATCTCCGCCGAACGCGTAAGACCCGCCGTCTAGCGCCCGCATGACGAGCGTGAAGGGCAGGGCGGCGAGCGACAGCGGAAGGTCGGCGAACCACGTTCCCGCGCGCATCAAATAGTCGACGTAGAGGGCAAGAAACGCCAGCGCGTAGAGGGCGGCGAAGACGACGCCCGTCCACGACCGCAGGCGTATCATTGCTTTCAGCTCAATCGGCCTTCCACGCGACGACGCGCTGGGCCTGACGTCCGAGCCCGTCGATCCCGAGCGCCATCGTGTCGCCGGCCTTCAAGAACCGCGGCGGCTTCTTGCCCTGGCCGACGCCGGGCGGCGTGCCGGTCGTGATGACGTCCCCCGGCTCGAGGATCATGAACTGCGAGATATAGGAGATGAGCGTTTTCACCCCGAACACCATGGTCGCGGTCGATCCGGTCTGCATCCGCTCGCCATTGACGTCGAGCCAGATGTCGAGCGCCTGCACGTCCTTAATCTCGTCCGGCGTGACCAGCCACGGCCCAAGCGGGCCGAAGGTGGGGGCGCTCTTGCCCTTCACCCACTGGCCGGACCGTTCAAGCTGAAACTCGCGCTCCGAGACGTCGTTGCAGATGCAATAGCCGGCGACGTGGGCGAGGGCCCTGTCCTCGTTGACATAGCTCGCGCGCGTGCCGATCACGATCGCAAGCTCCGCCTCCCAGTCGGTCTTTTTCGATCCCCTCGGGATCACGACGTCGTCGTTCGGGCCGATGACGCAGGAGGGCGCCTTGGTGAACAGCACCGGCTCCTTGGGGACCGACATGCCCAACTCGGCTGCATGATCGGCATAGTTGAGCCCGACCGCGACGAAATTGCCGACCCGCCGCAGACACGGCCCGATCCGAGGCGCCCCGCGCACCGCGGGCAGGGTGTCCGGCTTGAGCTTGGCTAGGCGCGCGAGCACGCGTGGAGCGAGCGTGTCCGCGTCGATGTCCGCCACCACCTCGCTGAGGTCCCTGAGCTTGCCGGTCCGGTCGACGAGCGCCGGCCTTTCCTTGCCCGCCCTGCCATATCGCACGAGTTTCATCACTCCTCCCCAGATGGAATCGGCCCCGAGCAGGGGCGGAACAGGTCGCGCCGCGCCGTTTGGGCGGTCGATCAATCACAACAAACGCTTGCGGCGACGCCCCGTCAATCCTCGCGGCCCCCGGCGACCCGTAGCCCACGCGAGAACAACGAAAATTTGAAGCCGGAGCCCTTGGATTTTGGGCCAAGTCCGTACTATATACTTATTGCTCGCGCCGTTGCTTGTGGCGGCTGCTTGGGGCGGTCGCGGGCTGGGACGCATCGCAAGCCGCGAAGATATGCGCCTATAGTCCAATTTCAGGCTTGATCATGGTTTCATAAAAATGTCATGTGCTGCGGCTGCTCGACAAAGTCTATAGACAGCCGCCTTATGGTAATAACTGAAACGCGAAAAGAACCTCAATATGTCATCATTGGAACGGATCGCCTTATTTATTGATGGGGCAAATCTCTACGCAAGCGCCAAAGCTCTCGGGTTCGACATAGACTATAAACGGCTTCTGAGAGAATTCCAGGCAAAGGGCCGTCTAATTCGAGCGTTCTATTACACCGCTCTGGTCGACGATCAAGAATATTCGTCGGTCCGCCCACTGGTCGACTGGCTTGACTACAATGGCTATTCGGTCGTGACGAAACCCACGAAGGAGTTCGTCGACTCGACCGGACGCCGCAAAATCAAGGGCAACATGGATATCGAACTCGCGGTGAACGCCATGGACATGGCGCCGCATCTGGACCTGATGGTCCTGTTCTCCGGCGACGGCGACTTCCGGTCGCTGGTCGAATCGATCCAGCGCAAGGGCGTCCGGGTCGCCGTCGTATCGACGATTTCCACCCAGCCGCCGATGGTGGCCGACGAGCTGCGCCGTCAGGCGGATGAGTTTATCGATCTCGTCCATCTTATCCCGCGGATCGGGCGCGATCCGGGCGAGCGGCCCGCGCGCCCTGTCGATCATCGCCGCGCCCAGTCGTATGGGCCGATCCAACAGCCGGCCGAAGAATTGCGCGAGTAGGTCGCGAGGCCACGGGTCGTGGCCTTCGATGTCGGCCCGGAGCCCGGCTGTGCGGATTGTCCCCGCCTCGCCGCGTACCGCACCGTAAACCGGGCCGAGCACCCGGAGTGGTCGAATGCTCCGGTGGCCTCGTTCGGCGAGTCGGACGCGCGCCTGCTGATTGTCGGACTGGCGCCGGGATTGCGCGGCGCCAACCGCACCGGGCGACCCTTCACCGGGGACCACGCCGGGGAGCTTCTTTATCGCACGCTGATCGACTACGGCTTCGCCTCAGGGACCTATGATCGCCGGCCGGACGACGGGCTCAGGCTGGTAGATTGCGCGATCGTCAACGCCGTCCGTTGTGTCCCGCCGCAGAACAAGCCCACCCCAAAAGAAATCGCGACCTGCCGCCGGTATCTGACGCCGGCGATCTCCTCCCTGCCGCGATTGCGGATACTGCTCGCGCTCGGCCGGATCGCCCATGAGAGCGCGCTGCGCGCGATCGACCTCAGCCCGGCGAAATTTCCCTTCGCCCACGGGGCTCGGCATGCGCTGGGGCGAATTGGCCTCGCCCTCTTCGACAGCTATCACTGCTCGCGCTACAACACCAACACCGGCGTGCTGACGGCAGCGATGTTTCGCCAAGTCTTCGCCTCGATCCGCGTCGAATTCAATCGCGTGGACGGGCCAGGCGAAGTCGTGGGATGAGAGGTTGGAGCGCGACCCGCGGGACGCGCCGCAATTGGAGTGGGCGAAGTGAGCGCACATGTTTTCGGCGAGATCGACGGAGCGCCGGCGTTCGAGGTCACAATCGGGTCCAGGGCAGGGGCGAGCGCGAAGATACTCACCTGGGGCGCGGTCGTCCGCGAACTCGTCGTCCCGAGCTCGCGCGGGCCGCAGCGCGTCACGCTCGGCCTGAACACGCTGAGCGACTATGTCGCCTATTCGCCGAGTTTCGGCGCCGTGCCGGGGCGCTTCGCCAACCGGATCGCGAACGGCCGATTCGTCCTCGACGGGGTCGCCTATCAGCTCGACCGCAAGCCCGGCGACAAGCATACGCTGCACGGCGGCCCGAAAGGGTTCGGCCGCCGGCTTTGGAAGCTCGGCGCGCATGACGCGACGTCGGTCACGCTCACGCTCGAATCCCCAGACGGCGACGCCGGCTTTCCCGGCGCGCTCGCCGCGACCTGCCACTACCAACTCCTTGAGCCAGCGACGCTCAGGGTCGAGCTCTCGGCGGTCTCAGACCGTCCGACCATCGTCAATCTTACCCAGCATTCGTATTTCAACCTCGACGGCTCGCGCGACATTCTTGATCATGAGGTGACGCTGTTCGCCGACTTTTACACGCCCGCCGACGCCGAGTTGATCCCGACTGGCGAGATTCGCGCCGTGGCCGGAACGCCCTACGACTTTCGCGCCGCCCGTCCGGTGCGCGAGCCGAGCGGGACCACATTCGACACGAATTTCGTCGCCGTTCGCCAACCCGACGCCGAGGGTCTCGCGCCGATCGCGGTGGTGCGCTCGCCCCTGAACGGTCTGACGATGACTCTGTTCAGCACCGAACCCGGCGTTCAGTTCTACGATTCGGCGAAGCTCAACTGTCCGGCGCCTGGATTAGGCGGCGCGCATTACGGCGCGCATGCAGGTCTCTGCCTCGAACCGCAAGCCTTTCCCGATTCGCCCAACCGGAGGCATTTCACCGATTGCGTGCTATGGCCGGACGATGAGTACCGGCACGTAAGCGAATTTCGATTTGCGTGAGGTCGCCGGGCGACGAACGCCGCACCGGGTTTGGCGCCTCCCGCTAACGGCTCGTCGCGAGCAAGGTGGCCGCCAACCTTGGCCGCCTACTCCCGGCCAAGGCTCTCGCCCGGGCCGGCCTCCGCTAGCGCCTTTCCGACTTCGAGCCCGAGGTCATCCATCGAGGTTTGCTCGCGCACCGTGAGGTCCTCGCCCTTCGCCTGGCGTTCGGCCTGCTCGGCGGAGCGCGCCACATTGACGGTCACCTTGGTCTCAACTTCGGGATGAAGGTGGATCGGAACCGGATGCAGGCCGAGGGCCTTGATCGGGTGCTGGATCGCGACGTGGCCGCGCTGAACCGGGTGACCGGCGGCGCTCAGCGCTTCGGCGATGTCTCGCGCCGACACCGAGCCGTAGAGCTGCCCGGTCTCGCCAGCCTGGCGAATGACGACGACCGTGGTCCCCTCGAGATTTGACGAGACCTCGCCTGCGCCGCGCTTGAGCTCGTGGTTGCGCGCCTCAAGATCGGCGCGCCGGGACTCGAATTTTTTCTTGTTGGCTTCGGTCGCCCGCAAGGCCTTGCCGCGCGGCAACAGAAAATTGCGCGCGTAGCCGTCCTTCACGCGCACCGTATCGCCGATGTGTCCGAGCTTGCCGACGCGCTCCAGCAAAATTACGTCCATCTTCGTCTCCTATTTGTGTCCTGTCGGAGTGGGGGTGGGAATCAGGGCTGCGCGCGAACGCAGCCTGAGGAATCCGTCGACAACGCCAAGTCCCGCAAGAACCGGAAGCGTGTATTTGGCTCGCAGAACGCAGCAGGCGTAGAGCGCGACCAGCATCAGCGGCCTCATCTTGAGACCGCGCGACAGCGCATGCGCAACCGCCAGCCCTTGCAGCCCCAGAGCGCCGCCGAGTCCCCCCGCGCCAATCGAAAAATACTGGGCGGCTGGAGCAGGCAGAGCGTAGGCGGCGGCGGCGCAGGCGAGGAAGGCGACGCCGAGCGGCCACGGCAGGGCAAGCGAGGTCGGCAGGTCGGGCCAAGGCCGGGGCAGACGATGCGACAATTGGGTGGAACGAGCGGCGCCATAGAGGTTCACGCACAACATCAGCAGCGTCGAGCCGGCGATCGAAGGAGGGCCAAAGCGCACCAGCGCGTCGGCGAATTCGCGGGCCGTGAGGTTATCTGACGCGCCGTCGAAGGCGTCGGCGGCGAGGGTGGCGACGGCCGACGCGACCTGGCGCGCCCCTTCCTGATAACCCCCGTACACGACGATCACGGTCGTCAGAACCGCCGCGCTGCCGAGAATGCCGAACAAGGCCGCGAGCGTGACAACGGCGCCGACCGAGGCGCGGACCGAAGCGTCCGGCCCATGCGCGCCAAAATATCGCGCGACCGGGGCAATCGCGAACGCCGCCAAGGCCCAGGCTGGACCAGCGACGGAGGCGGCGAACAGCAACGCTGACAGCGGCTCGGACAATAGCGCGAGCGTCGCGACCGAAATCGCTCCCGCGATCGCTCCGGCGCCGAACCCCCAACCGAGCGTCGCAATCATGATCGGCAACGGCGCCAGATAGGCGAGCGCCATCGCCAGAGCGCTCGACTGCGCGCTCACCGCAAAGAGCAGCGCTGCGGCGCATCCCGCTCCAATCGCGATGATAAGTCGATGCAACATGACGAGCGCTGTCCCGCGTTGGTTTGCGGTTAGAAGGACGGGCAGCGCGCCCCCCTTCAACTTCCGCCGCGGCCTAACGCGGCGGTATTCGATTCTCCAGGCGCGGCGAAACTGCCCCGAACGCCCTCAGCGGATCACGTAAGGCAGCAGGCCCAGGAATCGCGCGCGCTTGATCGCCTGAGCGAGTTCGCGTTGCTTGCCGGCGCTAACGGCCGTAATGCGCGACGGCACGATTTTGCCGCGCTCGGAGATGTAGCGCGACAGCAGCCGGGTATCCTTGTAGTCAATCTTCGGCGCGTTGGCGCCCGAAAACGGGCACGACTTGCGGCGGCGGAAAAACGGGCGGCGGGGAGCGACGGCCATCAGTTGACTCCGAGATTTGCTTCATCGCGCGCGCGGCGCGGCGGACGATCGGAACGATCCCCCCGCTCGGGCCTGTCGCCCCGGTCGCCACGGTCGGCGGTCGCCGCGCGGCCCGCGTGAACCACGCTCGTCGCGGTCGCCGTCTTCGCGCTTGCGCAACATGGCCGACGGGCCGGCTTCGTGTTCGTCGACGCGGATGGTGAGGTAGCGGATCACGTCTTCATTGATGCTCAGGAGGCGCTCCATCTCGACCACCGCCTCGGAGGGGGCGGCGATGTTGAGCAGCGTGAAATGCGCTTTGCGGTTCTTCTTGACGCGGAACGCAAGCGACTTCAGTCCCCAAGGCTCTACCTTGGTGACAGCGCCGCCGAGCGAGGCGATTTTCGACTTGATCTGCTCCGTCAGCGTCTCGACCTGCTGCGGGGTGACATCCTGACGCGCCAGGAAGATGTGCTCGTAGAGAGCCATTTTATGCCTTTCCAACTCTCAGTGTCGCGCCCCACGCAGAGCCCCCCGAGCCCGGGAAAGGCTCGAACCGGATCGTTCGAAGGCGGGAACACGGGAGGACGGGCGCTTCAAGGTCCTGCCGCACGCTCCTCAAGCGAGCGCACAGCCCTCCGTTCAGCCCCCGGCGGGACGCGAACGAAGCGGCCTTCATATCGAGGCGGTTTGAAATCCGCAAGGCCAATCTTGTCTGGATTGGCGGTTCAGGCCGGGGCGTGGAACCGCAGTATCCGATCCGAAGGAAAATCGTACAATTTGCCGGTTTCGGTCCAATCCGGCGAGCAGATCTCGACAATCTTGGGGGCGAGTTCTGCCGGCGCGCGCAGCATCGCCGGGTCTTCGCCGGGCATGGCCGTCGCGCGCATCGCGGTTCGCAACGGCCCCGGATTGACCAGCATGACACGGACGTTCGATGTGTTGAGCGTCTCGGCGGCGTAGGTGCGGGCGAGGGCGTCCAGCGCCGCCTTCGATATCGCATACGGGCCCCAATAGGCGCGCAGTTCGGCGCGGCTCGCAACGCTGGAGGTTATGAACGCGACGCGGCCCGCGGCTGAGCGGCGCAGCAGCGGGTCGAGCGACCGGATGAGGCGCCAGTTGGCGGTCACGTTGACCGTCATGACGTCGTCCCACATCTTTGGGTCGAACTGGTGGAGAGGGGACAATAAGCCCAGAACGCCTGCATTGCCGACAAAAGCGTCAAGCCGGCCCCAGCGGCGATAAAGCGCTTCTCCGAGCCGATCGATCGCGGCGAAGTCGCGTAAGTCCATCGGGACCAGGGTCGTCGCGCCGGTCTGCGCGGGCTGGAGCGCACGAATCTCGTCGTCAAGCTCCTCGAGGCCGCCCTGGGTGCGGGCCAGCGCCACCACATGCGCGCCCGACCCGGCCAGGGCGAGCGCCGCAGCGCGGCCGATGCCGCGAGAGGCGCCTGTGACCAGCGCGATGCGGGGCGACCCGTCGTGTCTCGACGCAGCTCAATCGACACTCCTTGCGCCATTTGCTACGTTCGCCCTCGGGGCGGGATCGCGGGCCGGCGCAATGCGACGGGAAGCCGAGTGCCGGCGGCGTCGATCGCGGTGGTAGCACGAGCTTGCAAGAGTAGATTATCATTGGCGCCGATTATAGGGTTCGCGCTTATGGACTTGCGGTGACCGAAAAGAAAGTTGGACGCGTATACGACAAAGTGGCTGATGCTCCATGAAGTCCGGCGCGGGTTTGGGGCTGACGTTGCGCGCGAGGCGGGGAATTGTTTGGGGCTCGAAATGGCGAACGCTAGGCTTGGCCGCGAATTAGGGATTGGGCGTGAATCCGGAAAGACGGTGACGCGCGCCGACCTCTCTGAAATCGTCTATCAGAAGGTCGGATTGTCGCGCACCGAGTCGGCGGAACTCGTCCAGTCGGTCCTAGACGAAATCTGCGACGCGGCCGCGCGCGGCGAGACCGTGAAGCTGTCCGGCTTCGGCTCGTTCGTCGTGCGCTCGAAGGGCGAGCGCGTGGGGCGCAATCCGAAGACCGGCGTCGAAGTGCCGATCCTTCCTCGCCGGGTGATGGTGTTCAAGCCGTCCAACGTCCTGAAGGCCAAGATCAATGGACGCGATCCGGCGACGGACAAGGAGTAGGGGCTTCCGCGAGGAACGCGGGAGCCGTATTGGCGGCGCCCGCGGGAGGCGAGCCTTGCAAATTCTGGCGTTTCTGCTCCGTTCGGCGGATAGTGAGCCGACGCGAACGGAGGCGCCATGATTCTCTCCCCGCCAGCGGCCGCAAACACGCCGATCGAGAAGGGCCCCGAAGCCTATCGAACCATCCGCGAAGTCGCCGACTCGCTGGATCTGCCGCAGCATGTGCTGCGTTTCTGGGAAACGCGTTTTCCTCAAGTTCGACCTCTGAAGCGGGCCGGAGGCCGACGCTATTACCGCCCCGGCGACGTCGAACGGCTGAGGCTCATCCGCCGCCTGCTGTACGACGAGGGCTACACCATCAAGGGGGTCCAGAAGCTGTTCAAGGAGCAAGGGGTTCAGGCGCTGTCGAGCGCCGCGGCTCCGACCCTCGGACCGTCCGCGGAGCTCGGCGGGCGCTATGGAGGCTCTTGCCGGCTTGGCGAACGGCTCTGGCTTCAGCGGGAGCTCGCCCGAGGGTTGCGGACGACGACCTCGCGGCGCTGCGCGAAGCGTTGGCCGAAATCGTAGACGCCGAGCGGATTCTGGCCCAGGCGCGCTCGCTGGGCTCGTGCGCCTGACGCGAGCAGGCCGCATTGCGCGCCGCGGCGCCGCTTACTATAAGGGGCGCCGTCGGAGTGTAGCGCAGCCCGGTTAGCGCACTAGTCTGGGGGACTAGGGGTCGTGGGTTCGAATCCCGCCACTCCGACCATTCTTCACAATCTGAGTCGCGGAACACGTTTCGCAAGCCTGACCGCGACACCTCGTGCTTGGCCCCGGCGCTGCCCTTCTGCGCGGCTTCGCTCGTAAGGGAGCGGTGATAGCCGCCGCCATTCCGCCGGCGCGTATTGAGTGGTTTGCGAGGTTCTATCGGGCGCGGATGATCGCGCGCGCCTGACAATGGTTATGCTGATCGTTTTCGCCGGGCGATGTAGACGGTGTCACGCGCGTACATGATTTGCATAATATATATTATGGAACCAACCCGAGCGGAGCCGTCCCGTGATCGGAGGCAGCAGCATTTCCTCAGAATACCAAGCGATCGCCATGGTCGGCGAAGTCGAGAAGCCGATCCACGTCCAGCAGCGCTTCACAGGCGGCTGTTGAGGCGCCGTCGCGCCGAGGTGTGAGCGCCGTCACAGACGGAAGGAGAAATCGCCCCCTTAGTGCGGGCACCGGTAGAAGACCCATTTCATCCACCGATTAGCACCGTCAGGAGGAAAAGATGTCCGTTTCGTCCAATTATGTCGCGATCAAGGGCAGCGTTCACCCTCACCCGAAAGATCACAAGAAGCTCGGACCGACCGCGAGCTCGAGCCAATTGACGGTCACCTTGCTCTTGCGCCGGAGAGCCAGCGCAGCCAAGGAGGCGGAAATCGTCGCCCCCGGCGCGCCGCGCCCGACGCACGACCAGTTTGTCGAGGCCCGCGGCGCCGATCAGGCGGAAATCGACAAGGTCGCCGCCTTCGCCAAATCCGCCGGCCTCGACGTCGCGGAGTCCGACGCCGCCCGTCGTTCAGTCGTCGTTCGCGGATCGGTCGCCGCAGTCAACAAGGCGTTCGCCCTCCAGCTCAACGATTATCAGTACGATCACGGTAAATATCGCAGTCATGACGGCGCGGTCAGTCTGCCGTCCGGCGTGGCCGGCTACGTCGAGGCTGTGGTCGGCCTTACCAATCGTCCGGTTCGCGCGGTCCATTTCTCGACCGCGAGGCGGAGGAATCCGGCCGATCCGGCGAACACCAAGCCCTTGACGCCTCAGCAGGTCGCGGCGCTCTATGGCTTCCCGCCTGGCGACGGCGCCGGGCAAACGATCGGCCTCTACGAGATGGCGACCCAGGGCCCCGCGGGCTATGCGCCGGCCGACATCGCCGGCACCATGGCGGCGCTCGGCGGGCTGCCAATGCCCAATATCGTCGACGTGTCGGTCGATGGCGTCACGAATTCGGGGCAGTCAGACGGCGAAACCGGGCTCGACATTACAGTGGCGGCGGCGATCGCGCCCAAGGCCACGATCGCTGTTTATTTCACCGGCGGTCAGACCCAAAGCATCCTTCACGCGCTGCAGGCGATGATCCATCCGACGGCGAGCCAGCCGGTCCCGAATATCATTTCGATCAGCTACGGCTGGGGACCGGACGACCCCGGCGCGGACAGTTTCTCCGACAGCGAGTTCGCGCAGATCAGCAGCCTTTTTGAGGATGCCGCGACCAACAAGATCACGGTCCTCGTCTCGTCCGGCAATTCGGGAGCGCACATCGAGGATCCCCGTCGGGCTCAGGCCAGCTATCCGGCGAGCGACCCTTGGGTGACGGCGTGCGGCGGCACCACCATTGGCAACCTCGCAGGGTCTTCGTTCGACGAATATGTCTGGAACGATACCGGTGCGGGGGGGCCTGGGGCTACAGGCGGAGGAGTCAGCGCCCGATTCCCGGTCCCGGCCTATCAGTCGAGCGTCACGCTTCCCAAGCGCGTCGGGACAGGGACGACCGGTCGAGGCCTTCCCGACATTGCCGGCAACGCCAGCGAGAACAGCGGCTACCCGCAGGTCATCCAAGGTCAGAAACAGCCCGTCGGCGGGACGAGCGCGGTTGCGCCGCTCTACGCTGGCCTGATTGCCCGCATCAACGCCAACCTCGGCCAACCGGTCGGATTCTTGAATCCCACGCTGTACCGGCTTCCCGCGGCGACTTTCCGCGACATTGTCGGGCGCCGGGGCCGGCGAACAATTCGCTTGGCCATGTGAAAGGTTACCCAGCTGGCCAAGGTTGGGACGCTTGCACCGGCCTTGGAAGCGTTCAGGGACAGGCCCTTCAGGACGGACTGGGAGCCGCCGCCAAGGTTGCCGCTCAATCAGCGCCGACCCCCGTACGGAAGGCGGCCGCAGTTGCGAAGGATCACGCGAAGCGCGGAAAGCACCCGGCTCACGCCTAGCCGCCAAGCAGCTCGGCCAGGGTCAGCGCGATGACTTCCGTCGCTTTGTAAAGATCGGCGAGGGGCAGGCGTTCGTCGGCGCGGTGAGCGTTGGCCTCCTCGATCGTGTGCGGGCCCAGCTCCGTATAGCACGATCGGAACTCCGGTCTTCGCGTAGTGGCGCGCGTCGGTGTAGAGGGGCACGCCGGAAGCGGCGACCGGCTCGCCCATCACGCGGCTCGCGTGCCGGCAAAGCGTCTCGGTCAGCTTCGCCCCCGCGGCAGTCGGCGTCAGCGGCTCGGCGAGCAGGATGCGCCTGACCGCGACCTTTGCGTCAGGATGGAGACCGGCCGCCCGTGCGATAACCGCTCGCAGTTCGGCCTCGACCTCCGCCGGATTTTCTTCCGGGACGATGCGCCGGTCGAGGCGAAAGACGACCCGGTCCGGCACCACATTGGTGTTGATCCCGCCGGAGATGAGGCCGACTGTCATCTGTGGCGAGCCGATGCCGGGAACCACGGAGGTCCGCGCCTGAAGCCCGCCCCGCCAGCCGTAGAGGGCGCCAAGGATCGCGTTCGCCGCTTCGAGCGCGTCGACTCCGGTCGAGGGCCGCGCGGCGTGGGCCGAGCGGCCGACCGTTTCGACCTCGAGATGCAGGCAGCCGTTGTGCGCGTTGACGACGGCGTAGGAAAAGCCCGCGCCGATGGCGAGGTCCGGCCGTGATAGGTCCTGTTCGAGAATGAGGCGAGGACCGATCTCGCCGCCCGCCTCCTCGTCATAAGTGACATGCAGTTCAACAGCGCCGTTGAGCGCCGCGCCGCTCCTCTCCAGCGCCAAAATCGCAAAGGCGTAGGTGGCGATGTCCGATTTCGACACCGCCGCCCCGCGGCCGATCATCCAGCCGTCGACGATCCCCGCCCCATAAGGATCGTGCGTCCAGCCTGAGCCCGGCGGCACGACGTCGCCATGGGCGTTGAGCGCGATCGTCGGGCCGCCCTGCCCGAACCGGCGCCGGACAATCAGATTGGTCGCCGAAATCATGCCGTTGGCCTCGACCAGGCCATTCGGAACCTTGTGCCGCTCGACTGTGAACCCGAGCCCTTCCAATAGGCTGGCGACGGCGGCGGCGGGAGGGTCGCAATCCCCTGGCGGATTGTCGGACGGAACCTTGACGATCTCCGCGAGGAATCGTGTCTCCGCTTCGGCGTTCTCTCGCACGAAGGCCCGGATCGCGCTCTCGACCGGCGTCACCGCATTTCCCTCCCAACGACCCGTCAGGCGTCGAACCCCTCGACGCGCATCCCGTCATAGGCCGGCGTCACATGCACGGGCAGGCGGCCGCGCAAGGTCTCGTAATCGAGATCGGTATGCAAGTTGGTCAGGATGGCGCGGCGCGGACGCATCGTCTCAACCGCCGCCAGGGCGTCGTCGAGACTGAAATGGGATGGGTGCGGACGATAGCGCAATGCGTCGATGATCCAAATGTCGAGGCCCTCGAGGAACGGGCGGCTGGCAGCCGGTATGCGCTTGACGTCAGGCGTGTAGGCGAGCGAGCCGAAGCGAAAGCCGAGCGCGCCGATATCGCCGTGGTCGAGGTCGAACGGCATGGCTTCGATCGCCCCACCGGCGCCCTCAATACGGCACGTCCTGCCCGCAGTGAGGCGCAGCTCGGTTGCAATCGCAGGATAAGAACTTCCGTCAGGGGTCTGAAACACATAGGAGAACGCCCGGCGAACAATGAGCGAAGTCGGCTCATCCATATGCACATCGATGCGGCGGCCCATTTGCTGGTAGAGCGGCCGGAGGTCGTCGATGCCATGCGTGTGGTCGGCATGGGGATGGGTCATCAGGATGCCGTCGATGCGCTCGGCGCCGGCCTCGATCAGTTGCTCGCGCAAGTCGGGGGAGGTGTCGACGAGGACCGTGGTTGCGCCGCCGCTCCCGGAGCGCTCGACCAGCGCCGAGCAGCGGCGGCGCCGGTTCTTGGGGTTTGACGGATCGCAGGCGCCCCACCCTTGCCCGACCCGCGGCACTCCTGCGGACGAGCCGCAGCCGAGGATGGTCAGGCGAAGGCTCAATGCGACTGTCCGTCGGCCGACCGGAGTTTGGAAAAAACGCTGAGCGTATTGGCGCGCGTCGCCGCCGCAAGCGCCTCGGGCTCAATCCCGCGCGCCTCGGCGACCGCGATAGCCGTATTGACGACGAAGGCCGGCTCATTGCGGCGGCCGCGACGAGGGGTCGGCGCGAGGTAGGGCGCGTCGGTCTCGACCAGAATGCGCTCGAGCGGGATGTCCCGCGCGATCGCGCGCAGACCCTCGGACTTCTTGAACGTGACGACGCCCGAAAACGAGATCGAGAGCCCTAGGCCGAGCGCCGTCTCGGCCAGCTCCCGCGATGAGGTGAAGCAATGGAGCAGAGCGCTGAATCGCCCCTGCCCCATCTCGTCGGTCAGAATTTCGGCGATGTCGTCGTCAGCGTCGCGCGCGTGAATAACAAGAGGCAGCCCGAGCTCGCGAGCGAGCGCGATCTGCCCGCGAAAGACCCGCTGGGCGACATCGCGGGGGGCGTGGTCGTAGTGATAATCGAGGCCCGCTTCGCCGATGCCGACGCATTTGGGATGGCCGGCGAATCTGCGCATGGCGGCGAAGTCCGCCGCCCCCTCCGCCGCCGCCTCGTGCGGATGCGCGCCGACGGTGAAAAAGACATCCTCGTACCGCTCCGCGATTTCGACGACACGCGCCGCCTTCGCGACGTTCGTGCCGATGGTGATCATCCGCTCGACGCCAACGGCGCGGGCGCGCTCGATCACCGCGTCGAGATCGCCGGCGAAGTCGGGGAAATCGAGATGGCAGTGGCTGTCGATGAGCGTCATGCCCTTCCCCGGCCTAGCTGGGAAAGGAGGGACGCGAGGCCCCTCACGTCGCGGCCTCCTCTTCGACGTAGCGGGGAAAGATCGGCGCCGGGGCTGGCAGCGCCCTGCCCGGCTCGAGTCGATGCGGCGCGTCGAGACGGCCGGCGGCCGCGCCGGCTTCGACCTCCGCGAACGCGCGCGCCTTCGGCGCGACGCCCAGGAGGTCGAGGAGCAAGTCCATACTGCCGGGCATGATCGGCAGGAGCAGGATCGCGGCGATCCGCAAAGTCTCCGTCGTCACGTACAGCACGAGCCTCATGCGCGCCGGATCGCTCCTGGCGAGCCGCCACGGCTCGGCGTTGGCGAAGTAGCGGTTGGCCTCGGATACGGCGTCGAAGACCGCTCCGACATAGAGATGGAGCGCGAACTTCTGCATGTGGCGGCGCGCTTGCCCGATGAGCGCGTCGGCGCGCGCCAACATCGCGAGGTCGTCTTCGGCCGGCGTGGCCCCGCGCCAGTCGGGCGTGCGACCGGCGCAACTCCTGGCGATCATCGTGAGCGAGCGTTGGGCCAGATTGCCGATGTCGTTGGCGAGATCGGCGTTCATGCGGGCGACGATCGCCTCGTGCGAATAGCTGCCGTCCTGGCCGAACGGGACCTCGCGGAGGAAGAAATAGCGCACGGGATCGAGGCCATAGGCGGCGACCAGGCTCGCCGGGCTGACGACGTTGCCGACCGACTTCGACATCTTCTCGCCGCGGTTAAAGAGAAATCCGTGCACGACCACCTGGCGCGGAAGCGGCAAGCCTGCGGACATCAGGAACGCCGGCCAGTAGATCGCATGGAAGCGGGTGATGTCCTTGCCGATCACGTGTACGTCCGCCGGCCAGAACTTGGCCCGCGGGCCGTCGTCGGGGAAGCCGGTCGCGGTGATGTAGTTGGTCAGCGCGTCGACCCAGACATACATCACATGCTTCGGGTCGCCCGGCACCGGCACGCCCCAGTCGAACGTGGCCCGGCTGATCGAGAGATCGGCGAGCCCTCGCTTCACGAAGGCGACGATCTCGTTGCGATAGGACTCGGGCGTGATGAATTCGGGATGCGCTTCGTAATGCGAGAGCAACCTCCCCGCGTAGGCCGACAGCTTGAAGAAGTAGCTCTCTTCCTCGACCCATTCGACCGGCGCGCCGCTGGGCGCGAGCCGCGACCCGTCTGGGCCCTCGGTCAGCTCGGCGTCGTCGAAATAGGCTTCGTCTCGCACCGAATACCAGCCCGAATATTTCGACAGATAGATATCGCCGTTGGCGGCCATGCGCTCCCAGATCGCCTGAGACGCGCGATCATTTCGCGGCTGGGTGGTGCGCACGATGTCGTCGGCCCGCGCGTTGAGGAGTTCGCCCATCGCCGCGAACTCTTTGGCGACGCCGTCGACGAACGCCTGCGGCGTCACGCCTGCGCGCTTCGCCGCCTGCTGGACTTTGAGGCCGTGCTCGTCGAGGCCAGTGACGAAGAGGGTCTCGCGCCCGTCCAGGCGCATGAACCGCTGGATCGCGTCTGTGGCGACGCGCTCGTAAGCGTGACCGATGTGCGGCGCGCCGTTGGCGTAAGGGATCGCCGTGGTGATGTAGAAGCGGCTCATGCGCGCCGTCCTAGAGCATTTTGCCGGCGATGAAAATCGAAGCTTTCAGCGCCGCGAAGCGGTCGCGCCGATCTCAGCGACGAGCGCCAGAATATGTAGCTTCCGGTCGAGATTGAGGGCTTCCGTTTCACGCTCGGCCGCGCGGATCCGATCCCAAAGCCCAGCGATCTCTTCGATCCGGGATGGCGGGGCGTGATCGCGCGCGTATGCCGCCAGCCAATCGTAGAGCTCGCGATGGAACGCCCGGTAAGCCTCGTCTCCCGCCCGCCCGCCGATCGCGTCGGCGAGCCTGGTTAGGGCGCGGGAGTTCGGGCGCGGCAAGCCGGCGACGATCGAATCGATCAGCGCGCCTGCGGCGTCGGATTCCGGCGTGAGGCGCATGAGCGCCTCGCGAACCGATCCGTTCGCGCGTTTCGCGGCGGCGGCGACCTTGTCCGGGGCGACTTCGCTCCAGGGCGGGCCGAGGCTCACCAGCGCGTCGACGATCTCATCCTCGGCCAGCGGCTCGAGCCGCAAGCGGCGGCAACGCGAGCGAATGGTGGGCAGGACCTGTCCAGGCCGATGCGAGACGATGAGGATCAGCGACCGTTGCGGCGGCTCCTCAACCATCTTCAGTAACGCATTGGCGCTATTGCGATTGAGGTCCTCGGCGGAATCGACGATGGCGATCCGCCAGCCGCCGAAGGCGGCGGACAGTTGAAAGACCTGCAAACCGAGTCGCACCGCCTCGACCGAGATTTCGCTGGCGAGCTTTTTCGTGCCAGCCTGCCACTCGCGCCGAATGAGGGCGAAATCGGGATGGGCGAGCTGGGCGAGGAGACGCGCCGCGGGATGGGCAGGATCGACATGGAGGTCGCGCGCCTCGCGGGCCGTCTTCGCGGCCGGATCGGGGTTGGCGAGCACGAAGCGGGTGAACCGCCAAGCGAGCGTCGCCTTGCCTATCCCCTCCCGGCCGCCGATCAGCCAGGCGTGGGCAAGGCGACCCTCGCGATAGGCGGAGAGCAGCTCCGCCTCGGCGCCTCTATGGCCGATCAGCATCGCCGCCAGGCGCGGATGGGGCGCGCCGGGCAAGGCGTCGGCTTCGGGAAGCTCGTCGCTCTCGGACTTCTTCACGCGCGGCGAGCCTTGAGCGCGCCCGCGGGGTCCAGTCGGGTCTCTACCGCGGACCAGATCGAGGCGGCGACCTCGTCTTCGCTTCCGCCGGCGTCGATGACGGCGCAACGCGAAGACTCGGCGGCCGCGATATCTAGGAACGCGCGGCGAAGGGTTCGATGAAAGGAGAGGCCCTGTGATTCGAACCGGTCGGCGCGTCCCCTGCCCTCCCTTCGCTTTACCGCCCGTTCGAGGCCGACTTCAGGCTTAAGGTCGAGGATCAGCGTCAGGTCAGGCTCGTTCGCGCCGACGGTCAGGCGCTCGAGGCCGGCGATGAAGTCCGGCGGCAGATTGCCGGCCGCACCCTGATAGGCCCGGGTCGAATTGGCGAACCGGTCGGAAACGACCCAGGCGCCGCGCTCGAGCGCCGGCAGGATTGTCCTGTCGAGATGGTCGACGCGGGCCGCGGCGAACAGAAGCGCCTGCGCGGCGGGACCCAATTCGCCTGCAAAGCCTGTCAGAATCGCCTCGCGCAACGCCTCCGCGCCCGGCGAGCCGCCGGGCTCGCGGGTGCGAACCACGTCGAGCCCGAGCGCCGCGAGGCGCTGTTCGAGCCGTTTCGCCTGAACCGACTTTCCCGCGCCGTCGCCGCCCTCAAGGGTGATGAACCGGCCGTTCTCCCGCCCGGTCATCGGCGCGCGTTCTGCTGCGGCGTCATCTTCTCCGCACCTTCGATCCAAAACCTTCCCTGTTATCGCGCAAAACTCTCCCTGCTATGGCGCAAAATTCTCCCTGTTAACGCGAAAAAGCTCCCTGTTCGCGTCCTGGCGCAACGTCTTGTTCCGGCGCGCGTTTTTACCCGCGCCTGCGCTGTCAGTCCGCGGTCAGCGTGGACTTTACCGCTTTCAGCCGGTCAAACGCGCCGGCAGGCGGCCGCTCGGGCGGAAGTCGAGCGGAGAAGTAGAGCGCCTTTTCGGCGCTCGCCTGAAGATCGGGCCGGCGCGGCGGCAGGACGACACGCTCGGTTGGCGAAGCGGCGGCGGCCGCCACTACCAGTGTGCTGCGATTGACGCCGAGATCGAATGGACGCGACGGCGGCAAAGGAACGTCGCCGTGCGGCTGCCGCATCAAAACCGAGGCGGGTTCTGGCTCTGCCGCAGGCTCGACCGCGGGCGTCTCGGCGACCGCCGCCACCCGGACCGGTTCGGGCTCGGGCGGCGGCGGGGCTGGCCGGCTCGCAGCTTCGACGGGTTCCGGCGCAGGCGGGGGCGCCTGCGAGGCGCCGCGGCCGGAAAAGAACGAGAAGATCGTCTGGGTCTCCGCCGCCGCCACCATCACCGGAGCCGGATAGCCGATCATATTGGCCGGCGATCCGTCGGTGCGCAGGCTCGCCAGCAAATACGAATCGTCCGAGCCTTCCATCGGCGCGCGCCCGACATACTCGACCTTGACCTTGGCGGTGCCGGCGCCCTTGAAATCCAGAACTTCGGCGACCCGCGACGAAACGTCCATCACCCGCCCGCCGTGATAAGGACCCCGATCGTTGACGCGCACCATGACGGAATAGCCGTTGCTGAGATTGGTCACGCGCGCATAGCTCGGCAGCGGCATGGTCGGGTGGGCGGCCGAGAGCGAGGCCATGTCGTAGACCTCGCCGTTGGCGGTGCGGCGGCCATGGAAAGCCGCGCCGTACCACGAGGCCATCCCGACCGCCGAATATGACGGATCCTCCGATGGGTAATACCGGTGACCGGCGACGCTGTAAGGATGGCCCACCAGATATTGCCCGCCGCCGTGGGGAACCGGCTGGCCGTCGGCGACCACCTTCGGGCTGGCGTGGCCGTATTTGGCTTGGGAGAAGTGCTCGTGGCCATGAGAATACGAAGCTTGCGGGACCGGGGCGGCGCAGCCCGCAAGCGCGACGGCGGTCACGCCAAGGCCCACGGCGGCTCGCCATCTCCGTTTGCCCGCATCGACGCGCGGTTCAAAGCCCGGAACGCTCATGACGCTTACTCTGTTGCGGACAGGAGCGGGTTTCGAGTTTCGAACGCCGGCGCCCACCGCGGCGACAAGATATTTCCGAACCCTCAAGCCTGCCGCCCACTATTGACCCTGCTTCGTTTCGAATTCGCTAATGAATTCCGGCGTCCGCGAGTTCGCCGACCGTTCGCATACACGTGTGGCGTCGGTCATGATTTGCTATCGAGAGACGCCCGCCGCCCCGCCGGATTGCAGACTCGAGCAGTGACGCCCAATCGCGGCGAGAACGTGGCCAACCCGCGACGCTGAAACCCGACCCGGTCCGGCCCATTCTCAGCGGCGTCACACGGACGGCGCATTCTCGCGCGGGAGCGTCGGTCCCCGCGTCGAACGCCTCAGATCGAGAGGCGCAAATTTGAAATTAGACTGTTACGGCCCCGCGATTGCGGGCGGCCTGACCTGAACCGGCAATGACCGCAAAGGCTGGGCGGCCCGAACGCGGCAGCACTCGGACCGCCCAGTTTTTTGGAAGCGACAGTTTCGCCAGATGAACTTGCTGCAAGCCCTCCCGGCCGGTGCTAATCGCGTCGCCTCCATAAGCGCCGCGTCACTCAGCGGGTCGAAGGGGGTTCTCGACCCGAAGGCCCAGGTTCATGCCCGTCGCGGCGTCACGCTTTAATCACAATCTGCGACAAACGTCCACAAAAATATAGCATTGCCGATGTCACCAAATCTTCATCCACAGGAAAGACTTTGGCGCTCCGCCCCCGTTGAATTGTGCGCTTGTCGCCGGGCGGGGCGCAGTCTCTTTAGCACGGGATGTCTTCGTTGTTGACGCTGTTCGCGTATGTTCTTCGAATCACAGCGTGTTCTGAACAAATGCTGCGTCGCCGCATTTCTATTTGTCGCCGTCAGCATGAGGTCGATCATGAATAGAATTGCCTGGGGTCGCGCTCGGATGTCTCGCCCTGGGCGCCTGCGCCAGCCCGACGCAGACCGTCGGCACGGCAGGCCGCGTCGTGGCGGGTGCTGCGGTCGGCGGCCCGGTCGGTCTTGCTATAATACCGTAAGCGGCGGTCGCCGCTGGGGACGCAGACAGCGATCTTGAAGCGCGCACGTGTATCGCCCCACTGGAGGCGAATTGGATTCAGCGCTCCTCGTCGCCGTATAGGCGCCGTTTGAGGACAGGGCGACCATCAAAATCGGCGAGGACAGGAAGGCCCCCATCGGCCCCCCAAAGCCAGGTCCAGAACGCCAGCGACAGCAGGACCGCGAGGGCGTTGAGCTCGAGGTGGCGCCCGATGATGGTTGGGGTCACGAACTGCCCCTCGGCGATAATCAGCAAGGCGAATCCCGCCGCCGGAAGCAGGCCCAAAGCGAAGGTGGGCGCGGTGACGATCCCAACCAGGAGAAGAACCACGAAGCTCACGATCGGCCCGATGATCGGGACAAAGTTTAACGCCGCCGCCAAGGCGCCGAATCCGTCGCGTTGGGCGTTCCGGTCAGGCCGGCTCGCGGAACCGATTCCGTTCAAGCCCCTATCCTAACGGCGCGATGCAACCGCGTCGAGTTCGAGCGACGGCCGGGAAAGCAGCAGAGCTGCGGGCGAAAGGTTCCCGCGTCGCCGGCGACGGCATGGTCGCGGACCCAGGAGCAAAGTTTGACCGTCCGGCGTTCAAGGGGTTTAATTATTGACGGCTCGAGCCGCTCTTGGAATCTCGTGAGGTCGAATTGCCGTCGAGAGCAAGCTGGAAGGGCTTCCTGAAAATCGCGGAGGTGATGTGCCCGATCGCTCTCTACGCCGCCGCCTCGACGACCGAGCGCATCGCGTTGCATACGATCGATCGGCGGACCGGCCATCGGATTCGTCGCCAGTTTGTCGACGCCGAGACGGGCGACACTGTCGAACGGGACGATCAAGTCAAGGGATACGAAGTCGGGAAGGATGAGTACGTTTCGGTCGAGCCCGACGAAATCGCCGCGATCATTCCGCACGGCGACAAGACGCTGTCGGTCTCCGCCTTCATTGACCTTGCGGACGTCGACGACCTCTATTTCGACAAGCCCTATTACCTCGCGCCCTCGGACCACGGCGCCGACGAGACATTCGCGCTCTTTCGCGAGGGCATGCGCGCGGCCGGGACCGCGGCGGTCGCCCGAGCGGTGCTGTTTCGGCGCGCTCGATCGCTGCTCATTCGCCCCTATGACGGGGGTCTCGCCGCCACGACGCTGAACTTCGACTACGAGGTGCGCTCGGCGGGGCAAGTCTTCTCGGCCGTCCCGGCGAAACAGATCGGCGCCGAGATGCTCGATCTCGCCGTCCACATTATTAGGACCAAAGAGGGAGGATTCGATCCGCGTGCGGTCCACGATCGCTACGAAGGCGCGCTGACCGAACTCGTCGAGCTAAAGCTCGCGGGCAAGCCGATCCGGAAGATGCCCGCGCCGCAGCGCGAAGCGACCATCGACCTCATGCAGGCGCTGCGGGACAGCGCTGGGAGTCGCCCGAGCGGCGAATCGCCAGCAAAAAGCGGGTCCGGCCGGCCCCGCGAGACAAAGGCGAAGGCCGCCGAAACGCGACGCAAGGCGGGCTAACGGATGGCGCTCGACGCGTATCGAAGCAAGCGCAATTTCAAGGCGACGGCCGAACCGAGAGGACGCGAACCGCGCGAGAGCAGCAATATTTTTGTCGTACAGAAGCACGACGCGACCCGGCTGCACTACGATTTCCGGCTGGCGCTGGACGGGGTGCTGAAGAGCTGGGCGGTGACGCGAGGCCCGAGCCTGGCGCCGGGCGAGAAGCGCCTTGCGGTCGCGGTCGAAGACCACCCGCTGGAATATGGCGATTTCGAGGGGACGATCGCCAAAGGCGAATATGGCGGGGGCTCGGTCATCCTTTGGGACCGGGGCACATGGACGCCGATCGGCGATCCGCATCGAGGCTTGAAAAAAGGCCATCTCGAATTCGAGCTTGAGGGCCAGAAACTCAAGGGCCGCTGGCATCTGGTCAGGATGGGCCCGAAACCGCGCGACAAGCACGAGAACTGGCTGCTGATCAAGGGTGACGATGAACACGCCCACGCCGCTCAAGACCCCGATATCCTCGAAGAGCGCCCGGAATCGGTCAAGACCGGACGGTTGATCGACGCCGTCGCCGGCGAACCTCCAGGCTGGTCGTCAAAGACCGGAAGGATCGAGCGGACCGCGCCGGACCCTTCCGCCGTCGATGGCGCGCTCAAGGCCGCCATGCCCCGCTTCGTCGAACCGATGCTGGCGGCGCTCGCGAAGTCCCCGCCCGCCGGCGATCGCTGGCTGCACGAGGTCAAGTTCGACGGCTATCGGCTTCAGGCGCAAATCGTGGACGGCCTGGTGACGCTATGGACCAGGGGCGGGCTCGACTGGACGGATAAATTCGGCGCCGGCGTTCAGGCGGCGCTTCGAAGCCTGCCCCTCCGCAGCGCCGCGCTCGACGGCGAGATGGTGGTGGAGAACGCGAGCGGCGTTTCCGAGTTCTCGCTGCTGCAGGCGGATTTGAGCGAGGGGCGTCACGACCGGTTCTTGTACTACGTGTTCGATTGTCTCTATCTCGACGGATACGACCTGCGCGAAGCGGCGCTGATCCGCCGCAAGGAGCTTCTCAACCGCCTGATCGACACAGGCGGCGGCGTCGTCCGCTACAGCTCCCATTTCGAGGAGGACGGCCGCTTGGTGCTCCAGCGCGCCTGCGCGCTCGGTCTTGAAGGCATCGTCTCGAAGCTCAGCCGATCCGCCTACGTCTCGGGCCGCGGCAAGAGTTGGGTGAAGTGCAAATGCTCGGCCCGGCAGGAGTTCGTCATCGCCGGCTACGTCCCTTCGACGACCGGGCGCAAAGCGATTGGCTCGCTGGTTCTCGGCGTCTATGACGGCCCGTCGCTGCGTTACGTCGGTCGCGTCGGAACCGGTTTTTCCTCGGGCGTAGCCGAAGCGTTGCATGGGCGGCTCGAGAAGATGCGTATTCCCTCAAGTCCGTTCGCCAATCGCCTCGGCGCCAACGAGGCCCGTCAGGTTCGCTTCGTCCGGCCCGATCTGGCGGCGGAAGTCGATTTCCGCGGCTGGACGGCGGACGGCCTTTTGCGCCAGGCGTCCTTTCAAGGTTTGCGCGACGACAAGCCGGCGCGCGAGATCGTCCGCGAGGCGAGCATGGCTTCCCCTGTCGTGCAAGAGCGTCCCGAAAGCAGCGTCACGCTGACCCATCCCGACCGTGTCTATTGGCCCGACGTGGGCCTCACCAAACAGGGCCTCGCCGACTATTACGCCGAGGTCTGGCGTCTGATCGCGCCTTTCGTCGTTTTCCGGGCGCTGGCGCTGGTGCGTTGCCCGGATGGAATCGGCGGACAGGCGTTCTTCCAGAAACATGCCTGGAAGGGGCTCAATCGCAATATCGTCCTCGTCAAAGATCCGGCGGAGTCGGAATCGCTGATCAGCATTCGCGACTTCGACGGACTGATGGCGCTCGCGCAATCCGCGGCGCTCGAAATCCATCCCTGGGGGTCGACCGTTACCGACTGGGAGCGGCCCGATATCATCGTGATGGACCTCGACCCCGGCGAGGACGTGGCCTGGCCGGCGGTCATCGCCGCGGCGCGGGAAGTTCGCTCCCGGCTGACCAGCGCCGGTCTCGCCGCCTTCGTGAAGACCTCCGGCGGCAAGGGTCTGCACGTCGTTTCGCCGATCAAGCCGAAAGCCGACTGGCCGGCCGCCAAGGCCTTCACAAAGTCGATCGCCGACGCGATGGCGGCCGACAGCCCGGAGCTTTACGTGTCGACGATCCCGAAGGCGCGGCGGCGCGGCAAGATCCTTATCGACTATCTGCGCAACCAGCGCGGCATGACCGCCGTCGCCGCCTATTCCACCCGCGCCCGACCCGGCGCGCCGGTCTCCATGCCGCTCGCTTGGGACGAGCTCGCGCCCGAAATCGGGCCGGCCTATTTCACCGTCCGCAATACGCCGGCGCGGCTCGCCTCGCTTGCCGCCGATCCGTGGGCGGATTTCCGCGCCAGCGCGGCGCCGATCGAGGCCCGTAAGGCGGGGAAGCCGATCCCGAAGCGGTGAAAGGGCGCTGTCACGAGCGCCCTTTCGGTTTCTTGGCGGCGGCGACGCTGCGGCGCAGCGCGTCCATGATGTTGATGACGTTGCTCGGGGGCTCAGGCTCGGCGTTCGGTTTGGCCTTGACCTTTTTCGCGCCCTTCTTCTTCGCCGCGATGATGTCGAGGAGCCGCGCCTGCACCGGATCGGCGACCATCTCCGGGCTCCAGGTTTTCTTGCGCGACTTGATCAGATCGCCGATCAGGCGCATCAGCTTCGGGTCGGGCTTCGCCTCGCGGACGGGGGCGAAATATTCGGCCGGATCGCGCACTTCGTCGCCGAACCGCAGCGACCACAGCACAATTCCGTTGCCGCGCGGCTTGAGGATCACCGCCCGTTCGCGGCGATTGAGGACCAGCCGCGATACCCCGACCATCGCGGTCGAGCGCATAGCGTCGCGAATGACGCAATAGGCCTCCTCGCCGACCGGATCGTCGGGCGTCACGTAATAGGGCGTGTCGTACCAGATCCAGTCGATGCTGTCGGCTGCGACAAAAGTCTCGATGTCGATGGTGCGGGCGCTATCGAGCATAATCAATTCAAGTTCGTCGTCTTCGAGCACGACATAGTCGTGTTCGCTGCGAGCGTAACCCTTGACCTCGTCGTCCTCATCGACCGGCCTGCCGGTCTCGGCGTCGACCGATTGGCTGAGGATTCGATGACCCGTCCGGCGGTTCAGGACATGGAAGCGAACCTTGTCCTCCTCGCTCGTCGCAGGCGTCATGGCCACTGGACAGGTGACCAATGAGAGCTTCATGTAGCCTTTCCAGAACGGACGCGAAGCCATTGACAAGTCCTTCCTTCAAGCGGCGACGCCGTCTTCCTTCTCGCCCTTGGCGACGACGGCGAGCGCTTCGTCCGGAAGCAACGTTTGCAGCGCAAGCGCGGCGGGCGTCTCCCCTTCGATCCAAAGATCGACCTCCGCCCTCGTCGTAAGGATCACCGGCATGGCCTTGGGGTGAATCGGCGCGACGACGGCGTTGGCGGCGGTGGTGAGAATTCCGTAGAGTTCGTGCTCGCCCTCGACCGGCGCGCTCTTCGGCCCGCGCACCCCGCGCCAGCGCGTCCAAAGGCCGGCAAACGCGAATAACGGCCGGTCCTCGCCGAGCGCAAACCAGATCGGCGTCTTACGCGGCTTGGTGTCGGCGTATTCGCAAAACGGCGTCGCCGGCGCGATGCAGCGTCAATTCCTGCTGAGCCACCCCCGCCAGTGCGGGGTCGTCACATTGCGGATGTTGGTAACCGGCCGGCCGCCGAATTGCGGCGGCCCAGGCATGCCCCAACGCGCCATGACAAGCTCGCGCTCGCCGTCCGGCCCTCGTCGCACGATCGGGGCGAGCTGATCGGGAAAGATCGCCGGAAACAGCGGCAAGTTCCCTGCGCGATCGTGTTTGACGCTGAAGAGGTCGCGGATCGCCGATTGGCCTTTGGTGAGGCTGTAGAGGTTGCACATGGCGCATTCTTTATGCCGCCACTCGCCGTGAGCGCAACGAGCGCCTACCCAACAGGCAAGC
The DNA here is from genome assembly GCA_963749715.1 of uncultured Alphaproteobacteria bacterium. Taxonomy (GTDB): domain Bacteria; phylum Pseudomonadota; class Alphaproteobacteria; order Rhizobiales; family Beijerinckiaceae; genus Roseiarcus. The sequence continues at coordinate 421,136 of CAVVNR010000008.1, forward strand.
GCTGCTCGATGAGCTCGGCCCAGTAGGATGCGCCGGCCGGAATCGCCTCGTCGTTGAAGTCGTAAGCCGGATGATGGAGGCCTGCGCCCTCGCCGGCCCCGATCTGGATATAGGCGCCCGGACAGGCCTCGAGCATGTAGGCAAAGTCCTCGCCCCCCATGACCGCCGCCGCGTGCGGATCGACGGTCGCCGAGACGCGCCGCGCCGCCTCGACGGCGAAACCGGTCTCGGTCTCGTGATTGACCATCGCCGGATAGCCCTGCTCCCAAACGACCTCGGCGCGCCCGCCGTAGACTTCGGCCGTGTGGGCCGCGATCGCCTTGATCCGCGCCTCCGCGTATGCGCGGAGCTCGGGATCGAAGGTGCGCACGGTGCCGCGCAATTCGACTGTCTCCGGGATGACATTGTAGGCGTCGGTCGCGGTGCGAAAGCTGGTGACCGAGACGACGATCGAGTGCAGCGGGTCGGCGTTGCGCGAAACGATCGATTGCAGCGCCAAGCACGAGATGGCTTGCGATCAGCGTCGGATCGACCGTGGCATGAGGTCGCGCCGCGTGCCCTCCGCGTCCGATGACGGCGATGGTGAACGAGTTGGTCGCCGCGTAAAACGGGCCCGGCCTGATGGCGAAAGCGCCCAAAGGCAGGCTGGGCGAGTTGTGCATCCCGTAAATCTCGCGGATGCCGAAGCGGTCGATCAAGCCATCGTCGACCATCGCCTTGCCGCCCGCGCCGCCTTCCTCCGCCGGCTGGAAGATGACCGCCGCCGCGCCATCGAAGTTACGGGTTTCGGCGAGATATTTGGCGGCGCCGAGCAGCATTGCGGTATGCCCGTCGTGGCCGCAGGCATGCATGAGGCCGGGCGTCTTCGAGGCGTAAGAGAGGCCGGTCGCCTCCATGATCGGCAGCGCATCCATGTCGGCGCGGATGCCGACGACGCGGCCGCTCGTATTGCTCCGCCCCCTGATGAGGCCGACCACCCCGGTGCGGCCGATCCCCTCCGCCACCTCGTCGCAGCCGAATTCGCGCAGCCTGGCCGCAACGACCGCCGCCGTGCGGCGGGTGTCGTACAGAAGCTCTGGATGCTCATGGAAATCGCGGCGCCATGCGGCGATCTCGTCGTGCATCTCGGCAATTCGATTCTTGACCGGCATAACGTTCCACCGTTTCCCAAGGAGCCGCGGACGCCACACGGCGCTGCGCCCCAGCCAAAAGCCTAGCTCCGACCGCCCGGCGGTCAATCGTTTTGTGTCGGGCTAGGGCCGAAACCTCAGGCGAACAGGCGCAAATTCAGCCGGCGAAAATTGCGCCGCCTGTACATGCGCGCCCCCTTCGGGCACAACCTACGCGTTCTCGCGCACGCGGGACGTCACCCTCCCGGGAACGTTTGCATGGCTCGCAACTCGGCGCTCGATGTCTCGGTCGGGATTATCGCCGCGATCTTGATTTCGGTCGCCGCCTATCAGGCAAGCGAGGTTTTCGCCCCGTTGGCGCTGGCCTTGTTCATCATCGCGCTGGTCTGGCCGCTGCAATCATGGCTCAAGGAGCGAATGCCAGCTCTGCTGGCGCTCGCCATCACCATGGCCGTGACGGTCGCCGCGTGCGTCGCTTTTGCGTCCCTTGTCGCATGGGGCTTTGGCCGGGTGGGCGTGTCTTTGATGGCCGATTCCGCGCGCTACCAGGCGCTCTACGAAAGCGCGATCGACTGGCTCGACGATCGCGGCATTTCAGTCGCGGGGCTATGGAGCGAGCACTTTAACGTCGGGTGGCTCGTGCACTGGGCGGGCCAGATCACCGGCCGCGTCAACACGACCCTGACTTTCTGGCTGATCGCTCTTCTTTATGTCATCCTGGGGTTAATGGAAGTCGACGATTTGCGCTGGCGCGCAATGACCTTCCTCCAGCCTGAAAGCTCCCAGATCCTTCTTCAGGGGACCGCCGCCACCGCGGTGAAAATTCGCAAGTATATGGAGGTCCGCACGCTGATGAGCGTGGCGACCGGCGCTCTCGTCGGCGCGTTCGCCTGGGCCTCCGGGCTGAATTTCGCCCTCGAATGGGGCGTGATCGCGTTCGCGCTCAACTACATTCCGTTCATCGGCCCGTTCGTCGCTACGTTGTTTCCAACCCTGCTGGCGATGACGCAATTCGGCTCGTGGGAAGCGGTCGTCGGCGTCTTCCTTTGCCTCAACATCATCCAGTTCGTTCTCGGCAGCTATATCGAGCCGCGAGTATCCGGCGCCATGCTCGCCATGTCGCCCACAGTCGTGTTGCTCGCCGTCTTCTTGTGGACCTATCTTTGGGGCCTGTTCGGCGCGTTCATCGGCGTTCCGATCGTCATCGCCATCGTCACCTTCTGCGCCTATCATCCCTCGAGCCGTTGGGTCTCCGATCTTCTCGGTGGACCGATCGAAGAGAAGCCGCTGGAGAACGGCTAAGCGGCGCCGGCGTTTTCGGCGGCGGCGATGTCGATCCGCTCCGGGACCATGAGCGCGAGGCGGCCGTCCGGCCGGGGGGCGAGCGCGTGGATGTAGAAATGCGTCGGCGCGGATTGCCGCGCCATCACCGGCGACGGGGCGGAAACGATCTTGAGCCCGCCGCAGGCGCCGATCCAGTCGACATGCCGGTGGCCGTGCATGACCACGACGCGGCCGGCATAGGGCTTCAGCACGCGCTGAAACCAGCTGCCATTGACGAGCGCGGTGCCAATCCGCTCCGAGAACTTCGCGACCGGCATCGGATATTCGATCAGATGATGGTGAAGCGCCACGATCCATCCGGCTTTGGGATAATGGTCGAGCGCCGCCGTCAGCCGGCGCGCCTGTCCGGCTGGAATCATCCCGAGCGCGTTGGTGAACGAGAAATTGGTGTCGGCGTTCGAGTTGAGTATGGCGACCCCGAGGCCGTCTTCTCGCGCCGGCGGCGCAATCATCGGGAATACATTGTCCCAAAGGCGCGCGAGACGGGCGGACGCTCGAACGCCCCCCTCGTCGGCGAAGGTCTCGATCGCCTGACGATGCGGTTCGAGCGCCGCCGCCAGAGTGAGGCCTGGGCGACCGGCGCCGTCCTCGTCCATCACCCGCAGGCGGTCGCCGCCGACCGTCGCGATCGCCGACAAAGCGCGCATCTTGCGCAGACTCTTTGCCGGGCTGAAGGGCAAATCGAGACGCGCCGGGTTGGCGCGATCGACGACATTGACGTCATGGTTTCCGGGCAGAATCAGCATCCGCTTGGCAAGAACTGGATGTCCCAAAACAATGTCGAAGAACTCGGCCCATTCGGCCGAACGCCCGGCGTCGGTCATGTCGCCGGTTATGAGGACGAGGTCGAGCGGCCGGGCGGCGTGCGCCTCCTCGAGGCGCGCCATGACCCGCCTCAACCGCTCGTTGCCGCGAGGCCCGCCGCGCCCGCTCTCTATGCGGAAGCCGTAGCGCTCGCCGACGATATGGATGTCGGAAAGATGCGCCGCCCGCCAGACGCGTCCACCGGACGGCATGGCGTCGAACGCCTCGAGGTCGAGCGGCTGGTCCATGCTGGCGTCGGCGAAGCCCCAGATGAGCGAGGCCGCGGCGAGGTAGGCCGACATGATGGCGACGGCGTTGGCGAGCGTGGGCAAGATCAGGTGATGCGGCAGGGCGAGATCCGACGCCAAACCGATCCAACGCGTCGCCGGCCAAACGACGATCGCGACCAGGGCCGCGACGGCGGCGAGGAGGATTCCCGCCCCAGCGCAGCTCAGCGCCCGCACGCGCGCGAGCTCGGTCCCGCTCTTTGGCTTGAACGTTCGTTCGGCCAGATGGCGAATCGCCTCGCGGCACAGCGCATATCCGGGCTGAACGCCCAAGGCGTTGAGCGCCCAGAAATTCTCTTCCGCCGCGCGAAACAACGGCCGCCAACCGATCCAGCCCCCAGCCGATGACGGCGAGGAGGACAATCGCCGGCGCCGACGCCGGTCAATTCCAGCGATCCTGGTCAAGACGTCGCCGCCCAGGCGCTCGCGACCAGCGGCGCAAGGCCTAGCACCGCCGCGGGCAGGACGATCGACGCGGCCCACGCGAGGAGGAGCTTGGTCAAGCTGATTTCGGCCAGGAGGCTGCCGGCGATCGCGAGCAGCGACTTCTGCTTGGGGCTCGAGGCGTCATCCTCCGCGTCTCCGTCGCGGGGATCGAGGAGTGGCTTGAAGGAACCGCGCCAGGCGCGCTGCGGCTCGGATTCGGCGCTCGAGGGGATCAAGGACGGGCGCTCGCTTGGCGTCTGCGTTTTCCGGGAAGCCAACGCCTTAGCATGCGGCGCTCCCGTTCGGTAGTAACGCTCGCGTTGCGCCGCATGCGGTTGCGCTATATGCACGCGACAACTTCCCGCGAGAGGACCGCGCCTTGGCCACATGCACCCCTCATTCGGCAGCGCGCGGCCTCGTCTGTGGGCTTTTCATCGCGCCCGCGGTCGCGCTTTTGCTGGCCGGCTGCAATCAGGAAGCCAAGACCGAGCCGCCTCAGCCGCGTCCCGTCCGCACCGTCACCGTGGAAAAGGGCGAGGTCGGCAATTCGGTCAAGCTCACCGGGGATATCCGCGCGGAGAACGAGGTGAACCTCGCCTTCCGCGTCGGCGGGCGGATCATCGAGCGGAAAGGCGGGGTCGGAGACAAGGTCGAGCCTGATCAGGTGCTGGCGAAGCTCGATCCGCAGGATGAACTCAACGCGCTCCGCTCGGCGCAGGCGGCCCTCGCCGCCGCGCACGCCCAGGAGGTCGAGGCGCAGGGCAATTTCGATCGTCAGAACCACCTGATGGAAAGGGGCTTCACGACTCGGGCGATTTTCGATGCGGCGACCCAGGGGCTGCAGACCGCGCAAGCGCGAGTCGACGACGCGTCCGCGCAACTCGACATCGCCCAGGACCGGGTGAGCTTCACCGAGCTTAGGGCCAACGTCTCGGGGACGATCACCGCCCGGTCCGCCGAATCGGGCGAAGTGGTGCAGGCGGGACAGCCGATCTTCACCGTCGCGCGGCAGGACGGGCGCGACGCCGTGTTCGACGTGCCGGCCCAGGTTCTCCGCGCGGCGCCGACTGATGCCACGATCACGATTGCGCTCGCCGACGACCCGTCGGTGACCGCGAAGGCGCGCGTGCGCACCGTCGATCCGCAGGCCGATCCGGTCACCCGCACTTTTCGGGTGAGGCTGAGCCTGATCGATCACCCGGAGGCGATGCGCCTGGGCGCGACCGTGACCGGCCGCCTTCAGCTCGAGGGCGGCAAGGGCATCTCGATTCCAGCCGCTGCGCTCACCTCGATCGATCGCCAGCCGGCGGTGTGGATCGTCGATCCGGCGAGCCTCACCGTTCAGCTGCGCAACGTCGAGGTTGATCGGTTCGATCCAGCGAGCGCCGTCATCTCGCAGGGGCTCGAGCCTGGCGATGTCGTTGTGACGGCGGGCGTTCAGGCGCTGCATCCGGGCCAGAAGGTCCGGCTGCTCGGAGCGGCTTCGTGACGGGCCTCAATCTTTCCGATTGGGCGCTGAAGCACCGCTCGTTCATCGTGTTCATCATGATCGCGGTGACGCTCGCCGGCGTCGCCTCGTTTTTTGGCCTCGGCCGGGCGGAGGATCCGCCCTTCACTTTCCGCACCATGATCGTCCAGGCGGCCTGGCCCGGCGCGACGATGGACGACACGCTTCAGCAGGTCACCGAGCGGCTCGAGCGCAAGCTGCAGGAGACGAGAGGGCTCGACTTCCTGCGCAGCTACACCACCCCCGGCCTGACGACGATCTTCGTCAATCTCAAGGGCTCGACGAAAGCCTCGGAAGTGCCGGACATCTGGTATCAGGTGCGGAAGAACATCGGCGACATCCGCGCCACGCTGCCCGCGGGGGTGGTCGGTCCTGGTTTCAACGACGACTTCGGCGACACCTTCGGGCTGATCTACGGCTTCACCGCCGACGGCTTCACCCACCGGGAACTCCGCGACGCCGTCGAGGACATCCGCTCGCGCCTGTTGCAAGTTCCGGACGTGTCGAAGATTGAGCTCATCGGCGCGCAGGACGAGCGGATCTTCGTCGAGTTTTCGGTCCCAGCGCTCGCTGGCCTCGGCATCGACCGGGCGGCGTTGATTGCCGCGCTGAGAGCTCAGAACGCAGTCAGTCCTGCGGGCGAGCTCCAGACCGGCGACGAGACGATCTCGCTCAGGGTTTCGGGCGCCTTCCGGTCGGAAGCGGACCTTCTCGACGTCAACTTCCTGTCCAACGGCCGGCTGATCCGGCTCCGCGACATCGCCACCGTAAGACGCGCCTATTCCGATCCGCCGCAGCCGATGTTCCGCGTCAACGGCAAGCCGGCCATCGGCCTCGCCATCGCCATGCGCGACGGCGGCGACATTCTGGCGCTCGGCCGCAACGTCGGACATGCTGTCGACGAGAGCGTCGCCAACCTGCCCCTCGGCATCGACGCCGAGCTCGTGTCCGACCAGCCGGTGGTCGTCCAGACCGCGATCGGCGAGTTCATGGAATCGCTCTGGCAGGCGATCGCCATCATCATGGCGGTCAGCATCATCAGCTTGGGGTTGAGGCCGGGCTCGGTGGTGGCGCTGACCATTCCGCTGACCATTGCAATCGTGTTTCCGATCATGGGGGCGATGCACATCGACCTCCAGCGCATCTCGCTCGGTGCGCTAATAATTTCCCTTAGCCTGCTGGTCGACAGCGCCATGACCACCATCGACGTGATGACGACCCGTCTCGCCCAGGGCGACAGCAAGGAGGAAGCGGCCTCGTTCGCCTATAAGACGCTGGCGCTGCCGATGCTGACCGGCACCTTCGTCACCATTGCCGGCTTCGTCCCGATCGGCTTCGCCCGCAGCGCCGCCGGCGAATATACCTTCTCGATCTTTGCCGTGGTGACGATCGCGCTCATCGTCTCGTGGTTCGTCGCCGTGCTGTTCGCGCCGCTGCTCGGCGTGTGGCTGCTCAAGAAGCCAGACGCCGGGGCCTCCCATGAGCCCAACTTCGTCATGCGGACGTTCCGTTCGATCCTGGTCGGCGCGATGCGGCTGCGCTGGCTCACCATCGCGGTCACGCTCGCCTGCTTCGCCGCTTCGCTCCTCGCCCTGCCCTACGTGCCGCGGCAGTTCTTCCCCGCATCCGACCGCCCGGAGCTGACTGTCGATCTGACGCTGCCGCAAAACGCCTCGATCTACGCCAGCCAGGACGCGTCGGCCAAGCTCGACGCGATGCTGAAGGGCGATCCGGACGTCGCGAGCTGGAGCACCTATGTCGGGCGCGGCGCGATCCGCTTCTACCTGCCGCTCGACGTCAAGCTCGCCAACGACTTTTTCTCGCAGGCCGTCGTGATCGCCAAGGACGTGCCGGCGCGCGAGCGGCTGCACGCCAAGCTCGAGAAGGAGTTAGCCGAGCAATTGCCGAGCGCGGTCGTGCGCGTTTCTCCGCTCGAGCTCGGGCCGCCGGTCGGCTGGCCGGTGCAATATCGGGTGAGCGGGGCCGACCCGTCGGAGGTCCGGGCGATCGCGCTCAAGCTCGGCAAGACGATGGGTGAGAACGCGAATTTGAGGCTGGTCAATTTCGATTGGATGGAGCCGGCGCGCGAGGTCAGGATCAGGATCGATCAGGATCAGGCGCGGCTCGTCGGCTTGAGCTCGCAGACGCTCGCCGAAACGCTGAACGCAGTCATGTCGGGAACGCCGATCACCCAGGTTCGCGATGGTATTTATCTCGTCAATGTCGTCGCCCGGGCGAACGACGAGCAGCGCGTCTCGCTGTCGACCTTGCGCTCGCTGCAACTGCCCTTGCCGAACGGCCGCACGGCGCCGCTGAGCCAGATCGCAACCTTCGACTTCGATCAGGAATTCCCGCTGATCTGGCGGCGCGACCGAGTTCCAACGCTGACCGTGCAGGCCGATGTCCGCGACGGCGCGACGCCCGAAGGCGCCGTCGCCTCGCTTGAGCCGGCAATCGAGAAGCTCGAGGCGGGCCTGCCCGCCGGCTACCACATCGCCGTCGGCGGCACGGTCGAGGAGAGCGCGCAATCGCAGGCGTCGGTGTTCGCGCTCCTGCCCGCGGCGCTGTTCCTGATGCTCTTGTTCCTGATGGCGCAGCTGCACAGCTTCGGGCGAGTGGCGCTGGTGGTGGCGACGGTGCCGCTCGGATTGATCGGCATCGTGCTCGCGCTCCTCATCTCCAACCGGCCGCTCGGGTTCGTGGCCATTCTCGGCATCCTGGCGCTGGTCGGCATGATCGCCCGCAACGCGGTCATCCTCATCGACCAGATCGAGACCGAGCGGGCCGAAGGACGCGACATCTGGGATGCTGTGGTCGAGGCGACGCTCTCGCGCTTCCGCCCGATTATGCTGACGGCGATTTCGACCGTGCTGGGTCTGATCCCGATCGCGCCGACGGTGTTCTGGGGCCCGATGGCCTTCGCCATCATGGGCGGCCTGTTCGTCGCGACGATGCTCACGCTTCTGGTGCTCCCGGTCTTCTACATCACGCTCTATCGCGCGAAGGCGCCTGCGACTGAGGCCGTCGCCTAGAGCGCACTGCCAGCCGCTTGGCGCGAAGGAGCAAGATCGATCCATCGCGCCAACCTTAATTCCGCGCCGCAATCCCAACGCGCCGTTGCGGGCGGGGGTGAACGGCGCAATAGTCTGATAGAGGCAACAGGGAGGAAGACCATGACGCTCAGGCTCGGCGCGACGATTTTGACCGCATTTCTGGGCCTATGCGGCGCTGCGGGCGCGCAGCAGGCCAATCCGCTCGACGTCATCCCCGACAAGATGCCGTTCAGCGCGCCGTATGGCGCCCCGATTTCGCTTGCTCGCGCTCAGGCCGCGATCGCAGCCGCCGCGGCGGAAGCCGACAAGCACGGCTGGGCGTTGAATGTCGCGGTCGTCGACTCCGGCGCCAATCTCGTCGCCTTCGCCCGGATGGACGGCGCGCAGCTCGGCTCGATCGCCATCTCGGAGCACAAGGCGCGCGCGTCGGTCAAATTCCGACGTCCAACCAAAGCGTTCGAAGACAATATTCAGAAAAACGATTACAAATATCAGCTGTCGCTCGATGACATCATCGCTTCGCGCGGCGGGATTCCTTTGATCGAGGACGGCAAATTGATCGGCGCGATTGGCTGTTCCGGCGGCGCGGGATCGCAGGACGAGGCCGCGTGCACGGTCGGCGCCGCGACGATCAACAAATAGCGCGGTCGGCGCCGGACGGGTCGACCTCCCGCGGCCACGCAACTCTTGGTTAGGCTTGGTGTGTCAACATCGCCGAAGCGAGCGGCATCGCTCCGGAAGGCTTCGGGATTCGCCCATGATCGTCGTCACCACCGAAAACATCGCCGGGCGCCGCACCGTCCAAACGCTCGGACAATGTTTCGGCGTGGTCGTGCGCAGCCGCGGGCTTGGCGGCAACATCCTCGCCGGGCTGCGCACCATCATCGGCGGCGAGATTCACGAATATACGCAACTCTTGGAGGAGGCGCGCCGCCACGCGCTCGATCGGTTGGTCCAGAACGCGACCGCAATGGGCGCCAACGCCGTCTTGATGATGCGGTACGACAGCGCCGAGATCGGCAACACGATGAGCGAAATCGTCGCCTACGGCACCGCGGCGGTGATCGAACCCCTGCCGTGATCCCGCTCCTGTTTCCGCTCGGAATCTTTGTCGCGGTCATTCTCATCTGGTACTTCTTCCGCAGCGGCGGCTACAAGCGCCATCCTCTCGACGCTCCGCCGGGACGAGACTTTAGTTTCACCGGCGAGCGCTTCCTCGATCCGCAATCGGGCGAGATGCTGGAAGTCTGGCATTCGCCCAGAACCGGCGAGCGCGCCTACGTCCGGGCGCGCGGCGGGCAAGGACCGTAGAGCATCCGCCGCACAACCCGCCTCGACAAGGCCGCGAAGCGCTTGCGCATCACATAAGTCTGTGCTTATCTGTTGGCATGGAGAGCGACATCTTCAAGGCGTTGGCGGATCCCACGCGGCGTGGCGTGTTCGAGAAACTGGCTTTTGGAGGCATGAACGCGAGCGATCTCAGGCGCGGCATGACGATCAGCCAGCCCGCGATGTCGCAGCATCTCGCGGTTCTGCGCTCCGCGGGCCTCGTGCGCGAGCGCCGGGACGGTCGCTTCGTCAACTATGAAGTGGACCCCGAGGGGCTCGTCCGAATCGGGCAGTGGCTCGCCCGGTATCGGGCGTACTGGCCCCGCCGCATCGACGACCTCAAGGCGCTTTTGAAGGACATGGATCAATGAGCGACTTTGCAAGCGACCCGCGCCACGGGACCGAACCGGAAGCCGAAATCGCGCTCGAGGTCGAGCTTGACGCCAAGCCGGAGACGGTATGGCGCGCCGTCGCCGTTCCGGCCTTTCGCGAGCGATGGCTCCCGCAGGCGGACCTCGCCGAGCCGGAGCCGATCGCCTCCATTCCCGGCGTCGAGATCCAGTACCGGATGCGGGAGGACGGCGCTCCGTTCGCGGACAGCACCGTGACGTTCCGGATCGAGCCGGGGCTTAAGGGCGGCACGCTGTTCCGGGTCATCCATCGCACCGAGGGCGACGCTCGCCGGAGAAGCGCCAACGACAACCTTCGCCGGACGAGTTTGGAGCGGGCGGCGCCGGGACGGAATCGTCATCGCAAGGAGCGAAGCGACGCGGCGATCCGGGAGTGTTCCCCTGGATTGCTTCGCTTCGCTCGCAATGACGATCGCGGTTGGGCCCAATCCGCTCTGGCCGCCTGAGAGCGGCGCGTCGTCATGCACGACACAATGCAGCTCGTCCCCATGGTTCTCGAACAATCGAGCCGCGGCGAGCGCTCATTCGACATTTTTTCCCGACTGCTTCGGGAGCGGATTGTCTTTCTTACCGGCGAGGTCAATGACGCGACGGCGTCGCTGGTCTGCGCGCAATTGCTCTTCCTCGAGGCCGAGAACCCGAAGAAGCCGATCGACCTTTACATCAACTCTTACGGCGGGGTGGTGACGAGCGGGCTTGCGATGTATGACACAATGCAATTCATCAAGGCGCCGGTGCGCACGCTGTGCGTCGGGACCGCCCGGTCCATGGGGTCGTTCTTGTTGATGGCGGGGGAGCCGGGCGAGCGCGCGGCGCTGCCCAACGCAAGCCTCCATGTCCACCAGCCGCTCGGCGGCTTCCAGGGCCAGGCGTCCGATATCCTCATTCACGCCGAGGACATCCTAAGGACCAAGCGGCGCATCACCCGCCTCTACGCCAAGCATTGCGGCCGAGCTTATGAAGAGGTCGAGCGCACTCTGGACCGCGACCACTTCATGGATGCGGAAAGCGCGCGCGAATGGGGCCTGATCGACCACATTTTCTCCACCCGCGGCGAAGCGGAGCTTTGGCTCAGCGGCTCCGCCCCGCCTGCGTGAGGCGCCAGCGAAGCGACGCGATCCAGGGGAACGCAGGGCGCCCGACGACTCCTGGATTGCTTCGTCGCTCCGCTCCTCGCAATGCGATTCCGCCTGAATGCGACAAGCGACGGAGCGATCCAGGAATCCCGGGCTCCGGCGCTCCTCGCGAAGACGACCGCGCTGGGCGGAGAGCAGGTCCACTTAGGGGCGGCTTTGAGGCTGCCGAGCATCCAAGACGTCCCGCGCTGCTTACAAGGGTCCTCTATTTGGGACTGGCTTTTATCGACCTCAGAGTCGGGGCTAGAACGCCATCGATCACTTGGATTATCCCATTGGCCTCACCCCGCCTGGTCGCGGTCTGGGGACATTGGCGCGCTTCCCACGGCTAATTTGCACTAGGGCCGTGGGAAACCGATCCGACTGATTGAATTTTGATTTAGGCTTACCTTCATCCCTCTCCCCGCCCGGCCTCCATGAGCCGCGCGGCGTAACGGGCCATCTGGTCCACCTCGATATTGACCTTGTCGCCCGCCCGGCGGTCGCCCCAAGTCGTCACCTTCAAAGTGTGCGGGATCAGCAGCACTTCGAACGTATCGCCCTCGACCGCGTTGACCGTGAGCGAGGTCCCGTCGAGCGCCACCGAGCCCTTGACGGCGATGAACTTCGCCGAATCCTTTGGCGCGCGGAAACGGAAATGCGCCATGCCGTCGAAATCCCGCCGGGAGAGGAGTTCAGCGATCCCGTCGACATGGCCGCTCACCATATGACCGCCGAGCTCGTCGCCGACTCGGAGCGAGCGCTCGAGGTTGACATGGCCCCCCTCCCGCCATTGCCCGAGCGTCGTCACCGCTAGCGTCTCGGCGCCGATGTCGAAAGCGATCGCCGAACCGCGCGCATGCGGCTCGACGCCGACCACGGTGAGGCAAACCCCCGCGTTGGCGATCGACGCCCCGACATCAATCGACGTGGCGGGATAGGCGCTCGCGATTGCAAACCGGTTGCGCCTGCCATTTGGCGTCATTTCAATGATTTCGCCAACGTCGCTGATAATTCCGGTGAACATCAAAGCCCTCGTCGGCCCCGCTTTCGCGAAGACTACCTCATTTTGCGGGCGGGGCGCGCCGCAGTTATTCCGATAAGACCGATTGCCTGATAGGTTGATGTCCAGGCGCAATAAAATCTAGATTCGGTCATGGCTACCGGTGCTGGTCACACTTTGTTTCGCGGACGGCTCGATTCGCGCTCAAAGTTGTATTGGTTGGATATTCACGTAACCTTCAATGACATTCTTCGTGTGCAACGAATGATTCCTGGCGGGTCCACCGTTGGTCTGCCGCCATCGCCGTTGCAATATTCCATTCTACATGGCGTTGGGACCGTTAAGAACGCGCTATCTGTTGGCGATAGTGCGAGAACTTTCGACAGTTTTTCGGTCGATGTGTCGCCGTTCGCACACAGCGACGAGAATTTCCCACCTTCTGAACACCACCGGGCAGCCAAGATGATTTGGAATGACGTCGACGCTCGCTCGCCGCGACTTGAAATACATGTTCAAACTAAAATGTTGAGGCATTTGGTCGAACTGTACGTGACTAAGAGAATTAATACAGTTATCATGTCAATAAAAATTGCGATTGTACGACAAATACGTGCAGACGCGGGCCGGGAGTTCTGAATTATTACCCGTACTTGATAAAGATGGGCGTCTTTATTTCCGGCGTACTCAGTGCGAGCTTTTGTCGGTGCAAGCCTATCTGGTCCGTGACGGCGCCTGGGGATAGTCGCCGAGGAGAACCTTGAACGCATCGCCGTCGAGGGCGTTCGCCGTAACTGAGGTTTCCGTCAAGCGTGACCGACCGCTCGCTCGCGGCGCCGGCGGCTGGGCCAGTCAGGCCGAATAAATTCACCCGCGGCCGTGTTTCTCAGGCGGTTTCACGGGAATGATCGAATCGGGCTCGCGAGCGGACGATTGAACCAGGAACTTTTCGCCCGCCCGGCCCGACCGTCGGCTGATGGACGCGTGAGCGAAGCGAGCCGCCGCGCAGTGCGTGCGGGACTTGAGCCCTGCCTCGCGCGCCTGTGGCGCTACGCTCTGACTTTTTCGCTCGCGAGCGATGTTGCGGAGGACCTGGTCGAGGAGACCTGTAGGCGCGCGATCGAGCGCGCCAATCAATTCGCCTCGGGGACCCGGCTCGATCGGTGGCTGTTCGGCATTCTGCGGTCGATCTGGCGCGATGAGATTCGCCTGCGGCGGGTTCGCGGGGCGAGAGCGTCCGTCGACGCCGATCGCACGTTTTCGATCACCGGCGCGCATGCGAATATTCTCGCCGATGAGGCGTTAAAAGCGATCGGCCGGTTGCCCGAATCTGATCGCGAAGCAGTCTTGCTGGTCTATGGCGAGGGGTACAGCTACGCAGACGCAGCGAAGGCGCTCGAGATTCCGATCATATCCGTCACGAGTTGTCTCGCCGCGGCCCGCGCGGCGCTGGCGAAACCGAAATAGGCGCACGTTGACTTCGATGAAGGACAAAGACGCGGAAATTGTCGCGCTGATCGACAATCGGCTCGATCAACGCGCCAGAACCCGCTTGCTCGCGCGCCTGGCGACGGATGAGAAGCTGCGCCAGCGCTATGAAGAGCTGCGAGAGGCTGGAGCCCCGATCGCCGCTTCGTTCGACTGGCTCATCGAAAATGCGCCCCTTCCCCGCCTCCGCGCCGCGCTCGAGGCGGAGCTCGCCGTGCAAGTCCCCGTTCGGCCGCTCGCGCCGATATCTTTTCGCGATCTTGCGGCGGGGATTGTCGGCTTCCTTCTGGGCGCGGCCGCCGCGGCTTGGATCGCGTTGAGCGTGCCGCCGTCCGCCGATGAGGGAGATTGGCGTTCGGCCGTCGAGAACTACACCAACCTCTATACGAAGGAGACTTTCTCTCCTCTGCACCCTGACGCCGCGTTGCAGGCGGCGGAGTTGAGCGCTGTCGGAGCGCAGGTCGGCGCTCGGTTGACGCCGGAGGCCATGTCGCTGCCGGGCCTGCGTTTCACCGTCGCCTTCATGCTCGCCTACCAGGGCGCGCCGTTGGCCGCGATCGCCTTCGTGGACACGCCTGGCGCGCCTGTCCTGCTCTGCGTCATCGACAATCACGCGCCGGACGCTGATATGCGCTCGGAACGTCGCGGCGAGCTGTCGCTCGTCTCCTGGTCCCGCGGAGGACGCGGCTACCTCGTGATTGGCCACATCCCCGAGGCGCAGGCCGCCGCGCTGGCCGGAATGCTCGAACGACGAATTTGAGACGCGGGAGCCGGGAGGCGAACACAAGCATTTTTGCCTAGCGCGCGCCGCAGCGGGCCTGCTCCCATGCACGCATCGTATCGGGTCCGTAGGCCGTTGTTTCAACCGGCCGGTAGCGCGACGGGTCGGGAAGCGTCGCGCGCGCCTCGTCGTCGAGCGCCGGAACGCCCGGCCGGCCGAGCGGCTTTTCCGCGGTGATCAGCGCGACTACGTCGGCAAGATCAAGCGCGATCAGCCGGGCGGCGACGCGCGGGCCGCCCTCGCTGAACACGCGGGTGATCCCGCGCCGGGCGAGCGCCCGCAAGGCTTGGCCGAGGTCGACGCGGCCGTCCGGGCCGAGCGCCGACGCGCTCGATGATGACGCCGAGATCGGCGAGGCGGTTCGCCGCCGCGCTCGGCGCGCTCGGGCCGGCAATGACGAGGGTCGGCACGTCCCGCGCGGTCGCCGCGAGGCGCGAGCGGTCGGGCAGGCGCAGATGGGTGTCGAGGACGACGCGCAACGGCTTGAGGTCGAGGCCGGGCAGCCGCACCGTCAGCGCCGGATCGTCGGCGAGCGCCGTCCCGACGCCGACCATGATCGCCTCGTGCGTCGAGCGCATGACCTGGACGCGAAGGTTGGCGATCTGTCCGGTGATGCGCAGGCGCGGATCGTGCGCGCCGCCGGAGGCGAAACCGTCCGCCGTTTCGCGCGAGCTTCAGCGTGACGCATCGGCCGTCCCGCCGTCACCTGCAGGATGTGGCCGCGATGATCGCGCCGCGCCTGCGCCGCCGCCGGGCCGACGGTCACCGCGATCCCCGCCTCCCTCAGCCGCGCGTGCCCCTGCCCGCCGACCAGCGGGTTCGGGTCCTCGATCGCCGAAACGACGCGGGCGACGCCGGCCTCGATGATCAGCGTCGGCGCAGGGCGGCGAGACGCCGAAATGCGAGCACGGCTCAAGCGTCACATAGAGCGTCGCGCCGCGCGCGGCCGCGCCCGCGCGCTCGATCGCGATCCGTTCGGCATGCGGCCGCCCGCCCGGCGCCGTCGCGCCGCGCCCGACGACCGCGCCGCCTTCACCAGGATCGCGCCGACGGACGGATTGGGGGCGGCAAGGCCGAGCGACCGCGATCCGAGATTGAGCGCCGCCGCCATCCAGCGCAGGTCCTCTTCGGAGCCCGCGGCCGAGGTTCGGCTCATGAAGCCGGCGCGTCCCGGCGTTGACGCGCGCCTCCAGCGCCGGGGCCGCGTCAGGCTCGCCCTTCGAGCTCGCCGACGATGGCGTTGAAATCGCGCGCCTCGCGGAAATTGCGGTAGACCGAGGCGAATCGCACATAGGCGACGTCGTCGAGCGCCTTCAGGCCCTCCATCACCAGCTCGCCGATCCGCTCGGTCGGAATGTCGCCGTCGGTCTGGCTCTCGAGCTGGCGCACGACGCCGTTGATCATGCGCTCGACCCGCTCGGGCTCGACCGACCGCTTGCGCAGCGCGACCTGGACCGAGCGCACCAGCTTGTCGCGGTCGAACGGCGCGCGCCGGCCGTTCTTCTTGACCACCATGAGTTCGCGCAACTGCACGCGCTCGAAGGTGGTGAAGCGGCCGCCGCAATCGGGACAGATGCGCCGCCGGCGGATCGACGAGGCGTCCTCTGTCGGCCGGGAATCCTTCACTTGCGTATCGAGGCCGCCGCAATAGGGGCATCGCATCGCAAGCCGTCCCTGTTCAGTCCGTGCCCGTCGCCCTAGTAGATCGGGAACCGCCGGGTGAGTTCGGCGACCTCCGCGCGCACTTTCGCCTCGACCGCACTATTCCCCGATTCGCCGTTCGCCGCCAAGCCGTCCAGCGTCTCGACGATGAGCCGTCCGACCTTGGCGAATTCCGCCGTCGCCAAACCCGCGCGAGGTCGCGGCGGGCGATCCGAGGCGAATGCCCGAGGTCACCATCGGCTTTTGCGGATCGAACGGAATGCCGTTCTTGTTGCAGGTGATGTTGGCGCGGTCGAGCGCCGCCTCGGCCGCCTTGCCGGTGAGCGCCCTTGGGCGTCAGATCGACCAGCATCAGGTGATTGTCGGTGCCGCCGGACACCAGCCTGTAGCCCCCCGCGAGGATCGGCTCGGCCATCGCCTTGGCGTTGGCGACGACCGCATGAGCGTAAGCCCTGAATTCGGGCGCGAGCGCCTCATGAAGCGCGACCGCCTTGGCGGCGATCACATGCATCAGCGGCCCGCCCTGAAGGCCCGGGAAGATCGCCGAATTGATCTTCTTGGCGAGATCCGCGTCGTTGGTGAGAATCATGCCGCCGCGCGGGCCGCGCAGGGTCTTGTGCGTCGTGGTGGTGACGACATGGGCGTGGGGGAACGGCGAGGGATGGGCGCCGCCCGCGACCAGCCCGGCGAAATGGGCGATGTCGACGACGAAAAAGGCGCCGACCGCGTCGCATATCGCGCGGAATCGGGCGAAATCCCAATGCCGGGCATAGGCCGAGCCGCCGGCGATGATCAGCTTCGGCCGGTGCTCGCGCGCCAGCGCCTCGACCTCATCCATATCGATCCGATGCGTCGTTCGATCGACCGTATAGGGAACCGGCTTGAACCAGCGGCCGGACATGTTGACCGGCGAGCCGTGGGTCAGATGGCCGCCGGCGGCGAGATCGAGACCCATGAACGTATCGCCTGGCTGCATGAGCGCCATGAACGCGCCCTGATTGGCCTGGCTGCCGGAATTGGGCTGCACGTTGGCGAATCGGCAGTCGAACAGCCGGCAGGCTCGCTCGATCGCCAGAGTCTCGGCGATGTCGACGAATTGGCAGCCGCCATAGTAGCGCCGGCCCGGATAGCCCTCCGCGTATTTGTTGGTCAGCACCGACCCCTGCGCCTCCAGCACCGCCCGCGACACGATATTTTCCGAGGCGATGAGCTCGATCCCATCGCGCTGGCGACCGAGCTCCAGCTCGATCGCGCGGGCGATCTCCGGATCGGCGTCGGCGAGGGGCGCGGAAAAGAACGAGTTCGAACGGACTGACACGGGGGCGGAAACGTTCATAGGCAGAACCTTCCATCAATCGAGGCTTGCCCGGCAGGGCGACCGGCGCGGCCTTAGCACGCGGGGCGCGCCGGCAAAAGGGAGACCGAAGCGCGGTCCGATCGAACCGTGTGTCAGCGGCTGGCGCTGGCGCCGGTGAAAATGACCACCTCGTCCTTCGCGACCCGATCCAGCAGGGCGTGCGCCTCTTCGTCCAGGAGGTCCCTGTCAATGCTTTCGGGCCTGAGGCTCGTGACGCGCAGTTCCCAACGCGCGCGTTCATCCTTGAGCGCGGCGAGCTCGGCCGTGAGTTCGGTAGCCTCAGCGTCGAATTTGACTTTCGCCTCGAGCCCATGCTCGCCGTTCGAGGCGCCCCACACGAGGTAGCCGCTGGTGACCCCGAGCACCAGGTAGAAAACGATCGGCAGCACGATCGAGCGCAGGCGCGTCCTTACGACCATCCGCCGATCCTCGCGGGGACGGGGTTAATACGAAGTTAGCGCGCTTGCCGCTAACTCGCCTTGACCGCCGCGCGGCCAGCGAATCGGGCCTGATCGCCAAGCTCCTCCTCGATCCGGATCAACTGGTTGTATTTCGCCAGGCGATCCGACCGGGAGAGCGAGCCGGTCTTGATCTGCCCGCAATTGGTCGCGACCGCAAGATCGGCGATAGTCGAATCCTCCGTCTCTCCCGACCGGTGCGACATCACCGCCGTATAGCCCGCCCGCTGCGCCATTTCGACAGCGGCCAGCGTCTCGCTGAGCGAGCCGATCTGGTTGACCTTGATCAGGATCGAGTTGGCGACGCCTTCCTTGATCCCTCGGCTCAGGATCTCCGTGTTGGTGACGAAGATGTCGTCGCCGACAAGTTGTCGGCGCGAGCCGAGCTTCTCGGTCAAGAGCTTCCATCCGGCCCAGTCCTGCTCGGCCATGCCGTCCTCGATCGACAGGATCGGATAGGCGTCGGCGAGCTTGGCGAGGTATTCGACCTGCTCCTCGACCGAGCGCGTCTTGCCTTCGCCCGAATAGACGTAAGCCCCGTCCTTGAAGAATTCGGAGGCCGCGGGATCGAGCCCGAGCGCGATGTCGACGCCAGGCTTGAATCCCGCCGCTTCGATCGCCTTGACGCAGAAGTCGAGCGCCGCCTCCGCGGACGGCAGGTTGGGGGCGAAACCGCCCTCGTCGCCGACGTTGGTGTTGTGCCCCGCTTTCTTCAGCGCGCTCTTCAGCGCATGAAACGTCTCCGCGCCCCAGCGCACCGCCTCCGCGAGCGACGGCGCGCCGACCGGCAAGATCATGAACTCCTGAAAGTCGATCGGATTGTCGGCGTGGACGCCGCCATTGACGACATTCATCATGGGCGTCGGCAAGACCCGGGCCATCGTTCCGCCGACGTAGCGATAAAGCGGCAAGCCCGAAGCCTCGGCGGCCGCCTTGGCGACGGCGAGCGAGACGCCCAGGATGGCGTTGGCGCCGAGCTTCGACTTGTTCTTCGTGCCGTCAAGGGCGATCATCGACTCGTCGATCTTAAGCTGGTCCTCGGCCTCGAGGCCCGAGACGGCGTCGAAAATCTCGCGGTTGACCGCCTCGACCGCCTTGAGTACGCCCTTGCCGCCGAAGCGGCCCTTGTCGCCGTCGCGCAGCTCGACGGCCTCGCGCGTGCCGGTCGACGCGCCGGACGGAACCGCGGCGCGTCCCATCGAGCCGTCTTCGAGGACGACATCCACCTCGACCGTCGGATTGCCCCGGCTATCGAGGATTTCGCGGGCGGCGACGTTGACGATCGCGGTCATTTTGCCTCCATTGCCCCAACATCGTTCTGGGTTCTTACGTCATCCTCACGAACGATGAAAGGCGTAGGCGACCCCGGTGGACCCCGGTGTGACGGGCGATTGCCCAGCACTTTTGCATTCGCCGCTGCACAATTGACCAAAATGGCCAAAGCTAGAAAAAATATGCATGGCAGGAGCGCCGAGGCGCGTGACACCGCTAGAATTTTGGACTAGCAATGGCGTGCCAAAAGGAGGCCGCTGCCAAAATGTTTGGCGCCGGACGCCGTAGGGTCTGTGGGAGGACAAAGCGTTCGACAGTCTTGAACCGCCGCAAGTCACGGCTGGAAAATAAAACTAAACAATCGGGACTTCGAAACGCGACGCAAGGACGGAAACAGGGGCGGGTCGCCGGAAAAGGCGTCTCGCCCCTTCTGCTTTGGCTTCGCGCTCTTCTACTTTGCGGCAGAAGGGCGTCGACCCGTCTCAACATCTGCGTAACGTTTGAAATCGGCCAGCGGCGCTGCTGTCGCTTGCCTGATCCGTGCGAACGCCGCTAGCGGCCGTCGGCCTCGCCTTCCGCCCAATTTCGTTGCGCTTCGGCGATATAGGCTTCAAGCCGGCCCTCGCTGATCGCTTGCCGGGCGCCGGACATGAGGTCTCGATAGTAGGCGAGGTTGATTTCCGTGAGGCCCATCATCGCGAGGATTTCGCCCGATTTCGCCAGGTGGCGCCAATAGGCGCGGGAATATTCGCGCGCCATCGGAGACGACGACAACGGATCGACCGGGCGCGCATCCTCGGCGAAGCGGGCGTTGCGCAGGTTAAGCCGGCCTCGTCGGGTGAAGACGAGCCCATGCCTGCCCGCGCGGGTCGGCATCACGCAATCGAACATGTCGACGCCGCGCCTCACCGCCTGAAGGAGATCGTCGGGCGTTCCAACGCCCATGAGATACCGCGGCCTGTCCACCGGCAGATGCGGGATCACGATGTCGATCGTGTCCAGCATCATCGCCTGCGGCTCGCCGACCGCCAGTCCCCCGATCGCGTAGCCGTGGAAGCCCGATGTCGACGAGCCCCCGCGCGCTGAAGAGGCGAAGATCCTTCTCCGTCCCGCCCTGGACGATGCCGAAAATCGCCCTGCCCGGCTGCCGGCCAAAGGCCTGCTTCGACCGCTCGGCCCATCGGAGCGAGAGTCGCATCGCGCGTTCCGCCTCTTCGTACGAGCACGGCAGCCTGCACGCATTCGTCGAACTGCATCTGGATGTCCGAGCCCAGCAGGCGCTGGACTTCCATCGCCCGCTCCGGCGTCAGTTCATGCCGCGAGCCGTCAATGTGCGACTGGAAGATCACGCCGCGCTCGCTGAGCTTGCGCAGCCTGGCGAGGCTCATCACCTGGAAGCCGCCGGAGTCGGTGATGATCGGGTGCGGCCAGTTCATGAACTTGTGCAGGCCGCCAAGCGCGGCGATCCGCTCCGCCCCAGGCGCCAGCATCAAGATGGTAGGTGTTGCAGAGCACGATGTCGTCGCCGAGCGCCCGCACCGCTTCAGGATACATCGCCTTGACCGTCCCGGCGGTGCCGACCGGCATGAACGCGGGCGTGCGAATATGGCCGCGGGGCGTCGCGATTGCGCCGAGACGCGCTTTCCCGTCGATCGCGTCGACCCTGAAGGAAAATTCTTCGCTCATCGGCGCTCGCCGGGCGCCTTTGCTCCGCCGCGCCAAGCAGCAGGCAGGCGTCGCCGTAGGAATAAAAGCGATAGCCGGCTTGAACGGCATGCGCATAGGCGGCGCGCATCGTCTCAAGTCCGCTGAAAGTGGAGACGAGCATGAACAACGTCGATCGCGGCAAATGAAAGTTGGTCATGAGGGCGTCGACGCAGCGAAACCGGTAGCCGGGGGTGATGAAGATATCGGTCTGGCCCGAAAACGATTGAATCCGCCGCATTCTCGTCGGCGGCGCTCTCGAGGATGCGGGCGGAGGTCGTGCCGACGCTGACGACCCGGCCTCCGCCCTCTCGCGCGGCGTTGAGCGCCTCGGCGGTCGCGGCGTCGATCGAACCCCATTCGGAATGCATCTTGTGGTCGCGCGTGTCTTCGACCCTGACGGGCGCGAAAGTCCCGGCGCCGACGTGCAGCGTCACTCGGTGCAGCGCAACGTCGCGCTCGCCGAGGCGGTGAACAAGCGCCGGCGTGAAATGGAGCCCCGCCGTCGGCGCTGCGGCCGCGCCGGGTTTCGTTGCGAACATCGTCTGGTAGTCCGCCTGGTCGCTTGGCGAGAGAGCCCGGCGAGAGGCGATGTAGGGCGGCAAGGGGGGCGCGCCGAGGCTCTCGATCGCCTCGTCAAGCGCCGCTCCCGCAAAGTGAAAGCGCAGCAGGATTTCGCCTGCTTCGCCCTTCTCCTCGACCTCCGCGTCGAGCGCCGCCAGAAGGCAGGCCATGCTTTCGCGCGACTCGCCGAAACGGATCCGCTCCCCGACCTTGAGCTTCTTTGCCGGACGCGCGAGCGCCCGCCAGCGGCAATCGTCGACGCGCTCGATCAGAGTGGCCTCGATCGAGGCGATGGCGTCGCCTCTGACCCGCACCCCGTCGAGCCGCGCCGCGATGACCCTCGTGTCATTGACGACGAGAGCGTCGCCGCGGGCCAGGAAATTCGGCAAATCGCGCACATGCGCGTCCGTCAGCCCGCCGTCGGCGCCGACGACCAGCATCCGCGCGCTGTCGCGCGGGCTGAGCCGGCGCAAGCGCGATGCGTTCGGCGGGAGATCAAAATCGAAGGCGTCGACGCGCATTTCTCTGTCTCGCGCGCGGGAGAGGGCCCGGCTTTGCACGCTCGGGCAGACCGCGCTTACCGACGGAAGTCGCCGACGGATCACGCGGCGCGCCGCCCAACCCTCGCCGACGCGGGAGATGGGCCTCAGCTCAGCTCGCTTTCACGATCTTGTCGGGATCGTGGACCGGCTCGCCGCGCTTGATCTTGTCGACGTTCTCCATCCCCGAATCGACCTTGCCCCAGACCGTATATTTGCGGTCGAGGAAGGCGGCGTCGCCGAAGCAGATGAAGAACTGCGAATTGGCTGAATTCGGGCTCGGGCGCGCGCCATCGACACGGTGCCGCGGACGTGCGGCTCGGCGTTGAACTCGGCTTTGAGGTCGGGATATTTCGACCCGCCTGTTCCGTTGCCGTGCGGGCAGCCGGTCTGGGCCATGAACCCGTCGATCACGCGGTGAAAGACGATGCCGTCGTAGAAGCCCTCGGAGACCAGGCGCTTGATGTGCGCGACATGGCCTGGCGCGAGCGGCCGGGTTCATTTCGATGTCACCGCGCCTTTGCTCGTTTCAAGGGTCAGCGTGTCGCCTGCGTTCGCCATATCGTCGCTCCTCGTCACTTGGCGACCCAGGCCATGCGCATGGTCACGATCTTGTCGGGGTTGGTGACCGCGCCGTTGTTCTCCTGGGTTCCGGCCTTGATCTTGTCGACGACATCCATGCCCGAGACGACCTCGCCGAACGCGGTATATTTGCCGTCGAGAAACCCGGCGTCGGCGAGTCATGATGAAGAACTGCGAATTCGCCGAATTTGGATCCTGCGAACGCGCCATGCCGAGGATGCCTCGGGTGAAATGGCGGCGTTGAACTCGGCAGGGATGTTCGGGAGGGTCGAGCCGCCTGTCCCCGTGCCGGTCGGATCGCCGGTCTGCGCCATGAATCCGGGAATAACACGATGGAATACGATGCCGTCGTAAAACTTGCTTTTCACCAGGGACTTGATCTGCGCGACGTGCTTGGGGGCCCAATCGGGGCGCAGATGAATGACAACTTTGCCGTGCTTCGTGGTGAGAATGACCGTATTGTCGGGGTCCTCGGCGGCCCAAGCGGCGGATGCGGCGAGAAGAGGAAGCCAGAGCGCGGCGCGTCGGCTGAATGCGGGCATGAATTGGCCTTTTGAAGAGCGGCCGGGGATCGCCGCGGGCGGCTTGATAGCAGGTTGAAGAGGCTTTGCAACCCGCCTCGCGCCATCGAAGCGCCATCGATCAACTTCGGGCCGGAGGCGCGGCGAGGCGAAATTCTCGCCGCATCGTGCAATAGCCGGATGCGCAAACGCCGCGACGCGTGATAAAGGGGAAGAACGTCGTTCCACATGAGCTTCCGAGCGGTCACGCCCAGCATGCCCCGCACTCGTTTCATCCCCGTCGCATTCGCCGCCCTCGTCGCGTCTTCGACCGTGGCCGTCGCGGCGGGGCCGGTCACTCGGCAATGCGATTATAAGGGCGAGGGCAAGCTCGGGCCGCTGGTCGTCGCTTACGACGAAACCGCTCGCCTGGTGCGCGTGACGACTTCCGATGGGCGGATCTGGCGCTACCAGGACGGCGCGACCGGCCGCCTCGGTCCGACGGTCGCTGCGACCGACGATCCCGGCCCGGTCGAGCAGTTCGTCATTGTGAAAGCCGGCCGAGTGGAGGTTGGATTCCGCTGGCCCGACGACGGAACGACCGGGCATCTGGCCTATTTTGATCCGGCGGCGTTCAAGAATCCCGCGAAGCGGTGCCTCTGGCGCTCTCTGTGGGATTTCGCCATGGGTTGAAGCGCTCGGCAAGGAATGCAGGCGTCTCGACCGCACCAGCCCGGCCCAGGCGCCCGCTGAAGAACCCGGCGCGAAACCAGATTGAGCCGGCGCCCGCAGCCGGTCGACGCGGCTTGAACCGGGCTAAGCTTGTCTGGGGACCTATCTCGCCGCCGCGGAGGTGAACATCGAGTTGCCGCTTGCGGTTGCCGAAGCCGGCGCCTCCTCCTGCATGACGTCCCAGTGCTCGACCACCTTTCCGTCGGCTACTCCACGCGATCGGCGATCCTGAGGATGCGCGCGACCTGGCCGCGAAGGTCGACGCGATCCGATCTGCGTTCCGCTCGGGTCTCACGCGAGGCGAGGGCATGTGTCTCGGCGGGGCTCTTGCGACTGAGATGCGCAGCCTGCCCTCCCCGGTAGCCGTCACGACGCAGCGCTATTTCCAAGCTTGCAACCATTGGCTGGGTCGCGCCTTCAGTTGCGCCCACGTGGCGGAGCCTCATCGCAAGGCGCTACAACTCACCGCTCTCCTTGAGGGAGCGATGCTGCAGGCGATTGCGCTTGGCGACCTCGCGGCGTTTGACGACGCAGTCGACGGGTTTCCGGACACGTCCGGGTGACGGCGCCGGCCGCCTCTGTCCACCGGTTCGCAGGCGCATCAAGACAGCTTTCGCGCCGCTATTCCGCCGCCACCTTTGGCAGATGCGCAAGCGACGCTTCGAGGGCTTTCGGATCATAGTCCTGATCCTGAAGCTTGCCCGCGAAATAGTCCGTGTAGGCCTGCATGTCGAAATGCCCGTGACCGCTGAGGTTGAACAGGATCGTCGGCGACTTGCCTTCCTCTCGCGCCTTCAGCGCCTCGTCGACCGCCGCGCGGATCGCGTGGGTCGTTTCCGGCGCGGGAACGATGCCTTCCGTACGCGCGAACGTCACGCCCGCCTCGAAGCAGGGGGTCTGGTGGTAGGCCCTGGCCTCGATCAGCCCGAGTTCCTTGCAGTGGCTGACCAAGGGCGCCATGCCGTGATAGCGCAGGCCCCCGGCATGGAAGCCGGGCGGGATGAACTCCGAACCCAGCGTATGCATTTTGACGAGCGGCGTCAGATGCCCGGTGTCGCCGAAATCGAAGGCGTACTTGCCGCGCGTCATCGACGGGCATGCCGCCGGCTCGACCGCGATCGCGCGCACGGGCTTCTTGTCGCGCAGGGCCTTGCCGATGAACGGGAAAGCGATGCCCGCGAAGTTCGAGCCGCCGCCGGCGCAGCCGATGACGATATCGGGATAGGCGTCGGCCTCCTGCATCTGCTCGATCGCCTCGAGCCCGATGACCGTCTGATGCATGAGCACGTGGTTCAAAACGCTGCCGAGCGCATATTTGGTGTCGGGGTTCTTGGCCGCGACTTCGACCGCCTCGGAAATCGCAATGCCCAGGCTGCCTGGCGAATCGGGATGCTGCTTGAGGATTGCCCGCCCGGAATCGGTCTCATCGCTCGGGCTGGCGACGCATTTCGCGCCATAGGTCTCCATCAGCGCCCGCCGGTAGGGCTTCTGGTCGTAGGAGACCTTGACCATGTAGACTTTGACTTCGAGGCCGAACAGCGCCCCGGCGAAGGCGAGCGACGAGCCCCACTGCCCTGCCCCCGTCTCGGTCGAAAGCTTGGTGACGCCTTCCTCCTTATTGTAGAAGGCTTGCGCGACCGCGGTATTGGGCTTGTGGCTGCCGGCGGGGCTGACGCCTTCATATTTATAGAAGATGCGGGCGGTCGTTCGGAGCTCTTTCTCGAGCCGCCGGGCGCGATAGAGCGGCGTCGGGCGCCACATGCGGTAGATGTCGCGGACCGGCGTCGGGATTTCGACGTGCCGTTCGGCGCTCACTTCCTGGCCGATAAGCGCCATCGGAAAGAGCGGCGCGAGGTCGCCCGGCCCGACCGGCTGGCCGGTCCCAGGGTGCAACACCGGCGGCGGCGGCGAGGGCAGGTCGGCGACGATGTTGTACCAGGCGCGAGGAATCCGGTCCTCGCCCAGAAGATATTTGGTGTGCTCGCTCAAGCTTTCCTCCCGTCGGCGCCCCGCTAACCCGCGCGGGCTCATCCGGTTAACGGTGTAGCACAATCGGCCTCATCCTGAGGAGCCCGCGGCAGCGGGCGTCTCGAAGGATGATCCAGTGGACGCCAATCCACGTTCCCGCTGTCTCTAGCCCTATGGACCTCAGGATGAGGTCCGAGGCCGGCTTCGACCTCACATTCCGGCTTCCACCTGCGGCGGTTCGCGGTAGTAGGTGTTGAGGATCGACAGGCGCGGTCGTTCGAGCGGAACCGATATCGCCTCGCGGCCGTGCCAGCTCGATTTGAGCGGCGAATAGGCGGGATGGATGACGACGAACGCGTAGCCGGTGTTCGGCAGGAACGGCACGGTCTTGTCCTTGACGAGCCCATAGGACTTCCAGGCGAAGACGCCCATCGGCGAAATCTTGTAGATCGTCGTGCCGAGATCGCGCTGGCTGTCGTCCGCCGGCAGGTAGATCTGCATCGTCAGCACCTTCCGGCGGGTGTCCGGATGGGGCTTGATCGCGTAGCCGTCGAGGTCGGTATAGAGCACCGGCCGCGGATGCATCGGCACCGGCCACCCCTCGCGGCTGCCCTTGGCGCGAATCCGAAAGCCCGCGTCGAGTTTCGTCCTCAGCGCCGCCTCGATCTCCGGCGACAACAGCACCTGCCGCACGATCCCCCATAACTCGCGGCCTTCCTCGGAGCCGGGGTCGCTTCGCGGGTCATAGAGGGCATACTCGCGCCGCGTCCCGTCTCCGTTCAGTCCCGCGAATCGGTCGACCTCGGGAAAATACCGCAGCAATCGCCGATAGAATTCGCCCGGAAAGAAGTCGCGGAAGAGAATGAGCGGATAGGGCGCCTCGAACGTCTGCGCATTCAGGATCGCCCCCTTCGCGCATTCGAGCACCGCGCCGATATTCCCCATCCTGGCCGGGCGTCGCCAGCGCCCCCGCCATTTCGCCGATCTCGGCAATATCCATCGCCTACCGCTCCAGAACTCGTCCCTGCGATGGCGCATTATGGAGAATAGGCGGGGACGAAGGAAGCCCATCCAATCCGCGCGGCCGGCTCAGGCCGTCCGCTTGACAGGGCCGCGAGCCTCTGCGCAATCAGGCGCCTTCGGCTCTGCGCCGATTTGCTGGCCGAGTCATGACTTCCCTTAACGACCTGCGCCATCGGCTGGAATATGCCGGATTCCGGCTGATCCAGGCGGCGGTTCTCGCGCTTCCGCTGGAGGCCGCCTCGCGCAGTTCCGGCGCGGCGTGGCGGCTGATCGCCCCGCGCCTCCATCGCCAGAGGCGCGCGCTTGACAATCTGGCGCTGGCCTTCCCCGACATGCCGCTTAAGGAGCGCGAGCGGATCGCTGCCAGCATGTGGGAGAACCTCGGCCGCACCTTCGCCGAGGGCTTTTTCCTCAAGCAGATCATGGCGGAAGGGCGGGTCACCTTCGAACCGATGGAGCAATTGCGCGAGATCGCCCGCGGCGGCCCCTGCATCGTCTGCGGCCTCCATCTCGGCAATTGGGAGCTTGTCGCCTATGCCGGCAAGCTCATGGGCGCGCCGTTCACCGGCGTCTATCAGCGTTTGAGCAACCCTTACGTCGACGAGGCGACGCTCAAATTGCGCGAGCCGCTGTATGATGGCGGGCTATTGCCCAAGACCGCGGTCGCCGCCCGGACGCTCCTCAAAACCGCCAAGCAGGGCGGGTACCCGGCGTTCCTCGCGGATCTTCGCGACGATCGCGGCGCGGCGGTTCCTTTCTTCGGCGCCCTGGCGCGCTCGACCGTCTTCCCGGCGCTGCTCGCGCGCACGACCGGCCTTCCTCTCTACGCCGGCGCCGCGTTCCGCCGCCCCAATGTCCAATTCGTCATCCGCGGCGCGCGCGTACCCGTCCCCGAGACCAACGATCGCGAGGCCGACGCCATCGTCGCCACCGCCGCGCTGCAGAAGCAGTTCGAAGCCTTCATCCGCGAGGCGCCCGAGCAATGGATGTGGGCGCACAGGAAGTGGGACGAGGGCCGCGGCGGGCGGTATTCGGAAATGTTCGGGATCATCCCGGGCGACGAGTGAGCCGACGGTTCCTTCAGCAGGCGCCGAATAGATTGACCCCGATCCGGTCCGCCAGATTCAGGAGGTCCGCATAGGCCGCGAGGTCGTCGAGAAGGCCGCGCGAGCCGCCCTGTGGCGCGAGGTCGGCGTCGTCCATGCGATCGCCGAACAGCACAGCGGCGCGCGCGCTGTCGTCCTGACGCGAAACCCAGCACAATCCTGCCGCCGTGGGGCAAGCCGCATGGATGGCTTCCGCCCATTTCCGCGTCCTTGGGTATTGGTCCTTTTCCGTGTCGATGAGGTCTGTGCGTTTGACGCCAAGCCTTTTCAGCGCCACGCCACTCAGGTCGACAAGGGCGATGTCGCGCTTCGGCGTCAACCGGCTGTGGACCTGGCCCATCAGTTTGCGCTTGTCGTAGGTCTTCAGACCCGCGGCGAAAGGGACGTCGTGGAAGACCGTCTCCATCGCTGCGCAGTCGAAGGTCGCGCCGCCGTAGAGCGTGGGGATCGCGCGGCCGTTCGCCGCCGTTATCGGGCTGAAACGCGCGTTTCCCGCGACCCCAGGATTGAATTGGGCGGCGCCATAGTTGGTCAGGTGAATGCGGTGGATCGTCCGCCCCTTCGGCCAGGGCAGCATCCGCACAAGCTCGCCGATGGACCCGGGCGGCGGCGGCTCGCTCGCCGAGTTTTCGCTCGGCTCTTTTGATTCTGCGGCCAAGCTCAGCCGTGCAGGACGCCGGCCATTTCGTCTTCCGCCGCCTTGAGGACGCTGTCTGGCGCCGAGATCAGCAAATCCTGCGGTCGCTTCCCGCCAAGAAAGCTGTTTGCGGAAGAAAACCAATAGGCGAGCGCCCAGTCGTCCTTCCTCCCTTCAAACGCCGCCAGCACCTTCGCGAGCCCCTTTGCGGGCCGACAGCCGGTCGAGGGATCAAGCGCGTATCCCGGAAAGTAGTCCGCGCCCTGATGCCGCACGGCAAAGATCTGCTTCTCCCTCTTCCACTTGTTCGGCTGGGCGCTGGGATTGACCGCGCTGAAACCCGCCGCGTTCGCGATCTCGGCCGAGGTCAGCCAGCTCCCGCTTTCGAGCGTCGCTTTGCGAGCTGCAGCGGTCATGCGCGCTTCGACAATCATGGAGGGCGGAAGAGAAACCTCGGAAACAAGGGCCTCGACGATCGATCGAAACGCTTTCGCGGTCCGCGCCTCGACAATTTTCCCGACAAGGGGGGCGAGGCCCTTCATTACGCCTTCGAGCGCCCGCGCCGCGGGTTCGCTGGCATGCTCGATCGTCAAGGCGATGACCCTTTGCGCACGCACTCCGCTCAGCGCCTTCCGAACTTCGTCCGGAGCGCCGACCACCGTCTTGACGCCGGACAATTCGACTGAATCAGTTGACTGAGCCATTGGGCGCGCTTCCCGCGATGAGATCGGTTATCAATATAACATCATAATCGATCTCATCAAGGCGCCCTCGCGGCGCCCTCGCGTCGCCCTTTGGCTGCTACTCCGCCGCCGCGGCCTCGCGCTTCGGCGCGCCGTAGGTGTCGGGGATCTTGTCGGCGTAGCCGGCGACGAAATCGTGCGCGTGGTCAACCTCGCCTGAGGGCTTCAGCGCCTCGTCCATGTAAGCCGCGCCATTCTGGTCGGCGAGCACGCGGCGGAGGATAGCCCGATAGCGCAACGCGAGCGCCGCCCATTTTCCGGCGACCGACAGGAAGTCCCACGCCCGCCAGGGGTAGAAAAGAACCGGATTGACCACCTTGAGCCCGTGCCGGCGCTGCGTCCTCAACTTCCGCCGGACATAGCCGAATTGCAGCGGGTGCACGCCCTCGATCCGCGATGAGCCCGAAAACACCGTCATCGCATCGACGATCTTGCGCGGATTGATCCCGCTCGCCATCGCCCGGCGCAGCACGGTCTCGACATGGGCGTCGGAATAGTAGCGCGCCCAGGCGTCGCGATAGACGCCGCGCCATATGTCCGCCGACATGATCGCGTGGTCGGCGCAGACATGTTCGAGGTCGTAATGGTTCATGTCCGGGTCCATGCGCGCCCCTTTGAGGTGGAGGACTTTATGATCCTCCGAGCCCGGCAGGGGCGTGAGAAAGAAGAATTCGAGAATGTCGATCGGCAGTTCGCGCTTGATCGTGTCGATGTCGCGGGCGATCGACTGCGGCGTGTCGGTGGGAAATCCGAGGATGTAACCCGCCCACGTCATGACCTTGGCGCGCCGCCACCCCAGCAGCATGTCGCGATATTCCCAGATTTTGTTCTGGCGCTTCTTCGCGCCCATCAGCGACTCGGGATTGATGTTCTCGAGGCCGATGAAGACGGCGTTGCAGCCGGCGCGCGCCGCCTTCTCGATGAAGCCCGGAATCCGGTGGCAGAGCGTGTCGACCTGCAAAAGAAGCCGGATCTTGAAGCCTTGTCTCTCGCGCAAGTCGATCAGGCGGTCGAGGATCGGCTCCCAGTTGCGGTTGCGGGCGAAGTTGTCGTCGGTGACGAAAAAGCGTGTGACGCCTTGGGCGGCGTTGGCGCGCACGATCGCCTCGACGTCGTCGGCGGTCCGGTAGCGCGACTTGCGGCCCTGCACATTGATAATGGTGCAGAAGCTGCACTGGAACGGGCAGCCGCGCCCGGCGTCGAAGCTGGTATAGTGCCCCGCGACCCTGGTCACGACCGCGTGCGGCAGGACGGGAATTGCCGCAGCGGCCATATCCGGCATGTCGTTGAGGTAATTGTAGACCGGCTTGGCGGCGCCGGCGTCTATCTCTCGCAGAAAGTCGGCCAGGCGCCCCTCGCCTTCCCCCGCATAGAGGATGATCCCCAGCGCCTGGGCCTCTCTCAGGTCCGGCGGCAGCTCGGGCAGCATGGCGATGCAGCCCGAGACATGAAAGCCGCCGACGGCGACCGTCACGCCGCGCTGACGAAACTCACGTCCGATGTCGAGCGCGCGCGGAAACTGATTCGACTGAACGCCGACCAGCGCCACCATTCCGCCATCGGCGCGGATGCGCTTCGAAATCGAAGGGATGTCGACGATGGTGTTGCACTCGTCGTAGATTTCGATCTCGATGTCGACGTCGGGGCCGAGAACATGGCTCTCCGCGCATTCATGAAGCAGGCCATAGACGCTGGCCAGGCTGTTCGAGGGGATGGTCGAGCGCCGCCATTGGATGACATAGCCGTCGTCGTCGTAATGCGACGGCTTGATCAGAACGATCGTGAATTTGCGCCCGGCCACCCACCGCCTCGCTTGAGCTGAGCAAGCCTCGTTACGCGAACCGCCCAGAGAGTCAACGCCTCCGCGGCTCCGGCCGGCTCCCTCCCCGGCGCGGCTGAAACGATCAAATTCGCCGTCGACACAAAACCAGGTTCTGATCGGTGTTGATCCCCCTTTCGACAAACGCTTCGACCGAAATATATTTTGACCATTCGCGCTCGATATACTCGCGGGTATGATACGAAGTTTGGTAGAAGTCCGGCAGGCCGTCGGCGCCTTTGCCGCCGCCATGGTGAAAGCCGTGCGCGGTCAGCCTTTCCTCTTTCCGGTTGCGCGGCGGATTGAAGGAATGGGTGGAAACGACGGCAGCGCCGCCGACTTTGAGAACGCGATTGATTTCCTCAAGCCAGGCGAACTGCATCGCCTCGGGCAGATGAGTGAAGATCGATATCGAATAGACGAAGTCGAAGAAGCACCCGGCAAACGGTAAGGGCGGCATGGTTTCGTTGACGACGAACTCACCCCGCGACTGCAAATACGCCCTGCACCAGTCAATCGCCTGCCCGTCAATATCCGACCCATACCAGTGGATCGTTTCCTCCGTCGCCGACGATTCGCGCGCAAGGTCCTGCAGCGGCGTCAGCACGCGCGCGCACCCGACGCCGAAATCGAGCACGCGGAAATCGGGCCCCGGCCCTTGGGCTCGCTTGAGATAGCCGACAAGGTCCGACGCAACAGCCCGGCCGACCTGCTCAAACGTGTCCACGTCGCCCGAGCCGTGAATCCTGTTTCTCAAGAAAGCAGGAGGAAGCCCATGGTCAATCTCGTAATTTTTGTGATGTCGCACCTCCTCATAGACCGATCGCGGAACTCCGACGCGATTCTCGAGCCATCCCTCCTCGACGAAATGGCGCCAGCCGCTCATGCCTGGCGTCGCCTCGACCTTGGCCGCGACGTCGGGGTTGCCCTTGAGATAGAGAGATTCGTCGAACTCGGCGGGCCGGGCGGCAAGCCTGTCGGGGGCCGACGGTGGCGGCGCCTTCCGTTTGAGGGACCACTTGCCTCGCCCTAGCATCCCGAATCCTTCAAAACCTCTTTTGCGCCCCGACGCGGCGCCCTAGCCTAGACCCTTCCGCCACGGAGCCCCGCGCTTGCGCATCGCCACCTGGAATGTCAACTCCGTCCGCCAAAGGCTTCCCCACCTCCTCGCCTATCTCAAGGAGGTCAGCCCCGACGCGCTCTGCCTGCAGGAGATCAAGTGTCTCGATGACCAGTTCCCGCGCCTCGAGGTCGAGGAGCTCGGCTATAATATCGAGACCCACGGGCAGAAGACGTTCAACGGCGTCGCCATTCTCGCCAAGCGGCGGTTCGAGGTCGCCCGCGGTTTGCCGGGCGACGAGAACGATTCTCAGTCCCGTTACCTCGAAGCGGTCATTCCGGCAGGCGGCGGCGTCGTGCGAGTCGCGAGCATCTACCTGCCGAACGGCAACCCCGTCGATTCTGAGAAATACCCCTATAAGCTCACCTTCATGGAGCGGCTCATCGCCCATACGCGGAAGCTCATGCAATACGAAGAGCCGCTGATCCTGGCCGGCGATTTCAACGTCATTCCGGAGCCGCGCGACGCCGCCCGTCCGGAGCTCTGGGTCAACGACGCGCTGTTCCTGCCGCAAACGCGGATGAAATACCGCGAGCTCATGGCGCTCGGCCTGACCGACGCCTTGCGGGCGACGACCGACGCCGGCGGCCTCTATACGTTCTGGGATTATCAGGCGGGCGCGTGGCAGAAAAACAACGGCATCCGCATCGATCACCTCTTGCTCTCGCCCGAGGCCGCCGGGCGGCTGCGCTCCGTCGTCATCGACAAGGACATGCGCGCGCGCGACAAAGCCTCCGACCATACGCCGATCCGGATCGACCTCGCCCTCTGACAACCAACCGCCGCTGTCCGGCTCGACGCGTTCGACTCCGGTTGCGGTTCGATCATTGCGGAGACCCTGGATGAGCGTGGCCCACCTCTTCGATCTCGCCGGCAAGACGGCGCTCGTCACCGGATCCTCGGATGGCCTTGGCCTGGCGATGGCGCGGGGTCTCGCGGCGGCGGGCGCCGCCATCATTCTCAATGGCCGCGACGAGCGCAAGCTTGCGGCGGCCGCCAAGTCCTTCGAGGCCGGCGGGCGCTCGGCCACGGCGAGCGCGTTCGACGTCGCCGACGAACCCGCGGTCCGCGCGGCGTTCGAGCATTTTGACGCTACCGGCGTAGCCGTCGACATCCTTGTCAACAACGCCGGGTTCCAGCTCAGGAAGCCGATGCTCGAGCTCAAGACCGACGAATGGCGGCGCGTCGTCGAGACCCATCTCACCGGCTCGTTCCAGGTCGGGCGCGAGGCGGCGAGGCGGATGATTAAGCGCGGGCGCGGCGGCAAGATCATCAACGTCGCCTCGCTTGCGAGCGAGGTCGCGCGCGCGACCATCGCGCCCTATACGGCGGCGAAAGGCGGCATCAAGATGCTCACGCGCGCAATGGCGGCGGAATGGGCGCCCCACGACATTCAAGCCAATGCCATCGGGCCGGGCTACATTGAAACCGAAATGACAAAACCGCTGATGGCCGACCCCAAGTTCGACGCCTGGGTGAAGGGCCGCACGCCGTCGGGCCGGTGGGGCAAGCCGGACGATCTCATCGGCGCCGCGGTGTTCCTCGCCTCGCCCGCATCAAACTACGTCAACGGGCAAATCATCTATGTCGATGGCGGGCTGCTCGCCGTGATATGAGGCTCAAGCCATGACCGCGGCCAGTCCCACGCTCGCGAAGACCGGCGGCGCGTCGCTCGCCGAAGGATTGCGCGCCGCGACGCCGCCGCTCTTTTTCGGCCTAAGGCTTTGGGCTTCGATCTGTCTCTCGTTCTATGTCGCCTTCCAGCTTGAGCTCAGCGAACCCTCGTGGGCGGCGACGACGGCCGCGCTCGTCTGCCAGCCGGTGCTCGGCGCCTCGCTGCGCAAAGCCTCGTTCCGAATGATCGGGACCGTAGTCGGAGCGATTGGCATCGTGGTCATCGCCGCCTTCTTTCGCCAGAACCGTGAGGGCTTTCTCATCGGACTTGCGCTCTGGTGCGCGGCCAGCGCCTTTGTCGCCACGCTCCTGCGCAATTTCGCCGCCTATGCCGCGGCGCTCGCCGGTTACACTGCGGCGATCCTCGCAATCGACGTTCTCGGACCGGTCGGCAGCACCGATGGCGTTGTCGTAATCTTCGCCATCGATCGCGCCCTCGAGATATGCATTGGCATCGTGTGCGCCGGCTTGGTCCTGGCCTTGACCGACCTCGGCCATTCGCGGCGAAAACTGGCGGCCGAGTTTGGCGCGTTGTCGATGGCGATCATGGACGGGTTCGCCGATTGTTTTGTGACCGGCGCCTCGAGCTTCGACGAATTCCGGGCGCTCCGACGCGATCTCCTGCGCCGCGTGATCGCCCTCGATCCGATGATCGACGCGGCGATCGGCGAGGCATCCGATCTGCGCTATCGGTCGGCGACTCTCCAGCGGGCGGTTTCGGGCCTCCTGCAGACGATTTCGGCGTGGCGCAAGGCGGCGTTTGAGATCGCGCTCAAAGGCGGCGCGGCGACCATGGGCGAGGCTCGCGCCGTTCACGCCCAGCTGCCGCGCGGCCGGCTCTCGCCCGGCGCGGCAGGCTCGGCGAAAAAACCGGCGGAGCTGCGCGCGGCGTGCTGCGGGGCGGCGCGATCCCTCACCCGTTTCAACGCCGCGAGCCCGTCCCAGCGGCTCCTGGCGGATAGCGCCGCCGCGGGCATGCTCGGCCTGGGGCGCGCGCTCAACGGGCTCACCGGCGCGGTCGATCCAGAAGACATGATCCCGGTCAGCGGAACGGCGCGATTGCACGTCACCGACTGGCTGCCCCCGTGCATCAACGCGCTGCGCGTTCTTCTCTCGGTTGGCGCGATATCGCTGTTCTGGATCGCGAGCTCATGGCCGAGCGGCGTGACCGCGATCACCTTCTGCGCGGTGATCGTCGTGCTGTTGCCGTTGCAGGGAGATCTGGCCTATTCCGCGTCGATGACCTTTCTCCAGGGAACGGTGATCAGCGCCGTCGCCGCGGCCGTGCTGGAGTTCGGGATCCTGCCGAAGGCGACGACTTTCCCGAGCTTCTGTCTCGCGCTCGGACTCGTCCTTGTGCCGTTCGGGTATCTGATCGCCCTGCCCTGGCGGCATTCGTTCCTGTTCACGGCGGCGACCTTCAATGTGGTGCCGATGCTCTCCATCACCAATGTGATGTCCTACGATGGATCGCAGTTCTGGAACACCACGATCGGCATTCTCGCGGGCATCGCGTTCGCGACGGTCGCGATGCTCATTCTGCCTCCGCTGCCGCCGGCGATCCGCGCCCAGAGGCTGCTCGCATCGACGCTCGCCGATTTCAGGCGGCTGGCGAAGCGCGGCCCGTCGCCAAAGCACGACAACGACTGGCAAAGCCGGGGGGAAGCGCGCCTTTTGGCGATGCCCGTGGAGGCCGAGCCGGTCGAGCGCGCCGAGCTTGTCGCGGCGGTCGCTGTCGGCAAGGAGATCGCGCGGCTCCGGCGCGTCGCGCCGCGGTTCGTCCCGGGCGCGGCGGTGGACGCGGCGCTGCAAGCGATTGCCGAGGGCCGAAGCGGCGAGGCGATCGAGCGCCTCGGGGACATCGACCGCATGGCCGCCGCCTTGCCCAGCGCCGGGCCGGCCGGCCGCATCGTGCTTAGCATTCGAGCCTCCATCCTGGCGATTTGCGGGCAACTGTCCGAATTCGGCTCCTATTTCGACTCTCGGACGATTTGATGAGGTTCAACGAGATCAACCTGTTTGGGCTTTACGTCGCGCCGATCATGCTGATCATGGCCGTGGCCTGGGTCGCCTATGTCGCCGTCAGGCGAGCGGGCGATCGTTTTGGCCTCGCGCGGCGGGTCTGGCATCCGGCTCTTTTCGAGCTCGCGCTCTATGTTATCATCGTCTCTTCGATCGTCCTCATGATTGCGCGCTGGAGCCGCTGATGTCCGGCGTCGAGTTCAAAGTGAATGACGCCAAGACCCTGCCGGCGGTCAAGCGCCGATCCGTCTTGTCGTCGCCGCGCGTACTGCCTGTGCTGGTGACGATGGCGGCCGTCGCCGTTGCCGTCGCGCTCGGCTATCAGGCCTGGCAATATTACATGGGCACGCCCTGGACGCGCGACGGCACGGTGCGGGCCTATGTGGTGAAGATCGCCCCCCAAGTCGCCGGAGAGATCGTGCAATTGCCGATCGCAGACAACCAGTTCGTCCACAAGGGCGATCTCCTGATGCTGATCGACCCCAGGAACTATTCGATCGCCGTCCGGCAGGCCGAGGCGACGGTCGAGCAGACGCGAGCGGCCGCCGAAAACGCCAATGCCGAAATGACGCGGCGGTTGAAGCTCAGCGACATCGCCGTCACCCAGGAGGAGCGGCAGACCTATATCAGCCAGGCGGCGACCGCCGAGGCGAATTACCAGTCGGCGCTCGCCAACCTCGACCAGGCGCGGGTCAATTTCGAGCGCAGGGAAGTCCGCTCTCCGGTCAACGGCTATATCACCAACCTGACCGCCCAGCTCGGGGACTATGCCGATGTCGGGGCCCTTCAGCTTTCGGTCGTCAACTCCAACTCGTACTGGGTCGACGCCTATTTCGAGGAGACCGCTCTCGGGCGAATCCAGGAAGGCGACGCGGCGACGATCAAGCTCATGGGATATAGTCCGCTGCTGCGCGGCCGGGTTCAGGGGCTCGCGCGCGGCGTCAATGTTCCGAACGCGACGCCCGACGCCTCGGGGCTGGCCTCCGTCAATCCGATCTTCACTTTCGTACGCCTCGCCCAGCGGGTGCCGGTTCGCATTCACATCGATGAGGTCCCAGAGGGGGTTAACCTCGTCGCTGGCCTGACGGCGACGGTGCAGATCGAGCCCTACAAGGCGTCCCCCGCTCCCGGCCCGACTCCCGCCTCTGGAGAGTTGAGCGAAGCCAAACCCGAGCAGGCTCCGGGGCCGATCGCCGATAAGCCGCCGCGGCGGGCCGCCCCCGCGCAAGCCGCCAGCCCGGCGCCTGCCCAGACTGCCGCCTCGCCAGCCCCAACTCAGCCCTCCCCGCAAACCGCCCTGCCGCAAGCCGCGGCGCAATTGCCGTCCCCAGCGCCGCGGCAGCAAAGCCCGCCCCCATACGATGCCGCCGCCGGGCGGCTCTCCGTTTCCGCCCCGCCCTCCCCCCAGGCGTCAGCCGCGGCTCAAGCGGCTTCCGCCGATCTCCAAACTCTTGAGGAACAGATCGCCGCCAATCCCCCGTCCGGGGCCCCCGCGCCGCCGCGCGCGGATCTCATGCCGTCAAGCGAATACCTCGGGCAGACCGTCGATCTTTACGACGGCCAGAGTATCGAGCCGGCGCCGGCGCTTCGATCCCCCGAGTCGCTCCACCGGCGGGCCCGCCCGAGGTGGCGGCACGGTTACGGGCATCAATAGGGCCGGCGCGGCCGCCAACCTCCGGGCGACGGCACGCTCTTTGCGTCGCGTTGCCGACGAGCGCGCCGGCGCGAACCAGCGGGAGCCGGAGACATGAAGGTCGCGATAACCGCCGACGCCGCGGCGGCGCTGATCCCGGACGGGGCGACGCTGCTCATCGGCGGCTTCATGGGGACCGGGTCGCCCCATCGCCTCATCGACGCGCTTGTCCGTCGCGGGGCGAAGAGCCTCACCGTGATCGCCAACGACACCGCCTGGCCCAGCCGAGGGATCGGCAAGCTGATCAGCGCCGGCGCCGTCGTCAAGCTTATCGCTTCGCACATCGGCCTCAACCCTGAAACCCAGGCCAAGATGATCGCTGGCGAGATCGACGTCGATCTCGTGCCGCAGGGCACGCTGATCGAGCGCATCCGGGCCGGGGGCGCCGGATTGGGAGGCGTGCTCACCGCGACCGGCCTTGGCACGCTGGTCGAGAAGGGCAAAAGGATCATCGAGGTCGACGGCAAGCCGTACTTGCTCGAGACGCCGATCCGCGGCGACTTTGCCCTGATCGGCGCGAAACAGGCCGACTATTACGGCAATCTCGAATATTCGCTGACCGCGCACAACTTCAATCCGATCATCGCGCTTGCCGCCGACGTCGTCATCGCCGAGCCGCATACGATCGTCCCGGTCGGCGTGATCTCCCCCGAACTCGGTCAAGACCCCCGGCATTCTTGTGACCCACCTCTTGGAGAGGGCCTTCTGATGGAAGCCAAGGAAATCATCGCCCGCCGCGTCGCCCAGGAGGTGAAGCCGGACACCCTGGTCAACCTCGGCATCGGCCTGCCGAGCCTGGTCGCCCATTACCTGCCGAAGGACGTCCACGTGTTCTTCCAGGCCGAAAACGGCGTCATCGGCCTCGGCCCCCGCCCGCCCGAGGGCATGGAGGACCCGGACCTCACCGACGCCGGCGGCGGCTTCGTCACCGCGATGCCGGGCGCGGCCTCGATCGACAGCGCCATGAGCTTCGGCCTCATCCGCGGCGGCCACCTGGACATGACCGTGCTCGGCGGCCTCGAAGTCGATGAGCGCGGCTATCTCGCCAACTGGATGGCGCCGGGCAAGATGGTTCCCGGCATGGGCGGGGCGATGGACCTCGTCACCGGCGCGAGGAAGGTCGTCGTGGCGATGGTGCATACGGCCAAGGGCAGCCACAAGATCGTTCCGCGCTGCACCCTGCCGCTGACCGCGATCCGTCGCGTGAGCCTCATCGTCACCGAGCTCGCCGTCATCGAGCCGACCGACGCCGGCCTCGTTCTGCGCGAGCGCGGCCCGGGCGTGACCACCCGCGAAATCGAGGACGCCACCGGCGCCTATCTCATCGTCGAAGGCGACCCGCCGGAGATGGCGCTGCACTAAGGGGTGAAAATTCAATCGGAGCCGCTGCGCGTGGTCACGGTATTTGAAGGCAGCGTTGCGAGGTCTAAGCTGGCCCCCATGTTTCAAGATGCGGTCGCGCTGCACCGACAGGGAAAGCTGGAGGACGCGGCGACAGGATACAAATCCGTGCTTGCCGCGGATCCCGGTCATGTCGACGCGCTGCTCCACCTTGGCATCCTGCGGCTTGGCCAGGGTCTGCCCACGGACGCCGAAGCGCTGATCCGGCGCGCGGCGACGCTGGCGCCGGAGATGGCCGAAGCCCATGCAAATCTGGCTGCGGCGCTTCAGGCCATGGGTCGCTATGACGATTCAATCGCCAGCTACCGGCGCGCCGTCGAACTC
This sequence comes from uncultured Alphaproteobacteria bacterium, assembly GCA_963749715.1. Lineage (GTDB taxonomy): Bacteria > Pseudomonadota > Alphaproteobacteria > Rhizobiales > Beijerinckiaceae > Roseiarcus. The sequence goes on from CAVVNR010000008.1 coordinate 460,710, forward strand.
AAGCCCGGCATGGTCGACGCGCAGTTCGGTCTCGCGGCCTGTCTGCAAGCGGTTGGCCAAAATGAATTGGCGATTGCCCACTATGAAGCGGCGCTTACCGCGGAGCCCCAGCACCCGGAGGCCAATTTTGGCCTGGCCTCGGTGCTCGCCAAGCTCGACCGCTCGGACGAGGCGATCGCTCGCTACCGCGCCGCGCTGGCCGCCGACCCCGATTTTGCCGAAGCGAGCTATGGCCTCGGCATGCTCCTGAAGTCGCGGGGCCAGCCCGAGGAGGCGATCGACCGCTTCCTGGCGGCGCTCGACGTCGACCCCGGCTATCTCGAAGCCCGTCTGGGGCTCGCGACAACGCTCTCGCAACTCCAGCGGGATGATGAGGCGATCGCCGCTTTCCAGGCGGTTCTGCAAGCCGACCCGGAAAATCTGAACGCTCACGCCGGGGTTGGCCTCCTCTTCGATCACAAACGGCGGTACGCGAAGCGATCGAGCATTTCCGCGCCGCGCTGGCGCGCAACCCGGATCATATCGTCGCGCTGGAGGGCCTCGCGACTTCGATGAAGAACATCGGCCAACTCGAGGAGGCGCTGGCGACGGCGCGCCGCGCTCTCACGCTGCAACCGGACTTCCCGCCAGCCCTCGGCATGGTTGGATCCATTCTGGCGGAGATGGGGTCGATGGACGAAGCCGAGGCTCTTTTCCGTCGCGCCATCGCGCTTGCCCCCGAGCGACTGCCGCTCGCCTATCACCTCGCGCAACTGGTCAAGGTTCGGCCGGGCGAGCCCGCGCTTCGCGCCATGGAAGACGCCTTCCCGCGTATAGCGTCGATGCCGCCGGCGGAACAATGCATGCTGCATTTCGGGCTCGCCAAGGCCTATGACGACATCGGCGAGCGGGACCGCGGGTTCAACCATCTCCTCCTAGGCAACGCGTTGAAACGCGCCCAGATCGAATATGACGAGGCGGGCGCTCTGGCGGGGCTGAACCAGCTTGCCCAGGTCTTCAGCGCCGACCTGATGGCGGCCCGCGGAAATCTGGGCGACCCTCCGACGCCCCAGTGTTCATCGTCGGCATGCCGCGATCGGGCACGACCCTGGTCGAGCAAACGCTGGCGAGCCACCCGGCGGTCTTTGGCGCAGGCGAACGGCGGGAGCTGTCGCTGGTGATCTCCCGTTTGAACACCGCGCCGCTCGGCCGCGCGCCGCTTCAAAACGCGCTGTGGACCAGCACTGGCGAGCAGTTCCGCCAGATGGGGGCGGACTACGTCGCCTCGCTCCGGCCTCTCGCCCCTGACGCGGCGCGCATCACCGACAAGATGCCGATCAATTTCGTTCATGTTGGCCTTATCCACCTCATCCTGCCGAATGCGCGAATCATCCACACGCGCCGCGATCCGGTGGACACCTGCCTTTCCTGCTTTTCCTTGCTGTTCTCGGGCGAACAGCCATTCGTCTACGATCTCGCGGAGCTAGGCCGATTCTACCGTGCCTACAGCCGCCTGATGGAGCACTGGAAAACCGTCTTGCCGCCCGGCGTGTTGCTCGAGGTGCAGTACGAGGACCTCGTGCAGGACTTCGAGCCGCACGCGCGCCGGCTGGTGGCGCATTGCGGCCTTGGCTGGGATCCGGCCTGCCTGGACTTCCACAAGACGTCCCGCCCAGTGCATACGGCGAGCCTGACCCAGGTGCGGAAGCCGATCTACAAGAGTTCGGTCGGGCGCTGGCGGCCCGATCCGGCGGTGCTGAGACCCCTCCTCGAGGCCCTGGAGACAGAGGCGAGCGCGCAGGCCTGATTAAACTGAAGTCTGTCGGCCGCCGCCGCGACCGGCTGTCCGATCAAGCTCTTGCGTGTCAACCCGGCCCCGTTCGATGAGATGCGTCGATGCGGCGAGGTGGAAGGGAACCCCATGGCGAAGTCACGAAGCGGGCGGGGCGGCGGCCCGATTCCCATCCCGCCTCGCTTGGCAGGGGCCGGGCGCACGTCGATCGCCGATCTGCTCCGGGGCGCCAAGCCAGTGGCGGCTCCCCACCAGTCCTTCCCCGTTGTCCCTCCCGGGTTTTCCTCGAGCCCGCCGTCGAAAGCCGCGCCGGTCGCGCCGGAACGGTTGGCCGAAGCGAGACAACAGGCGTTCGAGGGCGGGCGTCTCGTCCAACAGGGGCGTGTCAACGAGGGGATCGCCCTGCTTCGGCGGTCGACCAAACTCAATCCGCGCGTAGCGGAGCTGCACCATGATCTGGGCGTCGCCCTCATCGCCGCGAAGCGGCTGGAGCAGGCTGCGGAGGCGTTCGGCCTTGCGCTGGGCCTCAACCCCCGCATTCCAACCACCCACCACTATCTTGCCGAAATCTTCATGAGCCAGGGGGACGATGAGAAAGCGTTGGCGAGCTTCAGGACCGCCGTCGCGCTGAAGCCTGACCTCATCGGGTCGCAATTTCGGCTCGGCCAACTCTGCATGAGGCGTGGCCAGCGCGCCGAGGCGGCGGTGGCTTTCCGCGCGGCGGCCGCGGCACGGGGAACGTTGTTCGGCGGATTGGGCGGGGCGCGCGCCCTAGAGGCCGTCGGCGCCGTCGACGACGCTCTCGCCGCGATACGCGCTGTCGTCGAGACCTATCCGAAGAGCGGAATGGCGCACGCGGTCATGGGCAACCTGCTTGCCCAGTCAGGCCTCTCGGCTGAGGCTGCTGACCATTATCAACTGGCGGCCGAACTCGATCCGGATATGAGCGCCGCCTGGGGCGGCGTCGCGACCAACCGGAAGTTCACGACCAGGGACGGTCCGCTCATCGCCCGAATGAACGCCGCCCTGGCGCGCCCGCATGTCACGCTCCGGGAGCGCCAGTCACTCCATCTCGCGCTGGGTAAGGCACATGACGACCTCGGCGAATACGAAGCGGCGATGAGAAACTTCGAGGAGGGCGCCCGAATTCGCGCCCTTGGGCCCCGCCTCGACCGCAATGCTCATGCTCGGAACATCGACCGGGTGATGGCGGCGACTCCGCCCGGCTTCCGCGACCGCCAGGCCGATCCGGGAGTCGAGGACGCGACTCCCATCCTAATCGTCGGGATGCCGCGTTCGGGAACCACCCTGGTCGAACAGATCCTGTCGAGCCATCCCGAGGTCGCGGCGGCCGGCGAACTCACCTTCTGGACCGAGCGCGTCACGGGGAGCGGAGACGTCCGGGCCCCGGCCTCAACCCCGGCGTCGATGCGCCGGCTCGCCGACGACTATGTGAAGCTGTTGCGGACGTTCGGGCCGGACGCGAAGCGGGTCACCGACAAGATGCCCGGCAATTTCATGCGGCTCGGGCTCATCCATCGCGTTTTTCCCAATGCGACGATCGTCCACTGTCGGCGGCGCCCGATCGACACCGCCTTCTCGATCTTCACCACGGACTTTGTGACAAACCTCGACTATGCGGGGACGCGAAGGGATCTTGTATTCTACATTCGGCAGTACCAGCGCCTGATGGACCATTGGCGCTCGGCATTGCCCCCGGATCGGCTCGTCGAAGTAGACTACGAGGCGCTGGTCGCGGATCCCGAGCCGCAGGCGAGGCGGCTCATTGCTGCAAGCGGCCTCGCGTGGGACGACGCCTGTCTCGCGCCGCATCGCAATCCGCGGAAAGTCGATACCGCGAGCGCCTGGCAGGTGCGCCAGCCGATCTACCGGACCTCCGTCGAACGCTGGCGACGGTACGAGCCCTGGCTCGGCGAGCTGCGCGAATTGGCGCCGCCCGAGGCTTGACACCCCCAGAGTCGCCCGGCGCTGGCTAGCGCGCGTTCGTCGCAGCCAAATCGGGCGCGCCAACCGCGGGCGACGATGGCGGGATGAACGGGTAGACGAGCTGTCCGGCGACCGAATCGGGCAGCTTTTCATCGATGCCGTACGCTGACGGCAGCTGATCGCGCGGCAGGTAAGCAGTCCCAAAAAGCCAATCCCAGCAAGGCAGCATGGAGGCAAAATTGCGATTCCGCGGCTCGGCGAATGTGTGGTGCCAGAGGTGGAAGGCAGGCGTGGCGAGCACCCATTCCAGCGGACCGAACCGCCAGCCGAGATTGGCGTGGATGAAGAAGCCCCAAACGGTCACAAGCAGCATGAGGAGCGTGGCGACAAGCGTCCCCTGGACGCTCTGGGGCGCGCCCAGACCGAGGATATAGATCGGGATCAGGCCGCAGAGCCGGATGAACGCGTTGTCGATCGGATGGGCGCGGGCGCTGATCAGAAAATAGACGTGCTTGGGATCGTGGTGCACCGAATGGAAGCGCCAAAGAAAAGGAATATCATGGGCCCAGCGATGGCCCCAGTAGAAACCGAAATCGGCGACGACAAACGCGGAAAGACCGCGAAGCCAAAGCGGCCACGTGGCGACGGTCGCGAAGAAGACTTCGCGGAACGAAGTTGGAAGCGAAATAGGCGGCGATCGCCAGTGGAGCGATCAGCACCAGGTGCGGCAGGAAGCTGCTCAGGAAATAAAAGCCCAAATCGCCGATCGTCGACTTTCGAAAGATCCTCTTCGGATGCACCGCGAAGAGCTGCTCCAGCGGGACGAAGATCACCGTGAGAATGAAGAGCCAGGCGCAGGCCCTCAGGGCGCCGAGAAAATAGACGTTATGATAAATCTGGCCCATGAACGAAGGCCCCTGGTGAACTGACCGGCGCGCGCGTCACCAAAACAGACGCGCCCGGCCGAGACAAGCGTCCTGGCCGGGCCCGCCGTTCTGAAGGCGACTGATTTGGCTGTTATGCTTCCGCGAGGGCCGGCATTTTGGCGCGACGACGGCGAGCGACCGCGCCGAGACCCGCGAAGCCGAGGCCCATCATCACCCAGCTTGCCGGCTCAGGCACTCCCAACCCGCCGTGCGAATTGACTCCAGCCAGGAACGCCATCGGCGGCAGATTGGTCGTATTGCCGTTGTTGCCCCAGGCGAGGAAACTCAGCAACTCCGTCTTGGCGTTGGCCGTGAATTGCAAGGTGGTAAAGAAAAGCCAACCGTCCCTTGGCTCGGATTGTGCATGAGTTTCGTTGCATCGATCTCCGCGCTTGGATCGGTGCTGAAATATCCGCAATTCGTGCCGCAACTGTTGTCCGGCACGGTCGGGTTGCTCTTGTTGGCGACATAGAGGCCGGCGCCGTCAGTCAACGAGACGATCCACTGATTGGTCGTGGCGCCCGTGAAACCGGTCTGCTGGCCTGCGCCCTGGTAGAAGGACAGCGTATATGTCGTCCCGGGAACGAGGGCCTTGTCTGTGAAGTTGAACCCGCTTTCGAAACTGGGTTGCCGTCCGCCATGACATAGTTCCCGCCGGCAGGTACGATCGCGCCGGTCGGATTGCCGTACGTTGTCAGGTAGTGAGGGTCCGCGGGGTTTTTGCCGGCGGTGTTCTGCACGATGTAGATGAGGCCGTTGCCTCCGGTCCAACCGAACGGATCGACGCTTGTGAAAGACCCCTTGATATTGCCCGGGTTGGCGACGTTCGCGAAATCCAGGTTGGTGAGGCCCGGCATTGCCGGGCCACCCGCGCTTGCCGCCCCGGCAGCAATCGACAGGCTGAGGACCGATGCCGACAAAAACAGAGCTTTCTTCATAAGCGCACCCCTAAAGCTATTGGAAAAGCGGCATACAGCGTCGCCCGAAAAGCCGTTTGCAAACCGCTGCGACCTATCCCCAAGTTCTGACCAATTACCGCATCGTCATCCTAGAAAGGCTATTTTTTCAAGTCAAGGAGAATTACAAAAATATTTCTGAGATCACCCGGCGGATATAACGATTTCCGCCGCCCGCAGCATCCCGTCATGGTCGCGGTCGCGGCCATCAATTCGACATTAGACGCGGATTTCCCCGTGCCGCGGCAATTCCGATCTTTTGCATGATGTTATTCGCTCATTTATTTGATATATTTCAATAACCATAGGAAAAAGTCCGGCAAATGCGCGATCACGTCTTCCGAGAAACAGAACGGTGTGCTACTATGGCCGTCGCCATGAACCGACCGGCGCCAAATCAAAGGGACGGGGAAAGCGATGGAGGCCGCATGCCGCGCTCGCCCAATTCAACGCACGCTTTGTTCTCGTCTAACAAGAGCGAAAATGGAGAAAACTTTTTGGCCCCAGGGGGTCGGCGCAGCCCTTTGATAAGGCTCAATTCGGACAAGGAAATCCAAGGAAATCATAGCCTTTTTCTTGGAAAAATTTGGTCTGGGCTTGGCCCGGCTTGGCCCGGCTTTGTCAAATTTGGAGAGAATTTGGCCGCCGCCCGGTCGCCGGCGCGGGACGATCCTGCAGAATCCGCTTGCCGAACAAGGCGTGAACAACTAGGGTTTGTTCGCGATTTGTTTACTCCGAGTCGCGACTCTTGAGCGAAACCATGTATCGGCGGCGAATCATGAGCGGGCCGTCTGGAGAACAATCATGCTGACCAAGAAGCAGAGCGAGCTCCTGCGCTTCATCCATGAGCGCCTCCAGGAGTCGGGCGTGCCGCCGTCCTTCGACGAAATGAAGGAAGCGCTCGATTTGCGCTCGAAATCCGGAATTCATCGCCTGATTATGGCGCTCGAGGAGCGCGGCTTCATCCGGCGGCTCGCCAATCGCGCCAGAGCCATCGAAGTCCTGCGGCTGCCCAAATTCGGCGACGGTCTCGACCCCGAGGGCGCAGCGGTTCTCGCCGAGCGTCATCCCCGGCAATCTCGGGCGCCTCCGGCCCCAGGCGCCGTCCCGCGACGCCGACGACCGCCACGCGGTGATGGTGCCCCTGATGGGCCGGATCGCCGCCGGCACCCCGATCTCGGCCATCCAGACCCGGGTGCAGACCTTCGCCATGCCGCCCGAGTTTCTCGGCGGCGGCGAGCATTTCGCGCTCGAGGTGCGCGGCAACTCGATGATCGAGGCCGGAATTTTCGAGAACGATACGGTTATCATCCGCAAGCAGGACACCGCCGAGACCGGCGATATCGTGGTCGCGCTGATCGATGAGGAGGAGGCGACGCTCAAGCGATTGCGCAAGCGCGGCGCCTCGATTGCGCTCGAGGCCGCGAACCCGGCCTACGAAACGCGCATTTTCGGTCCGGACCGGGTTCGCGTTCAAGGCAAGATGGTGAGCCTGCTCCGCCGTTACTGATCAGGCGGTCGCGGACGAAAGAGGAGGCCGGCAGAACGCGGCGCCAGGGAGGTCGCTCCAATTCGCGTTCTTGCCGGCCAGCCCTGCGAGTCCCGGGAGGTGCGGCGGAACCCGGCGCCCGCGGGGCGTCTCTTTCAGCAAGGCGCTGACGGACAGACGAAAGGATACCTCGATGCGCCAATAGCGCAACAATAAAACGAGCATTCAGTTCAATCGCATGGTATTTACCTCAACGAATTCAGTTAACTCTTACGTTACGTAATGGCCGTTCGTTAGAATAGGCTGATTTATACATATGACAACTTGCGTGGAATCAACCATATATTTTAACCGACGCGGAGGCATGGCGATTGTATCGCGCTCAGCGCCCTGCCGACGCCCGTGCGGCGCCCCTTGCTTGCCCCTCGCCGGTAAGTCAGCATGCCGCGAGGAGGTGATTCGTGGCGGGAGCGGACGCGTTTGGCGTCGACTTTGACCTGGTCCAGGCTGCGGGCGAACCTGCTTTCACCGTCGATCTCGATGGTTTCGAAGGCCCGCTGGATCTGTTGCTGGAGCTCGCCCGGCGGCAGAAAGTCGACCTCGCCCGCATCTCGATTCTGGCGCTCGCCGAGCAGTACCTCGGGTTCATCGAGGCGGCGCGCAAACTGCGCCTTGAGCTCGCCGCCGACTATCTCGTCATGGCCGCGTGGCTCGCCTTCCTGAAGTCTCGTCTGCTTCTTCCCGCCCCCCCGCAGCCGACGGATCTGGACGCTTCCGCGCTCGCCGAGGCTCTCGCCCGACGCCTGCGCGCGCTGGCCGCGATTCGTGAGGCTGGCGAATTCTTGATCAGTCGGCCTCGCCTCGGCCGCGACTTCTTCGCCAGAGGGGAGCCGGAGCGGGTCGAGACGTCTCGGCGCACGAGTTACGAGGCCAGCCTCTATGACCTGCTGGCGGCTTACGCTCGGCAGGCTCAGCGACACGCGCGTGCTCGCGTGCGCTTCAAAGCGCGTGACGTCTGGTCGCTCGCCGAGGCGCGTCAGGCGTTGACCCGTCTGGTCGGCGGACAATCCGACTGGAAGGCTTTCGACGATTTTCTGCTCGAGGCCTGCGCCGATTCCCAGATGCGCCGCAGCGCGCGCGCCTCCGCCTTTTCCGCTTCGCTCGAGCTTGCGCGAGAGGGCAGCATCGAGATGCGCCAGGAGAGGGCCTTCGCGCCGCTCTGGCTCCGCTCCGTTGGCCCCCGTTCCGCCGAGGAGCGCGCCGCTTGACCGCTTCTCGCGCGCCCGTCCACCGCTCCCGTGCCGCCGACCGCTTGGGGGCGCAGCGGTCTTTCCTGTTTCAGAGAGGCGCTTCATGAGCCGCACCGATAATATCGCCCAATTGTTTCGTCCGCTTGCGCCAAACGTGTCGCCGGAGGACGTGCGGATCGCCGAAGCGATGGTGTTCGCCTCTGCCGAACCGCTCGAGGAATCGAAGATCGCCGCACAACTTTCGGAAGGCGCCGACGTTGCTGCGGTGATGGCCGAACTGCAGCGGCTCTATGACGGACGCGGCGTCAATCTTATCCGGGCTGCAAGGAAATGGATGTTCCGGACCGCCGGCGATCTTGCTTGGCTCATGGCCCGCGAGCGCGAGGAGAAGCGGAAGCTATCGCGCGCCGCGCTCGAGACGCTCGCAATCGTCGCCTATCACCAACCGGTCACCCGCGCCGATATTGAAGAAATTCGTGGCGTCGCGGTGTCGAAGGGGGCCCTCGACGTTCTGATGGAGGCTGGCTGGGTGCGGATGCGGGGACGGCGAAAAGCCCCCGGCCGGCCCATCACTTACGGAACGACGACCGAGTTTCTGGTCCAATTCGGCCTCGATGCGATCGCCGACCTGCCGGGGCTCGATGAGCTGAAGGGCGCGGGATTGTTCGATGGAAAATTGCCGGTTGGCTATGACCTTCCGCAACCTGACGACGCGGCGGAACTCAGGGCGGACGAAGATCCGCTCGACGACGCGTCCGCGCTGGAGCGGAATTGGGCGCCCGTCATGGCGAACGAGAGCCCTTGAACATCTGTGTCGCGGCCTGTATCGGCTGGCGGCGCCGAGTTTTACGGCGTCACGAAAGCGCCGAAAACACGGTGAATTCTGGCGGCGATGGTCAAGCCCGTGGAGAGACCATGGTTTTTCGGTTAGCCGTTGGCGTACTCGCCTTCCTCGGCCCTTGCGCCTGCGCGCTTGCCGAAGCTTCGCCCATTTTGCCGCTTGCCGCCCATCGCGCCGCCTATGACATTTCTCTGGTCGACCCGTCGGCTCCTCCGCCGGCCACCGCACAGGCCCCGCTATCGGCAACAGGGCTGATCGCTTACGAATTTCGTGGGTCGGCTTGCGAGGGTTACACATCCAATTTCCGCCAGATGACTCAGATGGAACGCAGCGAGGGCGACCCGCTCTCCATGCAGGTCAACGCCAATTCCTTTGAAGAGGCTGGCGGGAAGTCGATGCGTTTCCAAATCAATTCGCAAGGGGCGCAAGAAAGTCAGCCGGTCGCTGGCACCGCCACCCGCGGCTCGGACGACGACTTGCGCGTCGTGCTGACCAAACCGCTGGCCAAATCGCTTGATTTTGGCCGCGATGTTCTGTTTCCGACACAGCATATCGAGCGCCTCATCGACGCCGCCAAGCACGGCGGCGGCGCCATTCAGGCGCGCGTCTACGACGGCTCCGATACGGGCGCGAAAATCTTCGCCACAATGTCGGTAATTGGAAAGGAAGCGACGAAGCCCGGAGAAGACGCTCAAACCGCGACCGCCCTCGGCGCGGTACGGCGTTGGCCGGTGGTGATCTCCTATTTCGACGAGGCCTCGACGGATTCCGCGCCGGAGTACACGCTTTCCTTTGACCTCTATGAGAACGGCGTCTCTGGCAGCCTCAAACTCGACTACGGCGCGTTCGCCCTCCACGCACACTTGCGGAAGCTTGAAATTCTGCCGACTTCAGCCTGCGCGAAATAGCGTCTTCTCTCACCTCCTTCTCGGGCCGGGTTGAAAGGTAAGCCCGCGCTGCACGGCGGCCGGACCAAATTTGTCGCGCAGGCTCGCGATCGCCGTCTCGCGAGATTTCTCGCGGTCGCCTCCGACCAAATCGTCCTCGTCGGCGCCTTCGGCAGGCGCGAGTTCGGTCGCGGCGACCCCGAGCAAGCGATAGGCCATTCCATCGGGTTGGGCGTCCAGCAACGGGCGCGCCGCATCGAACAGTCGCGGCGCCAGTTGCGTTGCCTTGATGCCGCCGCGGCTGCGCGTGCGCAGGCTGAAATCGGGCAAGCGCAACTTCAGGGTTACGCCGCAGGCCGAGAGGCCCTCCTTGCGGAGGCGCGCGGCGACGCGATCGCAATGGGCCAGCAACACGCGCCTAAGTTCAGCCTTGTCGTCAATGTCGCAATCGAAGGTCGTCTCGGCCGAAATGCTTTTGGGCTCGCGCTCCGCCACTGCCCGGCGGTCGTCGTGACCCTGCGCCAGACGCCACAGCCGGAGACCGTTATCGCCAAGGCGTGAAACGGCCGACCGTTCGTCAATCTGCTGCAAGTCGCCGATCACGCGAATGCCCATTCGCTCCAGTCGCTCCAAGCCGATCTTGCCCACGCCCCACAGACGCCCGACGCTCTGCGGCGCGAGCCAGGCTTTCGCTTCCTCTCGGGTAACCAAGGCGAAACCGCGCGGCTTGTCGAGATCGGAGGCGAGTTTCGCGAGAAACTTGCAGTAGCTAAGGCCGACCGAGACCGTGACACCGATCTCGTCTTCGACACGGCGGGCGAAGCGCGCGAGCGTTTCGCCGGCGCTTGCTCCATTGGAACCCTCGCAACCCGTCAGGTCGAGAAAGGCCTCGTCGATCGACAACGGCTCGACCAAGGGCGTCAGCTCCACCATTCGGGCGCGAATTTGGCGACCGATTTGCGCATATCTGGCCATGTCTGGCGGCAACACAACGGCATCGGGGCATAGCGTTCGAGCGCGCGCCATCGGCATTGCCGATCGGACCCCAAAGGTCCGGGCTATGTAGCAGCAGGTCGTAACAACGGCGCGCGGCCACAAACCGCCGACAATCACCGGTTTGTCCTTGAGGCTGGGGTCGTCGCGCTTCTCGACCGAGGCGTAGAACGCGTCGCAATCGACATGAGCGATCGCCAGTCCAGCGGCGACATCGAGGTTGACTGTGCGAGGAGATCCGCAATGAGCGCAGCGTACTGTCTCATGAGAGAACCGTTTCATGCAGTCGCGGCAGAACCCGCGTGTCCGCACGTCCACTAGGCGTCGCCCAAATGCATCGGCCCGCACAAAGTCTGGTGCGCCTTCGCGATTGTCGCGGGGTCAAGCCCGGAGTCGACGGCGAAGCGGAGAAGAAGCTCCTCGTCGGCAAGCACATATTCGAGCACTGAGCCGTGGAACGCCGGATCCGCCGCCGCGTCTCGCAGGTTATGAGGACCAAGTCCTGTAAGATTGAGGAAACGGTTTAGCCGATCCGGATCGGCCGCGAGAAAAGCTAACGCCGAGGCCGCCAATGATCGGCTGAGTTCACGGCTAACGGATTGCCGCGCTTTCGAGGAATGGCGCATAATCCGATTCTCCTTTCGTAAATGTCTCGACGTTAGGGTCGAGCGACTTGGCCGGCCGAATTTGCGCGAATGGAACCTCCATGCCCAAGACCGTGCTGATCGTTGAGGACAATGAACTCAACATGAAGCTGTTCAATGACCTCGTCGAAACCCGAGGGCATCGAATCGTGCAAACGCGCAGCGGCATTGAAGCGGTTGAGTTGGCGCGTAGACACCGACCCGATTTGATCTTGATGGACATTCAACTGCCTGAGGTCTCCGGACTCGAGGTAACCCAATGGCTGAAGGATGACGAGGAGTTGCGAACGATACCAGTCGTCGCCGTGACCGCCTTCGCGATGAAGGGCGATGAGGAAAAAATTCGTCAGGGAGGCTGCGAGGCGTATCTGTCCAAGCCGATCTCGGTCGCCAGGTTTTTCGATACCCTCGACCATTTTCTTGGGCCGGGAGTCAAATCATGACGGCTCGGGTCCTGATTGTCGATGACGTCCCGCCCAACCTCAAGCTCCTCGAAACGAGGCTCAGCGTCGAATACTTCGAAGTGCTGACTGCGACAAACGGACCCGACGCGATCGCGATTTGCGAAATGGGCCGCTGCGATATCGTTCTTCTCGACGTGATGATGCCCGGCATCGACGGCTTTGAGGTCTGCCGACGATTGAGAGCCGGGTCTGAGACCGCCCATCTGCCAATTGTTCTCGTCACCGCGCTCGACCGACCTGCTGACCGCGTGCGCGGCCTCGAAGCTGGCGCCGACGACTTTCTCACCAAGCCAGTCGACGAAATCGCGTTGATCGCTCGCGTTCGGTCATTGGCTCGACTGAAGTTCTCGATCGACGAATTGCGCGCCCGCGCGGCGCACAGCGCCGCAACCGGAACGGTCAACTCCGTCGAAGCCTTGAATCTGCATGGCGCAGAACGAGGACGCATCCTCCTTGTCGACCACCAGCGAAGCTCTTTTGACCGCATCATAAAGGCGCTGACGCCCCATCACGATGTTATCCAGACCGAGGAGCCGAATGAGGCGCTCGCCAGGGCATGCAGCGAGAACGTCGACCTGATGATCGTCAGTCTCGGGCTCGGAGCGTTCGATGGATTAAGGCTCTGCAGTCAAGCGCGCACGCATGAGCCGACGCGGAATCTTCCGATTCTCCTGATCGCAGATCGTGAGGATCGGCAGAAGGTCCTGCGTGGGCTCGAACTCGGGGTGAATGACTACCTGTCGCGCCCGGTTGACCGAAACGAACTGCTGGCTCGGGCACGCACGAATGTGCGCCAGAAGCGTTATGTTGATCGACTGCGCCAATCCGTCCGTCAATCGGTGGAGATGGCGCTGTATGATCCCCTGACCGGTCTTGCCAATCGCCGCTTGCTGGAGCGTCGGTTGTCGGCAATGATCGAGACCGCCAGCCAACGCGGCGCGCCGTTGACGGTAATGATTCTCGATATCGACCATTTCAAGCGCGTCAACGACACCCATGGCCACGATACGGGCGATCTCGTGCTCAAGGGATTCGCCGCTGAGTTGCGACAGATCGTCCGCGGCGGCGACCTTGTCTGTCGTTTGGGTGGGGAAGAGTTCGTCGTCGCCATGCCAGGGATCGATGCGACCCTCGCAGCGCGAATGGCGGAGCGCGCACGCCAAACGATAGAAAGCAAGGAGTTCACGATCGGAAGCGCCTCCCTTTCAGTTTCGATAACCGTCTCAATTGGAATTGCGGATCTGCGCGGCGAACGCGATTTCACGGAGCTCTATCGTCGAGCTGACCGCGCGCTCTATCGATCGAAGTCGGCGGGCCGGAATCGCGTCACCTTGGATGCGGCGTGAACCGGCGGAACTGAGCCGCGGGCCCGGTCCTGGCGGTCAGATCATTTCAAGCCGGGCGGCTCCGACGCTTCGCTCTCGTCATACGCTAGCCCACGCCAAGTTCGGCGACGACGCCTGCGAGGCGCCGCTCGCCCTGGTCGGCGTCGAAGGGGTGCGGCGCCGATATGGCGGCCAGGGCCGCTCGGGCGCGCCGCAGCGGCTGTCCCGAAAGCGGCGGTGCGGCGGACGCCACGGCGCGAGCCTGATCGAGTTCGCCATTGCAATGAAGGACGATGTCAAGCCCAGCGTCGATAATCGCCGCGGCGCGCTTTTCGTAAGGGCCTTCCAACGCCTTCATCGACACGTCGTCGCTCAGGATGAGGCCGTCGAACCCGATCTCGCCGCGCATAACCTCTGAAACCACGACTGGCGACGCGGTCGCCGGATTTCGGGGATCGATCGCGGTATAGAGGACGTGCGCGCTCATCGCTATCGGCAGGTCGTTAAGTGCGGCGAACGGCGCAAAATCGCGCTTGAGGGCATCGCGTGCGGCGTCGACGACCGGCAATTCATGGTGGCTATCCGAGCGCGCCCGTCCGTGCCCCGGCATGTGCTTGACCACGGGCGCGACGCCGCCGGCAAGAAGCCCCTCGGCGACTGCTCGGCCCATCGCCGCGACGCGCTCGGGCCGACTGGAAAAGGCCCGGCTGCCGATCGCCGTGTGCGTTCCGGGCTCGGCGACATCGAGCACGGGCGCACAATCGACGGTGATCCCTACCTCGGCCAGATCAAACGCGATGAGGCGAGCGACAAGACGCGCCGCCGCCTCGGCCCGGGAAGGCTCAAGCCCCGCCTCGATCGCGGCTGCTGCCGGGTAGGCGCGCCAGTGAGGCGGGGCCATGCGTTGAACGCGGCCGCCCTCCTGATCGATCAAGACGGGCGCATCGGCGCGGCCGACACATTCCCGGAACGACCGCGTCAACGCGCGCACCTGATCGCGATCGGCGATATTGCGCCGGAAAAGGATCAGACCCCACGGGTCCCCAAGACGAAGGAACGCCCGCTCCTCCCCGTTGAGCACGAGGCCCGCGCAGCCGCAGATGAAGGCCTTGGGCATTCGGGCTCCGCACTTGGCGCCAGGAGAAAAGGGGGCCGACGGCCCCGCTCACTTGGCGATGAAACACTCGCCGCCCTCGCCTTTCAGGCGAGCGCAGAGCGCCGCAGCGTCCGCCTTGGTGAGCCCGACCACGCGCAAACGATAAATCGTCTCGCCGTTCACCACCGCTTTATGCACGCCGATTGAAGAGCCGTTAAGCTCGGCGCCGTACTTGCCGGACAACCGCGCCATTTCGCTCTTGGCTTCCGCTTCCGACCTGGGAGCCGCGAGTTGAACGGCCCAACCACTCGAAGCGGTCGCGGCGGTTGCGTCGACCGGGGGCTCGGTGGGCGCGGCCGGCGTTGCGGTCGCCTCCGCCACGGCCGGCCCAGCCTTCGGCTTCTTCGTCGCCTTCTCCGCTGGCTTGACCGGGGCGCCCGATTGCGCGGGCTGGCTCGGTGTCTGAGCGTTGGCTTCGGGCGCGGTCGTGTCGATTTTTGCGACTGCGACGCGGGTTGAGGACTTGGGCGAGAGCTTGGTGGGCAATTCGAGGTTAGGAGTTCGAGGGCTCTGCCGCTCCGACTGCATCGCTCGCCGTCTTCGGGGCAGCCGCGGACGCAAACGGCGGCTTTGCCGGGGACTCGACGGGCGCCGCACCGGCCCCGCTCTGAACCGGTGGAATTGACGCGGCGATCGGCGTTCCGTCGGGCCGCAAGGACACGGTCCTTACTGGTTTGGGTTCGGGGAATTCCGACGCCATGGGTTGCGGGAGCGCAGCAGGCGGCGGCACGAGCGGCGTATTGACGGTAGCAGCGACGGGAGTTGCGTTCGATGCTTTGGCCGGGGGGCTGGGCGTGTCAGCGGCCGCCGGAGGATTGGTCGGCGTGGGAGGCGGATTGGCGGGCGACGTCTGTGCGCCCAAGTCAAGGGGCTGCTCTTCGGAATTTACGACTTTGATGAGCCCGGGTTTCGAGCTGTCCTTGAGGAGCGACGCGTCGGCGTCATTGGAAGCCGTAACGGTTTCGCCGCTTGGCGGCTGCACCTTGGTCGGTCCCTGAGCAGCGGCGATGAACGGAGGATCTTTTGGCAGGCCGGGCACACGACCCTTAAGCGCGAACACCGCGCCGATCATCGCCAGACCTGCGAGCGCCAGCGCGGACGCCGCAAGTTTCCAGCGCCGCGGACGCCGATCCTGCCCGGCCGCTTGGGGATCGTAAGGACGGGGCGCGCCGAACTCATAATCTTGCCGAGCGTCGCCATCGGCCTCCGACGCCGAAGAAATGGGGTGTTCGGTTTCATCGATCGCTGGCCGCAGCGCATCAATGTCGATGGGCCGTGCGGACTCCGCGCTTTCCTTGTTCGGATCGGACGCGGGCCTGGCCGAAGGCTCGCGGCCGGACAACCCGGAGACGGAAGAATCGACGAGGCGGGCCAATTCCAAGAGCGGATCTTCGAAATTCGCCTGCTGGGCGCCAGCGGCGCGCAAGCGCCGCTCGAATTCCTCGAGGTTGATGTCTTCGGCTGAGCGTGATCCGGAAACGTTCATCTGGTCCTCTTCCATCGCGGGTCGCCCCCGGGGCGCGCCCGCCGCGCACCGCCTAACACGACAATCCGCTAACGCATCTCCTCCGGGGCGCTAACCCCCAAAATTGACAGTGCGGAGGCCAAAACAAGGCCGACGCCAGCTACCAAGGACAGTCTCGAATACGATAACTTTCGATCATTTTCATTAACGAAGCGCAAATCCCGGGTATCCTTGCCCCGGTTCCAGTGGGCGTGGAAACTCGTCGCAAGCTCGTGGGCGAAGAACGCAATTCGGTGCGGTTCGTGCGCCTCGGCGGCCTGCATCACAGCTCGCGGGTACTGCGCCAAGGTTCGCATCAGCTCCCGCTCGCCCTCGTGGGTCAGGAGCGCCAAGTCGGCCTCGCTCAGCGCCAGAGGATTGAGGTCGAAGTCGTCAAAGACCGCCTTGCCCTGCCGCAGAACGCTGCGAGCGCGGGCGTGAGCGTATTGCACATAGAAGACCGGATTGTCCTGGCTGCGCTCGATCACCTTCGCCAAATCGAAATCGAGCGGCGCGTCGTTCTTGCGCATCAGCATCATGAACCGCACGGCGTCCGCGCCGACCTCGTCCACGACTTCGCGAAGCGTCACGAAGTCGCCGGAGCGTTTCGACATCTTGACCGGCTCGCCCGCCCGCACCAGGCGCACAAGCTGGCATAGGCGCACCTCGAGCCTGGCCTTCCCGGCGGAGAGCGCGGCGACCGCGGCCTGCATGCGCTTGACGTAGCCGCCGTGGTCGGCGCCCCACACGTCAACCAGCGTGCGATAGCCGCGATCGATCTTCGTCTTGTGATAGGCGATATCGCCGGCGAAATAGGTATAGGCGCCGTCGGACTTGATCAGCGGCCGGTCGGCATCGTCGCCGAACTCGCTCGAGCGGAACAGCGTCTGTTCGCGATCCTCCCAGTCGTCGGCAGCGCCGCCTTTGGGCGGCGGCAAACGTCCCTGATAGATGAGGCCGCGCGCGCGCAGCCAGTCGATCGCCTCGCGCACCCGATCCTCGCCGCCGTCGGCGCCGGTGAGCGCGCGCTCGGAGGCGAAAATCTCATGGGCGATGTTGAGGGCGGCGAGATCGGCGCGGATCATCGCCATCATCGCGTCGGTGGCGAGCCGGCGCGCTTTCGGCAACCATTCCGCCTCGGGCTCATCCTTAAGCGCCGCGCCGTACTCGCGCGCCAGACCCTCGCCGACCGATTTCAGATAGTCGCCGGGATAGAGGCCGTCGGGAATCGGGCCGATGTCCTCGCCCAGGGCTTCGCGGTAGCGCAGAAAGGCCGAGCGCGCCAAAACGTCGACCTGCCCGCCGGCGTCGTTGACGTAATATTCGCGTGTCGCCTCGCGGCCGGAAAAGATCAAAAGGCTGGCGAGGGCGTCGCCGAACACCGCGCCGCGCGCATGGCCGACATGCATCGGCCCGGTCGGATTGGCGCTCACATATTCGACGTTGACCGGTCCCTCGGCGCTTCGTTCCCCCGCTCCGAAGCGCGGGCCCTGCGTGAGGATCGCCTTCAGAACCTTTTGGTAGACCTCCGGTTTTAGCACGATGTTGATGAAACCCGGCCCGGCGGCTTCGGCGCTGAGCACCTCCGGTTCGCGGGCAAGGTCGGCTGCGAGGCTCGCGGCGAGGACGCGGGGGTTCGAGCCGGCCTCCTTGGCTTCGCGCGCATAGACCATCGCCGCATTGGTCGAGAGGTCCCCGTGGGCCGCCTCGCGCGGCGGCTCGACGACGAAGCGGCCGAGATCGAGGCCGCGGGGCAATTCTCCCGACGCGACCCGCTTCTCGATCAGCCGGGCGATGCGCGACTGGAAGTCGGCGAAAATGTTCATGAGTCTCCCAGATCGGCGTCCGCAGTCTGTAGGGCGGCGTCGCTGACGCCGCCGGCGCGCTCCAAAGGGCGTTCGAAAGAACGCCCGTCTGACGACGGGCTACGGAGCGCGCCCCACAGCGGGAGCGCGCGCCTCTATCGCAACTCGGGAGCGCCGTCAAAAAGGCGGGCATGCTCGGCGACCGCAAACCGGTCGGTCATCCCGGCGATATAATCGGCGACCGCCCGCGCGCGTTCGCCCTGCCCGGCTTTTGTGGCCCAGTCGGGCGGCATGGCGGAGGGGTCGGCCAGAAAGGCCTTGAACAACCGCCGCACTATCGCGTCCGCCCGCTCGCGGACCTTGCGCACTTCCGGGTGGCGGTACATGCGGGCGAACAGGTACGCCTTGACGTCGCGGTCGGCCGCCTCGATCGCGGCCGAATGGCCGACGAGGGTCTGACCGGCGAGGGTAACCGCCTCGGGACTGCCGACTTTCGCTTCTGCGATCCGCCGCTTGCTCTCGCCGATCGCGTCCTCGATGAACCGCGCGATGACGCGCCGGGTAAGTTCGTGGATCGCCCGAGGCGCTTCGAGCGCCGGATAGAGATCGTCGACCTCTCGCATGAGGCCATCAACGAACGGAACGGCCGCCCGGAGCTCGCCGATCGGGAACAGGCCGGCGCGCAAGCCGTCGTCAATGTCGTGCGCGTCATAGGCGATGTCGTCGGCGATTGCGGCCGCCTGCGCCTCGAGGCTGGCGTGGTGGCCGAGATCGAGGGACTGGCGCTGATCATAGAGAAGGATCGGGGCCGGAACGCCGCGCGCCCGATATCGCCCGGCGGGCGCGCCGGAGGCGTCAAGCAACGGACCATTGTGTTTCACCAGCCCCGCGAGGGTCGGCTGGGTCAGGTTGAGCCCGTCAAAGGCGGCGTAGCGGCGCTCGAGCTCGGTGACGATGCGCAGGGCGTGACTGTTATGCTCGAAGCCGCCGTGCCCGGCCATGCAGGCGTCAAGCGCGTCTTCGCCGGTATGCCCGAACGGCGTGTGGCCGAGGTCGTGACCGAGCGCGACCGCCTCGGCGAGGTCGTCGTCGAGCCTCAAGGCGCGGGCGAGCGATCGCGCGATCTGCGCCACCTCGATCGTGTGAGTGAGGCGGGTGCGGAAGTGATCGCCCTCGTGATCGACGAACACCTGGGTCTTGTGGGCGAGGCGGCGGAAGGCGGTCGAATGGACGATGCGGTCGCGGTCGCGCTGGAACTCGGTGCGCGTCGCAGACGGCGGCTCGGCCACCAGGCGCCCCGGCGCGCGCGCCGGATCGGCGGCGTAGGGAGCGCGAGCCGCCTCTCTGGTGTGGTCCGCCATTCGGTCGCTTGACATTGCGCTCTTCGCCGGGCGTCCATATCTTGAGCCGAGCAGAAGTCTCGGCGGCGCCGGCCCGGCGGCGCAAGCGATTAAAGGCCACGGTCATGGTTGAAGCCGTTTCTCCGGCCCTGGACGAGGGGGTCTCGATCAGCGCCAGCGCGGCGCGGCGGCTCAACGCCATCCTCAAGGGCGAGGCGGGCGCGGCGTTGCGCATCTCGGTCAAGGGTGGCGGCTGTTCGGGTTTCCAATACGCCTTCGGCGTCGAGAGGAGCCGGGCCGAGGACGACGTGGCGGTCACTCGCGAAGGCGCGACAGTTCTCGTCGATCCGGTATCGCTCGAACTGCTCAAGGGCGCCGAGCTCGACTTCGTGGACGACTTGATGGGCCAGTCGTTCCGGGTCAAGAACCCCAACGCGGTCGCCTCCTGCGGCTGCGGGGTAAGTTTCTCGGTCTAGCGGGCCAGCGCTCAGTTTCACATAGCGCAATAGCTCATGGTCGCCGGGACGGGCTGCGGCGAATCCAAGCAAGGCCCAAATCTTGGCAACCGGGGCCAAGCCCGGCCAAATCGGGCCAAAGAAAATCCGAGGAATTGACTTGGATTTTCTTGGATTTCCTTCGCCGAATTGAGCCTTTCCAAGGGTTTCCGCCGACCCCCTCAGGCAAAAAATTTCTTTCGCGCTTTCCGGCGCCCGGCCCCGCTGATTTGCTTCTTCCCGGGGCCGGCGTCTCTCATGGCGGATCCCCCTTTCGTGTCATGATTCATGCCGATGACGATCATAGCATAGTTCATGATATTCAGAAAGACATTGTTGTCGAGACCAGCGCTTTTCGATAAAGTAGCTCATAGACGCGCTTTTCGGCCGCCTCGACCCTCGCCAGGCTGGGCGTTGACCCTCACCTGATCGCCGCTCGCCTGCGCCGAGCCTTCGAGAACATAGCGCACCCCCAGATCCTTGCCGATCGCCTTGGCGTCGATCGGCTTGCCCTTGAAGGTCATGGCCGTGTTGCGCGCGATGACGAAACTGCCGGGGATGCGGGCCAGACTGGTGGTCAGTTCGTCGGTCAGGGCGTCGACGAGGTAGTCCTGCCCCGGATCGCCTGACAGATTGGCGAACGGCAGCACGACGATCGAAAGACGCGCGGCCTCGGCGGGCGCGTTTCGCGGCGACGCTTGCGGGCCCACTCGCACTGAGGAACCACCACGCGCCTCCCGCGATTACAACCACGAGCGCCGCGAGCGCGGCGGCGAGCGGCGCGAGCCCGAAACGCCTCCACCGCGGCGTGGGCGCTGCGGGCGTCACGGGTTCCGCCGCTTTCGCCGACTTCGGCTCTGAAGGGATCCCCACCTGCAGCGAATAAGCGCGAACTGGCCTCTCGATGTTCTTGAGTTGGGTCGGGCCGAGGTCGGCAGCCTCCATCTCGAGCCTGCCGCTCACCTGCCGATAGGCGTCCTCCGAAAGACAAATCGCGCCAGGCTTGGCAACGCCATCGAGCCGCGCGGCGATATTGACGCCGTCGCCCATGAGGTCGCCGTCGCTCTCCTCGACGATGTCGCCGGCGTGAATGCCGACGCGGAATTGGATGCGCCGGTCCTCCGGCACGCCGGCGTTGCGCTCGGTGAGGCCGTTCTGAATCTCGATCGCGCAGCGGACCGCGTCGACGACGCTGCGAAATTCGATGATCGACCCGTCGCCGGTGCGTTTCACGATACGGCCGTGATGGGCGGCGAGGGCCGGGTCGATGAGGTCGCTGCGCAGGCCCCGCAGGCGCGAGAGCGTGCGATCCTCGTCGGCGCCGGCAAGCCGGCTATAACCGACGACATCCGCAACCAGGATCGCCGCGAGCTTTCGGGTCTCGCTCATTCGCGCCCCTCCGGGCGGAACAGGACTACCGCATTCCGGCCAAAATGGCTTCACTCCTCCGCAAACCCCGCCTTGCGCAAGCCTTCGTCCCGGGTCGGAATGTCATAGGAGTGCTCTTGAAACCATTTGACGGCGAAGCTCGGATTGGCGCGAAGGGTTTCGGCGACGAACGGCTTCGCCTCGCCCATCCTGCCCAGGAGCGCGTAGGCGGCGGCGAGGTCCGCATAGACCCAGAAGGTGTGATCGCCGGCGTCGAGCGCCTTTTGGTATTCCACGATCGCGGCTTCGGGACGACCCGCGCCAATTTCTGTGTCGCCGAGAACTGTGTGAAACAACGTCATGAACGAATCGCGCGGGCTCGACCGAATTGCCTGTTGCATGTCGGACTTCGCCTCGTCGAAACGACCAAGGGCTAGTTTCGCGAATGCCCGCGTCATGTAGAGATACGGAATGTTCGAATTGACCGCGAGCCCAGCGTCAGCGACGCGGAGGGCCTCGTCCGGGCGGCGCGACATGGCCAAGTATGCGCTTTTATGCGCGTACGCATATGGGTAATCCGGAGCGAGGGCGATCGCGCGGTCTAACTGACCGAGTATTTTGGCGTCGTAATCGGTCCCCGTATCGCCCCATCCCAAGCGGTACTCCTGAACATATCTGTAAGCGGCGCCGTCGAGGGCCGCCGCGCTGTTGGGGTCGATCGCTAGCGCCTGTTCGAACAAAGCCCCCGCCGCATTGAACTTTTCCTTGCTGGAAAAAGCAGCCGGATCATTCATGAGCCCCCAACCGCGCATGACCAGATCGATCGCATCCGGGTTGGTCGATCGGGCGCCCTTCGCCGCCTCCGCCTTGGTCAGTTCGATATTCAAAGTGTTCGCCAGTCGCGCGACGACCTGATCCTGCAGCTTGAACAGATTGGCCAAGTCCTCATCGAATTTGTCGGCCCAGAGGTCCGCGCCCGACTCCGAATCGACGAGTTGCGCGTTGACCCGCACCCGGTTCTGGTCGCGCTGGACCGAGCCTTCGAGCACATAGCGAACGCCGAGCTCCTTGCCGATCTCCTTCACGTCGACCGGCTTGCCCTTGTAAGTGAAAGCCGTATTGCGGGCGATCACGAAGCAACCCTTGATGCGAGACAGCTCGGTGGTCAGATTCTCGGTGATCCCGTCGGCGAAGTAATCCTGCGCCGGATCGCCCGACAGATTGGCGAAGGGAAGCACCACAATGGAAAAATGCGACGCCTCGGCGGGCGGCTTCGCGGCGACGCTTGCGGTCCGGTTCGCATTTAGGAACCACCACGCGCCGCCCGCGATCACGCAGAGCAGCGCCGCGAGCGCCGCGGCGAGCGGCGCAAGCCACGAACGCCTCTTCTGCGGCGTGGGCGCCGCGGGCGTCACCGGTTCCGCCGCTTTCGCCGGCTTCGGCTTTGCAGGGACCCCCACCTGCAGCGAATAAGCGCGAATCGGCCTGTCGATGTTCTTGAGTTGGGTCGGGCCGAGATCGGCAGCCTCCATCTCGAGCCTGCCGCTCACCTGCCGATAGGCGTCCTCCGAAAGACAAATCGCGCCAGGCTTGGCAACGCCCTCAAGCCGCGCGGCGATATTGACGCCGTCGCCCATGAGATCGCCGTCGCTCTCCTCGACGACGTCGCCGACGTGAATGCCGACGCGGAATTCGATGCGCCGGTCCTCCGGCACGCCGGCGTTGCGCTCGATCAGGCCATTCTGGATTTCGATGGCGCAGCGCACCGAGTTCACCACGCTGCGAAACTCGATGATGCTGCCATCGCCGGTGCGTTTGACGATACGTCCGTGATGAGCGGCGATGGCGGGGTCGATGAGGTCGCTGCGCAGGCCGCGAAGGCGCGCGAGGGTTCTGTCTTCGTCGGCGCCGGCGAGCCGGCTATAACCGACGACATCCGCAACCAGGATCGCCGCGAGCTTTCGGGTCTCGCTCATTGCGCCCCTCCGGCTGCTAGCGGAATAGCACGAACGCCAGCGCGAAGCCGCCGAAATTCGCAGGAGGAATACCTGATCCGCGAATGAAATCCGTCAGGCCGCGGCGCGCTTCGTCGTGCGCTTTGCCGGCTTGGGCGGCGGAATCAGAACATCGGCCGGTACGCGGAAGCGCGCACGCAACCGCTGCACCATCGCCATGCTCAGCTCCTTCTTACCGGCCAGGACCTCGCTCACTCGGCTCGGCGCTCAGAGGATCGGAACCATGAACGCCAGCCGGAGTCCGTGCTGATCCATGAGGTGTCGGATCAGTTCGGCGGTGCTCGGCGGTCGGCGAGGCCACTTGGTCTCCTCATAGGCGGCGATCAGGCGCGCCTGCGCTTGCAGCCGAGCGATATCGGCTGGGTAGCTCAACGCCGAAGCAGATCACCGAGGGCCGAGCGCGGGCGAGTTCGGCATCGCTGTCGATCACGATCAGACGTGGCCCGATCTTGAAGGGCGGTAAGTGGGGAGTCCGGGCCTTCGATCACTGGACCGAGTGAGAGCGGCGGTGCGAGGAGCGCGGCTACAACGCGGTCGACAGCGCCCAGCCGTCGCCGGTGAGCCAGTCCGAGCGGCTGGGTTCGCCGCCGAAACGAAGCGAGCGTACGCGTCCCGAGCCGCCGCGGCGGAACGCTTCGTCGAGCTTGCGGCCGATCGTGCGATCCTGCGCGCCCTCGCAGGCGATGAACACAACGCCGGTGAGGAAGCGCGCCGGCCAGGAATCCCCCTTCGCCGACCGGGTGACGAGAAGCATCGCCCCGGTCGAGTGCGCCGCCTGGAGCGGAAAGAGGAGCCGGCCGCCGACCTTGAGCGCGTCGAGCCAGGCCGCGCAGCGGGTGCGACGCAGCGGCGTTGACGTAAATCGCGTCCGCCTTGGGCAAGTCCTCGACGCCCGAGCGGGCGCGGACCTCGACCTGGGGAAAGCTGGCGAGGTTCGTCTTCGCCCGTGCGGCGATGTCCGGGATCGATCTCGTAGGCGACGACTTTGCCCTCCGGTCCGACGAGATGAGCAAGGATCGCGGTGTAATAGCCGGCGCCGGCGCCGATCTGGAGGATCGTCTCGCCCTCCTTGAGGCCGAGCGCGTCGATCGACTGCGCGTGCAGCGACGGCTGGCCGTTGTTGACGCCGCGCTTGGCGTCGATGGCGATGAGAACGTCGTCATAGAGGCGGGCGGGGTCGTTGTCCGTCGTTTGCCCAAAGACGCCGCCGGAGCCGATCCGCCAGGGCGGCGGGCCGGCGTAATCCTCGCGCGGCACGGCGGCGAAGGCCGCTTCGATCCTCGGGTCCTTGACGCCTGCGCGCCGGGCGATTTCGCCGGCATAGGCTTGCCGGCGCTTGGCTATTCGGTCTTGCATGCCGCCGCGCCCTCCCGCCCGTTCATCTATTCAGGTCCTCAGGATAAGCCGGAGAACCTCCGGACCACGGGAGAGTGGACCTCGCCGGCGCTTCGTCCAAGGACCGCCAAGCCGCGAGGCTGCCGGCTTTCTCGAGTTCGGCGATCAGGGGCTCAAGCTCAGTGGCGTATGGTTTCCAGCGGCCGAGACCCCGCGCGTTGACCGGCTGCCGGACCTGCGCACGGCTTACCGTGCGGACGCGGCTCTCGGACTCGTAGAAGCGCGCGCAATTGGCGTCGGCGGGCAATTCCAGGTGAGCCAGCACGCGCGCGAGCGCGCCGTCAAAATCCGAGACCCAGTCGGATAGCCTGACGGTCAGGATCGGGCTCGGCAGGGCGGACTTCCAGTGCGCCATCAGCTTGTCGTGCTGGCCAATGTACCAGCCGAGGTCCCCGAGATCGTGCGCGTATCCGTGCGCTCCGTGGAAACGGAAAGTGAAGATCGACAAACCGATGTCGCGAGGATCGCGCGCGCAGTGAATGATTTCGCGCGCCGGGCAACATGACGCCGACAAGGCCGAGATAGAGAAAGTTGCCGGGCATCTTGTCGACAATGCGCGTTGCGGCCGGCGCGAGTTCGCGAAGCGCCTCGAGGTAGCGGGCCGCCGCGCCGTCAAGACTTTCGCCGTCGAGCCCAGCGACGCGCCGCACGGATGAGGCGTCGCCCGCAGGACCGCCGAGAGCCGCGAAGGCTTGCGAGAGCGCCGTGCGCTCGCCCGCGCCATGGACATCGCGGTGCGCCGCCAGAATCTGCTCGACCAGCGTGGTGCCGGATCGCGGCATGCCGACGATGAATACGGGCGCGGGATCGCGGTTCGCCGCCCGCGGGCCGTCTTTCAACCGCGCGGCGCCGAACGCCTCGATCGACGCATCGACGAGGGCGCCATGCGCCTCGCGCGAGAACGGCTGGAACCGCGCGAGCAGCTTGTGCGCCGCGGCCCAATGCGCGAAGGCGCGGCTCGGCGCGCTTTGGCCTGACCAGAATTTGGCGAGATCGAACCGCGCCATGATCGCGTGCTCGGGAACGGCCTCGGGGCCCATATCGGCGAGGGCCTGCTCCATCATTTCCGCCTCGCGGCGCGCGCCCGCGCGGTCGCCTTCGGCGAGCGCCAGCAGGACAAAGCGCCAATGCACGAGAGGCGCGAGGGCGGCTGGCGCCGGACCCAGACGGGCGAGTTCGTCGAGAACTTGGCGCGCTTCCGCGGCGCGGCTGAGCTGCAGCAAGGCCAGAGCCTGTTGAAGACGCCAGTGGCGCAATGCCTCTGCGTCGCTCGGCGCTTCCCCGCTCTCCAACAGCGCCAGCGCCTCGGCCGCCCGCTCCTCCCGCAGGAGGTCCGCGGCGAGATTGATGCGCGCGCCGACGGCGTTTGGCCCGCGCTTGACCGTCTCGTGCAGGAGCTGGTCGGCCCCCTCCGTCTCGCCGGTGATGCGCATGAAGGCGCCGAGGTTGGCGAGCGCGGGACCATGGCCGGGATCGGCGACGATTGCCTCCCGCATGGCGACCTTGGCGTCTTCGATTGCGCCTTGTCGATAGCGGACAAGGCCATAATTGACCCAGGCGTCGGCCCAGCGGGGATCGAGTTGGATGGCCGCGCCAAAAGCCTGCTCCGCGCGCGCGGGCTCGCCGATCGCGGCCCAGGCCTGGCCATAGACGTAGTGCGCCGCCGCGAGCTTGGGCGCCCGCCAGCAGGCTTCGCTCGCCGCGACAAGCGCGGCCTGGTTGTCGCCGAGCGCGAGAAGCGAAACGGCGGCGTGGAGGAAGGGCGCGGGATCGTCGGCGAGCGACGCTTGCGCCTGTCTGAAGCGCGGAAGCGCCTCGGCGTGCCGCCCCGCGGCCTGGAGCGCCACGCCGAGTTGGAATTTTGCCTGCGGGTCGCTCGCATCGCGCTCGACAGCCTGGCTCAGGAGCCCGATCGCGGCGGCGATGTCATTGGCGCGCAACGCTTCGACGCCGCCGCGAAAGAGGCTGGCGCTTTCGCCCAATGTTGAACCCTTCGTTTGCCGCCCCGGGAGAGCCCATGACGCGCAAGAGCCCACTTTTTCCTTGCGAGACGAGGCGCCCCTTCCGACCCCCTGACACACTAAGCCAAGTCGATCGGCGCTACCCGCTCGACCCAGGCCCGTGACCGCCCCGGTCGTTTGAGCCAACGCCGGCGCCCAAGGCGTCGCGCGCGCCGCCGGCGTTTCCGTCGCCAGGGAAGCTGAAACCGCCGGTGTGAGTCTCGGCGCCCAGAACGGGGTGCAGCAAAGAATAGAGCGCAACGGGCTCGCCAGGCGTTTCCGGGATCGGCATAGGGAACTGAGAATCGTAGCGTCCAAGAAGATCGGCCAGGCTTCCGCCGCCAAGTTGATCGACGGCGGCAGGTGTGGACGTGGCGGCGTAGGTGACGAGAACGTCGCCGGACGTGTCCTTGCCGACGCTGAAATTGGCTGACGTATAGGTTCCGCTCACGTCAAACCCACCGATGGTCTGGCCCACGGAAGTCTCGATCGCGACTTTTCCGGCGTTGTCGACCGCATGGTCGCCGGTCGCAAAGACGAGCTGCGAGAAGTCGATCGCGTCCGAGCCGCCGAAGCCGCTGATCGTGTTCGTGAGGCTCGCGCCGGCGGCGTAGAGAAGCTCGCCGCTCCCGGTCGCGAAGTCGATTCCACCCTTTCCGCCGGCCTGAGCATTCGCCAGCTCCAGCACTCCGCTGTCGATCGTGACGCCGCCTTTGAACGTGTTCGCCGCCGCAAGATCGACCGTGCCGCCTGCGATCACGAGGGCGCCGAGCCCGGCATTGCGGCCTGTTCCGCCGGAACCCGTCTGGTCGGCGATGACGCCGGCGATCGTCTCCGTTGTCCCGGTCGTCGGCGCCAAAGTGATTGTCTCGTTCCCCTGGAGAAACATTCCGCCGCCGAGACCCTGGCCTGGCGGAGCGACGCCGCCGAAATGAGTGAGCCCGCCAGCCCCGCCATTGACGGTCCCGATTCCGACGGAGCCGCCAACGATTGTCAGGGCGCCGCCTTGCTGGACAAAGATGTCGCCGCCGGCCCCGAGGCCCCCGCCGCCGCCGCCGCCGTCGCCATCCGAGCCGCCGGCGATCTGCTGCCCGCGCCCGCCCTTGCCCGCGCCAAATCCTGCCGCGCCGAGCGCACCGCCTGGCCCGGCCCCGCCGCCGCCGCCGCCCCAATGGCCGGCGCCGCCGTCGCCGCTCGACCCGGCGCCGTTTCCGCCTCTGCCGAAAGTGCCGATGACGCCCTTCCCGCCGACGCCGCCCGCCGTGAAGTTCAACGGGCCGCCGCCCGGCCCGCCCGCGCCGCCGGTCGCCGAATCTCCCTGAAAGCCGACATTCGTCAGGGTAACGACCCCCTTTGATGCGACGAACAGGCCGCCGCCGAGACCCGCCCCGCCGCCGCCGCCGCCGCCGCTTCCGTCTCCGTTGAGGCCCGACGCGCCAATCGCGGAGGCGTTTTGAATCACCAGATTCTCGATCTGGACCGCGCCCGAGTAGACGAACAGCCCCCGATGCGCGCCGCCGCCGTCGAGGGTGCTCGACCCTCCGGGCCCCTGGCTCCCATCGATTGTCAGGGTCACCCCGGACTTGAGAGAGATGTGCGTGGGATCGGACTTTTCCGTGATCGTTTCGACGACGTCGATCACGAAAGATCCGGATGCGGCGGCGTTGGCTGTCTTGATGTCAGCATTCAGTTGGGCTTCCGTCGATGCTGTCAACACGGTGGTGGCCATGGCTTCCTCCAACTTTCCATCGGAGCGGTCGGTGAGATCGCCGGCGGAGCGAGGCCGCTATGCGTTCTCGCGTTCGGCATGACGCCCGCCGCCGAGCCGCGGCTTATGCTCTCCCTGTGCGGGATAGCGGTCAATAGCGAACTCTTTTTGCACTTTCCGTGGCTCAACGTCACACCGAATTCCGGCTGCGCCGGCGGCATTGCCAGCGAGGCCAGGGTCCGTAGCCACCCCATCGAGGCCTTCCAGTTAATGCGCCGACGAGATCTGCGCATTGATCTTTGTCAGCTTCGGTCCGATCATCGCGTGAAATGAGAGGTCGTTCATGCCTGCGATGCTCGAAGGCGGCTGCGCCTGCGGCAAGGCGCGCTATCGGCTGGCCTCGAAGCCGATGATCGTTCACTGCTGCCATTGCCGGGACTGCCAGCGCCAGACCGGCAGCGCGTTCGTCATCAACGCGCTGATCGAAGCGAACCGGGTGGATAAACTGTCCGGGGAAACCAGGGCGGTTGCGGTTCCAACCGACAGCGGGCAGCCGCACGAAATTCACCGCTGCCCGGAATGCGCAACCGCGCTCTGGAGCCACTATGGCGGCAGGCGGGAGCTGAGTTTCGTCCGCGTCGGCACGCTCGACGAGCCGTCGGAGCTTCCTCCCGACGTGCATATCTATACCCGCTCCAAGCTGCCGTGGGTCGCGCTCCCCGCCGGCGTCCCGGCCTTCCCGGCCTATTACGATTCGAAAACCCTGTGGCCGCCGGAGAGCCTCAAGCGCCGCAAGGCGATGTTCGGCTGACCCATGGCCTGGCTCCTTCGA
The DNA here is from genome assembly GCA_963749715.1 of uncultured Alphaproteobacteria bacterium. GTDB lineage: Bacteria > Pseudomonadota > Alphaproteobacteria > Rhizobiales > Beijerinckiaceae > Roseiarcus. The sequence continues at coordinate 489,820 of CAVVNR010000008.1, forward strand.
CGCGCGATCATCGACGCAATCGCCGCCGGCGGGCTCGGCCTTGCCGGGCTTGCCGCCGCGCAGGAAGCGCCGGCCAACAATCTCGACGATCTTCGACGCGAGCTGACGAACTGCTTGGCGCGAAACGCCGTCGGCGCCGGGTCGAGCGTGACGATCATGTTCACGATGAAGCGCGACGGCTCGCTGCTCGGGCGACCCCGCATCACTCACGCGAATCTCACCGGCGACGCCGAAGCGCGGCAGCGCTTTCTTGCCGAGGTCGAGCGCGCGGTCGACGGCTGCCTGCCTATCAGGATCACGCCGGCTTTCGGCGGGGCGATCGCCGGCCGGCCGTTCTTCGTCACCCTCGGCAGGCTGAAGGCGGAAGGAACAATTTAGCGCCTAAGCCACGAAGACCCGTTTTTCTTCGCCGCGCAATGATAGACGTTGACCCTTGAGCCTTGTGTCCAGCTCCTAGGGCCTCCAGGGGAAACATCATGCCGTCCCCCCGACGCGCTTTTGTCGTCATGCCGTTCGGCGCGAAACCGGGGCCGGACGGCAAGGACATCGATTTCGACGCGATCTACGAGCAATTGCTCGCCCCGGCGGCGAGGGACGCCGGCCTCGATCCGCATCGCGCGGACGCGGACCGGCGCGGAGGCTCGATCCATGCCGACATGTTTCAGGACCTGCTCATGGCCGAGTTCGTCGTCGCCGATCTGACGATCGACAATCCCAATGTCTGGTACGAAATCGGGGTCCGGCACGCCCTCAAGGCCAGCGGCGCCGTGTTGACTTATGCGCTGCGCGACCGGCTGCCGTTCGACATCGCCGGCCAGCGCATGCAGCGCTATTCGCTGGCCCAAGGCAAGCTCGTCGCCGAGCGGCTCGCTGACGAGAGGCGCGCGCTCGCGGAGGCGATCACGGCGACGCTCGGCGCCTGGCGCGGGCGAAAGGGGAGCCCGGTCTATCAGCAATTGCCCAATCTGATCGAGCCCGACTGGAAGAGCCTCAAGGTCGGCGACGTCAATCAGTTCTGGCAGGCGCTCGACGACTGGCGGAGCCGGATCGAGATCGCGCGGCGCAAGCAACGCCCAGGCGACATCCTGCTCCTGGCCGACGAGACGCCAAATCGGGTTCTGGAGTTGGAGGCCGTTCGCGGCGCCGCCGACGCTCTGATCAAACTGAACCGACCGCGGTTCGCGCTCAACATCGCCCAGCGGGCGCGCGCGCTAGACCCAGACGATATCGAGGCGCGCCGACTCGAGGGCATGGCGCTAGGCCGATCTCAGCGATATGAGGACGCGCGCGAGGCGCTTCAGCGGCTCGCCGAGCTCAAGAGGAACGGCGAAATCCTCGGGCTCCTGGCTCGCACATGGAAGGACGAATGGCTACGTTCGTGGAACGCCCATCCCCAGCGCGAGACCGACCCGCTCGCCGCGGCCGTCGACACAGCGACTTCGCTTCGCAGCGCGGCCGAAGCCTACGACGAGGCCTTCCGAGCCGATCCGGCCGATTTCTATCCTGGCGTCAACGTGGTGACCCTCGGTTCGCTTTGGCGCCATGTCACCGGCCGCAAGGGGAAGCTCGACCTCGACCTAACCGCCTCCGGGGTCGCCTGGGCGGTCAAGTGTGCGCTTGATCAGGGCAAGGACATTTGGGCGCTGGCTAGCCGAGCCGAACTCGCGCTTGTCGCGGGTAAAAAAGAGGCCGCGCTAGACGACTACAGCGACGTGGTTGGGCTGGCGGTCGCCAACCGGGACCGCTTCGCGCTCGATTCCTGGAGCCAGACGCTCGACTTTCTGGGCACGCTCGGGTTCCAGAAGGAGATCGTGACCGACGCCGCGCGGATCATCGCCGGCGCCAAACGACAGCTCGACGCATTCCTTGGCGCAGCGCCCGAAGAGCCCGCGCGGGTTATCCTGTTTATCGGCCATATGATCGACAATCCGGCGGACCGCGGTCCCGGCAAGGCGAAGCCGGCGCGCTTCCCTGCTGCGGCGGCCGACGCTGCGGCGCCTCGGATCAGCGCCGCGCTGGAATCAATCGGCGCAAAGGCCGGCGATCTCGGCCTGTGCGGGGCGGCATGCGGCAGCGACCTTCTGTTCGCAGAAGCCGCCCTCAAGCGTGGGATGCGCCTCGAGGTGCGCCTGGCGCAGGCCGAGAATGAATATCTGGCCCGGTCCGTGACGTTCGCCGACCCCGACCACCGCTGGGAGCGAAGCTACGTCGCCGTGACTTCGAATCCGGCGACACTCGTATTGACGATGCCTTACGAGCTCGGACCGGCGCCGGAAGGCGTCGACGTTCACGATCGCTGCAATCGCTGGATTCTCAACTCCGCGCTCTCGCGCGGACTGAACCGCCTGTCCTTTGTCACCCTCTGGGACGGCGCGCTGGGGGATGGCCCGGGCGGCACGGAAGACATGGTCGAGCTGGTCCGAAAGCTGACTGGCCGCCAGCCGATCGTCATCGATCCGAAGACCCTGTGAGGCGCACTGAAGAAGACGACCGGCGCGGCGGCGAGCCGTTGGTCCAATTGGAGCGCTGATGTAGTGTTTATTCTCGGTGGCTGGAACAGGTCGATTGATGGGGCCGATCGATGTCCGATGCTGGTCAAGCGCACGGAATGCTGAGCGATCTCGGGTCGCTCGGGGCCTTCCTGACGGCGGTTGTCGGGGCCCTGGTTGCGGTCTTCCAATATTTCAATATTTCGACCCGCCGCGACAAAGCCGCGGCGGCCCGGAAGTCGTTCGACGCTGTCACGACTTCGCTTGCGTCGGAAAAGGAGGTTGACAGACTTGCTGGCGCAATTCTGCTTCGCAGATTCTTCGATCCAACGAGCGAGGTTTCAAACAAAGACACCCCCTATGCAACGGAGGCTGTGAATGTCATCGCAGCAATTCTGCGCGATCAGCCTACCGGCAACTTTCAAAAGCTGCTCGCAGACGGGCTGGCTTTCGCGCCCTCGCTTTACGGGGCGGATCTGCAAAAGACCAACCTGAATAACGCCTATCTGGGCGCTCGCGACGCGCGCAAGGTCGACTTAAGAAAGGCCGATTTTTTTGACGCCAACTTGACCGAAGCATCGCTCAAGGAATCAAACGCGCGAGAAGCCGTTTTCTACAAGGCGCGGCTGACGAACGCCGTGCTTCGCAACGCTGATCTTCGCAAAGCCAATTTCGTCGAAGCTGACCTTTGCGGAGCGAATTTTGTCGGCGCGAAGTTGGGAGGCGCGAACTTCAAAGGGGCCAGAAACCTGCCGCCGGAATTCAAGGCTCACCTCAAGGACGATCGCTGGCGCGGCCCGAAGGTCTTCTCGCCCTCCTCGCCGAAAGGAGCCGCCGTCAGCAGCGTCTCCGTCTACGTGAGCAAGCCCGGTTGCCTTGATGCGCGCCAAAAGGAAATCGTCGAACTGATCAAGACCTGGCTCGCCGCGAATGGTCTTGAGACTGTAACCACAGAGCGAAGCCGAATACCCGACCAAGAGCGCGCTGGCGGAGATCCGGCGCCGGATCTCAGTTTGCTCTGGAATGATTGTGTTCGGGTTTGCGGACCTTACGGTTTCAGAGGGCCTATGGCGCTCGGAAACAAATGAGAGGGCGCATATCTCCGGCGAGGGCTTTCCCACGTCCTGGGTTCAGATCGAGGCTGGAATGGCCTCGATGATCGACCTGCCGCTCTTGCTGATCCCAGACGACAACGTGACAAGAGGGGTGTTCGATCCCTTGCTCAGCGAACATGGCGTCTATCGCATGGCCATGCCGCCGGATCAGACTTCGTCAGGCTGGCGGACCTGGCTCGCCGCAGTTCGTGAGCGCTCCGCCCACTAGCCGTTTGCGATCGGCCGTAACCGCCGGAATGCGCACCGGGAGGACAAACCCATGGCCCTCATCGACCGCCTCTCATCCCCCGGACCGAAGCGAATCCTCGCACTCGACGGGGGCGGCATCCGCGGCTCGCTCACCGTCGGCTTTCTCAAGCGCATTGAAGACATTCTGCGCGAGCGTCACGGCCGGCCCGATCTCTTATTGTGCGACTATTTCGATCTCATCGGCGGGACGAGCACCGGGGCGATCATCGCCGCGGCGCTGGCGACAGGCATGAGCGCCAGCGACGTCGAAAGGACCTATCTCGAATTCGGCGGCGAGGTCTTCAATGACCGCGAGAATCGGTTCGGCCTGCCGCGCCTCGGCCTGCTACGCGGCCGATATAACGCCGCGCCGCTCCAAGAAAAGCTTGCCGAATATTTCGCTGAGCGGACGCTCGGCGACGAGTTCGATCCGTACGGGCTTATGCATCGTCACCAAACGGGCCGACACCAGCAGAGTATGGCCGCTCATCAACCATCCCGCCGGCCGATATTATCCCAAGAACAGCGGAATGCTGTTGCGCGACGCTGTCCGGGCAAGCACGGCGGCGCCGACCTATTTCGAGCCAGAGGAGCTCGCGATCGGCGGCGGAGTGAGCGGCGCGTTTGTCGACGGCGGGGTGAGCCTGCACAACAATCCGGCGCTGCTTCTGTTCCTGATCGCCACCCTCAATGGCTTTCCGTTCCATTGGCCGACCGGCGACGACAAGCTCCTTTTGGTCTCGGTCGGCACTGGGTATTGGGACCAGGGCTACAGCCTTCGCGAGATCATGAACGCGCGGCTGTGGAATTGGGCGTCCGACGTCCCGACCATGCTGATGGACGACGCAGCCTCGTTCAACCAGCTGATGCTGCAATATCTATCCAAGAGCCCGACTGCGGCGGCGATCGACCGCGAGGTCGGCGACCTCAGCCACGATCTTCTCGGCGGCCGGGCGGCGCTCAGCTATCTGCGCTACAATGTCGCGCTCGAGGCGGACTCGCTCGAACGCCTCGGGCTTCACGATCTCGCGGGCCGCGCGGTCGAGCTCAGGGACATGAGCCGCGCCGACAATCGCCAGGATCTCGACACGATCGGGGTGACGGCGGCGCGCGCGATGGTCGACGAGACGCATTTTCCGCCGGCGTTTGATCTCGTGGGGCGGGGTGGATGACACGGCCGGCGGGGTCGCCGACCCCGCCCTACAATCCGCATCCCCGCCGCCGCCAATTATTTCAATGCGGCCCCGACCTCGGTGAATACCGTGCTCACTTTCGTTCCGACGGTCTGGACCGCCGCGATGATGGCTAGCGCGATGAGGCTCGCTATCAGCGAGTATTCGATCGCCGTCACACCACCCTCGTCACTCCAGAACTGGGCAAGGATCGTCATCATTCGCTTCCTTTCGCCGTCACGCGACCTGGCAGAGCCGCTTCGCGTGACTTCATGCCGGCGAGCATCGCGCCCGGCGCGTTAGCGAAGGCCTAAGCGGCGCGCGGAAACCGCAACTGCGCGCTGTGTTGGTTCTCAAATCGTGTTGGGGATTCGCAGACCTTCCAGGTATTATCGTAGCGACAAGGCGCCGCGCTACCCCTCGAACTTGTTGCTCTTCGGAAACCCCTTCGGCGGCAGGCGGCCGGCTTCGGCGCGGTTGCCGATCCATTCGTTGAGCTCCGGCTTGGCGACAGTGAAGGTGCGCCCGGCCGAATCGCGCCAGGAGAGGCCGCCGCCGAGAGCGAAGACCTTTGCGTCGGAAATGCCGCCGTCCTTATAGCGCTGAAGCCGGGTGCCCTTGCCGCGCGCCATTTCGTTGAGCTGGGCGAGCGGAAACACCAGGAGCTTGCGGTTCTGGCCGATGACCGCGACATGGTCGCCGGCGACGGGCGCGATCAGGGCCGCGGTCGCCGGCGCGGCGACGTTGAGGACCGCCCTGCCCTTGCGCGTCGACGACAGAAGCTCGTCGTCGCCGACGAGGAAGCCATTGCCGTCGCTTGAAGCGATGAGCCGCTTTGCGCCCGCCGTATAGGCCCAAACCGCCACGATCGAAGCGCTTTCGTCGATGTCGGCCATGAGGCGGATCGGCTCGCCCTGCCCTCGCCCGCCCGGCAATTTGGCGGCTTCGAGCGTGAACACCTTGCCGTCGCTCGTGAGCGCCAGGATTTTCGAGGTCGTTTCGGCGAAAAACGAGGCTTTCAGGGCATCGTCGCCCTTGAAGGCGGCGCCGGTGAGATCGGCGACCTGCCCCTTCAGCGCCCGTATCCAGCCCCTTTGCGTAACCAGTATGGTCAGCGGCTCGCGCTCGATCATTGCCTGGGCCAAGTCGGCCACCACAACGTCGGGCGCGGCCTCGAAACTGGTGCGCCTGCGGCCAAGCTTGGTCTCGAGCCCGAACTTCTTTTTGACGTCGCGGACCTCGACCGCGATCATCTGCCATTGCTTCCTTTCGCTGGCGAGCAGCGTCTCGATCGAGGCTTTCTCCTTGCCGAGGTCGTCCTCTTCCTTGCGCAACGCCATCTCCTCGAGGCGGCGCAGGCTCCTGAGCCGCGTGTCGAGGATGTAGACGACCTGCGGCTCGGTCAGGCTGAAACGGATCTTGAGCGCCTCCTTCGGCTCATCGTCTTCGCGAATGATCCGGATCACCTCGTCGAGATTGAGAAAAACGACAATCATGCCGGCCAGAAGCTCGAGCCGCCTGTCGATCGCCGCAAGCCGGTGACGCGAACGGCGCACCAGCACCGCGCGGCGATGGTCGAGCCACTGCCTGAGCGCTTCGCCGAGCGAGACCACCTTGGGCGTCACGCCGTCGACCAGCACGTTCATGTTGACCGGAACCCGCGTTTCGAGCTCGGTCAGCCGGAACAAGGATTCCATCAGCGTTTCCGGCTCGACCGCCCGCGTGCGCGGCTCGAGCACGATGCGCACGTCCTCGGTCGATTCGTCGCGTATATCGGCGAGCAGCGGCAGCTTGCGCTCGTTGAGCAGATTGGCGATCTGCTCGATCAGCCGCGACTTCTGCACGCCATAGGGAATCTGGGCGACCACCACGACCCAGCCGCCGCGGCCGGTATCCTCCTTCGTCCACCGCGCGCGCAGGCGGAAGGCGCCGCGGCCGGTTCGATAGGTGTCGATGATCGTGGACTTGGAGTCGATGACGACCCCGCCGGTCGGGAAGTCGGGACCTGGCACGAACTCGGCCAACGCCTCGGCGTCGGCGCCCGGATGGGCGATGAGATAGAGCGCAGCGTCGCAGAGTTCAGCGATGTTGTGCGGCGGAATCGACGTCGCCATGCCGACCGCGATGCCCTGGGCGCCATTGGCGAGCAGGTTCGGAACCGCGGAGGGCATGACAATCGGCTCTTGCGTATCGCCGGAATAATTGTCGCGCCAGTCGACCGAATCTTCCTCGACGGCCTCCATGAGCAGGCGGGCGACGTCGGTCATCCGCGCCTCGGTGTAGCGGTAGGCGGCGGCGTTGTCGCCGTCGATGTTGCCGAAATTGCCCTGCCCCTCGATCAGCGGATAGCGCGAGGCGAAATCCTGCGCGAGGCGGACCAGGGCCTCGTAGATCGCCTGGTCGCCGTGCGGGTGGAACGAGCCCATGACGTCACCGACGATCTTGGCGCACTTCTTGAAGGCGGAGCCGGGATCGAGCTTGAGGATATGCATGCCGTAGAGAATGCGGCGGTGCACGGGTTTGAGCCCGTCGCGGGCGTCCGGAAGCGCGCGGCCCATGATCGTCGAGAGCGCATAGGCGAGATATCGCTCTTCGAGCGCCTCGCGCAGATTGACGTCGATCGGCGCCGGTGGGGCCGCCGGCGGCGGCGGAACGGATTTGGCCATCGGCCGGGGTTAGCCCGCGGGCTGAGTTGCGGCAAGGGCGGCAGGATACGTGGCGGCAAACTGCCCAGGAATCACGCCAGGTTGGCTCTGCTCAATTTCGCGCCACGTTATCGCCGCCGTGTTGGGCTACCCTGCGGAAGCAATGGCCGATTCGTTTTTTCATGCGACTCTTGAAGGAAACCTGGAACCGGTTCAGCTTCGCGCAAGTTATCGTCGTGAACCTTGGGGTGACCATGATATTTCTCGTGATCTTGCTTCTCACCCTTGCCAATTCGAACAGTGCGGCGGCAGGATAGCGGATCGGTGAGTTGGGGCCAACGGCATGCATCTTGCTCCGGCGAAGTGGTACAGTGTGGACTTGAGTTGAAAGGAGGAAAGCTCCCAAGGTTCGGCAAGATTCCAACTTAGCAACCCGTAAAGGGGACTGAGATGATTGCTCGAACCGTGGCGCTCCTATTCGCGCTCTCCGCCAGCGGCGCGGAGGCTCATGACTATTGGTCGGACGGGAAACCCATCCCGGACTGGGTGAAAGCTTCGTGCTGCGGGCCGGCCGACGCCCATCACCTCCGGCCCGAGCAGGTCCACCGGATCTCCGACGAGTTTTACTCGGTCGACGGCTACGTGCGGCGCATACCCGTAGGTCAGGCGCTGCCCAGCCAGGACGGAGATTACTGGATCTTCTATCGGGACGATGGCGGCAGCCAGTCCGGGGTCTACTGCTTCTTCGTGCCGATGGACTTCTGATTCCGATCGACCGGCTTTTGAAACATCGATGCGGCGGTTCGACGCTGGGAAGGCTTAGGCGACCTCCCTGAGAGACGCGGGCCTGCGGCGCGTGTCTGAAGCGAAACGCATTCCCCTATGGCGCGGGTTACCCCGGGAGGGTGACGCGCCGCCTCTCTTCGCTTACATGATCAGCTTGCGGCCCGGCCGAGCGCATTCGCGGGCGGGGCCCAGCGCGTATCGCCTCGCCGTCGCAAGGCGCCAAAGGCTCGCCGGTCGAGCGCCTTAGAGGGAGGAGCGGCGATGCCGCCGATGATATCCGTCGCCGCCGTGACCAAACGCTACGCGTCGGGCCTGGTCGCGCTCGACGCGGTCGATCTCGACATCGGCAAGGGCGAGATTTTCGCCCTCCTCGGCCCGAACGGGGCCGGCAAGACGACGCTGATCGGCGTCGTCTGCGGCACCATTTCGATGACTTCCGGACGGATTCTCATCGACGGCCATGACGTCGTGCGCGACTATCGCGCCGCCCGGCGGATCGTCGGCCTGGTGCCGCAGGAGATCGCGCTCGATATTTTCTCGTCCGTCCACAATTCGGTCAGCTACAGCCGACGGCTGTTCGGGCGCGCGGCCGATCCCGCCTATATCGAAAGGCTGCTGCGCGACCTTTCGCTGTGGGACAAGCGCGATGCGCGGATCGTCGAATTGTCGGGCGGCATGAAGCGGAGGACGATGATCGCAAAGGCGCTGAGCCACGAGCCTGACGTCCTCTTCCTCGACGAGCCGACCGCCGGGGTCGACGTCAACCTGCGTCGGGACATGTGGGCCTTGGTGCGGCGGCTGCGCGCCGAGGGCGTCACTGTCATCCTGACCACCCACTACATCGAGGAGGCGGAGGAGATGGCGGACCGGGTCGGCGTCATCAACCATGGCCGGATCGTGCTGGTCGACGAGAAGGCGGCGTTGATGCGCAAGCTCGGCAAGCGGCGCTTGACGCTGGCGCTGCAGGAGCCTCTGCGGGCGCTGCCGAAGGAGCTGGCCGGCTGGCCGCTCGAGCTCGAGGACGATGGCCGGCGCCTCTCTTATCGCTTCGATGCGGCCGCTGAGGACACCGGGGTCCCAACGCTTCTGCGCCGGCTCGGCGAGATCGGCGTCGATTTCAAGGATCTCGACACCACGACGAGCACGCTCGAGGACATTTTCGTCGATTTGGTCGGGCGGGCGGCGTGAGACGTTCTGGGCCGATCAATTTCGACGGCGTCTGGGCGATCTACCGCTACGAGCTTCGTCGGACCCAGCGCACGATCTGGCAGAGCGTGGCGACCCCGGTGATCACCACGGCGCTTTACTTCGTCGTGTTCGGAGCGGCGATCGGCTCGCGCATCAACATGGTCGGCGGCGTGAGCTATGGCGCGTTCATCGTGCCGGGGCTCATCATGCTGACGCTTTTGACCCAGAGCATCTCCAACGCCGCGATCGGCATCTACTTCCCCAAATTCACCGGCACGATCTTCGAGCTCCTCTCGGCGCCGATGTCCTCGATCGAGGCAGTCTCCGCCTATGTCGGCGCGGCGGCGACCAAGTCGGTTGGCATCGGGCTTGTCATTCTGGCGACCTCGACCCTGTTCGTGCCGGTGCGAATCGAACACCCGGCATGGATGATCGCCTTCCTGATCTTGACCTCGGTCGCGTTCAGCCTGTTCGGCTTCATCATCGGCATCTGGGCGAAAAATTTCGAGCAGCTGGCGATCATCCCGGCGCTCATCGTCACGCCGCTGACGTTCCTCGGCGGCGCCTTCTATTCGATCGACATGCTGCCGCCATTCTGGCGCGGCGTCAGCCTGTTCAATCCGGTTGTCTATCTCGTGAGCGGTTTTCGCTGGAGCTTCTATGGCAAGGGCGACGTCAGCGTCGAAGCGAGCCTCGGCTTCACGACGCTGTTCATCGCCGCGTGCCTCGCGGCGCTGGTCCTTATCTTCCGCACCGGATGGCGGCTGAAGCCGTGAAGCGCCGGCGCGCCGGCGATTGCGGACGCTACTGGCGAGCGAGATACATCTTCATTTTCGCCGCCATGTCCTCGACCGCCTCGCCGGTCACATCCACCAGAGCCTTTTTCACCGTCCCTGTGAACGCGAAGGGCGGCTTGTAGTCGGTCATGACCGGCGCGCCGGCGTCCGAGCCGACGCAGACGCCCGCCGACAGGCCGAGCGACAGCGGGATCGTCACCGGCAAATCGCCTTTGCCCACCGGCGCGCCATCGACGAGCAGCGTTATCGACGCCGGGACACCCTTTCCCTTGGCGATGTCTGCCTTGCCGGTCGGCTTGAACTCGAAGCTGAAGATGTGGTCGCCCTCGGGGATTGCGGTGTCGGATTGCACTTTGAAGCGCTGGTCGGCGACATAATTGTAGCCATAGGTAAGCTTTCCGCCCTGCACATAGAACGAGAAGCCGCCGTCAACGCCACCCATCGAAAACAGGACGCCCTCCGCGCTGCCATTCGGCACGTTTACGTGGACAGAGACCGAGTGCGGAACGTTGACCAGCCGGGGCGCGGCGTTGGAGGGAACCTGTTGCGTTCCCGCATAGTAGACGTACTTCTTGCGTTCCACCGCCACCTGCGGCCGCTCGTCGGCGAAGCGCTGAACCCCGCGGCTGTCGATCGGCAAGACGTCGTATTTGCCCGCCTCCACGTACCACATGCCGATCATCGCGATCAGCCTATCGCGCTCCTTCTCGGCGAGATTGGCGGTCTCGGCGAAATCTTCGTTGAGGTTGTAAAGCTCCCATCCCTTGGCGTCGAGCTCGATGAGCTTCGAGTAGTCGATGGGCGCTCCAAACGTGAGGCCAGATTCCGTGAACGATGAGCCGGGCCACGGACACACCGCCCGCCAACCATCGTGATAGAGCGAGCGATGGCCCATCATCTCGAAATATTGAGTGACATGGAGCGACGGCGATTTGGGGTCGTCGAATGACGACTTCAGGCTGAAGCCCTGCAGCGGAGATTGGGTCACGCCGCGAATCTGCGTCGGCGGATCGATGCCTAGGGCGTCCAGCACGGTCGGAACCATGTCGATCGCGTGGCAATATTGCGTGCGGATCTCGCCCTTCGCCTTGATGCCTTTCGGCCAGACAATCATGAAGGGGTCGGAGGTTCCTCCGCGATAGGTCTCGCGCTTCCAGCGGCGGAACGGGGTATTCCCGGCATGGGTCCAGCCCCATGCGTAGTGGTTGAAATACTTCGGGCCGCCGAGGTCGCCGATCGCCGCCAGATTCTGCTTCAGATCGTCCGGCACGTTGTTGAAGAACTTGCCTTCGTTCACCGAACCGGTCGGCCCGCCCTCGGCGCTCGCGCCGTTGTCCGAGACGACCATGATGAGGGTGTTTTCGTACTCGCCCAGGTCCTTGAGGAAAGCGATCAACTCGCCGATGTAATGATCGGTGTGCTCGAGAAAGCCGGCAAACACCTCCATCATGCGCGCGTAGAGGCGCTTCTCGTCGGCCGACAGCTTGCTCCAGTCCTGCACGTCGGGATCATGCCGCGACAGTTTCGTGCTCGGGGGCACGATGCCCAATTCCTTCTGCTTGGCGAACACCTGCTCGCGGTAGGCGTCCCAGCCGGCGTCGAACTTGCCCTTGTATTTGTCGGCCCATTCCTTGGGCACATGATGGGGCGCATGCATCGCGCCGGTGCAGAAGTACATGAAGAAGGGCTTGTCGGGCGCGACCTGCTTCGAATCGGCGATCATCGCCTTGGCCTTGCTCACGAGATCAGGCGTGAGATGGTAGCCCTCCTCCGGGGTTTTTTCCGGTTCGGTCTGGCTGTTGTCGCGCACGAGCTCCGGATAATACTGGTGCGTATCCCCGCCCATGAAGCCGTAGAAGCGCTCGAATCCGCGACCCAGCGGCCAGCGGTCGTAGGGGCCGGCCGCCGACGTTTGCTCGGCCGGCGTCAGATGCCACTTGCCGAGGGCGTAGGTGTTGTAGCCGTTCTGCAACAGAATCTCCGAGAGCATCCCATTCTCGAAGGGAATGTTGCCATTGCCGCCGGGATAGCCTGTCGATCCCTCGGTGATGCAGGACATGCCGTTCGAGTGGTGATTTCGCCCGGTCACGAAACACGAACGCGACGGCGAGCACAGCGCAGTCGTGTGCATGTTGTTGTAGCGCAGCCCGTCCGCGGCAAGCGCGTCCAGATTGGGCGTGCTGATCGGACTGCCGTAACAGCCGAGCTGCCCGAAGCCGGTGTCGTCGAGGATGATGTAGAGCACGTTCGGCGCGCCCTGGCGCGCCCGGTTGGGGGCCGGCCACGCAGGCTTCGAGACATCGAACGTCCGGCCGATGACGCCCGGAAACGCCTGTCCAGGTTTGTATTCCTTAAGCGCCATCTCGACCTCCCGTCAGACGATAAGCGTCCGCATCGGGTCTCCTTATAGCCTGCGCTGATGCGCGTCACCTGGCGACGAGTTGCTTGGCTGGCGCTGGCGTCGAGGCGCCAGCACCGGATGGCGGCTGAAGCCGTCATGCGGCGCGGGGATAAGCCGCGGCTTCAATCTCGATTGGCGACGGCGAGCATTGCGCCGCGATCCAGGACGTGCTCAATCGCGACTTTCATCGGGCGCCGCTCCTGTTCTCAAGCGACAGGGGCTCGGTCTTCGGGCAAGGGGGGAACCGTTATGGCGAATGAGAAGGAACCTACTTATCCCACCCACCTCGACCGCAATCACTTGCCTGAGCCAGAGTGGAAGTTTCCGAACGCCAAGATCGAGATGTACGCGACGGAGTTGACGCCCGATTTTCCGCCGAACAAGCAAGCGCCCAAGGGCTCTCCCAACATTCTTCTCATCCTGCTCGACGACGTCGGTTTCGGCTGGATGAGCGTGACCGGCGGCCTGGTGCGCGCGCCCACGGCCGAAAAACTCTTCCAGCGCGGCCTTCTCTACAACCAGTTCCATACGACCGCGCTTTGCTCCCCGACGCGCGCCGCCATGCTCACCGGCCGCAATCACCATTCTGTCGCCACCGGCGTCATTCAGGAAATGGCGACGGGCTATCCGGGCTATTGCGGGGTCATTCCCAAGGGCTGCGCCACCTTCGCCGAGCTTTTGAAACAATCCGGCTACACCTGCGCCTGGTTCGGCAAAAACCACAATGTGCCCGACAACCAGACGAGCCCGGCCGGCCCGTTCAACAATTGGCCGACCAATCAGGGCTTTGACTATTTCTATGGGTTCATCGGCGGCGAAACCGACCAGTTCTATCCATCGCTGATCCGCAACACCACGCCGGTCGAACCGCCGAAAACGCCGGAAGAAGGCTATCAACTCACCCGCGATTTGGCCGATGAGTGCGTCGGCTGGATCCGCCAACAGAAGGCGATCGCCCCCGACCGGCCATTCATGGCCTATCTTTCAACCGGCGCCGCGCACGCTCCGCATCAGCCGCCGCTCGACTGGCGCGGCAAGAACGCGGGCCGGTTCGACATGGGCTGGGACAAGTATCGCGAGATCGTCCATGACAACCAGCTCAAGGCGGGCGTCATTCCCGCGGGCAGCAAGCTGACGGAGCGCCCCGAGCAAATTCCCTCGTGGGAGAGCCAGCCCGCCGAGCATCGCAAGCTGTTCGCGCGCCAGGCGGAAAACTACGCCGATTTTCTCGAGCACACGGACTATGAAGTCGGGCGGGTCGTCGACGCGATCGAGACGCTCGGCGAACTCGACAATACGCTCGTCATCTACATCATGGGCGACAATGGCTCGAGCGCGGAGGGCTCGCTCGTCGGCACGCCGAACGAGATCATGAACCTGAACGGACGCCAGCCTTCGCTCGAGGATGCGATGGGCTTCATGGACAAATGGGGCCTGCCCGGAACGTCGCCGCACTATGCGGTCGGATGGGCCTGGGCGGGCGACACGCCGTTTCAGTGGACGAAGCAGGTCGCCTCGCATTTCGGCGGCACGCGCAACGGCATGATCGTATCTTGGCCCGCCGGCATGAAGGATCAAGGTAAGGTTCGCACGCAGTTCCACCATTGCATCGATCTGGCGCCGACGCTTCTCGAGATCGTCGGCATCGCCGAGCCGACGGTCGTGAACGGCTACGTCCAGCGTCCAATCGAGGGAACCAGTTTCGCCTATACGTTCGACGCAGCCAATGCGAAGGCGCCAAGCCGTCATACCCATCAATATTTCGAAATGCTGGGCAACAGAGGCATGTACGCCAACGGCTGGATGGCTTCGTGCCGTCACGGACGGCTCCCCTGGGAAACGGGAGGGACGGCGCGGGATTTGAGCACGACAAATGGGAACTCTACCATCTGGAGGACGACTTCAGTCAGGCCGTCGATCTCGCCGAGAAGGAGCCGGCGAAATTGCGCGAGCTGCAGGACCTCTTCATGGCGGAAGCGGCTAAGTACAACGTGCTCCCGCTCGACGATCGGTTCGCCGAGCGGATGGACGTGACGTTGAGGCCGGGCTACTTCGCCGGGCGCGACACAGTCACGTTCTTTCCGGGCATGACGCGCCTGCCGGAAGGCAGCGGACCGAAGCTTGTCGGCGTGCCCTTCACGCTGACGGCGCCGGTCGATATTCCCAAGGACGGGGCGGAGGGCGTCATCTTCGCGCTCGGCGGCGACGCCGCGGGCTTCTCGCTTTTCCTGTGGGAAGGAAAGGTGAGGTTCCACTACAACTTCTTCGCCATCAAACGCTACGACGTGGTCTCCCCCGACAAGCTCGCGCCGGGCAAGCACACGATCGAACTCGCCTTCACGCCCGAAGCGCCAAAGCCCGGCTCGCCTGCCAGAGTCGCGCTGTCGATCGACGGCAAAGAGGTCGCCGAAGGCCGTATCGACGAGCAGGTGCCGATGCGCTGCGGCACGGAGACGATGGACGTCGGCATGGATTGCGTGTCGCCCGTCTGCGAGGACTACGCCAAGAAGGGCCTGTTTCCCTTCACCGGCACAATCGAATCGGTGAGGTTTGCCTTCGGCGAGCACAAGCAGCCGACCGGCATGGAGAGACTCAAGCTCGCGACGCGGATGGACTGATTCCTCGCCGATGATCGCCGATGGCGCCCGAGCCGGTTCTTTGCGGGGGAGGCCGCGCCCGCCGCATTGACCGCCGGCAAGGCGCCCGGTAGTCGTTCTTGGTCAGTTTCAAGGCTGGGGAGTCGGCATGCCCACGGGCCTCATCGTCGTCACCGGGGGCTCGCGGGGCATAGGCGCGGCGACCTGCCGGCGTCTCGCCGCGGATGGCTATGCCATCGCCGTCAACTACGCGGCAGACGCGAAGGCCGCCGAAGCGACTGTCGCTGAGATTGAGAAGTCGGGCGGACGGGCGCGAGCGTTCCAGGCGGATGTCGGCGACCCGGCCGCGCTTCGCGATCTGTTCGACAAGGCGGCGCAGGCGCTCGGGCCGCTCGCCGGGCTCGTCAACAATGCAGGGATCGGGGGCCGGTTCGCGCGAGTCGACGAGCAGGACGCGGCCGACCTGACACGGCTCTTCGCGGTCAATGTGATTGCGACGGTTCTCGCCTGCAAGGAAGCGGTGCTCCGCCTTTCAACCCGACACGGCGGATCGGGCGGCGCGATCGTCAACATATCCTCGATCGCGGCGAGGCTCGGCGGCCTCCCCGGGCTCGCGCCCTATGCCGCGACCAAGGGCGCGGTCGAGACCTTCACCAAAGGCCTCGCCGCCGAGGTCGGCGCGGAGGGAATCCGAGTCAACGCCGTGGCGCCGGGTATGGTCGAAACCGACATGAGCCTGCCGCTCCTGTCCCAAGCCGCCATGCGCGAGCGGATCGAGGCCACGACCCCGCTGCGCCGCGTCGGCGCGCCCGACGAAATCGCCGAGGCGGTCGCCTGGCTCATTTCGCCCGCGGCCAAGTTTGTCACCGGGGTCGTGCTGACGGTCTCGGGTGGACGGTAGCGGGCGCTGCTTCGGTCGTCGCGGACCTACTCTCCCCGCCGCGCCGCCGCGGCCCAGTTCAGCGCGCCTCGCTCGTCGGCCTCTGCGAACAGCCGGACCGGGACCGGCGAGGCCTCGAAGCCGCTGAGCCGGGCCTCGTCCATCCGTCCCGGGTCGGTGACCAGCGCGAGCTTGACCAGCGGCTTATGGGCGAGCGAAGCGTTCGCAAGCCCCCGCGCCAACTCGGCGAAATAGCCGTCGAAATCCGGATCGATGACAATAACAAGGCCGGTCGCGGCCTCGGATCGGCCCAGCGCCGCCTCGATCGCCGCCTCGACGTCGCGCGCCATGACTGTGCCGCTGGCGCGCAAAGCAAGCGTGTGCGCGGGCGCGTCCTGCACTCGTTCCAGCATCGGCGGTTTCCTCTCCCCGCCGGCGTTTGCGCCGGCAAGCGTTTTCCTCTGCGGCCGTCATAGCAGATTGGCGGGCGTCCTTGCGAGCCGCGTGGATGAGAGGGCCAGGGGTCGGCTGCGCCCCTCAACTCAGACGGCGCCGAAGCGCTTGGCGAAACTCTGGAGATTGACCACGCCGCGGCGATGCGTCCCGTCGCCGATCACGCGCGCCCCGTCATGCGCTTCGACCGCGAGCAGAATGCTGCGGCCGGAAACCTCGATGACCCGCGCGGTCGCCACGACCGTGCGCCCCATCGGCGTTGGCGCGAGATGGCGGACATTGACTTCGCTGCCGACGGTCGCCCATCCCGGCGGGAGATGCGCCTTGACCGCTTCGCCCGAGGCGATCTCCATCGCCAGGATCATCATCGGGGTGGCAAAGACGAACGGCATGCCGTCGACATGCGCGCCGACGGTCAGCTCGCGGGAGACGACCACCTCGTGGCGGCCGGTCATGCCGACCCGAACGTTCTCGAGCGGCTCGGTCATCGCGGGCCCGGTCGCCGAAGGCAGGCCGTCCGATTCCGGTCGCCCGGCCCTACCCCGTCGCCCCTTCGATCGTCGCGCCCCACGAGCCCCAGATGTAGATGCAGCTGAACAGGAACAGCCAGACGACATCGACGAAATGCCAATACCAGGCGGCGAACTGGAACCCGACATGATGCCGCGGCGTGAATTGGCCGGCCCAGGCGCGGGCCAGACACACGAACAGGAAAATGACGCCGATGATGACATGCGCGCCGTGAAAACCGGTGGCCATGAAGAATGTCGCGCCATAGATCGAATTCTTGAAGCTGAACGGCGCGTGGATATATTCGTACGCCTGGGTGAAGACGAACAGAACGCCGAGGGCGATGCCGAGCGCGAGGAAATTCTTGAATTTCTGGCGATCGCCTTCGCGCAGCTGGTCGTGGGCGACGTTCACCGCCGCGCTCGAGGTCAAGAGCACAAACGTGTTCATGAGCGGCAACGCGAGCGGGTTGATCACCTCCGTACCCTTCGGCGGCCAGATCCCCCCGGTGAAGTCGAGCCGGCCGTAGAGCTGGGGATCCGTGGGACTCAATGCTGACCAGAAGAACGCCCAGAACCAGGCGACGAAGAACATCACCTCGGAGGCGATGAACAGGAGCATGCCAACGGTCAGGCCATAGCGCACGAGCACATTGTGGTAGCCGCCCTGCGCCTCCAGGACGACGTCCCGCCACCAACCAGCCATGGTGAACAGGATGCCGGCGATCCCGATGGTCAAGATTCCGGAACCCACCCGCGCTCCCGCGATCGAGAGGTCATGCATATAGAAGATGAGGCCGAACGCCGAGAGAAACGCGAATCCCGCGCCGACGATCGGCCAGCCGCTCGGTTCGACGAGATGAAAACCCGCCCGGTCCGGAATCGCCGCGTGGGTCATTGCCTTCTCCCGTTGATAGTCATCCCGCCGACCCCGAGCGATCGGCCGAGCGCGCCGGCGCGGGTTTCTCGGACGGCAGGGCGAATAGCGTGTACGACAACGTGATCGAATCGACCCTCGCCATCGATGTGTCGGTCTCGAGCTTCGGATCGAGGAAGAACACCACCGGCCATTCGGCGCTCTCGTGCGGGCCGAGGCGCTGCTCGGTGAAGCAGAAGCACGAAATCTTGTCGAACCATTCGCCGGAAACTTCAGGCGACACGTTGAAGGTGGCGCGGGCGACGGCCGGCGCGTCGCTGAGGTTGCGGACACGGAAATAGACAGTGGCGGTCTGGCCGGTGCGCAGGCGGATCGAGTTCGATCTCCGGCGCGAAGCTCCAGTCAAGGCCCGGCGCGACGTTGGCGTCGAAGCCCACCCTCAGAATCCGGCGCCCTTCCGCGTCCATGTTCGCGTCGACGCGCTGCGGCGTGCCCTCATAGCCGGTCGCGCGGCAGAAAGCGGAGTAGAACGGCGCCGCGGCGTAGGTAAGGCCGATCATGGAAACCGCGACGGCCGCGGCGCCCAGCCCCATCAGCCGATTGTTGCGGGCCGCGCGACCCCCGACCGACACGGTGGCGCCGTCATGATCGCTGGACGCGTTCACGCCGGACTCCCGTGCCCCGCGATCGCCGGCGCGTGCGTGTCCTCATCGCCGAAAATGTGCGGCGGCGTCTCGAACGTGTGGAACGGCGCCGGCGACGGCACGGTCCATTCAAGCGTGGTCGCTCCAGGTCCCCACGGATTGGCGGGGGCGGCGCGCTTGGCCGCGAACGCTTCGTAGATCAGATAGACGAATATCAGCGTGCCGGCGCCCGAGATGAAGGCGCCGATTGAAGAGACGAAATTCCACGTTGCATAGGCGTCCGTATAGTCGACAACGCGGCGCGGCATTCCCTGAAAGCCCAGGAAGTGCTGGGGAAAGAAGGTGAGGTTGATGCCGACGAAGGATACCCAGAAGTGCCATTTCGCCAGCTTCTCGTCATAGAGATAGCCGGTCATCTTCGGGAACCAGTAGTAGAAGCCGGCGAAGATCGAAAACACCGCGCCGAGCGACATCACGTAATGGAAATGCGCAACGACGTAGTAGGTGTCGTGCAGATATCGCGTGACCGCGGCGTTGGCGAGCACCACGCCGGTGACGCCCCCGACGGTGAAGACGAAGACGAAACCGATCGCCCACAGCATTGGGGGCCGGAGCGCAATCGAGCCGCCCCACATCGTCGCCAGCCAGGAAAACACCTTAACGCCGGTCGGCACGGCGATCACCATGGTGGCGAAAACGAAATAGCGCTGGGCGTTGAGCGACATGCCGGTGGTGAACATGTGATGCGCCCAGACGACAAATCCGAGAAGGCCGATCGCCAGCATCGCGTAGACCATGCCGACATAACCGAAGATCGGCTTTTTCGAGAACGTCGCCACGACCTGGCTGATGATGCCGAACCCCGGGATGATGAGGATATAGACCTCGGGATGGCCGAAGAACCAAAACAGGTGCTGAAACAGGATCGGGTCGCCGCCGCCCGCGGGATCGAAGAACGTGGTGTGGAAATTGCGGTCCGTCAGCAGCATGGTCAGCGCGCCCGCCAACACCGGCAGCGCCAGCAGAAGCAGGAAAGCGGTTATCAGCACCGACCACGGGAACAATGGCATGCGAAACATCGTCATGCCCGGCGCTCGCATGTTGAAGATCGTGGCGATGAAATTGATCGAACCGATGATCGACGAGGCGCCGGCCAGGTGCATCGACAAGATCACAAAATCGGCCGACGGGCCGGGCGTCCCCACCGTGCTCGACATCGGCGGATAGAGAACCCAGCCGCCGCCGAATCCCCTCATGCCGGGCGAGCCTTCCGCGAACAGCGAACACATGAGAAGCACGAACGACGCCGCCAGAAGCCAGAACGACAGATTGTTGAGCCTGGGAAACGCCATGTCCGGCGCGCCGATCAGGAGCGGCACCATCCAGTTGCCGAACCCGCCCATCATCGCCGGCATGACCATGAAGAAGATCATGATGATGGCGTGGCTGCTAAAAAACACATTGTACATGTTCTTGGCGGCGTCGATCGAGCCGTCGCCGCTCATGATCGCCGAAATCAGCGGGAACACGTGCATTCCCGGCTCCATCAACTCGGCGCGGATGATGATCGACAGCGTCGTGCCGATCAGGCCGGCAAAGATGGCGAAACCGAGATAGAGGGTCCCGATGTCCTTATGGTTGGTGGAATAGAGAAACCGCCGCCATCCGGTCGGGTGGCCGTGCTCGTGATGAGCATCGACGTCGTGGTGGGAGAGGTCGGTGACGGACGCCATTCTTAACGACTCCGATGCTTCGTGATCGCCGGCCGATGACCGCGCCGATCAGGGATTGACGAGCGGCCCCGCCGCGAGATGGACGCGCTCCGAGGACGCGAACTGCTTCTTGGCCCCGACCAGCCAGGCTTCGTAATCCGGCTGGCTCATCACGCGGACATTGATGGGCATGAAAGCGTGGTCAATGCCGCAAATGTTCGAGCACTGCCCGTAATAGATGCCCTCGCGCTCCGCTTTGAACCAGTATTTGTTGAGCCGCCCTGGGATGGCGTCGATCTTCACGCCGAACGACGGCACCGAGTACGAGTGAATGACATCCTGGGAGACCACGTCGAGTTCGATCACTTTCCCGATGGGAACGACCATTTCGTGATCGGCCGTGATGATCCGCGGCTCGCCGGGCTTCAGATCCTTGTCCTCGACATAGAGCGAGTCGAACGAGAAGCCACCCTCCGATTTCGGATAGCCGTAGTTCCAATGCCACTGCGAAGCGGTGACCTTAAGCGTGAGGTCGGGCGTGGGAATGATCAGCTGATTGGCCAGCAGCCGGAACGAGGGGACCGCTATGACCACCAGAACGAGCGCCGGCGTGACCGTCCACGCGATTTCGAGCAGGCCGTTATGCGTCCGCCGCGACGGTACGGGATTGGCGTTCTCGTTGAAGCGGGAGACGATGTAGGCGATGAGCCCCAGCACAAACAGGGAAATGCCGACCGTGACCGGCAGCAGGATCCAGTTGTGCAGCCAGACGATATCGTCCCCGTTGCCGGTCACGGTCGGCAGAAAGCCGATCTCGCCGGGTTTCGGGCCGCCAAAGACCTGAGCCTCCGCCCTTGGCGCGACGAGCAAACCCGCGAGCGCCGCGAGGCCCGCCCTGATCGCATTTAAGCTCGCACGCATACCGCCCTTTTCTCCATTAACCGACAGCACGCGCGCGAAAGGCGCGCGGCCGTTCGCGCCCCGCTTCGAATCCGCCGCGCCGGGACAATAGACAGCGCGGCGAGACGTTGACAAATGAAAAATTCTCCTCGGCGGGTTCCGTCGCAAAGTCGACGGGCAGCTTTTTGGCGGCGGCGGCAATTTTGTGCTTGGCGGACCGCCTCGGCGCCCGCAATATGGCAAGGAGCCTCCTAGGCTTAGCCCGTCGCGCTCGACCCGGCGTTCATAGGACCGCGTCATGGAAGATGTGAGGAGCGAGTCGTCGCGCCGGCCGGTTTCGCTCGCGCTGACCGGCGTGGCGGCGACCGGCTGGCTGGTCGCCGCGGCCGTGTGGTGGCTGTCGTCGCAGACCCAGTCCGCGTTGAATGACTCGCTCACCGCCGCCGAGCGGGCGCGCGAGTCCCTGGCCTCGGACTTGCAGAACCTGCAAAAGACCTCCGGAACCGCCGCCGACCTGAAAAAGCAGGCGTCCGACGCCGAGAAAGCCCTGTCCGACGCTACAGCCGCAAGAGCGTCGGCGCAAAACGAACTGGCCGATCTGACCAAGCAGATCAGCGACGCAAAACTCGCCATTTCCGGCGCCCAAGAGGAGGCTAGCGCCAAGACGCGCGACCTTCTGGCCGTCGACGCTAGGCTCAAGGACGAAAGCGACCACGTCGCGGCGACGCAGAGCCAGGACCAGGCCCTCACAGCCGAGCAATCCCGCTTGCAGGGCGAGGTCGAGGGTGCGCGCAGGGCTCTCACCGAGGCTCAGACCGCGACTGCCGCCGCGCAAAAGGAGTTTCAGTCCCTCCAGGGCCAGATCAACGCGGCGGCTGCCGAACTCAACGCGATTTCAAGCCCAAATTCGCGCCGCAAAGTCCGATCCGAATTCGACGCAACCGAGCCCGAACCCCTGATGGGCCAACGCGACGTCGGCGCGTCATGCGCCCGCGGGAGATTGTGCGCCTCGGGGCCCCGTGTTTAAACACCGAACGGGCCCACGGGTTTTGGCGGCCGCGCCGGGGACGGCGCAACACGGGAGGCTTCATGGACGAGCTCGTCACGACGGACAAAACTTCGCCGCCGGCGGCCGAGGTGCGTCCTTATACCGCAGCCGAACTCAAGGCCGCTGTTCTGGCCAAGCTCACCTACGCAGTCGGCAAGGCCCCCGAGGTCGCAAGCCCGCGCGACTGGTTCCTCGCCGTCACGTTTGCTACCCGCGATATCGCGGTCGGCCGCTGGCTTGAATCGCTCAACGGGGTCTACGCCGACGGGCGCAAGCGCGTCTATTATCTGTCGCTCGAATTCCTGATCGGACGTTTGCTGTTCGATGCGATGACCAATCTCGGGGTCGCCAAACCGATGGCGGAAGCGCTCCAGGAACTGGGGGTCAACCTGTCGGATTTGCGCCGCATCGAGCCTGACGCCGCGCTCGGCAACGGCGGTCTCGGGCGCCTCGCCGCCTGCTTCATGGACAGCATGGCGACGCTCTCCATCGCCGCCCACGGGTACGGCATACGCTACGACAATGGTCTGTTCCGCCAAATCATCCGCGGCGGCTGGCAGCAGGAAACGCCAGAGGATTGGCTCGTCAACGGCAATCCGTGGGAATTCGTCCGGCCCGAATACAATTACGCCATCGGCTTCGGCGGCTGGGTCGAGATGGTCCAGGGCGACGACGAGCGCGCCCACCACGTGTGGCATCCCGCCGAGACGGTCGAAGCCGTCGCCTACGACACGCCGATCGTCGGCTGGCGCGGCAGGCACGTCAATACGCTGCGCCTGTGGTCGGCGCGGGCCACCGACCCGCTGAAGCTCGAAGCCTTCAACGCCGGCGACTATATCGCCGCATTCTCGGAGACCGTGCGGGCCGAGGCGATCTCCAAGGTTCTCTACCCGAGCGACGCCACTCCGGCCGGCCAGGAATTGCGGCTCAGGCAGGAATATTTCTTCGCCTCAGCGTCGCTGCTCGATCTCATTCGCCGCCACATCAAGCAGTGGGGCGACGTGCGCACGCTCGGCGAGCACGCCGCCGTCCAGCTCAACGACACCCATCCGGCGATCGGCATCGCCGAATTGATGCGCATCCTGGTCGACCTCAACAAGGTCGAATGGGATGAAGCGTGGTCGATCGCCCAAGCCACATTCTCCTATACGAACCACACCCTGCTGCCGGAAGCGCTTGAGACCTGGGCAGTCCCGCTGATGGAGCGCGTGCTTCCCCGGCACATGCAGATCATCTACCTGATCAATGCGGCGCATCTGGACAGCGCCCGGCGGCGCGGCTTCGTCGATCAGGGCCTGTTGGCGTCGATTTCGATGATCGACGAGCACGCCGGCCGGCGGGTGAGAATGGGCAACCTCGCCTTTGTCGGCTCGCATAAGATCAATGGCGTTTCGGCTCTGCATACCGACCTGATGCGCAAGACGGTGTTCCATAGCCTCAATGCGGTCTATCCCGGCCGCGTCGTCAACAAGACCAACGGCATCACCTTCCGCCGCTGGCTTATCGAATGCAATCCGGGCCTCGCGGACATCATTCGCTCGCTTCTCGGCGAGCGCGCGCTCGACGACTATGAGGCGCTGAAAGGGCTTGCCGCGCACGCGGACGATCCGATGGTCCAGGAGAAGGTGGCCGCGGCGCGCAAGACCTGCAAGGCCGCGCTGGCGCGCACCATCGCCGTTCAGCTCAACCAGCGCATCGACGTCGATGCGATGTTCGACGTGCAGGTCAAGCGCATCCACGAATACAAGCGCCAACTCTTGAACATTCTCGAGACGGTGGCGCGCTATAACGCCATCCGCGCCAACCCGACAATCGACTTTGCGCCGAGAGTCAAGATCTTCTCCGGCAAGGCGGCCGCGAGCTATACGCAGGCCAAGCTCATCATCAAGCTCGCCATCGACGTCGCCAAGGTCGTCAATTCCGACCCGACCGTGCGCGGCCTCTTGAAGGTCGTCTTTCTACCGAACTACAACGTCTCTTTGGCCGAGATCATCATGCCGGCCGCCGACCTCTCGGAGCAGATCTCGACCGCGGGCATGGAAGCCTCCGGCACCGGCAACATGAAAATGGCGCTCAACGGCGCGCTGACCGTCGGCACCCTCGACGGCGCCAATGTCGAGATGCGCGATCTGGTCGGCGACGACAACATCTTCATCTTCGGCCTCACCGCGGCGGAGGTCGAGGCGTCGCGCGCCCAGGGCATCGATTCGACCGAACGCATCGCCGCCTCCCCGATGCTGCGCGAAGCGATCGACGAAATCGCCTCCGGCGTGTTCTCGACCGACGACGCCGCGCGCTATCGCGGTCTCGTCGATACGCTCACTCACCACGATTATTTTATGGTCTGCGCCGATTTCGACGCCTATTGGACAACGCAGGTCAAGATCGACGAGGCCTGGCGCGACCGCAAGCGGTGGATGCGCTCGAGCATCCTCAACACCGCCAATGTCGGCTGGTTCTCGTCCGATCGGACGATCTCCGAATATGCCAAGGAAATCTGGAATGCGCCGTTCGCGCCGATAAGCTGATCGAAGGGCCTAACGGTGGTCAGGGAGGACTGAATGGGGGAGGAGTGGAGAGCGCGGGATGAAAGTCTCGAGGCCATCGCGGCCGCCCGCGAATCCGACCCTTTCGCCGTGCTCGGGCCGCATCGGACCGCCGCGGGATGGGTCGTCCGGGTGTTCGCGCCCGAGGCGATCTCCGTCCGCGCGCTCGCCCGCGACGGCGGGCGCCTGGCCGATTTGCCGCGCCGCAAGGACGATTTTTTCGAGGCGCTGATTCCCTCGGCGAAGGAGCGGCCGGCCTACCGGGTTGAAGTCGAGACGGCGCGCGGCGCCTATTCGTACATCGACCCTTACGCGTTCGGGCCGGCGCTGGGCCCGCTCGACGATTATCTTCTCCACGAAGGCACGCATCGCCAGCTCTACCGCCGGCTCGGCGCCCAACTCATCAACCACGAGGGCGTCGACGGCGTGCTGTTTGCGGTCTGGGCGCCAAACGCGTCGCGGGTGTCCGTCGTCGGCTCCTTCAACCAGTGGGACGGCCGTCGCTGCCAGATGCGCCGGCGCTTCGATAGCGGCCTGTGGGAGATCTTCGTCCCCGAATTGGCGGTCGGCGCGATCTACAAGTTCGAGCTTGTTGGTCCGAACGGAGCGCTGTTGCCGCTCAAGGCCGATCCGTTCGGCTTCGAGGCCGAGTTCAGGCCGCTAACCGCCTCCATCGTCGCCCACAGCGACGATTTCTCCTGGACCGACGGCGAATACATGGCCAAACGCGGCCAGGGCGAGCCGCGGCGCAAGCCGATGTCGATCTACGAGGTCCATCTTGGGTCGTGGCGGCGCGGAGAAGGCGGACGGTTTCTCACCTACGACGAGCTCGCCGACGAGCTCATCCCCTACACCGTTGGAATGGGCTACACCCATCTCGAGCTTCTGCCGATCAGCGAACATCCGCTCGATGAATCCTGGGGATACCAGCCGGTCGGCCTGTTTGCGCCGACCCGCCGCTTCGGCGAGCCGGCGGGATTCGCCCGCTTCGTCGATCGCGCGCATGGCGCGGGCCTCGGCGTGATCCTCGACTGGGTCCCGGCGCATTTTCCCACCGACGCTCAGGGCCTCGCGCATTTCGACGGCACCGCGCTTTACGAGCACGCCGATCCACGCAAGGGCTTTCATCCCGACTGGAACACCGCGATCTACAATTTCGGCCGCCTCGAGGTCGCGAACTTTCTCTACTGCAACGCGCTCTACTGGGTCGACCGGTTCCACGTCGATGGTCTGCGGGTCGACGCCGTCGCCTCGATGCTCTACCTCGACTATTCCCGCCGCGAAGGCGAATGGTTGCCCAACGCCGACGGCAGCAGGGAAAACCGCGAGGCGATCGCCTTCCTCCGGCGCGCCAACGAACTCGTGTACGGCGGCTTTCCGGGCGCGGTGACCATCGCCGAGGAATTGACCGCCTTTCCCGGCGTCTCCCGGCCGACCGACAACGGCGGCCTCGGCTTCGGCTTCAAGTGGAACATGGGCTGGATGCACGACACGCTCGACTATATGTCGAGCGACCCGATCTATCGCCGCTGGAGCCACGACAGACTGACCTTCGGTCTTCTCTACGCCTTCAGCGAGAACTTCGTGCTGCCGATTTCGCACGACGAGGTCGTGCACGGCAAAGGCTCGGTCATCGGCAAGATGCCCGGCGACGAATGGCGCCGCTTCGCCAATGCGCGCGCCTTCTACGGCTTCATGTGGGGCCATCCCGGCAAGAAGCTCCTGTTCATGGGCCAGGAGTTTGGACAGACGAGCGAGTGGAACGCGTCGGAATCGCTGCCCTGGTGGCTGCTCGAACATTGGCCGCACCAGGGCGTGCAGGCGCTGATCCGCGACCTCAATCGGCTCTATCGCGAGACGCCGGCCCTATACGCGCGCGACTGCGAGCCTGAGGGCTTCCGCTGGATCGTGGTCAACGACGATACCCAGTCGGTGCTGGCCTTTCTCAGGCGCGGCGCGGCGAGCGATCCCCCGGTCGCCGTCGTCTGCAACTTTACGCCGGAGCCGCGCGTTGGCTATGGTATTGGCCTGCCCTTTGAGGGTTTCTGGCGCGAGGCGCTCAACACCGACGCCGGCGCCTATGGCGGCTCCAACATGGGCAATCTTGGCGGCGTCACGGCTGAGCGGCGCCCCTCGCACGGCTTCCCCGCCTCGGCGACCTTGACCTTGCCGCCGCTGGCGACGCTGTTCCTCGTTTTCAGCCCGCCTGTCGCTGAAGGAGCGGCGTCATGACGACGGAGTTCGACATGCCAAAGACGAAAACGGCAAAGGAGCTTGGCGTTTCGGCGCCCTTTTCGCGCCTCGCCATGGCCTATGTGCTGGCCGGCGGGCGGGGCAGCCGCCTGCTCGAGCTCACCGACCGGCGCGCCAAGCCGGCGGTATATTTCGGCGGCAAGTCGCGCATCATCGACTTTGCGCTCTCGAACGCGCTCAATTCCGGCATTCGCCGCATCGCTGTCGCCACCCAATACAAGGCCCACAGCCTTATCCGTCACCTGCAACGCGGCTGGAACTTCTTCCGCCCCGAGCGCAACGAGAGTTTTGACGTCCTGCCTGCCTCGCAGCGCGTCTCAGAGACGATGTGGTATCTCGGGACGGCCGACGCGGTCTATCAGAACATCGACATCATCGAGAGCTATCGTCCTCAATTCATGGTGCTTTTGGCCGGAGATCATATCTACAAGATGGATTACGAGAAAATGCTGCAGCAGCACGTCGACACTGGCGCCGACGTCACTGTCGGCTGTCTCGAGGCGTCGCTCGAGGAAGCCAAAGGCTTCGGCGTCATGCATGTCGACGAAAAGAACACGATCATCAAGTTTCTGGAGAAGCCGAAGAACCCGCCGCCGATGCCCGGCAAGCCCGACGTCGCGCTGTGCAGCATGGGCATCTACGTGTTCGAGACCTCGTTCCTGATCGACCTTCTCAAGCGCGACGCGGCGGACGCCAATTCGAGCCACGATTTCGGCAAGGACATCATCCCCTACATCGTCAAGAACGGAAAAGCGGTGGCGCACCACTTCTCGCAGTCCTGCGTGACTTCGACCGAGGAGGCGAAACCGTATTGGCGCGACGTCGGAACCGTCGACGCCTATTGGGCCGCCAACATCGACCTGACCGACATCGTCCCCGATCTCGACCTTTACGATCGCGGCTGGCCGATCTGGACTTACGGCGAGATCACCCCGCCGGCGAAATTCGTCCATGACGTCGACGGTCGCCGAGGCCTGGCGGTCTCCACTTTGCTGTCGGGGGGGTGCATCGTCTCCGGCGCGTCGCTCAGCCGCTCGCTGGTTTTCACCGGCGTGCATGTCCACTCGTACACCACCGTGCACGAGACTGTGGTGCTGCCCTACGTCAACATCGGGCGCAACGTGCGGCTCATCAAAGCGGTCATCGACAGCGAAGTCCGCATTCCCGATGGCCTCGTGGTCGGCGAGGATCCCGAGCTCGACGCCAAACGGTTTCGCCGCACCGAAAGCGGCGTCACTCTGATCACCCAGCCGATGATCGACAAGCTCGCGCAATGAGCGAGCTGAAAGTCCTCTCCGTCGCTTCGGAGATCTACCCGCTCATCAAGACCGGCGGGCTCGCCGACGTCGTCGGCGCGCTGCCTGCCGCGCTCGCTCGCGAAGGCGTCGAGATCAGGACCCTCGTCCCCGCCTACCCGGCGGTCATGGCCAAGCTCGACGACGCTTCGACCGCGCACGACTATGGAGACCTGTTCGGCGGGCCGGCCCGCATCCTCGCCGGCAAGGCGGCCGGACTCGACCTGTTCGCGATCCATGCGCCCCATCTCTACGACCGGCCGGGCAACCCCTACCTCGGCCCCGACGGACTCGACTGGCCCGACAATGCCCGCCGCTTCGCGGCGCTCGCGCGCGTCGGCGCCGACATCGGCCTCGGCGCGATCGACGGCTTCCGGCCGCAGGCGGTTCACGCCCATGACTGGCAAGCAGCGCTCGCCCCAGCCTACCTGCACTACGCGGATGGACCGCGTCCCGGCACGGCGATCACGATCCACAACATCGCCTTCCAGGGCCACTATCCGGCCTCAATCTTTGCCGAACTGGGCCTGCCGCCGCGTGCGCTGACGATCGACGGGGTCGAATATTTCGGCGGCGTCGGGTATCTCAAGGCGGGCCTGCTGCTCTCCGACCGCATCACCACCGTTTCGCCGACCTACGCGCGCGAAATCATGACGCCGGAATTCGGCATGGCGCTCGACGGGCTTTTGCGCACACGCGCCAGCGTCGTTCAGGGCATCGTCAACGGCATCGACGACACGGTCTGGAACCCGGCCACCGATTCGACGCTGGCGCAAAACTACAGCGCGCTCCGCATCGACATGCGGGTGCGCAACAAGACCGCGCTCCAGGCCCAGATGGGACTGGCGCCGGGACTGAACAGGCCGCTGTTCGGCGTCGTCTCGCGTCTTTCGGATCAGAAGGGCCTCGACTTGTTGTTGCAGGCGCTGCCGGGCCTCATCGCCAAGGGCGGCCAGCTCGCCCTGCTGGGCTCGGGCGACCGGGCGCTCGAGGCGGGCTTCGCCGCCGCCGCCGCCGCGCGGCCGGACTCGGTCGGCTGCGTGATCGGCTACGATGAGAGACTCGCCCATCTGTTCCAGGCCGCCGCCGATTTCATCGTCGTGCCCTCCCGCTTCGAGCCCTGCGGCCTGACCCAGCTCTGCGCTCTCCGTTACGGAGCGCTGCCGATCGTCGCGCGGGTCGGCGGTCTCGCCGACACGGTCATCGACGCCAACGAGGCAGCGACGGCGGCGGGCGTAGCCACAGGCGTCCAGTTCCATCCACCCTCGGTTGAAGCGCTGGCCTATGCGCTCGACCGTGGACTGGAGATTGGCCGCGATCCGGCGACATCGCGGCGCTTGAGACTCAACGGCATGCGCTCGGACGTCTCGTGGCGCGGCCCGGCGCAGCGATACGCCGCCCTCTATCGCGCTCTGGCGACGGCGCCGGAATGAGTGAGCTTCCGGCGGGCCTCGGCGCCGTCGTCGCGGCGAACGGCCTTGAAGCGGCGCTCGTCCTGCCCAACGCGGAGAGCGCTTCGCTTTGCCTCTATGACGGCGATCGCGAGGCCTTTCGCGCGCCGATGGTCCGCGACGCGCAAGGCGTCCTGCGCGGCTTCGCCCCCGGCTTCGGGGCGGAGGCGCGCTACGGGTTCCGCGTCGAGGGACCCCACGACCCGGCGCGCGGCGCGCGCTTCGACGCCTCGAAGCTCTTGGCCGATCCTTACGCCTGGCGGTTCGACCGGCCGTTCCGTCTCCATCCGTCGATGTTCGCTTTCGGCGCCGACAGCGGGCCATTCGCGGCGAAGGCGATCGCGGGGGCGCCGCCCGCGGGCGCCTCGGATTCAAGCGCGTCGCGCCGCAGGCGCTGGTCGTCTACGAGCTCAACCTGCGCGGCTTTTCCCGCCTCAACCCGGCGATACCCGAGCCGGCGCGAGGGACTTTCGCCGGGCTCGCCCATCCGGCGTCGATCGCCCATCTGGCCGCGCTCGGCGTGACTGCGGTCGAGATCATGCCTGCCGACACGTTCGTCGACGAACGGCAAATGCAGGCGCTCGGCCTGTCGGATGCATGGGGCTACAACGCCGTCGTGTTCGGATCGCCCGACCCACGCCTCGCTCCTGGCGGCTGGGCCGAGGTTCGCGCGGCGACCGACGCTCTGCACGCGGCCGGCATGGAGGCCATTCTCGACGTCGTTTTCAACCACAACGGCGAGAGCGACCAGCTCGGCCCGACGCTCTCGTTCCGCGGTCTCGACAACGCCGCCTGGTTCCGTCTCGATCCGAACAATCCGGCGCTCTATATCAACGACGCGGGCACCGGCAATTGCCTGGCGCTCGACCGCCCGCTGGTCATCGACATGGCGATCGGCGCGCTGAAGCGCTGGATGGTCCATGGCGGTTTCGACGGATTTCGCTTTGATCTCGCCCCGGCGCTTGGCCGGAGCGCGAGCGGCTTTGACGCTGATGCGCCTTTCTTCCAGGCGCTCGCCGCCGATCCCATACTCGCCAAGGCGCGCCTCATCGCCGAGCCCTGGGACGTGGGCCCGGGCGGCTATCGCCTCGGCCAGTTCCGTCCCTCGTTCGCCGAATGGAACGACCGCTTCCGCGACGCCGCGCGCCGCTTCTGGCGCGGCGACGCCGGGATGCGCGGCGAGATCGCGACCCGGATCGCCGGTTCGCGCGACGTGTTCGGCCGAGCCGCGGCGCCATCCAAGAGCGTCAACTTTGTTGTCGTCCACGACGGCT
The DNA here is from genome assembly GCA_963749715.1 of uncultured Alphaproteobacteria bacterium. Taxonomy (GTDB): domain Bacteria; phylum Pseudomonadota; class Alphaproteobacteria; order Rhizobiales; family Beijerinckiaceae; genus Roseiarcus. The sequence continues at coordinate 521,080 of CAVVNR010000008.1, forward strand.
TCACGCTTCGCGACCTCGTCTCCTACGATCGCAAGCACAACGAGGCCAATGGCGAGAACAATCGCGACGGCTCGGACAACAACCTCAGCTGGAACCACGGCGCCGAGGGTCCGAGCGACGACCCCGCGATCGTCGAATCGCGTTCGCGCGACGAGCGCAATCTGCTGACGTTGCTCATCGCCTCGCGCGGGACGCCGATGCTCGGCATGGGCGCGGAGCTCGGCTTCAGCCAGGGCGGCAACAACAACGCCTACGCCCAGGACAATGCGACGAGCGCGATCGACTGGCGCGCCGCCGACGCGTCGCTCATCGCCTTCACCGCCCGGCTCATCAAGGCTCGGCTGAGCAACCCCGCGCTGTCTCGCGACGCCTTCCTGACCGGCGCGCCGTTCGACGCGAGCGGCCTTCCCGATGTCGAGTGGCGCGACGCCGACGGGCCAATGACGCAGAGCGGGTGGAACGATCCGGCCGGCGCGGTGATGGTTGCGGTGTTCGCCGCCGCGCAAGGCGACGGGGCCGATCGCGTCGCATTGGCGATGAACCGATCGGCCGCGGAAGCGGAAATCCGCCTGCCGGCGCCCCGCTCCGGCATGGCTTGGCGCGCCCTCGTCGACGCCCATGACCCTGAGGCGCCCGAGCGCGCGATCGCGCTCGCCGATCGAGTACGGCTTCACGCCCGGTCCTCGCTCATTCTCGCCGAGGCGAGGACGGCGAGCGGAGCTCCGGGCTCCGGGGCGCCCAGCGCCGAGGCGATCGACGCGCTCGCCGGCGCGGCTGGAATCGCCGGCGAATGGTGGGACGTCAGCGGCAAGCGCACGATCGTTTCGCCCGAGACCAAGGTCGCGCTTCTCTCAGCGCTTGGGCTCGAGGTCGCGAGCGAAGCGCAGGCGCGCGGCAGTCTCACGCGCCTTGTCGATGAAACCCATCGCCGGCGCCTGCCCTTCTCGCTCGTGCTGCGCCTTGGCGAGCCGGCGGTCGCGCCTCTGCGCGATCTGCCGACCGCAGTCGACGCGCGGATCACGCGCGAGGACGGCTCGGTCGCGGAATGGCGGGTCGAGGCCGCCGAAGGCGTCCGGCGCGACCTGCCCGACGGACGCTCGGCAGCCGAACGCGCAATCGCGCTGCCGGCGCTGCCCGCCGGCCGCTATCGGCTCATTGTCGGCGAGACCGAATGCGCGCTGACCATCGCTCCGCCGGAGGCCTTTAGCCCCAAGGCGGCGTCGCGGAAGCGGTTCGGCGTCGCCGCCCAGCTCTACGCGCTCAGGCGCGCGGATGAGAACGGTCACGACCAGGGGATCGGCGACTTCTCGACGCTGGCCCTCGCGGGCGAGAAGGCCGGGGGCTTGGGTGCGGCTTATTTCGGCGTCAGCCCGCTGCACATGCTGTTCCCGCGCGACCGGGAAAGGGCGAGTCCCTACTATCCCTCCGACCGGCGCTTCCTCGATCCCATCCTCATCGACGTCCTTGACGACGCGGGCCTGCCGCGCGACGAGGCGGTGGACGCGGCGCTGGCGGCGGTGGGGCCAGCGTTCGCGGCGGCGTCGGGGACGAGCCAAGTCGACTACGAGGCCGTCTGGCGCGCCAAGCGCCCGGCGCTCGAAGCCTGGAGCGCGGCCTTCGCCCGCGTCCGCGCCGCCCAGCCTGGCGATCCGCTGGTCGCAGACTACCATGCGTTCGCGAGATTGGGCGGCGAATCCCTTCGGCGCTTCGCGGCGTTCCAGGCGGCCGCCGACGGAGAAGCCGGGGAGAATTGGCGGCTCTGGCCGCAAGCCCTGCGCGACGGCGAACCCAGGGCGATCGACGACGCGATCGCGCGCAATCGCCAAGCCTTCGAGTTCGCCCTCTTCTGCCAGTGGCTGGCCGACCGCCAGCTCGGGCGGGCCGCCGGGCGAGCGCGCCAGGGGGACTCGACATCGGGTTCTATCGCGATCTCGCGGTCGGCGCGGCGCCTGACGGGGCCGAATCTTGGGCGCATCGCACGATCCTCGCGCGCGGCGTCACCATCGGCGCGCCGCCCGATCCGTTTTCCGCCCAAGGGCAGAACTGGAACCTGCCCGCGCCCAATCCGCTGGCCGGCGCGCGGGAGGGCTGGATCTCGCTCAGCGCGGTTTACCGCGCAAACATGCGCCACGCCGGCATGCTGCGGATCGATCACGCGATGGGGCTTGAGCGCCTGTTCCTCATTCCGGAGGGCGCCAAACCGGCCGACGGCGCCTACCTCTCCTATCCGCTCGACGACCTCATCGGCCATATCGCGCTCGAAAGCCAACGCGCCCAATGCATGGTGGTCGGCGAGGATCTCGGGACCGTGCCGGAGGGCTTCCGCGATCGGATGACGCGCGCCTGCATTCAGGGGATGCGGGTGCTGTGGTTCGAGCGCGACGGCCCGCAAGTGCGGCCGCCCGAGTCTTATCCGCCGCTCTCGGTCGCCTGCGTCGCCACCCACGATCTGGCGACGCTCGCCGGCTGGTGGGGAGGCGCCGACATCGCCGAGCGGCTCTCGCTTGGCTTGCTGACCCTGGCCAGGGCCGGCGAGGAGATCGCCCGCCGGCGCGAGGAGAAGCGCGGCCTCATCGCCGCTCTTGTCGCCGCCGGCCTCATCGGCTCGGGCCCAACCGAGGACACCCCGCTCACCGACGCGATCGCCGCGGCCATCCATGCGCTCATCGGCCGAGCGAGCTCGGACCTCGCCCACGCCCAGTTCGACGATCTCGTCGGCGATACCGTCCAGACCAACCTGCCGGGAACCGACCGCGAGCGTCCCAATTGGCAACTCAAGGCCGGCTCGGACATCGCCGCCGCCTTCGCCAGCCGTCGCGCGCAGACGATCCTCACGGCTCTGGCCAAGGGGCGTACGTAGTCGGCTCGCGCCCGGCCGATTTTGACGCGAGGCCGGCGAGCGAGTATCTGCTCGCCGCGACACTGCGGCCTTTGGGGCGCCTTGCATGACCCTGCGCTTTCTTGATCTCGACGCCTTGAAGGCGGTTCCGCTGATCCGCGAGCCATTCGAATATTTTCTGGTCCCCGGATTTGTCCGCCCCGAGGCGCGGGTGAAAATCAACGCCGACTATCCGAAAATCTCCGAGGGCGGGAGCTTCCCCGTCGCGCAGCTTTCCTATGGCCCCGCGTTCCGCGAATTCGTCGACGAATTGGAGAGCGACGAGTTCCGGGAAGCTTTTGAGAAGAAATTCGCTCTCGATCTCGCCGGCCGCCCGACCACGATCACGGTTCGCGGTCAGTGCGGCTTGAGGGACGGTCGCATCCATACCGACACCAAGAGCAAGATCATCACCATCCTCATCTACATGAACGCCGGCTGGGAGCACCCGGGCGGCCGCCTGCGCCTCTTGAAGTCGGCCGACAACCTCGAGGATGCGATCATGGAAGTGCCCCCGACCGAGGGGACGCTCTTGGCGTTCAAGCGGGCCGACAATTCCTGGCACGGGCACAAGCCGTTCGCCGGCGAGCGTCGCGTCATCCAGCTCAATTGGGTCACTTCCGAAGGCGACCGCAAGCTCGCAATGCTGCGCCACCACGTCTCGGCGCCATTCAAGCGCCTGATCGCCGCGATGCGCCCGAGCGCAGCCTGAACGGCGCCTCCCGCCGCCGCTTTAGCTCGGACCGTCGTTGCGAGGAGCCAAGCGACGAAGCAATCCAGAGATCCTTGCGCGCCCTACGTTTCCTGGATTGCTTCGCTCCGCTCGCAATGACGACGCTGGTTAATCACCCCCCATCCTCATCTTTTTCTCTGCGCCCAGACTTGCCGGTACACGGCGCCGATCTCGTCCGCCTCCCGGTCGCGGCTAAATCTCGCCACCACCGTCTCCCGCGCGCGCCACCCGATGGCCGCGATGCGTTCGGGATCGCGCATCAGCGGCTCGAGCGCGGCGACGAGCGCGTCGAGGTCTCCGACTGGCGCCAGCACGCCGTCGTCGCCGTCGGTGATGACCATTTCCGCCGCCCCGGCGCGCGTCGCGACCACCGCATCGCCGGCCGCCATCGCCTCGAGCATGGTCAGGCCGAAGCCCTCGACCCGCGAGGCGAAGACATAGATCGAAATCCGCTGATACCAGCGCGGCACCTCCTCGATCGGCAGTTCGCCAAGGAAGCGGATGCGCTCGGCGAGGCCGGCGGCTGCGACCTGCTGCTTCAGGCCCTCGAGGAACGGCCGATTGTCGACGGTCGTAAGCCCAATCACCACCGCCGCGAAGTCCGGATAGCGCGGCAGAAGGCGGCACATCGCCTCGACGAACAGGTCGGTTCCCTTTTGTCGCCGGACGCGGCCGAAAGTTCCGACGCCATACTTTCCCGGCAGGCCGGTCGCGGCGAAGGCCGCGCGCCTATCGTCGGGCGGGGAGTAGAGATCGACGTCGATGCCGTGATGGATCACGGTCGCCGGGCGAGGGATATATTCCGCCGCCATCTCGCTGGTCGCGATCACCGCGTCCATCCGGGCGACGAGAAAACTGGTGAGCCAGGTCTTCTTGCGCTGGGAGGCCGAATTGAAGATCAGCGCGAACCGGTAGCCGAAAAGGTTGAGGAAAAGCCCGGCGATCATTTCGACATTGCGGCGCGCGTGCCAGATGCGCACCTTTCCGTGGCTCGGCGGACGAAAGCGCAGGCGCATGAGATCGCCGAGGCCAAGGCCCGCGATCCCCTCCGGCCGGTCCGGTCCCAGCCACGCCGCTCGCCAGCGCTCGGCGATCAGTGGGGCGATCGTCCGGTTCACCGCCGTGCCGCCCGAATAGCGCCAGTTCAGATTGGGAATGATGACCTCAAGCTCGCCGAGGGCCTCGTCATCCAATTCCCGGTTCATCCCGCCTCGCCCGATCCCGCCGCCGGCCGCGCCTCGAAGCGAAATCGACCACGGGTCGATTCCGAGGGCGCGGCGCGGAGACCGCTGCGCGGCGCCCAGGACAAGCGGGTCGACAGGCCGCGGCCCTCTCTAGCCGCGGAGCGCCCGGATTGCACGTTCGCCGTCCTGGCGGGATCCCTCATCGCTCCGTTCGAGCGTAGTACAACTGGCGGTGGATGGCCTCGGTCATGAGCGAGTACATCGCGCCGGTCGCGGCATGGATGAAGCCGGCCCAACCGCACAGGAAAAACCGGTTCCAGAAGAAGATGCGCAGAAAATAGATCGGCGGATTGAACAGCAATTTGAGCGTCGAGGGTTTCCGGCCAAACTTCAGCCGCTGCTCGGCCTTGAGCCGCGCGTAGGCGATTTCCTTCTTCATCTGCTCGTTGAGCGGCAGCGAGCGTTCGTGGCGCAGGAGCCCTTGGCGCGCGACGGGCGTCTCGCCTTCGTCGGCGACCAGGCCCTCGTGGACGATGAGCGCGGGGTCGAAGCGCGCCCGGCCGCGCCGGACGAGGCGCAGGATGTGCTCCGGCCGCGTCCAGCGGCTTACCGGCTCCGAACGGCCGTAGAGCGTCAGCGAACGGCGCACCTTCCAGCCGGAGACGGCGTCATCGGCCGCCATGAGCCGAGGGAGCGAACTCCTGAGATCGTCGTCGAGCCACTCGTCCGCGTCGATGCTGAACACCCAGGGCTGCATCGCCTGATCGAGCGCGAATTGCTTCTGCCGGGCATAGCCGAGCCACGGCTGGCGGATGAGCCGAATCGGAAGGCCGCCGCGGGCGAACCCGTCGACGATCGCGAGCGTCCCGTCAGTCGAGCCCGAGTCGACCACGATGATCTCAACAAAGGCGCTCAGGCTTTGCAGGCACTTGCCGATACAAGCGGCCTCGTTCAGGCAGATGACGACAGCGCTCGCCGCAAGCGCGCCCGCGGCGTCCGAATCGGCGGGCTGAGCGGGAGAGACAGTCGCAGGATGCGTCAGCGCCATGGCTTTGGTGTTCGGCGCGCCGGCGCCTCCGCGATAGGGAGGCGTTCAAGTCGTCAGGATCGCCGGCGCCGACCGATATCTGGGCCATTTGCCCAGTTGTGGCAACCCCGGCGGGCGCATCCCTGACAGTGCTTGCGCGCCCCGGCCGCCGCCACCATATCGCCAGGATGAACGATCCTTTCGAATCCCCCGCCCCGTCTTTCGCGCTCGATTCCGACAATCCGCCGCAGGGCGCCGGCGCTGAGTACGTTCCAAACGACGCCGCGATGCTCGACGACTATTCGCGCGTGGTCACCGGCGTCGTCGACCGCGTGGGACCGAGCGTAGTGCGCATCGACGTGAAGAAACAGGGCCGGAGCGCCGGCTCGGGCTCGGGCGTCATCATTGCGTCCGACGGCCTCGCGCTTACCAACAGCCATGTCGTCCAGGGCGGACGGCTGGTCAGTCTGACGACCCTGGAAGGCCGCGAGCTGCAGGCGCGCGTGCTCGGCGACGATCCGGACACCGATCTGGCGCTTCTCAGGGTCGAAGCCGACGTGTCGCTGCCGGCGGCGAAACTGGGGGACAGCTCGAAGCTCAGGCGCGGCCAGATCGCCATCGCCATCGGCAATCCGCTCGGCTTCGACGCGACGGTGACCACCGGGGTCGTCTCGGCGCTCGGCCGCTCGCTGCAATCGCGCACCGGGCGGATGATCGAGGACGTGGTGCAGACCGACGCGCCGCTCAACCCCGGCAATTCGGGCGGCCCGCTGGTGTCGTCCGCCGGCGAAGTGATCGGCATCAACACCGCCGTCATCATGGGCGCGCAAGGCATCTGCTTTGCGGTCGCCTCAAACACCGCGAGCTTCGTCGCCGGCGAGATCGCCCGGCACGGACGCGTGAGACGCGCCTATATCGGGGTCAGCGCGGCGCAGGCGGCGATTCCGCGCCGCATCGCGCTCCGGCTCGGCATCGAGCAGGCGACCGGGGCGCGCCTTCTCAACGTCGACCAGGCGGGGCCGGCGGCCCATGCCGGGCTATTGTCGGGCGACCTCATCATCGCCCTCGACGGCAAGCCGGTGACCAGCGTCGGCGACCTTCTGCGCGCCCTCGATGCGGAGAAGATCGATCGCACGGTCAGCGTCGATTTTCTCCGCCGCTCGGAGCAGCAGAGGGTGTGGATCGGACCGGTCGAGCGCCCGCAGGCGGCCTAGCCGGTCCGACGTCCAAAAGCGCAAATATGCGGCGCGCTCAATGAGTCGCCGACTGCTTGGGCCGCACAAGCGGGCCGGGAAGAGCCCGCTCGGCGTCGTCCTCGAGCGCCTGTTCGTGATTGCGGATGAAGCGGGCGGCGAAAACCCCTCCAATCACCGCGGCGATCAGGGCCGCGACCCCGACCGGGCGCGCATAGTGCTCGAAGGCGCGGCCGAGCCAGAATCCGCCGAAGCCGAAGAGGGCGGCCCACAGGATCGCGCCCGCCGCGTTGAAGGCGAAGAAGCGTTCCCAGCTATAGCGGTTGACGCCAGCGAGAAAGGCCGCGAACGTCCTCAGCAGCGCCACGAACCGGCCGAAGAACACGATCTTGCCGCCGTGCGTAAGAAAGAGATACTGGCCGAGTTTCAGCCGCTTTTCGTTTAAGCTGACATAGCGCCCGTAACGGTAGGCGATCGGAAAGCCAAACTCGCGCCCGATCCAATAGCCGCAAGCGCCGCCGATGACCGCGCCCGCGGCGGCGGCGGCGATAACGCCATAGATATTGAGCTTCCCTTCGCCGGCGACGATGGCTGCCGCCACCAGCGCGGTTTCGCCGGGTATGGGAACGCCCAGACTTTCCATGCCAACAACGGCAAGCACCGCGAAGTATCCGTAGGTCGCTATCGCTTCCTGCAGGCGTTGCGCTAGATCCATCTCAAGGGAACGCCTTGGCTCCGGTCAAGCGTCGCGCGTTGGCGCGCACCTTCCGCCGGGCGGGTCCCGCGGCGGCCACGGCGATGCCAGTGAGGCCGGTCGAGACGTCGAGAGCCGTGCGAACGCCGCCGAACGCCGCCTTGATCAGAAACGCGCTCCATGCCGCCTGCGCGGCGAAAGCGCCCTCGACGGCCGCGTCGACCTTCTCCTGCACCATGAGCTGCGCTTCGCGCGCCTTCTCGGACGGCCCGCCGAGGGGCGCGAGCAGGCCTTGAGTTCGAGCGGCGATGGTCAGCGCAGCGTCGACCCCCGCCTGGGCGTTGGCCTTGGCGATGGCGAAAGAACGCGTCGTCAGACGTCGCGACACCATGAAGCCCCCTCGTTGCTCAACGCCCGCGGAATGAGCCCGGCCGCACAACATGGGGGAAGTTGGGGCGTGCGGCAAGCCCAGGGCGCCTGCGACTTTTGGACGCCGTCGCGGTCATCCCAGCGGTTCGATGCGGTATTGAATGAAGCCGGTGCGCTCAGCCACCGCGTCGTAGAGCCTGCGCGCAACCGCGTTCGTCTCGTGGGTGTTCCAGAACACCCGCGCCGCCCCGGCCTCCTTGGCCGCGCCGACGACGGCGCCGATCAGCGCGCGCCCGACCCCGCGGCCCCTGTTGTCTTCGTCCACGTAGAGATCCTGGAGATAGCATTGCGGGTCGAGGAGCCAGGTGCTGCGTTGAAAGAGGTAATGGGAAAAGCCGATCAGCTTATCGTCGCGCTCCGCGACCACCGCATGCACCGGCTCGAGGGCATCGAAAATGCGCGCCCAGGTCGCGTCCGTGACCTCGTCGCTCTCTGGAGCTTGATAGAATTTCAGATAGGCGCTCCACAGCGGCGCCCACCGGTCGTGATCCGCGCGCCTGATCGTCCGCACTTTGAACTCCGGCAAAATCGCCCTCCCCGCCAGTCGCCCGGACCGCGGCAAAATCGCGCGGCGCGGAAGGATCGAGGGTTCGCGGCGTCTTGACAAGCGCGCGCTCAAGGGCAGTCCTTTGCGGGCGCCGACCGACCACGTCCGTTACGGAGCCAGAAGTGGACCGCTCGCCCCTCATTCTTGCCGGCCTTGCTGCGCTCATGGGCGCGGGCGGCGTTGGGCTTGCGGCGGCCGGCGTCCACGCGAGCGGCGGCGAGCTCGCGGAGCGAGGCGCTCTGTTTCTCCTGTTGCACGCGGCGGCGGCGCTCGCGATCGCCGCGCACGCCCGCGTCGCGACGGCGCCGGGACGCGCGCTCGTCATTGTCGGCTTTGCGATGGCGGCGGGGGCGGCGCTGTTTTCGGCCGAGCTGGCCGCGCGCGCGTTCACCGGGGAGCGCATTTTTCCCTTCGCCGCCCCAATCGGCGGCACGACGATGATACTGTCCTGGGTGGCCCTGGCGATCGTGTTCGCAGCCTCGGCTCGGCGCGAGCATTGATCGTTTGCGAGAGGCGCAAGCGGCTCGCCCAACGCGCTCGGCGCGACGTCCGGCGACTTTCGACTGCGCGGAATAGCCGCCGCCGCTCAACGCATTGTGAACGGAAGTTCCCTTAAATTATTGACTTCGCCGGCCTAGAATCCTAGCCCTTGCGCTCGGCTGTCGAGTTTTAGGGCGCATTGAGGAGGACGTCATGCCATTCGACGTGAGCCGCGGCGCAGTCGCGTCCGTCGCTGGCGGGTCGATCGCGACCTTGCTTGCGAGCGCATCGCTCATCGCCGTTTTGACCCTCGGCGCGCCGGGGCAGGCGCTGGCCGCCTGCGGCGGGACCCACCTCTCCGCCGGCGGCGGGGGAGGCGGGGTTCATAACCCCTCTTCCGGCGGCGGCGTCCACACCGGCGTCAGCGCGCCCCATGCATCGGGCGGATCGGGCGGCTGCCCGAACGTCGTCATGGGCAACGGGATTCACGCCCCGACTCCCAGCATCGGACATGTTGACTTGGCCGGCGTTCACCCGTTGACCCACAATTCGGGCAATGGAGCCCATACGCACTACGCCAGCGCCCTCGCCGGAACGCACGTTCGACGTCACTAGGCTCGCGGTCTCCGGCTCCCCGTTCAACGGGCGTCTAATCGCGCACGAACTCGAACCTGTCGACATCGACCAGCCCCATGTCGGTGATCTTGAGGTGCGGGATCACCGGCAGAGGCAGGAAGGCCACCTGCAGGAACGGCTCGGCGAGGGTCACCCCCAGGCCTTTCGCGCTTGCGCGCAATGGAACCAGCGCCACGCGCACCTCCTCGAAGCTCTTGAGGCTCATCAGTCCCGCCACCGGAAGCGGCAGTTCCGCGACCACTTTGCCGTCGCGCGCCACGGCGAAGCCGCCCTCGATTTCACCCAGCCGGTTGACCGCCGCCGCCATGTCGGCCTCGTCGACGCCGACGACGCACAGGTTGTGGCTGTCATGGCCGACCGATGAGGCGATCGCGCCGCGCTTCATCCCGAAGCCCTTGACGAAGGCGGTCGCCCGGTTGTCGTTGACGCCGTGGCGGGCGACGACCGAGACCTTGACCACATCCTGTCCGAGATCGACGCCGCGCTCGCCGTTCTCGAACGGCAGCGTCACGGCCACGCGGTCGGTGATGATCTTGCCCGGAATAACGCCAATGGCTTGGGTCGACGGCCCCTGCCCGCGGGCGACGAAATCGGCCGGCTCGACCCGCCTTGCTTTCACGCTTCTCCGCCCGACCGGCTCGATGGCGCCGCGCGCGCCGAACAGCGCGTCGTTCACCACCCGCCCGCCCGCCATCGCCATCGAGACGGCGCAGTGCTCGAGATCGTCGATGACGACGAGATCGGCGCGCCAGCCGGGCGCAATGAGGCCTCGGTCGCGCAGACCGAAGATGCGAGCGGCCGAGATCGACGCCGCGCGGTAGGCCGCGAGCGGCGGCGCGCCGAGCTTGATCGCGGTGCGGATCATGAAGTCGAGATGGCCTTCCTCCGCAATGTCGAGCGGATTGCGGTCGTCGGTGCAGAAGGCGATGAACGGCGAATTGCGCTCGGTGATAACGGGGCTAAGCGCGTGCAAGTCCTTGCACACCGAGCCTTCGCGGATCAGGAGCTGCATGCCCTTGGCCAGCTTCTCGCTCGCTTCGGGAAGGTTGGTGACCTCGTGGTCGGTGCGCACGCCAGCGCTTAAGTACCCGTTAAGGGCCAAGCCGCTGAGAAGCGGGCTGTGGCCGTCGATCGGCCGGGTCTGGAACGCCGCGAGCTTGGCGAGGCAGGCGGGATCGCGCGCCAAGACGCCGGGAAAGTTCATGAATTCGGCTAAGCCCAGCACCTTGGGATGATCGGCGAACGGCAGGAGATCGGCGGCCTCTAGCCGCGCGCCCGAAGTCTCGAGCGCCGTCGCCGGCACGCAGCTCGAAAGCTGGATACGCAGGTCCATCGCCATCAGCATCGCGGCGTCGAGGAAGTAGCGTAAACCCGGCTGGCCGAGCACGTTGGCGATCTCGTGCGGATCGCAGATCGACGTGGTCACGCCGTGGGCGAGCACGCAGCGGTCGAATTCGAGCGGAGTTAAGAGCGAGCTCTCGACGTGGCAGTGGGTGTCGATGAACCCGGGAACTAGGACCTTGCCGCTGACGTCGATCTCGCGTTCGCCTCGGTATTCGCCGAGCGTTCCGACGATCCGGTCGCCCATGATCGCAACATCGCTCTTCAACAGCTCGCCGCCGACGAGATCGAAGATCCGGCCGCCTTTCAGCACCACGTCCGCCCGATCGAGCCCCTGCCCCTGCTCGATCGCGCGAGAGAGTAAGCGATGGCGTCGCTCATGAATGGCCTCGGTCAGGGAGAGATGAAAACTCGGCGCATTGTCTCAGGCTTGCTGAGCCCGCTCAAGCGGGGTTTCGGGCCGCTCGCGAGCGAGCTTGGGCTCGCTTCCGCCTGAAGGACGACCTCGGCTTTGACGCCGCCCGCCGAATCGGCGTCTCGTCGGCCATGCTCGCCCCGATCCTTTCCATTCAGTCGCATGTCGTCTACGGGCACGTCGGCAATTCCGCGGCGGTGTTTCCGTTGCAGCGGCTCAGGCGCGAGGTCTGGCCGCTGATGACGGTCGAGTTCTCGAGCCACACCGGCTACGCCGGCTGGCGCGGCCGCGCCTTCGACGCCGGCCTGATCGACGAGTGCGTCGCCGGGCTTGAGGCGATCGGCGTGCTCTCGCGCTGCGCCGGGCTCTTGACCGGCTATCTCGGCAAACCGGAAATCGGCGACGCGGTCTTGCGCGCCCTTGCGGCGCTTCGCGCCGCCAATGGCGAAGCGGCCTACGCCTGCGATCCGGTGATCGGCGACGTCGGACGCGGCTCTTATGTCGCTGCCGGCGTCGGCGAATTCTTCCGCGACCGCGCGCTGCCGCGTCGCGACCGTCGCCACGCCCAACGCCTTCGAGCTCGAATGGCTGACCGGCGAGCGCGCCCACGATTTGCGGACGGCGCGCGAGGCGGTCGCCGCGCTGCGCCGGCTAGGGCCACGCGTCGTCGTGGCGAAATCGCTTGCGCTCGACGACACGCCGGCGGACGCGCTCGACATGCTGGCCGGAGACGAAGCCGGTTTCTGGCGCTTGCGGACGCCGAAGCTGCCGATTGCGGTCAACGGCGCCGGCGACCTGTTCGCGGCGTTGTTCTTTCATCATTGGCTCGAAACGCGCACGACGCCCGAAGCGCTGTCGCGTGCGGCGTCATCGGTTCACGCAGTCGTCGCCGCCACCGCGGCGGCAGGCTCGCGCGAACTCATGCTTGTGGCCGCGCAGGACGAAATCGTCCGGCCTTCTCGGCTCTTTGCCCCCGAGCCAGTCTAAAACCGGCGCACATTTACTTTTTTCGCACATCGGCGCATGAGTGAGCGAAGTTTAGTGTACAATGCGACGGGTGAAAGGGGACTGTTCATGACACATCCGGTCAGTCTTTTGGGGACCCTAACGCTCGGGATCGTCCTCGCATGGTCATGCGCCGAAGCGCAGACGGCTCCTCGCCACGCGCAGCATCCGGCCCCAACTGGTCATCAGATTATCGTTCGTAAGGGCGTCGAACCGTGGCTGACCCTCGGAACGTGGGCGCCCGTCGGCTCACTCAACGGCTATGTTGGCGACACCTTCAGGCCGCCGCAACGCAACGTGGTTCAGGGAACGGTAGCCGCTGGGCCGGGCTGGAATTCGAATCGGTTGCCAAACCAATATTCCCTCCCCCAATCGAATAGGCCGCTGCTTATTGTCTCCTGGCCCGGGTCGGGTGACCCGCTGCTCTCGTTGTATTGACGAGGCCCGCCAGGGCGCGCGAGGAGTCGCCGGCCGGCGGCTTCGGGATCCTCGGTTCATGGCGCGCCGGTTTCACACCCTAGATGTGTTCACCGAGACGGCGCTCGCTGGCAATCCCCTCGCCGTCGTGCTCGACGCCGACGGGCTCGACGACCCCCGGATGCAGGCGATCGCCGCGGAATTCAACCTTTCCGAGACCGTTTTCGTGTTCGAGCCCAGGAACCCGATCAACACCGCGCGCGCGAGAATCTTCACCCCCAAGCGCGAATTGCCGTTCGCCGGTCACCCCACGGTCGGAACGGCGGCTCTCATCGCCCACCAGCGGGCCGGCGATCTGCTCGCCGCCCAGGACATCCGGATCGTGCTGGAGGAAGCCGTCGGCGATGTTGTCTGCACCGCCCGCCATCGCCGGGGCCAGGCGCTCGCCGCCTATTTCGAGCTGCCGAAGCTGCCCGAGCGGCTCGAAAGCAAGCCGCCGTCCAAGGCGGAGATCGCCGCGGGCCTCGGGCTCGAGCCCGGGGACATCGGTTTCGACGCGCATGAGCCGAGCCTCTATAGCGCCGGCGCGCCCTATCTGTTCATTCCGGTCCGCTCGCTCGACGCGATCGGCCGCGCCGCGCCCGCCGCCATGGCCTGGGCCGCCAAGGACGGCCCCGCAGCCTTTCTCTACACCCGCGAGGTCGCGCGCGAAGGGTCCGCCTATCACGCGCGCATGTTCGCCCCGGCGTGGGGCGTGACCGAGGATCCGGCGACCGGCAGCGCCGCCGCCGCCCTCGCCGGGGTCGTTCAGGCATTCGACCGCCCGAGCGACGGCGAGCACATGCTCACCATCGAGCAGGGCTTCGAGATGGGCCGGCCGAGCCTGATAGCGCTCGGCCTTACGATCGAGGGCGGCGCGCTTGCCGCCGCAACCATCGGCGGCTCGGTCGTCATCGTCTCCGCCGGCTCGCTCGACCTTTGAGCGACGCGGCGCACCTGCTCGAGATCGGCGAGCTCGACCTCCTGTTCGAGCCGGCGCAATGGGCGTTCGCCGAACGCCGCGCCGCGAGCATCGCGGCGCATTGGGCGCGCTTGAGGAGGGCGAAGCCTTCGCTGTTCAACGGGCGGGTGCTGCTTCTCGGCCGGCGCGTGATCGAAACCGGCCCGGACGGCGCGCTTACGCTCAAGGGGGTCTATTTCGAGACCGACTATGCCGATTACCTCGCCTGGGTTGAATTCGGCTATCCCGGCGAGCCGGTCGACAATTGCTTCTCGATGGCCGCGCTCCGCGGGGCCGACGGGGCCTTCCTGCTCGGGGAAATGTCCCTTCACACCTTCAACGCCGGGCAGATTTATTTTCCCGCCGGGACGCCTGACCCGACCGACGTTTTTGACGGAAGGGTCGATCTCGAGGCCAGCGTTCGGCGCGAGCTGTTCGAGGAGACTGGGGTCGACGCCGGGGAAACCGCGATCGCGCCCGGCTGGACGCTCGTGTTCGCGCCCCAGCGCATCGCCTGCATGAAGCTGATGACGCTCGCGGTCCCCGCGGCGCTGGCCAAGGCGCGCATCGACGCCCTTCTCGCGAGCGATCCTCACGCCGAGTTCTCGCGCATGCATATCGTGCGCGGCCCGCGTGACATCGATGAGGCGCGGGTGCCGGTTTTCGTCGCCGAGTATCTGCGCGAGGCGTTCGCTCAGAGGTCGGTCGGATAACCGTGGCGTTTCTCCGAGGCGGCGATCATCGCCTTCGCCTCGGCGTCCCGGCCGGCCGCGCATACGCTTTCCGCCGCGGCGATCTCCTTCTTGATCTGGCCATAGACCGATGCGACGACGTGGCCCATGGAGAGATCGTTGTCCTGGACCGCGCGATAGCGCGCGATCTTCGCCGAGCAGTCGTCGCCTCCCGGCAGCTGGAAGCCGGGCGGCGTCACCGCGACGGAACCGGGCGCCGGCGGGGGAGGCTGCGGCGCCGGCGCGTTGCAGGCGGCGAGCGCGAAACCGGCGAGAGCGAGCGGCGCGAACGTCTTCATCGGCTTTAAGGCTCCTGGCGGGCAATTCGAGGCGCCCGCCCGAGACTCGCCAAACCATGGCTCGCGTCAAGGCTTGCCCTGCGCCGGCGCCCGTTTTGCGCCGGCGACAGAAAAGGGCGGATCGCTGCTCGCGGCAGCGATCCGCCAGGTCATGCCGAACTCAGCGCCCTGCTACGGCCGTCGGATGTCGGACCGACCAGATTTCGGTGACCGAGGCGAGCGCCACGATCAGTCCCAGCACGACGCAGGCCGCCAGCGCATGGTGCAAGACGGCGAAGCCCAGCACCCACGGCGCCGCCGCCACCGCCAGTCCGACGACCAGCGTCACCCATTCCTCCCATTCGGCGAACTGCACGAGCGCCGCGAGCGCCATGACGCCGATGACGATTCCGCCGACCCATGCGGTTCTCGCCGCCGTGAGCTCCCCGGCAAATCCGAGGGCCCACGGCGAAATGAAGAGCAGCACGCCACAGACCAGGCTGATCCAGTCCTGGACATTTCTTTCGCCCCTCGTGAGGGAAGCACCGTTTGCCATTTCAAAGCTCCTTCATTCCACGCGACGTTGAACAACGTCTTTTAATCCCTTTATCTAATTCTCATTTCTGGGGATTCGATGGCGATTTGGGGATATTATGGCGATCCCTGAACAGGGATCGGGCGAAAGGCCGAGAAAAGCGGTATTATGGCGCAAACGCCAGGGGAAGCGACAGCGGCGCGGCGCGCTTTTGCGCGCGACTTAAGGTCGAGGCCCTGTCGTTTGCGCGGCCCGGCGCTCGCCGGCGCGGCCGGGAAGGTCGGGTCGTCCGCCGCCGCTCATGACCTGCGGCGGTCGAGCGCCCCGCGAATGCGTTCGGGGCTCGGGCCCCTTGGCCGCCGGCGGGCCACGGCGTTCGCGACAGACTCGAATCGGGCGAGGAGCCCCCTCATCGCGTCGCCCGTACGGGTTTCGCCGCCGGCGAGGAACATGCTGGCGTCGGAGGCGGCGAAGGCTCTGACGAGGATCAGCGCCGCCGGCGCGGCGACCGAGGCGACGAGGCCGCGCGCGACAAGCGCGTCGAGCTCGGCGACCGCCTCGGCCCCGGGTCGCGAATTGTAGAGCAGCATCACGCACCATGCGCCTGCGAGCGCAATCAGGCCGTTGACGATGAGCCCATGGCTGCGCTCGCCGAGCACGAGCTGGAAAATGACGCCGACCGCGATCGCCTCGAACAGGATGAAGGCGAGTATGGCGGCGGTTTCCGCCGGGCCGAGCGGACGCCCGATGACCTTTTGCACCAGCCCGGTGACGCGGACGGGCAGGACGCGGATCGGCCCAGCATCGTTGAGAGTCGAGGTCAAGCCGTGAAGCGCGGCGGGCTGGCTGCCGGCCGCCTGCAGAATTTGAACGCCGGTCCTCAGCGCCAGCGCGCCAAGGAGAAGCGCCATGAGAGCAAGAATCACCGTCCTCAATGACCCCTTCGCCTCCCGATCGAGAGATGAGCCGGCGCGTCCCTTTCAGCGTCAGGAGTCAAGCGCGCCGGAGAGAAAATAGGCTCAGAGAGTAAACACAGGGCTAAGGCGCGATGGCAGCCGATGATGGGTTGCGAAAAACCGAACTATCGGATATGCTGCTTTCGATTTTCCCAGCCCCGGCGCTCCATCCGGCCGGTGCGGGGGGAGAGAAAAAAGAAAAAGAAACTTTTTGGCCGGGGGGGTCAGCGCAACCCTTTAACAAGGCTCATTTCGGCGAAAGGAATCCAAGGAAATCGGCATGTTTGATTTTGATTCTTTTTGTTTTGGAGGCGGTTGGACATGCCCGACCGCGCCCGGACAAGGATTTCCAAATTTCGATCCGTCGCCCCGCCCCCAACCGCGCGCCACAGAGGGAAACGCATGCTAGGATACGCCGTGCTGATTGATCCGATGGCCCGCCGCCAATGACTTCGACCTTCGCCGCCCGCGTCATCCCGTCGATCTCCGCGGTTGACGCAAAGGCGTGGGACGCCTGCGCCAATCCGCCCGGCCGGTCGGCTGACGAAGCCGCGGGCGAACGGTTCAACCCGTTCATCGCCCACGCCTTTTTGCATGCGCTTGAAGCTTCGGGCTCGGTTGGCGGACGTTCCGGCTGGACGCCGGCGCATGTCGCGGTGGAAGACGGTCTGGGGCGCCTCGTCGCCGCCGCGCCGTGCTATCTCAAGAGCCATAGCCAGGGTGAATATGTGTTCGATCATGCCTGGGCCGACGCCTACGAGCGCGCCGGGGGCCGATATTACCCGAAGCTCCAGATCGCTGCGCCGTTCACGCCGGCAACCGGACGTCGCCTCCTCGTCGCCGACGATGCGCCGAAAGGGTCGCGCGAGGCGCTGATCGGCGCCTTGCGCGAATTGCGCAAGCAGGCCAAGGCGTCGTCGATTCACGTGACGTTCCCGACCGCCGAGGACGCCGAGCGGCTTTCGGACGCCGGATTTCTGATCCGCAACGGCGAGCAGTTCCATTTCTCCTGCGAGGGCTTCGCCAGTTTCGACGACTTCCTCGCGGCGCTGGCGTCGCGCAAGCGCAAGGCGATCAGGCGTGAGCGGCGCGACGCCCTGGAGGGCGGCGTCGCGATTGAATGGCTGACCGGAAAGTCAATTAGGACAGATCATTGGGATGCATTCTTCAAGTTTTACATGCATACGGGATCGCGGAAATGGGGGCGCCCTTATCTGACCCGCGCGTTCTTCGACTTGATCGGCGCCACCCTCGCCGACCGCGTCCTTCTGGTGATGGCGCGCCGCGCTGGGCGCTATATCGCCGGAGCGATCAATTTCATCGGCGACGATGCGCTCTACGGCCGCAACTGGGGCGCAATCGAGCACCGGCCGTTTCTGCACTTCGAGGTCTGCTACTATCAGGCGATCGACTTCGCGCTTTCCCGCGGATTGCGAAGAATCGAGGCCGGCGCCCAAGGCGAGCACAAACTGGCGCGCGGCTATCGGCCAGTCCTCACCTATTCGGCCCATGAGTTCGCGGATGCGCGCCTGGGCCGGGCGATCGCCGACTATCTCGGACACGAGCGCGCGGCAGTCGAACGAACGATCGCCCACTACGAGGGTCACGCCCCCTTCCGCCGTGGCGATGTCGATGCGCAAGGGGACGAACGTCTGGGAGAATCCTTTGACGCCGACGTATGATCCAGACAACATTTTCGCCAAGATCCTGCGCGGCGAAGCGCCATGCGTGAAGGTGTACGAGGACAGCTCCGCGCTGGCGTTCATGGACGTCATGCCGCGCGCCGAGGGCCACACGCTGGTCATTCCCAAAGTCGCGGCCCGGACTCTGCTCGACATCGACCCCCAGGACCTCGCCCGCTTGATGCCGGCGGTGCAGAAGGTCGGGCGCGCCGTCATGACCGGCATGAAAGGCGAAGGCCTTACCGTGATGCAATTCAACGAGACGGCGGGCGGCCAAGTGGTCTTCCATCTGCATTTTCATCTCCTGCCGCGCTGGACCGGCGTGGCGATCGGGCCCCCCGGCGGACCGTTCCAGAACGCCGAGGCGCTCAAGCCACACGCCGACAAGATCATCGCGGCCCTGGCCGCCGGGTGACGGACCGACGCCCGCCCGCGGCCGCGCGAACCCAGGGACGCCGACGCCCGTGACCCACATGCATTACTTCCCCGTCGGGATCGGTCTGGCGACCCTGTTTGCCGCGATTCTCCTCGGTCTCCTCTTGCTGCTGCAGATCGGACTGTTGAGTCGCGCCTATTCGGCTCTCGGGCTTGATTCGCGCGTGGCGACCCTCGTGCTGTTCGGCTCGCTGCTGGGCTCGTACATCAATCTTCCCCTGGTCCGCCTGCCGGAGGAACGCGTCGTTTCGCGGGAGGTGGTGGAGATTTTCGGGGTCCCGTTTCTGGCGCCGGTCACGGTCGATTGGCCGGGCACGATTCTGGCGATCAATGTCGGAGGCGCCGTGATTCCAATCTTGCTCTCGTTCTATCTTTTGATGCGCCACGACCTCTGGGGGTCCGCCGCGCTGGCGACGGCGATCGTCGCCTATGTCGTGCATCGGATGGCGACGCCGGTTCCGGGGGTGGGCATCTCGGTGCCTACGATCGCGCCGCCCTTGTTGGCGGCAGGCGTGGCGCTGGCGCTGTCCCGGCGCTATGCCGCGCCGATCGCCTATGTCGGGGGCAGCCTCGGCGTATTGATCGGCGCCGACTTGCTCAATCTCGGCCTTCTGCGCAGCCTGGGCGCTCCTGTCGCCTCGATCGGCGGCGCCGGGACCTTCGACGGAATATTCCTGACCGGCGTGATCGCCGTGCTGCTGGCGAGTTTGGCAGCGAATTGACGGCGACGATGGTTAATGAAATGCCTCCAAATTCTGTGGCGTTTCTGCCACATCCTGCAGCAAACTCGGCCGAATCCGGCCGCGAGGGTGGACATGCCCGCGATCGAACCCTATAGTCTTCGCATCGTTATCAGCGGCGGGGCGCGCGCGCGTTGCGTATGGCGTCGCGTATCAAAATGGAGACATGAGATGGTTACGAATTGGCTAAAGGGGGTTGCGATCGCGGCGTTGACGGCCATCGGGGCAGTCACGGCGCAGGCAGCCGACCTTCCGACCAGGAAAGAAGCGCCGGCGCCGGTGTTCGTGCCGCCGCCCTTCACCTGGACGGGGTTCTACATCGGTTTGAACGCGGGCGGCATTTTTACCAGCGGTAGTCGTAGTATATCGTTTTTCAACCCCGCGGCCGACGCCTTTCTCTCCGCCTACGAACCGAACGGACTTGGATCAGGCCAGAGCGGCTTCATCGGCGGCGGCCAGGCCGGCTACAACTGGCAGACCGGAGCCTTCGTGTTGGGCGTCGTAACCGATTTCGACGGCACAACCGTCGGCAAGAGCACCAATTTCGTCAGCCCTGGCTTTGCTGGCGTGGGAGTTCCAGGGGGTGTTCTGGGCGATACCTTGGGCGTGCACGCCAAGGCGAACCTGGACTGGCTCGGAACCACCCGCGCGAAGATCGGCTTCGTTGCCACGCCGGACAACCGTCTGATGTTCTACGGAACGGGCGGCGTCGCCTACGGCGGCGGCAGCGCGAATTTCAGCGCCTACGACGCGACGCAAGGACTGTTCTTGAGCGGCAACCCCAGCTCCTCGCGAGTTGGCTGGACGGTCGGAGCGGGCGTTGAATACGCGTTGACCAACAACTGGACGATCGGCGCCGAATATCTCTACGCCGACCTCGGCAGCTCCCACTTCACGACGCCCGCCGCCACCGTCGCCGATTTCAGCGGCCTTTATGCAACTGGAAAGATCAACTACAATGCGTCAATCTTCCGCGCTCTCGTGAACTATAAGTTCTAAGCGCTCGGCGCTTCGATCTGACCTGATTTTTCGCCGGAGGAAGGGCAACTTTCCTCCGGCTCTTTTTGCCTGCGCCGGAGGCGAGGCGCATCCGCCGCGATCAGGGGCTCCCTTGAGCGCGACGGCTTCGCGCTCGCGGTCTTTCGGCGACGACTTGAAACCGCCTACGGCTCTCCCGGGGCGGGCTCCTTGTCGCCGACGGCGGGGCCGGAATTGGCGGGCTCCGCACGCTTGCGAGAACGGCGCGCGCCGGCCGCGACGATGAGGTCGCGTTCGAGCCGCGGTTGGGCCGGCCCTTCCGGATAGACGAAGCTGAGCTTCTTTTCGCCGGTCTCGTCAGCCGTGACCACGACTTTGACCACGCCGCCGCCCTTCAACCGTCCGAACAGGACCTCGTCGGCGAGCGGCGTCTTGATCTGAGTTTGGATCACGCGCGCCATTGGGCGGGCGCCCATGGCCTCGTCGTAGCCATTCTTAACCAGCCACTCGCGGGCCTCGTCGGTCAGCTCGATCGTGACGTTGCGATCGCTGAGCTGAGCCTCGAGCTGGAGGATGAACTTGTCGACGACCCTGGCGATGACCGCTTCCGGCAGGCGCGCAAACGGCACGATGGCGTCGAGTCGGTTGCGGAACTCGGGCGCAAACAGCCGGTCGATCGCTTCGCGGTCGTCGCCCTCGCGCTTCGACTTGTGGAAGCCGAAGGCGGCGCTGGCGAGATCGCGCGCCCCCGCATTGGTGGTCATGATCAGGATTACGTTGCGGAAGTCGATGGCTTTGCCCGAGTGGTCGGTCAGCTTGCCATGATCCATGATCTGCAGAAGGATGTTGAACAGATCCGGATGCGCCTTCTCGATCTCGTCCAAAAGCAGGACCGAGTGCGGATGCTGATCGATGGCGTCGGTCAGGAGACCGCCCTGATCGAATCCAACATAGCCGGGCGGTGCGCCGATCAAGCGCGACACCGTGTGCCGCTCCATATATTCCGACATGTCGAATTGGATCAGCTCCAATCCGAGACTGAGCGCGAGCTGGCGCGCGGCCTCGGTCTTGCCGACGCCGGTCGGGCCGGAGAACAGGTAGCAGCCGATCGGCTTCTCCGGGTCGCGCAAGCCGGCGCGGGCAAGCTTGATGGCCGACGCCAGCGCCCCGACCGCCTCGTCCTGGCCATAGACGGCGCGCTTCAACGTCTCCTCGAGATGCTGGAGCACTTCAGTGTCGTCCTTCGACACCGATTTCGGCGGGATTCGGGCCATGGAGGCGACGGTCGCCTCGATCTCCTTGACCCCGATCGTCTTCTTTCGCTTGGGCTCGGGCACCAGCATCTGCGAGGCGCCCGTCTCGTCGATGACGTCGATCGCCTTGTCGGGCAGTTTGCGGTCGTGGATGTAGCGCGACGACAGTTCAACCGCCGCCTTCACCGCTTCGCCGGTGTAGCGCAGCTTGTGGAACTCCTCGAAATAGGGCTTGAGGCCTTTGAGGATCTCGATCGCGTCCGCGACGCTGGGCTCCTTGACGTCGATCTTCTGGAAGCGGCGGACGAGCGCCCGGTCCTTCTCAAAGTACTGCCGATATTCCTTGTAAGTGGTTGAACCGATACAGCGGAGCGTCCCCTGCGCAAGCGCCGGTTTGAGCAAATTGGAGGCGTCCATCGCCCCGCCCGACGTCGCGCCGGCGCCGATGACGGTGTGGATTTCGTCGATGAAGAGAATCGCATCCTTGTGCTGCTCGATCTCCTTCATCACCTGTTTCAGACGCTCCTCGAAGTCGCCGCGATAGCGAGTGCCGGCGAGCAGCGCGCCCATGTCAAGCGCAAACACCGTCGAATTCGGCAAGGACCTCGGGCACGTCCGAGTTGACGATCTTGCGCGCCAGGCCCTCGGCGATCGCCGTCTTGCCGACGCCCGGGTCGCCGACCAGCAGCGGATTGTTCTTCTGCCTGCGGCACAGCACCTGGATGGTGCGCTGGACCTCGGCGTCGCGGCCGATGAGCGGATCGATGCGCCCCTCCCGCGCCTTCCGATTGAGGTTGACGCAATAAGCTTCCAAGGCGCCTTCCTTTTTCTTTGAATCCGAACCGTCCTTCGATTCCTTGGCGTCGCGCGACTTCATGCTCTTCGTCGGTCCCTCGCGGCAGGCGTGACGGGTCGGCGTGACCGGGTCGCTTGGCGATGCCGTGGCTGATGTAGTTGACCGCGTCGTAGCGCGTCATATCCTGCTCCTGCAGGAAATATGCCGCGTGCGTCTCGCGCTCGGCGAAGATCGCGACCAGTACGTTGGCCCCGGTCACCTCCTCGCGCCCCGACGATTGTACATGGAACGCCGCCCGTTGAACGACGCGCTGGAATCCGTTCGTCGCCTTGGCCTCCTCCTGGCTGTCGACCACGAGGTTTTCGAGTTCCGTATCCAGGTAGTGGACGACCGTCTTGCGCAGGCCGTCGAGGTCAACGCCACAGGCCCGCAGCACCGCCGCGGCGTCGACGTCGTCGATCAGCGCCAGCAGCAGATGCTCAAGCGTCGCATATTCGTGACGGCGCTCGTTGGCGAGCGACAGCGCCCGACGGAGAGTTTTTTCGAGCGCGCGGGAGAAAATCGGCATCGGGCGCCTTTCACTTCTTTTCCATGATGCATTGAAGGGGGTGCTGATTCTTGCGCGCGTGATCCATGACCTGCGACACTTTGGTCTCCGCGATCTCGTAGGTGTAGACGCCGCATTCGCCGACGCCGTTGTGGTGCACCTGGAGCATGATCTGCGTGGCCTCCTGGGCGTCCTTGTTGAAGAACGCCTGCAGAATCGAAATCACGAATTCCATTGGCGTGTAGTCGTCGTTGAGCAACAGAACGCGATACATACTCGGGCGCTTGGTTTGCGTCCGGGTGCGGGTGATCACCGCCGCGCCGGCGCCCGGCGTTTCGCCCCCTCTCTTCGTCTCGCGCGAGGCCATAGACCGCGCCGGCGTTTGCGCCGAGGTCACGCCGAAGCCGGGATAGAGCCAGCGCGCCAAGCGAGCCATCCCCGCTCGCAGGCGAACAACCAACGGATTTGAAGCGGCAGCCACGGAAAGACCCCGATTGATGCCGGTTGGCCCTGAACGCACACCTTTACGCGCACACAGAACAGAAGCAACTCAATCTATGCACGACGCGCCGCCAGCGCCAGATGTCATTGCCGAATGGCAGCATTGCCAATTTGTCCGTCACGCGCAAGGCCCTCGACGCGTCGAATGAAGAGGAGCCGCTTACAGCAATTCGGGATCTCCTTTCTCACGCGGATTCGCGCCACTCGGACCGCTCGTGTGAACGAGCAAAACAAAAAAGCCGGCGCTCAGGAAGCGCCGGCGTCAGCTCGAAGCGACTGATAGCGCCGCGGTCGGCGGCGATGCGATCGCCAGATTACTTCTGGATGCTGGCGTAGGCCGTGGTGACCGGCTTCAGCGCGTCGGAGGCGACTCGCGTGTAGAGTTCGGAAACCTTGGTCGCCTGAGCGACAAAGCCTTCGTAAGCCTGTTTGGCGTATTCGGTCTGAATCTGGATAGCGGATTCGACGCTGCGGGCGCCAAGAAGCTTCTCGAACATCGTGGTGCCGGCGGCGAACGCCTTCTTCGAATAGTCGGTCGACTCGGCGGCGATGTCCTGCAATCCCTTTGACAGGGTGGTTGAAGCGACGGAAAGCGCCTCAAGCTGCTCCTTGGAGAACTTCTGGAAGTCGTCGAATGTCGGGGTGGTGGCGGTCATGGCTGCTCCTCTTCTGTTGGCGTCGGTTTCGCCCCCAAGCATGAATTGCCGAGGCGAACTCTCGATGACCCCAATATGTGCACTGCACAATAAGAGTCAAGGCCATTTTATTGCATCGCAGCATTCTCTAGCAGCGATGTGTTTCGAAGGCCAGGAGCGGGTCCGCGCAAACTGACAGAAACACAATCAGTTACAATAAATTATGCGGTCCTGCTTAACTAACGCTTCGTCCGATCTGGCAGTCGGTTCGAGCGCCAGGCCGCGATTCCAAGAACTTGCCGAAAAATGTCGTCGATCCTTGGACGACTCGTTAACCGCCGCGTAACCGCGCCGACATATCATTCACGACCGTGTGAGTTGTGCAACTGTGACGGGCTCGACCGGTGTCAGCCGTTGCGTGAAGTTGAATGGGGCGCGTTCATGGCGTTGCGTAACCGTTGCTCCCGGATCGGCGGGCTTGTTCACCTTGCGACGGCGGCTTTGATCTCCGCTTCGGCCTTTCTTTTGGCTGGCGCGCCCGCCGAGGCGCATCATTATCGGCACTACCGATATTACCCACACGTCGCCCATGCGGCGCATCATCCCCACTACGCTCATCGCGGGTCCATCCATTACGCACGGCAGGCGAGAGCGGCGACGGTTCCCGCCTCGCCCTCCTTTTCGGCGATCGTCGTCGACGCCAACAGCGGCCAGACTCTCTATTCGGCTTATGAGGATGGACTGCGCCACCCGGCTTCGATCACCAAAGTGATGACGCTCTACCTGCTGTTCGAGGAGCTCGACCGGGGCGCGATCACGCTGCGTACCCAGATCCCGATCTCCGAGCACGCGGCCGCACAAGAACCTTCGAAGCTCGGCCTCAGCCCCGGCGCTACAATCAGTGTCGAGGACGCGATCAAAGCGGTCGTGACCCGCTCGGCCAACGACGTCGCGGTCGCGATCGCCGAGGCGATCGGCCAGACGGAAGACAATTTTGCCGGCATGATGACGCGAAAGGCGCACGAGCTCGGAATGTCGAGCACGCTCTATCGCAACGCTTCCGGACTCCCCAACGATGAACAGGTGACCACGGCGCGCGACCTGACCATCCTCGGGCGCTCGATCGAGGACCGGTTCCCCCGCTATTTCCGTTACTTCTCGACGGCCGAATTCGACTATGACGGCGAGGTCATCGGCAATCATAATCACCTGCTCGGGCGCGTCGACGGGGTCGACGGGATCAAGACCGGCTACACCCGAGCCTCCGGCTTCAATCTCCTGACCTCGGTCCATCGCGACGGACGATCGTTGATCGCCGTCGTCATGGGCGGCCGCACCGCGGCGGCGCGCGACCGGATCATGGAGAATCTCATCGCCGACCACCTCGCTGAGGGCTCGACCGCGCGCGCGGCGTCGATGGTCGCCGATGCTGCGCCGGACAATAAGACAGGCGACCGTGCCGGGCCGCGCGAACAGCCGCCGGTCCGCCCGCGTCCAGTCGCCGCGCCTGTACGCGTCGCCGCCCGGGACGCGGAGCCCTCGATCGCCGAAGGCGACACCGGCGCTGAAGACGACTTAGTTCCGGCACCCCACGGAATGCCGGCGTCGACCAACGTCGTGCGCCCGGCGGCCTACACGCCCACGCCCGCTCCGTCCGCGGCGCGCCTGCTTGCCATCCGGCCAGCCGAGGCGAGCGCGCCGGCCGCGCCGCCGGCCAGGCCGCAGACCTCCGAGGTCGAACCGCCTCTAAAGCCCTCGGCCGGCGAGCGCGCCTGGGAGCAGGCCGAAGACGGCTCCGCCCCGCGCGGCTGGATGATCCAGATCGGCGCCACCGGCGACCTCACCGAGGCCAACGCCCTTCTGATCCGCGCCCGCGAACGCAACCGCTCGACCCTGGCCGCGGCCAAGCCGGTCACTGAGAAGGTGCGCAAGGGCGACGCGACTCTCTACCGCGCCCGATTCGCAATGCTCGACTCGGCGTCCGCCGAATCCGCCTGCCGCTCCCTCAAACGCAACGGATTCTCCTGCTTCCCCGCGCATGACTGACGCTTCGTAACGCCGCATGTCTCCCAGGAGCCTTGTCTAGCCTTGTCGTTGCATCAGAACATCCTTGGCCTGATTGACCCGCGCGGCAAGCGCGGTCGAGCCGCCATGATCTGGATGAAGCTTTTTCATCAAGGCTCGATGGGCGCGGATGATATCGGCCGCGCTCGCGCCTTCGGGGAGGTCGAGAACTTCGAGCGCCTCCTTTCGCGACATCGTCCCGCCGGCGCCGCCCTTCCCCCGCCCCTGAGCCTCACCCTGGTCTGCCTCACGCCAGCCGGCGAACCGGCGGTCGAGATACGCCTCTAAAAGACGGGCGCCGTCCGGATCGTCGCGCGCGAGCTCCTGCCAAAGGCCCAGGAGCTCCGGCCGCGACAGGGTTTCCAGCGCCCTGCCCGCATAGCCGCCGGCGAGCACGGACCCGGTCATCGCGCCGCTATCGTGATCAAGCCGCATCTCGATCATCGCCGAGCGGGCAGTCGAGGCGCGACCCGGGCGGGCGCCCAAGCCGGCGTTGCGAAACAAGGTCGAACCCGCTCCCCTGCGCCAGCCGGCGAAACTGGCCACCATGCCGGCGAGCGCAGCCGCGAGCCCGACCCGGCCGCGGAGGAGCAAGAGAAGCGCGCCGATCATGCCGATGACGCCGCCGCCATGGCGCACCAGCCGCGCCGCGGCGGCGGTGTCCATGCGCGCGAACTGCCTGATCGCCGAGAGCAGCAGGAACAAAAGGATCAAGCCGATGATGAAGTTCATCGCCGAATGGCTTTCGATTGGACGCCGCGCCGGGGTCCGGCGGCGGCGCCGAACTCAAAACGCTCGCCGAAGCCAAGACTACGCCAACTTCACTTGTCCTGCATCTGCGACAACAGGAGCCGTGCGGTCGGATCGGCGGACGCCTCGCGCTCCAGCGCGGCGCGGCCACCCGCGGCATAGGCCGCCGCCGCGCGCAGTAGCGCCGCCAGCCGTGCCGATGCGCCGACGTCAAAGGCGCTGTACCCTCCGCCGGTCAGTCGGGCGATCTCGCTGAAAACCCGCCTCACCGCCGGATCGTGGCCTTCCTGGAACATGAACGCCTTGACTTCCTGAAACGCGAGCTCGCCAGCAAGGACGGCTAGCCTGTCCGGGTTCTCCTCCATCGCGTCGCCGACGAAGACGAGCGCCCCCACCTTAGCGCGCTTCGACTCATCCCGCGCATGAGCGAGCACTTTGCGTATCTGGGTCGAACCGCCGCGCACTTCGATCCGGCTCATGAGCTCGGCCAGCCCCCGCCCGCCAGAGACGAACTTCGACGCCTTACATTCGTCCATGCCGCGAAAATAAACGAGCTGCACGTCGAGGCCGCCGGCGACCTGGAACATCTTCGCCTGCAGCGTCTGAGCGAGGTCCCAGGTCGGCTGCCGGCTCATGGTCGCGTCGAGGGCGAAGATCAGCCGCCCGCGGCCGGAGGCAGGCGGCGCCGGAACCTTCTTCGCCGCCTCGACGAAGGCGGTAATATCGTCCACGCCGCTCCGTCTGGCCAGCGCGCCGTCCTTGTTCTTGTCCATCCAAGGCCCCAAAACCATGCGACTCGAAGATTAGATTGGGCGCCGCAACCCGCGTCACAAGCCGGGACATGTGCAAATTTACAAGAGCCCGAGCCCGGCAAGCTCGCGCCGGAGCGCCTCCGGCATGTCGGCGAAGCCGGGTTGGCTCACGTCGATGTCGGGCGGCGCGTCCTTCGCCTCATAGTACCGCCAGCCTTGAAAGGCCCGCATCGGCCGCGGCGCGGTCGCGACCACGACGCTGTCGAGCCACAGTTTGCAGCGGCCGACCCCGTCGGCATCGACGAACGGCTCGACCCCCAGCATCCGCTGGCGGGCGCCGATCTGGCCCTTGATGACCCAGTAGAGCGAGCCGCCGTCAAGAATGTCCGCTGCCCGCTTCGGCGCCATACGGGTGACGTGGGCATGACGGAGCGGCGCGCCGCGGCATTTGGCCTCCGCCATCCTTGCCGCCATCCACCGCCGCAAATCATCGAGCGAATTGGCGCCGACGCAAAGCTTGATGAGGTGCAGGGTCATGGCGAGATTTTAGCAGAGAGGGCGAGCGTCGGCGTGGCCGTCATCCCGCGCCGGTCGGCCCCTTGCTTTCCCCTTCCCCCTGTCCCTCCGCCTCCACGCGCAGAATGAGCTCGCCCATCTCGACCTGATCGCCGACATTGGCGAGGAGGTCGCGCACCACGCCGGCGTGCGGGGCGACGAGGGCGTGCTCCATCTTCATCGCTTCGACCACCGCAAGCCGCTGGCCGGCTTCGACCTTGTCCCCCTCCCCGACCGCAAGGGCGACCAGCCGGCCGTTCATGGGGGCGTGAATCGCCGCTTTGCTCTCCTCGACGCCAGTCTCAGCCCCCACCAATGGATCGATGAGCTCGACGAACGCCTGCCTCCCGCCGGCGAAGGCGAAAACGCCGTCGTCCGCCTCGTAGAGCGTGATCTCATCGCGAGGCCCCGGACCGCCGCCGTCCCCGAAGCCGGCGTTGGCGCCCTCGATGAGGTGCAGGCGCGCCGGAACGCGGTCGACGGCGACGTCGAGTTCGATCCTGCGAGCGCCCACGAGTTCGAACGAATTGGCGATCCGCCAGGGATCGAATGGAGCGAGCGGCGAGGCCCCGCCCGCATCGTCCTCGGCGAACATGAGCAGCGCGGCGGCGTGGACGGCGCGCTTATCCGGCGGACGGGGCTCACCGCCGAGCCGTCCAAGATTGGCGTCGATGAAGCCGGTGTCCACCCCACCGGCCGCGAACTCCCGACTCCGCATGAGCGTCCTCAGGAATGCGAGATTGGTTTTCGGCCCGATCACCACAGCGTCGTCCAGCTCCTTGAGCATCGCGGCCAGGGCTTCGGCCCGGGTCGGCGCGTGAACGATGAGCTTGGCGATCATCGGGTCGTAATACGGGCTGACGCAGTCGCCGGCGGCAACCCCGGTATCGACCCGCACGCCTGGCGATCCCTCCTCGCCCTTGAGGTTCAAGAGATAAATCCGGCCGGCCGAGGGCAGAAAATTGTGCTCCGGGTCCTCCGCGTAGATGCGCGCCTCGATCGCGGCGCCGACGCAGGCGATCTCGTTTTGCGGCGACGGCAGCGGCTCGCCGGCCGCAATCCTGAACTGCCATTCGACCAGGTCGAGGCCGGTCACCATCTCGGTCACCGGGTGCTCGACCTGAAGCCTCGTATTCATCTCGAGAAAATAGAAGTCGCCGGCTCCAAGGCCGCGGGATGGATCGGCGATGAATTCGACCGTGCCGGCCCCGACATAGCCAGCGGCCAGCGCCGCCTCGGTCGCCGCCTTGGCCATGGCGGCGCGCGTATCGTCAGGCAGTCCGGGCGCCGGGCATTCCTCGATCACCTTTTGATGGCGGCGCTGGGCCGAGCAGTCGCGCTCGTAGAGATGGACGCAACCCCCATGCGCGTCGGCGAACACCTGCAATTCGATGTGGCGTGGAGACGCGATATATTTCTCGATCAACACCCGCCCGTCGCCGAACGCAGATTCGGCCTCGCGGATCGCGCTTTCAAGCTCCCCATCGAACTCGACATGCGCGTCGACCCGCCGCATGCCGCGCCCTCCCCCGCCGGCGATCGCCTTGATAAGCACCGGATAGCCGATCTCATAGGCTTTCTCGCGCAGGAACTTCGGGGTCTGGTTGTCGCCGTGATAGCCGGGCACGACCGGCACGCCGGCCCGCAGCATCAGCGCCTTGGCCGAGTTCTTCAGGCCCATCATCCGCATCGCCGCGGGCGGCGGACCAATGAAGATGACGCCGGCGCCGGCGCAACGTTCGGCAAAATCGGCGTTCTCGGACAGGAATCCATAGCCCGGATGCAGGGACTCGGCGCCGACTTTCCGCGCCAGCGCGACAATGCCGTCCTGGTCGAGATAGCCGCGCGCGCCCTGGCCGATCTCGTGGGCTTCGTCGGCGAGCTGAGTGAATAGCGCCCCGCGATCCACCGGCGTATGCAGGGCGATCGCCCGGATTCCCATGCGCCTCGCTGTGCGAATGATCCGGCAGGCGATCTCGCCGCGATTGGCGATGAGGACGTTGGCGAACATTCGAGGCTCCCGAAGCGCCTTGTCTAGCGAACGAACGCGCTGATGGCGAGCGTCCGGCCCTGCGCCGCAACGGATCGTCTCCCCCGATGACCCTCATCGATAGAACGCGCGCCTTCATCGTCCTCTCCGACCCTGTTCCCAAATGGCCCTGAAGGGCGATGTGTTTGAGGGTGACGACGTTTTCGGGCGCATTTTGGGTTCGGATGCGGCATTCGTCGTCGCGGAACGTCATGTCCATGACCCAGTGCAGTCCGTTTTCGACGCCCCAATGATCGCGCACCATGGGTCCGAGTTTGTCGGCGTGGAGTTGTGAAGAGGTCAGGTAGAGGCGGGTTTCCCGTTCGGTCTTGGGTCCGATTTCGCGCATCGCTTCGACGATGACGAGGCCTCTGAGGCCCGGCCATTGGTGTCGTTCCTGCAGCCAGGCGACGTCGTGAACGACGGTGACGTTTCGGGTTTCGATCCGGCCGTGGTCGCCGTCGACGGTTCGAGCGACGCTGATTGTCGTATCGGCGAAACCCTTTGCTTTCTGCTCGTTTGCGAACAATTCGACATCGTCGCGCAGCCTGCCCTGATTGCCCTTCAGGGCCAGGACATAGTCGGCTTTCTTGTCGACGATCTTACGGGCGATTTCGCGCTGACAGCCCATGGCGTCGATGGTGACGACGGCGCCGTCGATCGACAACATGTCCAGCAGGGCGGGAATGGCGACGATCTCGTTCGACTTCTCGCTCACCTTGGTCTGAGCCAGAACGAGGCGCTGCCGCGCCGCGAAAGCCGACACCATATGGATCGTCTCTTTGCCGCCCTTGCGTCCCGAGCGCCGCGAGGTCTTGCCGTCGATGGCGATGACCTCGAGCGGGGCCTTGGTCAGCGCGCCGACCCACGCGACGAAGCGCTCCCGGAAGGCATGGGGGTCGAGCGAAGCGAAGATGTCGCCCAAGTGGTCGTGGCTCGGCGTGCCGTTCGCGAAGGGCAGAAAGCGCTGCAAAAGGGCGAGCTTCTTCTGCCCGAACCGAGCCATGTCCGTGAACCCCTCGGCGCCCGCCAGGATCGACAGCAGAGCCAGCAACAGAATCTCGTCGAGCCTATAGGCCACCTTGCCAGGCTGCCGATGGTCCGGCATGTCTTTGAAATAATCGAGAAAAACAGTGGCCTCGAAATCCCTCGCCGCCGACAGGGTTTCGCTCGCCCTCCAGCGGGGCGGTTCGTTCGGCGCTTTCACCTGGGGCGTCCTCGACCGGCTGCTGGAAGAGCCCGGAATCGGCTTCGACGCGATCAGCGGCGCCAGCGCCGGCGCGGTCGATGCGGTGCTGATGGCGGCTGGGATGGTCGATGGCGGCCCGGACGAGGCGCGTGCGCGGCTCACGCAGTTCTGTCGGCGGATGAGCCGGGCGGCCGCGCTCCTGCCGAGGCCGGCCGCATCTCCCTTCGGGGTGGGTTTCGACCTCCTTGCGCGTTCGCTGTCGCCTTATCAATTCAAGCCGTTCAACCGCAACTCGTTGCGCGAGGCGCTCCTGGCGTCGGTCGATTTCGAGCGCTTGCGGGGCGGCTCGCCGATAAAGCTGCTGCTCGCGGCAATCCGGGTGAGCGACGGTCAATTGAGAACTCTCGCCAACCCCGAGCCGACCGTCGAGGCCGTGCTCGCCTCGGCCTGCCCCTCCTTCATCACACGATCGAAATCGACGGCGAAGCCTATTGGGACGGCGGCTACGCGGCCAACGCGCCCCCCATCCCGCTCATCCGGGCCTCGGAGTGCGATCACGCGCTCATAGTCCGGGTCACGCCAATCAGGTCCGACCGGCTGCCTAAGACCGCGCACGACATTTCGAAGCGTATCGAGCAGATCCAATTCAACGCCACCCTCAACAGCGAGCTGGAGACTCCCAAGATGGGGAAAATGATCGGCGCCACCGAGAAGTTGCGACGGCTGCGCATCGGCTGCATTTCCGTCGATGAGGAATTCGAGGGCCTCGCGGACGAAAGCGCCGGCAACCTCGCTTCGGACTTCCTTGAGCGCCTGCGCGCCAGCGGCGGAGTTGCCGCCGACTTGTGGCTAGGGCATGACATGCCGCAGGCGCCCTCTATCCGCCGGTCCGAAAAAGTCATTTGGTAGTGGGATCGCCTCGGCAAAGGGTGGGCGCGTGTCTTTGACATCGATCAACGTTCGAAGCTACGTTCAATGGCCAACTAACAGCGTTCATCAGGCGCGCCCGACACGGGCTCGGAGGGTTCTCCAAAATGACAATTCGCCACGTTGCATCCTTCATCGCCGCAGCGGCCCTGACCACGCTCTCGGCGTCCTCCGCTCCGGCGCAGACCGATGTGAAGGTCGGAACGCTCACCTGCGACGTCTCGGCCGGCGTCGGCATGATCCTGACCCAGAAGCAGACGATGACCTGCTCCTTCGCGCCCGCTTCCGGAGGGCCGGTCGATCTCTATGATGGCCGGATCGACGAATTCGGCGTGGCGCTCGGCGCCGTCCAAGAAGGGGTCATGGTCTGGGGAGTCCTGGCCCCGAGTTCCGGCGTGCCGCACGGCGCCTTGGCGGGCAGTTACGGCGGCGTCGGCGCCCAGGCGACCGTCGGCGCCGGCCTTGGCGCCAACGTCCTGGTCGGAGGAACCGGCCGCTCGTTCTCTCTCCAGCCGCTCTCGCTCCAAGGCCAGACCGGCCTCAACATCGCCGGTGGGGTCACGACTGTCACACTTACATCGGTGCAATGACTTCGGCCAACGAAATGCGGCATAGGGGGACATCGCGCTTTCGGCGCAAGGACCTTTGAGCGGCCGGGCGTGACCTCACTTGGCGAGGGCGGCGGCCGCGATTGCCGGGGCGGCCCTACGTTGCGGAGCGAGCATATGACCAGAAAAGACCAAGCCGAAAGCGGCGAAGATGAGAGCCCGAGCGCCGCGGCTGTGTCGGCCGCCGCCAAACAGGCGCGCCGGGCGATCGAAACCGCCAAGGAAATCGCCGCCCAGGCGCACCTCGATGAAGTCGGCGCGAAGGCGGCCGCCGCGGCGTCAAGCCTCTACCGCGAGGGCCGCGACCGGCTGGCGGGCAACGACGACTTGTCGCAAGCGACCGAGCAATTGAGCGCGGCGATCCGCAGGAACCCGCTCGCGGCGGTTGGAATTGCGTTCTCGGCCGGTCTTCTGCTCGCGCTTCTCACCCGCGGGTAGGGGCGATGCGAAACGAGATCGTCGCGATCGCGCAGCAGCAGGCGCGGGCCGCGATCCGCCGGGCCGCGATTCCGGCGGCGCTTGGCGTCATTGCTCTGGTTTTCTTCGTTTTTGCGCTGGTCGCGCTGTTCGCCGCCCTGTTCTTCTTCGAAGAGCCGATCCATGGGCCGCGCGACGCCGCGTTGATCGTGGCGGCGGTCGCCTCGGTCCTCGGATTCGTTGCCTTAATGTTCGTGATCTACGGAGGACGGCGACCGAAGCCGACTGCGCCGACTGCGGCTGATCCGTCGGTTCCCCGGCTCGTCTCGCTTCTGGCGCAGACCGCGCCATCGCTCGGGCCGCGGCAACTCGCCTTGACGGCCGTAGTGCTGGCGCTCGCGCTTGGACTGACGGCGCGCGGCCCACCGACCAAGAAGGAGTGACGTCTTAATCCCGAGGCCATTCAAAGCCCAGGTCGACGCGGCGGTGCCGGAAGAAAAGCGCGTGAGGAGGGGCCCTACAGCACTATCTTGGCGCTGAGCGACGCACTCCGCGCCGGCGGGACGGCCTACTCGGTGAAATAGTTTTCGTCGATCTTGCGCACTTCATAGACGTCCTTGATCCGGACGCCGACCCGATGACGGATCATCAAAGTGGCGAGTTCCCGACCGTCGATCAGCACGACGCGTTTCGAAACGCGGGTGATGAAGTCGTAGGCGGTGCTTGGGAAGTAGGAGGTTGTGACCAGCACCCCCTTCGTCGCCCGGTGGCCCTCGAGTCCACCGACGAAATCGCGCACTTCGCACAAGGGAACTCCCTTGTTCGGATCGAGCCGCTTGGCCTGCACATAGACGACGTCGAGGCCGAGCTCGTCCTCCTTGATGACGCCGTCGACGCCGCCGTCGCCGACCCGGCCGAGCGCGCGGCCCATCTCGGCGCGCCCGCCTCCGTAGCCCATCCGCACCAGAAGATCGATGATGAGGCGTTCGAAGAACGCCGGACTGAAGGAATGCACGCGCTCGACGATCGCCCGCGCGAGCTCGGAATTGAGGAGCTCGAAGCTGGATGCGATCAGTTCTTCCGCGCCCTCCCGTATCTCGGGTTCTATCGCTATCTGGCAGCTCCTGCTTTGCGTTTTCCAGGCGACGAACTCCGGGTAGCGCTCGAGCAGCCCGAGGTCGATCTCGGCGACGTTCTCGGCCAGCAGCTCCCGGCCCCGGTCGGTTGCGCGGCAGTAGCCGCGTCGCGGCAGTTCGATGAGCCCCGCCTTCGACAGGTAGGACCTTGCCCAGTTGAGCCGGTTGGCGAACAGGGTCTGGTTGCCGCTCGGCAACCTGACCTGGCGCTCCTCCGCCGAGATCCTCAGAGCCTTGCCGACCTCGTCCTCCAACCCCGAGATGCTGATCTCGTCATAGCGCTGCCCAATCGTCTGTAACGCCGGCAACAAGAGTTGCTGAAAACTGGGCACGCTCATTGGTTTCTGATGCTCCTGATGCAAAGGCTACATGCGAAAGACGCCGAAGCGGGTCGGCTCGACCCTGGCGTTTAACGTGGCCGAAAACGCCAGCGAGAGAACCCGTCGGGTTTCCCGCGGCGCAACGATGCCATCATCCCAGAGGCGGGCGGTGGCGTAGTACGGCGACCCTTCGGCCTCATATTTCGCCCAAATCGGGGCCTTGAACGCATCTTCGTTGTCCTTCGGCCAATCGCGCCCTTCCGCCTCGAGCGCCTCGCGCCTCAGCGTCGCGAGAACGCTCGCCGCCTGCTCGCCGCCCATGACGCTGATGCGCGCATTCGGCCACGTGAACAGGAAGCGCGGAGAATAAGCGCGCCCGCACATGCCGTAGTTGCCTGCGCCGAACGAACCGCCGAAAACGAGCGTGATCTTGGGCACATTGGCGCAGGCGACCGCGGTCACGAGCTTTGCGCCGTCCTTGGCGATGCCTCCCGCCTCGTATCGCTGTCCGACCATGAAGCCGGAGATGTTCTGCAAGAACAGCATCGACACGTTGCGCTGGGCGCAGAGTTCGACAAAATGCGCGCCCTTGAGCGCACTGTCCGAAAACAGGACGCCGTTGCTGGCGACGACCCCAATCAGCATGCCGGAAAGGCGCGCAAATCCGGTAACCAGCGTTGTTCCGTAGCGCGGCTTGAAGGCCTCGAACTCGGATCCGTCGACGATCCGGGCGATAATTTCGTGCGCGTCGACTTGCTGGCGAAGGTCGACCGGCATGACCAGCTCAAGTTCCTCCGCCGGATAATGCGGCTCGACTGGCTTCGTCCATTCGATCGCCCGCTTCGACTCCCGGTTCAGGTTGGCGATCGCCCGGCGGGCGAGCGCGAGCGCATGCGCATCGTCGCGCGCCAGCGTGTCGGCCACGCCGGAGACCCGGGTGTGCATGTCCCCGCCGCCGAGGTCCTCGGCGCTCACCGTCTCGCCGGTCGCCGCCTTGACCAGCGGCGGCCCGGCGAGAAAGATCGTGCCCTGCTTGTCGACGATGATCGTTTCGTCCGACATCGCTGGAACATAGGCCCCGCCCGCGGTGCACGATCCCATCACTACCGCGATCTGGGCGATGCCGGCGGCCGACATGCGCGCCTGGTTGAAGAATATCCGCCCGAAATGATCGCGGTCCGGGAACACCTCAGCCT
This sequence comes from uncultured Alphaproteobacteria bacterium, assembly GCA_963749715.1. GTDB lineage: Bacteria > Pseudomonadota > Alphaproteobacteria > Rhizobiales > Beijerinckiaceae > Roseiarcus. Next base: position 557,069 of record CAVVNR010000008.1, read on the forward strand.
GGAAAGGCAGATTGGCCCCGCCCGAGTTCGACCAAGTAAATGCACGGCAGGCGGTTCTCGGCCGCGATCTCCTGGGCGCGCAAATGCTTCTTGACCGTCATCGGATAGTAGGTTCCGCCTTTGATCGTCGGATCGTTGGCGACGATCATGACCTCGCGGCCGTCGACCAGGCCGATGCCGGCGATCAGTCCCGCGCCGTGGACGTCGCCTTCATACATGCCGAACGCGGCGAGCGCGCCGATCTCCAGAAAGGGCGAAGACGGATCGATGAGGCCGGCGATGCGTTCTCGAGGCAAAAGTTTGCCTCGGGCGACATGGCGTTCGCGCGCCTTGCTCGAACCACCTTCCGCGGCGACGCGCCGCCGCAGGTTGAGTTCGTCAATGAGCCGACGCCATTCGGCCGCGTTGGCTTCGCGATCGCCGTCCTTCGTGGTCAAGGCGCTCTTAAGTCGCGTCATCGCGTCCGATTTCCCTGATCCCAGCTTCCAGGTTGCAGCAGGCGCCAACGTTTTTGCCGTTGTTCACCCGTGACACTGAGGGCAAAGCTGTTGCCGATGTCATAATTTGATTCAGCGAATGCTTGGCTTCCGCTGGAGCATGCATCATGTTGTTTATTTGCAACATATAGTGGTTGCCGGGCCCCGACTTTACGGAAGGACGGGGATCACGGCCGTTTATCTTCCGTCGACTGGATCGCGCCAACGGTCGGCTCCATTTCCCGCCTCGGCGAAGGCGCGCGATCCACGGTTGCCGGGGGCCGGGTGGGTGGTCTCGTTTCATCGATCTTGGCGTAGTCGATGTGGCGCAAGCCCTGGTCGTCGATCCAAATGATGTCCGCGAACTCCTGCCCCCAGCGCACATCCTGGGCGGCGAAGACGTCCCGCGCATGCAACGTCTGGCCCGAGGTCTCGTCGAAACCGACAATGATGACGGCGAAATTCATCCCACTCGTCATCAGCGTATCCTTGTCCATGCCGAACAGCGGACTCTGCTCGTCGATCGGGTGAAACAGCGTCCAGCTCAACGCGAATGTCGGATTTTCCGACTTGAGGAGCCGCATCCGCTCGAAGCCGACCATCCGCCTCCCTTCCGCCGAGACGGTGGCGCCGATGCTCCACACCTTGGCGGTCGCCTCGCTGATGAAGTTGCTGCGCGCGTTGGCCAGTCGGAACATGAGCGTGGGCGCGCCGTTGTGACTGGCGAGGACCGGATATTTGGCGAAGATGATGCGCGCGCGAGGACGCGAGAAGCGCGCGAACACGAGGCCGGTCATCGTCGCCAGCAGCATCACACCGATGAAATTCTCGACCGTCGCGACGATGTGCCCGTACAGCGTCTGTGGATGCATGTCGCCGTAGCCGGTCGTCGACGTCGTCTCGACGCTGAAGAAGAAGTAGTCGGCCAGGTTGCCGTCGCGTGCGTTGGCGATAGGCTCCGCGCCCAACAAATAGACCAACGCGAAGGCGAAATTGAGCGCCACGAACGCTGCCGCGAGCGCGGCGATGAACGCCGGCCATGACATCGTCATGGCGTTGAAATAAAGATCCGTCCAGAAATTGCGCTCAAGACCCTCGGCGATGATCCGCCGCCCGGCGACGTCGCGGACGTATGGCCGAGGGCGTCTCGGCTTCCGACCGCTCGCCCGCTTCGGGGCGCTCTTGTCGTCCGGCGGTCTCAACGCCTTCGGCTCTCGTCAGATGGCGTCATAGCGTTCGATCCGCCACGGCTCGGCCTCAGCGTCGGCTATCCATGCCCTCCATTGCGGCAGGGCCATGATCGTCTCCATATAAGCGCGGGTCGCCTTGGAAACCGGCACATCATAGATGTGGAAGCGGTTGACGACCGGCGCAAACATCGCGTCGGCGGCGGAGAAGCGCCCGAAGAGATAGGGTCCGCCCTTGCCGAAGGTCTTGCGGGCGTGCGCCCAGGCCGCTTCGATGCGGGCGACTTCAGCGCGAACCTCATCGCTAAGGGGGATCGCCCTCACCGGCCGGCGGAAATTGGTCGGACACGCCTGCCTCAGTGCGCCGAACCCGGCGTGCATCTCGCTCGCGAGCGAGCGGGCATGCGCCCGCGCCGCCTTGCCCCCGGGCCAGATCGCCTTCTCGGGATAGGCCTCGGCGAGATAGTCGATGATCGCCAGCGACTCCCAGACCGCGATCTTGCCGTCCTGCAGCGACGGGCACTTTCCTGTCGGCGCATATTTGAGCATTGTCGCTCGCGTTTCGGGCTGATCCATCGGGATAACGACCTCCTCGAACGGGATCTTGAAATGGGCGAGCAGCATCCACGGCCTGAGCGACCATGACGAATAGGCTTTGTTGGCGAGGATCAGTTTCAGCGGCACGACGGATTTCCGGCAGGGGGTTGGCGCGATTGATCGGCGCGCGCCGGGGCCAAGTCAAGACGGGGCCGCTGGCGCCCCCGCGTTGACGCCGCCGCAAATGGGCTGGAAAAGCGTTGCGACCGAGTCCGGGAGCCTTCTATTGTCGTCGATCAAGGTCGCGCTTCTCGTCGTCGCCGCCGGACGGGGCCTGAGGCTCGGCGCGGAGCGGCCGAAGCAATATCTGAATTGCGCCGGGCGCCCGCTGCTCTCCCACACGATCGACGCGCTGGTCGCGGGCTGGCCGTTCTCGACCCTGACGATCGCCATCCACCCCGACGACTGGGCTCTCTACGACCAAGCGCTGGCGCGTGTGACGCACGCCGCCGCATCGCGGATCGGACCACCCGCGATTGGCGGCGAAACGCGCCAGCAAAGCGTTCTCGCCGGGCTCGAAGCCCTTGTCCCGGCCGCGCCCGACATTGTGCTCGTCCACGACGCGGCCCGGCCCTTCTCCTCGCCCGAACTCGTTGCGCGCGCGGTTCAGGCGGCCGAGCGCCATGGCGCGGCTGCGCCCGGAACGCCGATGAGCGACACCGTCAAAGAGGTCGACGCCGACGGCCGGGTGCTGGCGACCCCGCCGCGCGCGGCGCTAAGAGCGGTGCAAACGCCGCAGGCGTTCGCCTTTCCGCTGATCCTGGAGGCGCACCGGCGCGCCGCCGCCGCCGGCGTCGCCGGCCTTACCGACGACGTCGCGGTCGCCGAATGGGCGGGCGCGACGGCCTACGTGTTCGAAGGCGAAGCAGCCAACGTCAAGGTGACCACGATGCAGGATTTCAACGCCGCCGAAGCCCGCCTCACGGCGAGCTTGGGCGAGATAAGGGTCGGCCAGGGCTTCGATGTCCACGCCTTCGCGCCTGGCGACCACGTGTGGCTCGCCGGCGTCCGCGTTCCCCATTCCGCGATGCTCAAGGGGCACTCGGACGCTGACGTCGCTCTGCACGCGCTTGCCGACGCGCTCTACGGCGCGCTTGCCGAAGGCGACATCGGCGCCCATTTCCCGCCCTCCGACCCGCAATGGAAGGGAGCGGCGTCCGAGGTCTTCCTCGCCCATGCGTCCGGCCGCGTCCGCGCGCGCGGCGGCCTCATCGTCAATCTCGACGCGACGCTCATCTGCGAATCGCCGAAGATTGGCCCCCATCGCGAGGCCATGCGGGCGCGGGTGGCCGAAATCGCCGGCCTGGACATCGCGCGCGTCGGCGTCAAGGCGACGACGACCGAAGGCCTCGGATTCGCCGGCCGCGGCGAGGGAATCGCGTGCCTCGCGACAGCGACGGTGAGGCTGCCGTAGCGCACGCGCGCAAGGCGCAATTCCCGCTCGCGTTTCGGGCGCGATTTGGCGACTCGCTTGATCTTCCGTGCTGCTCTGACCCCGGAAAACGACGCCCCTTGCAGACCGAAGGACACAGCGCCGCTGACTGCAATCATGCCGCAGCTGGCGGTTCTTTCGCACCATGTTGCATAACGAAATTAAAGTTCATGGGGCCGACGGTCTGCGCGTCGTCGACGCCCCGGTGATGCCGATTGGACTTCCAAATACGATGGCGCTCCGCTTATCGGCCAGGGCGGCGCGCCCGCGATCGAGCAGTTCGAACCGGCGGCCTCCGCGTCGCGAGGCGAACGGGATATGGTGACGAAAATGCTACGGCACGATTCCAGCGAGCAAGGATATGACCAACGCGGCTGTGCTTGGCAGTTCCGCGCCCGCTCGGGGATGGCATGCGGTTTGCCGCCGGCGCGGTCACCCCGCGCGCAGCGCTTGGCGCAGCATCCGCTGCACGACGCCCGTTTCCTCGAAGCGCAAGGTCACCGGCAGAGTCACGATGGCGCGGGCGTGGCGGGCCCCAAGGCGAACGCTGTCCTTCTCGGTCGTCGCCAGGAGCGCGCCGCGCCGTCCGGCTTCCTCGATCAGAGCCTCGATCTCGCGCGACGTGTAGGCATGATGGTCGGCGAAGTCTCGGGTCATGACGATTTGCGCCCCGACCCGGCGGAGGGTCGCGTAAAATTTCTCCGGTCGCGCAATGCCGGCGAAGGCGACCACTTCGCGGCCAATCAGCGGCGCGATGGCCAGCGCATCGGGCTCGAGGCTGCCGCGGATCATAGGCTTGCCCGGCGCCGAGGCGGCGATCGCGGAAAGCGACGGTTCGTCGCCGCCAAGCACAATCAGCGCCCGCACGAACGGCAGCTGAGCCGAAACCGGCGCCCGCAACGGACCGGCCGGAACGCACAAGCCGTTGCCGAAGCCGGTCTCGCCGTCGACGACGGCGAAGGCCAGGTCCTTGACAAGCGCCGGATTCTGCAGGCCGTCGTCGAGAATGAGCGCGTTCGCGCCCGCTTCGACCGCGCTTCTGGCGCTTCGGAGGCGATCCGCGCCCACCCAGCACGGCGCGATCCTCGCCAGCAGCAGCGGCTCGTCGCCGACGACCGCGGCGGTATGGGCGTTGGCGTCGACCAGTAGCGGCTCCACCCGCTCCGCCCCGCCGTAGCCGCGTGACAGGAAGGCCACGCGCCGGCCGTTGCCGATTAGCATTCTCGCGAGCGCCATCGCGGCTGGCGTCTTGCCGGCGCCGCCGGCGACGAAATTGCCGACGCAGATCGTCGGCGCGCCGACGCGGTCGCCCGGGCCCCGCATGCGCCGCACGGTCGCTCGCCCGTAAATCGAACCGATTGGGCGAAGCAGACGTGCAAGCGGGGTCGGGCGCGGTTTAGTCCAGAAGGCTGGCGCCCTCACCGCGCCGCCCCGGCGGCCGGCAGCAGGGCCTTGAGCGCGCGCATCGAGCGGTCGACCGCGCCCGCTCGGCGCTCCACCGTATCGCCGGCCGCGCGCGCCATCGCGCGCAGGCGGCCTGCGTTGGTGAAGAGCGCTGTCAGCGCATCTCCCAGGTCTTCCGGGCGCGCGACGGCGAGGGCTCCGCCGGAGTTGTCGAGCGCCGCATAGACATCGGCGAAATTGGCGACCATCGGCCCATGCAGAATGGCGGAAGCTAGCCTAGCCGGCTCGATCGGATTCTGCCCGCCGCCAGCGACGAAAGACTTGCCGACGAACACCACGCCCGCCAAGCGATAGAAGAGCCCCAATTCACCGATCGTGTCGCAGACATAGACGGCAGTCCCCGGCCCGATCGCGTCGCCCCGCGAGCGCAAGGCCGAGACAAGGCCCTGCCCCTCCAACTGCTGCAGGATAGCCTCGCCACGCTCGGGATGGCGCGGCGCGATGAGCGTCAGCGCGTCGGGAAAAACCTGGCGGAGTTGCTTGTGCGCTTCCGCCGCGATCATCTCCTCGCCCTCGTGCGTCGAGGCGGCGATCCAGATCTGACGGCCGGAGGTAAGGCCGGCGAGTTCGGCCAGCTCGCGCCGGTCTGCCGGCAGCGTCGGCGCGTCGAACTTGACGTCGCCGGCGACGAGCACGCTCGGGGCGCCGAGCGCGACGAGCCGCGCGCCATCGCTTTCGCTCCGCGCGAGGCACAGATCGAAATTCCCGAGGAGCGCGGCGATGAATCTCTGCGCCTTCATCCAGCGGCGGTATGACCGCTCGCTGATCCGCCCGTTGACCATAGCCAGCGGCGACCCCGACCGTTTCAATTCGACGATCATGTTGGGCCAAAGCTCGCTTTCCGCCACCAGCGCCGCATCGGGTCGCCAATGCTTTAGGAACCGGCGGACGAACAGCGGACTGTCAAGCGGAGCATATTGATGGATCGCCCCCGGCGGCAGGCGCTGCGCCAGCATGGCCGCAGAGGTCAGAGTTCCCGTGGTCACCAGCGAGGTCGCGCCCATGCGCGTTATGCGCTCGACGAACGGCAGAAGCACGGCGCCTTCGCCAACGCTTGCGCCGTGCAGCCAGACGAGCGGTCCCGGCGGACGAGCGAGGCGGGTCAGACCTCGACGCTCCCCGACGCGTCGCCGGTCCTCCTTGCCGCGCCTGAGCCGCATCGCCAGGATCGGCCCGGCGAGCGGCGTCGCCAACAACGAGGCCAACCGATAGACTATGAGCGACAGCGGCGCCGTCATGCCGGTCTCAGGTGGGCGCCGGGATCGGTCGCGCCGACCATGGCGTAGGCGCGCCGATGCACCTCGTCGAGCCCCCGCTCGACCGCGAGCCGCGCGGCCTCCATCTCTGCTTCGTCCGCGTCGGGCGAAACACGGATAAACTCGCCGGCGACGACGACCGCGCGCCCGAACGGCAATCCGAGCGAAGCGCGGTCCCAGGTGTTGAACTGAACGCGCCTGCTCGTCACCACCGCGGTCGGAACGATCGGACGGCCGGAGAACTTGGCCAATGCGACGATCCCGAGCCCGGCCACGCGGGCGCGCTTTGGCACATCGGCGGTGAGAGCGACGGAAGCGCCCAATTCGAGCTGCCGCATCAGTTCGCGCATAGCAGGGACGCCGCCTTTGTAATAGGCGCGGTCGGCCGGCCCTCCCGAGCCACGCACCGGCACGATCCCCAGGCGCCGCAACGCCAGGGCCTGCGCCCCCGCGTCTTCATGCCGGGAAATGAGCGCCGCCACCCGCCCCATCGTATCGGGGCGCGCCAAGGGCAGCATCAGGTGCTGGCCGTGCCACATCGCGACGATTAGCGGCCTATCCTCCTTGATGAAGGCGTCGAGGTCTTCGGGAACGGTGGTGAACCGACTCGTGCGCTCAACGAAGCCCAAGTAGGACGCGAGCAGGAAGCCGATCGCCTCCTGCGCCCACCGCCACCTGCCGACGCGCCTCGCCATAGAACCGCTCAGGCTGTCCGGGTCGGGGGCGCGAGGTTCGGTTCGAGGAGGCGATGCAGATGGACGATGTAGTAGCGGAACTGCGCCCTGTCGACCGTCGCCTGGGCCTTGCCGCGCCACGCCTTTTCGGCGCTGGCATAATCGGGAAAGAGGCCGACAATGTCGATTTGGTCGAGATCGCGGAATTCGTGGCCGTCGAGCGATTTGAGCTCGCCGCCGAACACGAGGTGGAGGAGCTGCCGCTTCGTCTCGTGTTCGGTCTTCGGATCGGGGGAGGTCATGAGGATTGTCCTTGCGACGCGCTGCGCGGATCGGCGCGGTTCACCGGCCTTTGCCTTTGTCGAGGCAAAAACGCAAGCCGTCGAGCGCCCCGCCCGGGCGATCAGTCTGGCCGTCCGCCAATCGCAGCGCGAAAGGCTTCGATCAAGCGAGGCGCGGCCCCGTTCGGCGCAGCGAGGAGCGCGCCGCGGCGGACGTGGCGAGCATTGTAGAGGAGCCGCTCGCCCGAAACGTCGACGAGCCGCGCGCCAGCCTCTTCGAGCAGAATGTCGGCGGCGGCGATATCCCAATCATGCGAATTCTCCGCCGCGACGGCGAAATCGACGGCGCCGCGCGCCGCCATGCAGAGGCGATAGGCGAGCGAAGGCACGCGTGGCGCGATCTCGACCGGTGAGCCGAGCGTCGCCGCGATCGCCTGGATGATCGGCTTTGGGCCGGCGGCGACGCGCGGCGGCCAATCGGCGCCGGCGATGAGCGTCGCGCCGTTGAATGTCGCACCGCCGCCGCGCGCGGCGGCATAGGTTTCGTCGAGCGCCGGGGCATGCACGACACCGGCGATCGGGCGCCCGTCGACCACAAGCGCAGCCGAGACCGCCCAGCGCGGATCGCCGATCATAAATGCGCGCGTGCCGTCGATCGGGTCGACGACGATCAGACTGCTGCGCGCCAGCCGCTCGAAATCGTCCAAGGTCTCCTCGGAGAGCCAACCCGACTCTGGCAACGCGTCCCGCAACCGGCGCTCGAGCAGCGAATCCGCCGCGAGATCGGCGTCCGTCACAGGCGAACCGCCGGCTTTCGTCTTGACTTGCGCGGAGGTGCGCGCTCCGGGTCTGAAAAATTCGAGCGCCAGCGCCCCGGCCTCGCGCGCGGCGGAGGCCAAGAGATCGCGCGCGGCAAGCGCATCGCTGTCCGCGTCGACGCTCAAGGGCCGGATGTCCGCAGCGGAGAGAAAAGTCTGTTGGCTGGCTTTAACCGCGGCTGCACCTGCGCGCAATCGAGAAACGCGCGGCCCGACGCTACCGCCTTCCCCTTCGATCCGAGGTATGGTCCAGGGGCTTGGCGATCGGGCCGCCGCGCACGCGAACTAAGCCTGCGGCGGCGAACATAAATTAAAGTTTTGACCTAGGCGCCCATCAGCCCAATACCGAGATAAGCGAACATGGTCGAGTTGGTCGGAACGGAGGTTCTATGGGGCCGTCCGCCAAGCGCAGGAGGAGGCGCGCCAATGAGATGTTCGATTATTCTCCGGCTCGCGCTTACCACGGCGCTGGCGGCTGGCGTTGCGGCATGCCAAACTGAGAGAAACATTCCCAATCTCACCGCAGAGGCCGCGAGCAAACTGCCCCCGGACAAGCTGCCGAGGATCTTCAGAGACCCTACCAACCCTTACGGCTACCCTTACAACATTCATGAAACCGACGGGCTGAGCCGCAATCCCGACGATTGCTCCAAATGGGGCTGCGTCGACGTCGGCGGCGGCGGCTTCTGACCGTTATCCGAAGCGGTCGAGAACGCGCTTTTTGCTCAAACCCAGCTCCTCGACAGAGATTGAAATGCAATCCCGAGGACTGCGTCACCTACGGCTGCATCGACAGCGGCGGCTGCCGCCGGCCGTCTCGACGCGCTAGGCCGCCGAGGCCGAGAGAGCGCCGCGAACCGCCTGCGCCACCGCACGACCCAGCAATGCGTGCTGGTCGGGCTCGTAATGGATGCCGTCGCGGTCGGAGCAACGGATGACTGCCCCGGCGTCGAGGAACGCGACGCCCGCCTCCCTCGCGATCTCGTCGAGGCGCTGGCCGAGCAGACGCGACTTTTCCGCTCCTCCTTCGAACATCTCCGCATAGCCGGTGAGCTTGGCGAGCGGCGGCGGCGCGATGAGCAGGATTCTGGGCGGGCGCGCATCCGGGCCCTCGCCATAAGCGCGAACGAGGAAGATGAGGCGCGCGGCGCCCGCGGCGATGTCGAAGGGAGAAAGGGAGAACCGCTTCTTCAAATCGTTGCAGCCGAGCGCGAGAATGACGAGATCGACCGGCGCATGGCTCATCAAACACGGCGGCAGCGCATCGGCGCCTGAGCGATAGGGCTCGATCGGATCGTCGTGCACCGTCGTCCGGCCGCGCAGTCCCTCGGCGATCACCTCGAACTCGGGCCCGAGCTCGCCCTGCAACACCGTCGGCCAGCGCTGCGCGCGCGGCAATCGCTCGCCCGTGGCCGGATTGGAGCCCCAGGTATTGGAATCGCCGAAGGCGACAATGACAGGCATCGGCTCTGGCTCCCCCCGTTGATCGCGCGGAAACGGCTGCGCGACGAACGCGGATGTTTACGGGGAACTGCAGCGGGATGCTACCGTTTGCGCGTGCGCTTCGGTGAGGCGGCGGCCCTAGCCTGACGCGGGCAAGTCCTGCGGCGCCAGCGTCCAGGCGTTGTCGAAGCCGCCGAACGAGCGCAGGAACTCAGCCCCTCCAAGCAATTGCTCCCATTCGGGGCTTGTGGAATAGAGGCCGCGGAGCTCGGCCCTGATGCCGCGTTCCTGCGTCTTCTCATGGGCGGTCAGTTTGCCGAGATACCCGCTTCTGATGTCGATCTTGTCGGCCGGCGTCGCCTCAATGTAGTCGAGCGCCGAGCGCAGGCAATAGAGGGCGTGTCCGTTACACTCGGCGGTGATGCGCTGCAGTTTGGCCCCCTCAGTCGCCTGGAACTTGCGGCGGCGCCATAGTTTGAGACGGGCCTCAAAATTGAGCCGGCGCAGCACCTCGTTGAGGCCTGTGTTGGTGAAATTGCGTTCGTGGAAGGTCAGCAGCATCCAGTCGTAGAAAAGGTCGAGCTTCGGGTCGAGGAAGGTGTAGTCGGGCTCGAACGGCGTGCCGAGCATTCGCCCTTCCGCTTCGAGCTGGGCCTTGAGCGGCGTGCCCGCATAGGGCAGCGTCCGGCAGAACCCCGCGACAGTCCAACCGTCGCCGACGTAGGAATCGAGAAAGGCGATGTTGTTGCGGACGATCTCGATCGTGCTGTAGGGCTCGAGCAGCATGAAGCCAAAGTCGAACGACAGGTCGAGGGAGCGCAAGATTTCGCCGGAGGCGAAATGGGCGCTCGCCTTCATCCGCTTGCTCATGTTAGCGAGGCCCTGGTCGTCGCCGTTCTCGACGCCCATGTAGACATGGGTGAGCCCGGCCTCGACCAGGCGAGCCATGGTGTCGCGATGGACCTCGTCCGAGCGGCAGCTGATCTTGAAGGCGATCCGGCCTTTCAGTCCTGCTGCGATGATTCCGTCGGCGATATCCTCGGCCCATTTGCGCGCGCGCCGGCCGGTCGCCATGAAGTCGTCGTCCTGGAACAGGAACATTTCCGCGCCCTGCTCGAAATGGAGCTGGCGCATCTCCTCGACCACTGCTGCGGGCGCGCGCAAGCGCCTGAGCTTGCCCCCCTGGGCCTCGTAGAACGGCCGGATGCTGCAGAAGCTGCAATCCCACGGACATCCCCGGCTGCCGAGCACCGAGGCCATCGGCAATTCCTGGGCCCGGTAGTCAATGTCGGAGCGATCGGGGAAAGGAAGGAGGTCGAGGTCGTCGAGAACCGGCCGGAGCGGGTTCGACGACGACCTCTTCGCCGCGCCTGTGGGCGATGCCGGCGATTGAGCGCCAGTCCTCGCCGCGGCTCAGCTTCTGCACCAGCTCGACCAGGGTGCGCTCGCCTTCGAAGCGAACGACGGAATCCACCCCTGGGATCCGCTGCAGAACCTCGGCGGGATCGAAGCTCGGATAGTGTCCGCCGATGGTGATGTGTGAAGCGCATTCGGAAGCGCGCAACGCTTCGATTACCCGCCCGAACGCCGGCGACATGTATTGGAAGATCAGCGAGAACCCAATCACGTCGGGCTTGAGCCGTTCCGCCATCGCCACGATCGGCCCGGGCTCGGAGGTATAAGTCTCGATGCGGCCGGCGAAGCCCGCCTGCCGCACCGACGACAGCAAGTAGCGCAGACCCAGGTTGTCCTGGTCCTGAAAGCCGATCAGAAGCACCGAGGGCGTGGAACTCTGCGGACAAGCGGACCTCCCCTGCGCAAGCAGGCGCCTTTTCAGCCGGTCTCAGGCGCGCGATCGGGCTACTTCGCCTTGCCGCCCCGCAGTTCCTTGAGCCGCGCGCTCAGCTCGGCTTCGTGCGACCTGAGCCGCGTCAATTCCGCATTGACCTGGAGCAGACGGCTTTCGATCGATTCGGCGGGCATCCTGGCAAGATCAACCACCGGCGGATCGCCGTGCGGACGGACAAGCCTCATCAGCGCCTCCATCCGGGTCGTATCGTTGGCGATGCTGTCACTCGGCGGATGTCCGGGTCCGCGCCCGCCGCCGCCCCAAATGATGATGATGATGATGATGCACAGCTCTTCGATGTTGCTGAGCCGCGACTCGACCGAGCCCGCCATGTCGTCCTCCCTTTGATGCTGTCGCCACACCGCTTAATTTTGAACAGATTCAATCGATGAAATAAAATTCATCTTCCGCATTATTGCCCGTTTTGTCAATGGCGAAGATTTCACCAAGCTTACTCGACGATCCGACCGTGCTTTCCTTTAAGGTTTACATGTCGTGCGTGTCTTTCGGTTGCTTCGCGCGGCAAATCAACGAGCGGGCCCGCTGGCGCAAGCGCGCGGGATGAGCGGCAGCTCGTCGACCCGCTAAGGCCGCCGCGCGAATGCGTTCACGACGCCGGGGCAAGCGGCGAACGAATTGCTGGCGTCGAGTTCGGCGTCAAGCCGGGCGGCCAGCGTGTCGAACTCGCCGAGTTTGTCGCGCGCCGCCTGGTACTCGCCGACTATGGGCCACATCGCCGACAGGAGGTCGAGGAGATAGCTCCGGATCTCCGCGGTGTCGCCGAGCAGCAGCTCGTTTCGCAGCGTCGGCGGCGGCAGACCCGCCGCCTGGAAGTCGCGATAGAGAAAAAGCTCATTGTTTGTGCGCGCGCCGCCTCGCGCCAGCGTGTCGTGAATGAGCGACCACACCTCCCTGCGGAGGGGCAAATGCGCCGATTGCGCCAACGTGTTCGCCAAGCTCACCTCCTGAAACGCGAATACGCCGCCTGGGCGAACGAGAGCGCAAAGCGATTTCAATACCGCGACCGGGTCGGGCAGAAACGACAGGATGAGGCGGCCGATGGCGGCGTCGAACGGCTTGCTCGGAGGCAAATCGGCAACGTCGCAATGAACAAACCTGATGTTCTCATATCCCGCGGCTTCGGCTCTCTGGCTGGCGTTGGCCAGCACCATGTCATCTCGGTCAACGCCAACGACGCGGCCGGAGGGCCCAACGAGCCGAGCGGCCAGCATGCTGACATCCCCCATGCCGCATCCGAGATCGAGCACTCGCATACCCTGCCCGACGCCAGCTTCGCGAAGCAGCCGTTCCGTTAGCGGCTCGAGCAGCCAAGCCTGACGCACGAGGCGCCGATGCTCCGTTACGCTGGAGCGCAATGCGTATGTCTTTGGACTATCCGACGCCATTGTCTTAGCCTCCCTGCCCCGAGACTGTAAGTTCGACAGTCTCTCTACGTCGCGCGCGCTGAGCGTGTGAAGGCCGAAAAGCCGTTCTTCGATGATCTCAAGGGCCGTCCCGGATGAGCGCGGGGACGTCGCCGGTTTTTGGCCTGCGTGGCGGCGGGGCGCTCCCGCGCTCGGGTGGGTCTTGGCCGCGGGCGCTGCTTGCCACGCAAATGTCGGTCATCGTATGACCGCAGCAGAAATCGAACGTCCGGTCCGCTGGGAGGAAACCATGATCGCCAGGCGTCGCGCGATTTTGATCGGGGCCGCAGCGGCTGGCGGCGCGGCCCTGATCGCCATCCGTTCGGCCGCCGCCGCTGACCAGAGGCTCGTCTTCAAAGCATCGGACGTTCATCCGGAAGGCTATCCGACGGTTGCGGCGGTCGAGGACATGGGCGCGGCGCTCGCCAAGGCGACTGACGGGCGCCTGAGCGTTCAGATGTACGCCTCGATGCAACTCGGCGGCGAGAAGGAGGCGATCGAGCAGGCGCAGATCGGCGCGATCGCGCTGGCGAGGGTCAGCGTCGGCGCGCTCGGGCCGGTGGTCGGAGATCTGAACGTCTTCAGCCTGCCGTTCCTGTTCCGCAACACCGCACATATGGAAGCGGTGATCGACGGCCCGATTGGGCAGGAGCTGCTCGACAAGGTCACCCATCATCCGACCGCCAATCTGATCGGCCTCTCATGGATGGATTCCGGCGCGCGCAACATGTACGACACCAAGCGGCCGATCCGCAGCATCGACGACCTCAAGGGCTTGAAGATGCGGGTGATGGGCAACCCTATGTTCGTCGACATGATGAACGCGCTCGGCGGCAACGGCGTGGCGATGGGCTATGACCAGGTGTTCACCGCACTCGAGACCGGCGTCGTCGACGGAGCGGAGAACAACCAGCCGAGCTTCGTGTTCGACAACCATTACCAGGCCGCTCATTACTACTCGCTGACCGAGCACCTGATTCTGCCGGAAATCCTGGTGTTCTCGAAGCGCGTGTTCAATCAGCTCTCTGAGAGCGACCAGGCGCTGATCCTGAAGCTTGGGAAACAGGCGCAACAGGACGAGCGCGCCTATTGGAAGGCCTACGAGGCCAAGGCGCGGGCGAAGATGCAGGAGGCGGGCATCGTCGTCATCGAGATCGCGGACAAAAAGCCCTTCCAAGACGCCGAAGCGCCAGTTTGGGCGAAATACGCGCCCCAGTTCAGCGATCTCATCAGGCGCATCGAGGCGGTGCAGTAGCGCGGGCGCCGGCCGAGGGGAGGATCAAAGCATGCGGGCCGCATTTCGGCAGGCGATGGACCTCCTCTACATCGTTTGCGCAACCACCGCCGGCGTCGCGCTGGTGCTGATCACGCTCATCATCCCCTGGAGCGTCTTCACCCGCTATGTACTCAATAGCGCCGCATCCTGGCCGGAGCCGGCTGCAATTTTGTTGTCGATTGTTTTGACTTTTTTCGGCGCCGCGGCCTGTTACCGCGTCGGGCAGCACATGCAAGTGACCTTCCTCCGCGATCATCTGCCGCCGGCGCCGCGGCGCCTGGCGGATCTTGCCGCCGAGCTGCTGGTCGCGACGCTCGCGGTCTTCATGGCGGTCTGGGGCTATCGACTGTGCGGAGACACCTGGAACCAGTCAATCGCCGAGTTCCCGGTTCTGTCGGTCGGCGTCACGTATCTGCCGATCCCGCTTGGTGGCCTCTGCCTCATGCTGTTCGTGATCGAACGCCTGGCTCTCGGGCGTCCTTCTGCACCCCCGCCCGGTGGGCGCGTCGTCGTCCCATTCGATTAGCCGAGACGCGCCAATGGAAACCCTGGTCGTCATCGGCGCGCTGTTCGGCTGCATCGCGATCGGCGTGCCGATCGCTTATGCACTGGGCCTCGCGGCGCTCGCCGCCGCCTGGCAGCTCGACATCCCGCCTGAGGCGATCATGCTGCAGGTCTCGGCGGGGGTGTCGAAATTCGGGATGCTGACCATCCCCTTCTTCGTGCTCGCCGGCGCGATCATGGCCGAGGGCGGCATGGCGCGCCGGCTGGTCGCCTTCGCCAATGCGCTCGTCGGCGTCTTTCGCCTCCGCGGGGGCTTGGCGATCGTCGACATCGTGGCCACGACTTTCCTCTCCGGCATCTCCGGCTCCGCCGTCGCCGATATTTCGGCGGTCGGCTCGGTGATGATTCCGCAAATGGAGGAGGCCGGCTATCCGCGTGTCTTCTCCACCAACGTCACCATGAGCGCTTCGGTGCAGGCGCTTCTGATCCCGCCGAGCCACAACGCGGTCATCTATTCGCTGGCGACCGGCGGAACGATCTCGATCCTGAGTCTGTTCCTCGCCGGGGTGATGCCCGGGCTCTTGCTCGGATTTTCGCTCGCCGTCCTCTGTCTCGTCATCGCCTATCGCAACCGCTACCCGACCGGCGAACCGGTTGCGCCGCGCGCGGCGTTCGGCATGGCGGTGTCGGCGTTCTGGGGCATGATTACGCTCTTCATCATCCTCGGCGGGATTCTGGCCGGCGTGTTCACCGCGGTCGAAGCCGGCGCGGTCGCTTGCGTCTGGGCGCTCTTCGTCACCATGTTCGTCTATCGCGATTTTCGCTGGCGCGATCTGCCCGGCCTCGTCCACCGCGCCTTGCGCACGGTCGCAATGGTGATGACGCTGATCGCATTTGCCTCCGCGGTCGGCTACGCGATGGCGCTCATGCAGGCGCCGGCGAAGATCACCGCCGCCTTCCTTACAGTCTCAAACAACAAATACGTGATCCTGATGCTGATCAACGTGGTGCTGTTGGTGCTCGGTTGCCTTCTCGACATGGCCCCGGCGATCCTCATCTGCACCCCGATCCTGCTGCCCGTGATGAAGAATTTCGGCGTCGATCCGGTCCATTTCGGCATGATCATGATGCTGAACCTTGGCATCGGCCTCTGCCATCCGCCGATCGGCTCGATCCTGTTCGTCGGCTGCGCGGTCGGCGAGGTTAGGATCGAGGATGTGATGCGCGAGATCTGGCCCTTCTACCTCGTGATGTTCGGCGTGCTGATGGCCGTGACCTACGTGCCGGCGATCTCGCTCTGGCTGGTCCACGCTCACGGATGAGCGCGCACGCGGCGGCCCTTCGACGCCGCGCACTGTCATTCCCGGCAGACCGAAGCGACTCTGGATTCCCAATCGGCCGCTCCCCGGCCGTTGGCATGACGCCAGCACCGCCGCGGCCTCATGCCGCCTCGCCGCCCTCCTCCTTCAGCAGCGCGCGCGTGATCGCCGCCCATTCCTCGTCGAGCGAAGTCCGGCAGACCGGTTTGCGGGCCCGGCGGTACCAATAGGCGGCATTGCCGGCGTCCCCCTCCTTGCGATGCAGATAGGCGTGCACCCAGTCCCCCGCCCCGCCCTCGTTCGCCTGCGCCGCGTCGTGCGCACCGCCCCAATTTCCCCGCGCGTCGAGCCACAGCGCGCGCAGCGCCGGGGTGAGATCCGACGGCGGCGAGGAAGCGCCTAGCGAAGACCGGAAGGCCGCAAGGTCCATGACAAACTGAAGGTTGGCGCCAAACGCGGGCGCCGTCAAAGCGCTTGCAGCTTGCGCTGGGGCCGAGTCAGTGGCGCGGCCGCCCATCGGCCTCGTCGTCACGCTTGAGCAACGAAAGAGGGGAGCCCGAGTGCGCCTCGATTGTTTCGAGGCGCACCTTAAGCGATTCGAGATCGCGCCGCGACCCGGTTTCGCCAGTCTCGCCTGCGCGAGCTATCGCGCCCGAGGAATGAAAGGGGTAAGACAACTCAATGGCGAGAGAGGATTTCACCGGGATCCCGCTCATCGACATTGCGGCGTTGCGAAAGGGCCGAGCTGTCGACGACGTCGCGGAGCGGATCGTCGAGGCGTGCGAGACCGCGGGGTTCCTGTACGTGACCGGGCACGGCGTCTCCGAGGCGACAATCGCCGGTATCTTCGCCGCCGCCCGCTGGTTCTTCGCCACCCCGCAGGCCCTTCGCGACGCGCTCGACGTCAAGACCTCGCCGAACTTCCGCGGCTATGTGCCGATGGGCATTGTCGGCCCTGACAAGCCTCGCCGGATGCTCGAAGCGTTCCAGATGATGCTCGACCTGCCGCCAGACGACCCGGACGTGCGCGTGGGCAACGTCATGTGCGGCCCAAACCGCTGGCCCGATGCAGCGCCGGCGTTTCGCGCCGCCATGGAAGCCTATTTCGCCGCGATGATGGAGCTCACGCATCTCCTGCTCTCAGCCTTCGCACGCGGCCTCGACCTGCCGGACGAATTCTTTTCCGCCTATTTCCGCAAGCCGCTGACCCAGCTGCGTCTGCTGCACTACCCGCCGCAGCCGCCCGATTCTGGACGCCGAGGGCGTCGAAGCGCATACTGACACCGGCGCCTTCACCATCCTCTTGCAAGACGACGTCGGCGGGCTCGAGGTCCGGACCCGCGCAGGGCGCTGGATCGCCGCCGCGCCCATCCCCGGCTCTCTCGTCGTTAACATTGCCGACATGATGCAGCGCTGGACCAACGGTCGCTTCGTCTCGACCCCTCACCGCGTTCGCAACCGGACCGGCCGCGATCGCATCTCCGTGCCGTTTTTCGCCAACCCGGATTATGCTGCGGTGATCACGCCGCTCGCAGGAGTTGAGGGCGAAACCGCCTATGCGCCGCTCGCATGCGGCCCGTATGTCGAGGCCGCCTATCGCGCCGCGTGGCCGCATGCGGAAGCGAAACAATAAGGGTTGGCGTCAACGCCGCCCCTACCGCCCCCCGTTGCTGGCCGCGACCGCCGCCTCGATGTCGGCCCGGCGCGGCAGCGGCGCGACCGCGCCGTAGCCCAGGGTCGACAGTGCCGCCGCGACATTGGCGAAGCGGGCTGCGGCGAACGGATCGGCGCAAAGGAGGTATTCGGCGAGAAAGGCGCCGTCGAAACAATCGCCCGCCCCGGTGGCGTCGACCGCCGCGACCTGACGACCGGCGATGCGCTCGCGGCGCCTCGGCGTCGCGACGATCGCGCCCTCTTTGCCGAGCTTGAGCGCCACCGCCGGCGCGCCGAGCCGGAGATAGAAATCGACGATCGCATCGGCGTCGCTGCGGCCGGTCAGCGCCTGCCCGTCATCGAGGCCGGGTAGCGCGATGTCGCATGACCGCATCGCCTCGTGAATGATCGCGCGCGCCCGCCGCAGCGGCCACAGCTTCAGCCTCAGGTTCGGGTCATAGGAGACGAGCCGCTTGGCGTCGCGCGCCATGTCGATGGCGGCGAACACGGCGTCGGCGGCCGAGGACGAGATCGCCTGACTGATGCCGGAGACGTGCAGAATCTTGGCGGCGCGGATGCGATCGTCGGGCAGGTCGCTTTCGCTGATCCGGCTCGCCGCCGAGCCCGCGCGCAAATAGGAGAACTCGTGACCGCCCGGGCCGTGAGTTACGAAATAGAGCCCGGTGTGGGCGCCGCCGTTGACGACGATCCGGCTGGCGTCGACGCCTTCGTTGAGCCAGAGCTCCGTCAGCGCCTGACCGAAGCGGTCGGCGCCGACCGCTGTGAAATAGGCCGCGTCGGCGCCGAGCCGCGCGGCGGCGATCATCGCGTTCGAAGTGTCGCCGCCGAACCCTTGCACATACGGCGCGCCGGCCTTGGGTTGGTTGAGCTCGACCAGCGCCTCGCCAATCGCCAGAAGATCCGCCACGCTTTACCTCGCGGCGACCGCGATCGCGACGCCCGCCATCATCCCGCCGGCGGCGCGATGCACGAACCGCATCGCCCTGGTCGAGCGCAAGAATGCGCGCGCCCGGTTGGCGGCGAGGGCGTAAAGAGCGAGCGTCGAGAAAATCACGACTGCCGAAACGGCGGCAAGTTCCGCGAACGCGACCGGGGTCAGCGCCCTCACATCGATGACCAGCGGCATGATCGAGAGGAAGAAGACCATCACCTTCGGATTGCCGAGGGTCAGCGACAGCGAGCCGAGAAAGGCGCGCCAACCGGCGGATTCCGTAGGCGCCGACGCCTCCACGACAGCGGGCGCGGTCGCCATTCTCCACGCGAGATAAAGCAGATAGGCGGCGCCGGCGAATTTAATGACGACGAACGCGCCCGCGAAGGCCTTGGCGACGACGGCAAGTCCGGTCGCAGCCAGCATGAGCCAGATCAGGTCGCCGACAAAGTAGCCCGCGATGAACGGGGCCACGCCCATTAGGCCCTGGCCGAGCACGCGGGCGACAAGCGCCGCGACGCCCGGACCCGGCGTCGCCACCGCAGCGAAATAGACCGCGGCGAACAGGAGGAGTGAAGACAGCGTCACCTCGCCCGCCTGACCTTGCGCCTGGCCAGGGCGTTGAGCCCTTCGACCAGGGACGAAAAGAACATAGCCGCGTAAACATAGCCCCTTTCGATGTGAAAGCCGAATCCGTCGGCGATCAGCGTCATGCCGATCATGAGCAGGAAGCTCAGCGCCAGCATCAGCACCGTCGGATTGCGGTGGATGAACGCCGCGAGCGGCCCGGACGCGGCGATCATCACCCCGACTGCGGCGACGACGGCGGTTACCATGATCGGAAAATGCTCGGTCATCCCGACCGCGGTGATGATGCTATCGATCGAAAACACGATATCGATTATGGTGATCTGGACCAAGCCGGCGCCGAGGGCGAGCGGAGAGGCTTGCCTTTCAGCGCCGCCGTCGTCGTCGGGATCGACCCGGTGATGGATTTCCGTCGTCGCCTTCCAGACCAGGAACAGGCCCCCCGCCAGCAGCAGCAGGTCGCGCACGGAGAATGCGTGCCCGAACGCTGCCGCCACTGGCGCCGTTAGCCGCACGACCCACGACGCCGAGGCGAGAAGCGCGAGCCGGAACACCAGCGCCAGCGACAAGCCAAGCTTGCGCGCCAACCCCCGCCGGCGTTCGTCGATGCGGTTCGACAGGATGGCGATGAACACCAGATTGTCGAGGCCGAGCACGACCTCCATGGCGATCAGCGTCGCCAGCGCCGCCCACGCGCTAGGATCGGCAGCCAGCCGAAGAGGATTGTCCATGCGCCGCTCCGCCGCGTCGATAGAAGCGCCGTGCGCCTGAGGCTCGGCGACGGGTCACTCTACGGTGCTGACCTCCGCCATTCCAGGCGCGGTGGATCGCTGCTCTGAGAACTTGGCGCGCAGGCCGGCCCTCGGATTGGCCGTCTGGAGTTGCTGGAAGCCGTTCGCAATGCCCGCGTACACGTTCGAAACGATCCCGCCGGCGTAGAGGCTCAGCAGGTATCAGGGCCAGATCGACGGCGACTCGCATCTCTTCGGCGGCGCGCGCTTGCTAGGCGACCGTCGTTGCATGCGCCTGCGGATGGAAAACAACAGCCGGTTGGTGTTCGACGCCGGACGAGACGCCGGAGATCGACACCCACGCCGGATCGACCCGGATACCGCCGAGCCGCCTCGCCGCCAAAGGCGCCTGCGCCGACAACCGCCGGCCGCAGCGCGAAACGATGGGCGGGGCGGACCGAGGTCCTCCGGCGACAGACGCCCCGCCATATTCCGCGCTCGACCGCGCCGTGCAAACCACGCGCCGGGTTTGATCGTCTACGCCAGCCTGGCGCGCCCTTTTCTGAGCGCGCGAGCCCGTCCTACTTGAGGGCGCCGCCCACTTCAGTGAACACCGTGCTCACCTGGGTGCCGACATATTGGACGGCGACGATGATGAAGACTGCGATCAAACTGGCGATCAGCGCATATTCGATCGCCGTCACGCCAGATTCATCGCTGAGGAAGTTTTGAACTCGAGTCATCGGATTCTCCACGCGTTCGACGGGGCCTGCATTCAAGTCGCAAGATCCCGCTCCAAAAGGAGAATCCCAGTGAGCGATTACCGAACCCTCGATTGGACCGGTAAAAATTCTCGGGATTGCCGTCACGAACGCGTGATTGCATTTTTATGATGAATTTGGCTGGCGTCGCTGGCGCTTGCGTCGCCGCGCGCGCTCGCCGCCTTGACCGCCTCCTCGACCTGGCCAAGCCGCTCCTTGCCGAAGAACATCTCGTCGCCGACGAAAAAGGTCGGGGCGCCGAACACGCCGCGCGCGACCGCGCCTGCGGTGTTGTCGGCGAGCTTCCGCTTAACCGGCTCGGTCTCAGCCGCCGTAAGTAGGCTCGGCAAGTCGAGGCCCGCGGCGTCGATGCGGCGCGCGAGCGTCTCCCTGTCGTCGAGCTTGAGGCCTTCCTCCCACATGCCCTCGAGACCCATCTCGAGGTAGGTCGCCTCCAAGCCCGCCTCTCCGGCGGCCACGAACCCACGCATCAGCATCAGCGTGTTGACGGGAAAATGCGGGTTGAAGCGGAACTTCTCGAGCCGATGCGTAACGATGAAACGGCGCACCTCAAGCATTTCGTACTCGAATTTACCCTTGATAGGCGTGAACGCGATGGTTGGCGGCCTATTGCCGGTCGCCTTGAAGATGCCGCCGAGCAGGCAGGGGTTCACGACCAGCCGCGCGCCTGTCCGCTCGAGGATCGGCGGCAGCGCGCGGTAGGCGAGATAGGCGTTTGGGCTGCCGAAATCGAAGATGAACTCGATCGTCGCGCTCATCACCACGTCTCCTTCCACGGCCGCAAATCCATTTCGAAGGTCCAGGCGCCGCGCTTCTGGCTATGCAGCCAGACGTAGTTCCGGGCGATCTCGTCGGGGGCCAAAATCTCCTCGCGCGCCAGTCGCTCGGCGGCGTCCGGCAAGAGGCCGCGGATGAAGGCGCCGTCGATCGCGCCATCGATGACGACATGAGCGACATGCACGCCCTTCGGCCCCAGTTCGCGCGCCAGGCTCTGCGCCAGCGCCCGGAGCGCGTGCTTCGCGCCGGCGAAGGCGGAAAAGCCCGCTCCGCCGCGAAGGCTCGCGGTCGCGCCGGTGAACAGGATCGTCCCGCGCCCGCGCGCGATCATCACGCGCGCGGCCTCGCGGCTCGCCAGGAAACCGGCCAGCGCCGCCATCTCCCAAACCTTGGAATAGACTTGCGTCGTCGTCTCGACGACCGGGAAACGGACGTTCGCGCCAATGTTGAACACCAGAACCTCGATTGCGCCGATCTCGCGCTCGATTCGGCCGACGAGCGCCGCGACATCGGCTTCGACCCGCGCATCGAGGCCGAACGAATGAGCCTTGCCGCCTTCGGCGCGGATCGCCTCAGCCAGGGCGTCGATGGCGTCAGTATGGCGGGGCCTTCGCGTCACGCAGACTTGAAGTCCCTCGCGAGCGAAGGCGCGCGCGATCGACGCGCCGAGCCCGTCGCCGGCGCCGATCACCAGGCAAACGCCGCGCCCCTGTCCGGCCTCGCTCATGAGCCGAAACTCGCGACCAGAAATACCGGCACGGAGCGGACAATCGTGTACAATTCATTCCTCCGAAAGGCTAAGCGTGACTTCATTTCAACCCCGCACGTCAGCCGAAGCGGGCGCTGCGAGGTGAGCACTTTGACCCGACGGCGTAAATTACGCCAACCCTACCCAGGTCATCCAAGCCCATCCAAATAGCAACGCATGGATTTGCTTGGTCTTATTCGTCCGAATCGAGACTTTTCAATCGGCTACAGCGGAAACCCCTCTTTTCATTTCCTGCGGCCGGGGGATCTTCAAGACGCGGGGGGATCGATCCGGCCAATGGGCAGAGGTATAACACGGTTTTCTGATTTTCGCAAACAAATTGCAGCGCGTTACCCTCTCGGGTCCGCCTCGCACCGGGCTACGGCATCAGACATGCGGTAAGGCCCGCGCGGCAGCACAAAGAGCGCGATCAGCCCTTGCGCGAGATAATAGGTCGGCAGCGTCCATTGATCCGCGGGCCAACCGACATCGCCGAACTTCGAGAGCGCAATCGTCATGTCGGACAGCATGAAAGCGAGCGCGCCAGCCGCGACCAGAACGGCGGCGGCGTCGCGAAGCACGATCGCACGCCCCGCCGCCTGCCCAGCCATCAGCGCGATCACGCCGACATAGACCGCGACCGGCGCCTTCAGGTCGGGGCCGACGCCCGGCCAAATAAAGACAAGGACGGGGGCCGCGAACGCCGCAACTGCCGCCAGCGCCGGGCGCGAGGGCAGAAAGCCGACGCCGCGGGAAAAGGCGGCGACGTAGAAGCCATGCGCCGTGAGGAAGGCGACTAGGCCCGGCAGAAACAGCGAAGGGCGCAGGAGCAGCGCATCGCCGATGAGCGACGCCGCGAGCGCCGCGAGGACCAGACGCTTGACGTCTTTCGGCCCTTCGCGCGGCGCCAGCGCCAGGATCAAGAGCGCCATCGCCGAAGGCTTCATGACGCCTTGCACGAGCGGCCAGTCGAGCGCGTAGGCTGCGCATGCCGACGCGGCGGCGAAGACATAAAGCGTTTCGCAAACCGAGATGCGCCCATCGAGCAGCGAGCCGATCGCCCAGAGCGCCGCGGCAAGCGCGACAAATATGCCGAAGGCGTTGGCGACCGGAAGCTGCGGGCCGGTAACGAGGAACGCCGCGGTCGCGCCGATCATGGCGACGAGCGCCGCGAGGGCGAGGATCGACGCTGCGCGGCTTGCCGGCGGATCGTAGAGGCGCATCGCCATCGGGTCGTACCGCTGCGGCGGCCCAGGCGGCCGCAGATTGGCCGGGAGCCAGCCTGGAGGCTCAAACCAGACGCGGATCTTGTCGCGCCAGTCGGTCGCACGCCGGCAAAGGTCGAGCATGGTCCCGTAATAGGCGAGGTTGGCGGAGATCGGATCGAACGCGCCAAGGCCGCCCCTGACGCCAAAGACCGGCGGCTCGACCTCGTCCTCGTAGGTGCCGAACAGGCGATCCCACAGGATGAGGATGCCGCCGTAGTTCTTGTCGAGATATTGGTCGTTGACGCCGTGATGCACGCGGTGGTTCGAGGGCGAGGCGAAGATGCGGTCGAACCAGCCGAGCTTGCCGATAAGCTCGGTATGAATCCAGAACTGATAAAGAAGATCGATCAGTCCGACCGCGACGAACACTACAAGTGGAACGCCAGCGATCGCCATCGGCAGATAGAAAATCCACCCGAGCAGGACCCCCGAGCTCGGCTGTCTCAGCGCGGTCGAGAGATTGAAGGCCTCGCTTTGGTGATGGACGACGTGGGCCGCCCAAAAGATGCCGACCTCATGGTCGATGCGGTGGTTCCAATAATAGAAGAAATCGTAGGCGATGAGCGCCCCGACCCAAACGCGCCAGTCGCCCGGGCTGAGCGAAAAGAGCGCAAAGCGATCGTAGACGAGCACATACACGCCGACGCTCAAAGCCAGCATGAATATGCCTGAGATTTGACTCAGGATTCCGGCGGTCAGCGAACCGATTGCGTCATTGAGCCGATAGACGTTGCGCCCAAGCGCCAGTCCGATCCCGAATTCCGCCGCCATAAGTGCTACGAAAACCGGAATGGCGTAGACGATGACGTTCACGTTTCCTCCCGCGGCGCCGCCGGCCGGCCCGTCATATCAGCGCCTGCACGCCGCCGAAAATGCCGACAGCCGACACTAGCGCTGAAACGGCGACGATCAACCCGAGATACCAGCCGCCAGGCCGGTACGGCTCGGGCAAGGCTTTGATCGCCAGCGCCACCAGGAAGCCGATCACGAGCGGCATCAGGAAGGCGTTGAGGACCTGTGCGGCGATGTTAAGCCAGACGAGGCTCGAGGCGAGCCAGACGACGGCGCAGGAGCCGATCACGCATGCGGCGTAGACGGCATAGAACCATCCCGCTTCGAACGGCTTGTATTCGAGCGACCGGCGGTACCCTGCGACCTCGCCCACGCCCCAGGCGAGCGCCAGCGAGGAGACGATCGCCGCGACCAGCGAGGCGCCGAGCACGCCGGCGCCGAACACCATTCGTCCGGCGCTCTCGCCCAGGACGGGCGTCAGCGCGCCGCTGATTTGGCCTACGCTCGTGAGGCTAGCGCTCGGCGACCCGGTGGCGAAGGCGGCCGCGGCGGCGACCAGCACCGCGCCGGTAAGGCACTGGGTCAGGATCGCTCCGACGCCCGTGTCCCACCGCGCATGGACGAGATCGCCAGGTTGCAGCCTTTTGTCCACGGTGGCCGACTGCTGGTAGAAGATCATCCATGGGTTGAAGGTCGCGCCGATGACGGCCGCAACCAAGAGCTGGAAGCTGCTATCGCGGATGGGGAGGTCGACCGCATCCCTCGCCAGCGCCGCAAGGCCGGGGTGAGCCCGCCAGGCGACGACGAAAAACGCAAGCTCGAAGAGGCCGATCAGGAGCGCCGCGCGCTCGACCCGCTTGTAGGAGCCGCTGGCGACGATGATGAGCAACGTCGCCGCGGCCAGCGGGAGGGTCAGGCTGCGCGAGAGGCCAAACAGCTCGCCGACGCCCGCGACGCCGGTGAACTCGGTTATCAGCGACCCCACGACCGCCGCCGCGAGGCCGAGAGTCGAAACACAGGCCCAGCCAAGGCCAAACCGTTCGCGGATGAGTTCGCCGTGGCCGCGCCCGGTGTAGAGCCCAAGCCGGGCAGTCAGTTCCTGGACCATGTACAGCATCGGAATCAGCGCCAGCACCAGCGGCAGCAGACGATAGCCCCACTGCGCGCCGGCCTGGGCGGCGGTCACGACATTGCCGGCGTCGGTGTCGGCCAGCATGACGAGGAGGCCCGGCCCCCAGATCGCGATTGAACGAGCAAAAGAGGCAGCGCGGACGTTGCTCGACTGCGCTTCAGCCTTCATCGTGCGGCTTTCCGTAGCGATCGTCGATTGACGCGGCCGGAAGGCTCCAGCGGAGCCGATCCGCGCCGAGGATTCGGCGCCCGACCGCGGTCGCTCCACCCGATGCGACGCCGTCGGCTGGACTATCGGAACGGGGAAACGAAAGTCAATTCGAGCCGAGTTCGCGCGCCCCCCGACGCGCAGCGGTTGCGACGCGTCCGAAGAGCGAATCCGAATGAGAGAGTGAGCTTCCAGACGTTTGACTGATTCCGCCGCGGGCGCCGTATTGCTTTTTTCGGCGCCTATCGGGGCCAAGAGGTCTGGCGCCAAATCGAAATGCGCCCCACATATCGGGTGGAAGACAGCGCGCCGCCGAACTGGCGCGCTATGGGCGGGGCTGAATTGAAGGAGGCTTCGCATGCCACAGCGAAATGCGCTTCCGGGGCTGATCTTCGTCCTCATCTTCGCCGCCGGCCTCCTTCTGGCCTATTCGATGTTCAGTCCGGAGAGTCCGGGCGCCGGCCTCACGGTCGCGATCGTGAGCTTCCTCGTCGCCTCGATCGTCGCCAATGCGGTCAAGGTCGCCAATCAGTGGGAACGGGTGGTCGTCCTTCGGCTCGGACGGTTCCACAGGCTCGCCGGACCGGGACTTTTCTTCATCATCCCGATCCTCGACACGGTCGCCTACCGGATCGACATTCGCGTCATCACCGCCACGTTCAAAGCGGAAAAGACGATGACCCGCGACACCGTGCCGGTCGACGTCGACGCGGTCCTGTTCTGGAAGGTGGTCGATCCCAAGATGGCGGCGCTCGACGTCGCCGATTATGTCTCGGCGATCAACTGGGCGGCGCAGACTGCGCTGCGCGACGTGATCGGCAAGACCATGCTCGCCGACATGCTCGAGGGACGCGAGAAATTGAGCGCCGAATTGCAGCGCATCATCGACGCGCGCACCGAGCCCTGGGGGGTCAACGTCATCTCGGTCGAGGTCAAGGACGTGCAGATCCCCGCCGCCCTCCAGGATGCGATGTCGATGCAGGCCCAGGCCGAGCGCGAGCGGCAGGCGCGCGTGATCCTGGGCGATTCCGAGCGGCAGGTGGCGGAGAAATTCGGCGAGGCGGCCAAGACCTACGCCGACAACCCGACCGCCTTCCACTTAAGGGCGATGAACATGCTCTACGAGGGCTTGAAGCGCAGCAACGCCACCATCGTCATCGTGCCCTCGACCGCGGTCGAGACCATGCAGCTCGGCGGCCATGCCGACGATGGCGACGGTGGCGAGCGCCATCGCGCATGCCAAGGCTGCGAACGCAGCGCAAACAAGAGCGCCTGCGGACTGAGAAACGCGCGGTCCGGGCGGCCTAAAGCGTGCGGCGGTTAGGTTGAGTTGGCGAGGGGCGGCGGCGCCTCCTCCCCACCCGGGCCGCGCTTGCGCGCGCCCGGGCGCAGGCTCTTGTGGGGGAGGATTGAGGAGGGGGTCGAGCCGGCATTGTTTGTAAAGGTTTCAACTCTTTATAAGCCAATGCGGAAGGTCCGCGCGACCCCCCACCCCTGCCCGCCCCCACAAGAGGGGGCGGGTGCGCCAATCGCGGTTCAACTTAACGGCCGTACGCTCTAAAGCGCGTTTTTGACGAAGCGGCCGTCCTTCATGATGACCGGGAAATTCGTGTCCGGATCGGCGATGAGCTTGAGGTTGGCGAGCGGATCGCCGTCCACGAGGATGAGGTCGGCGAGCGCGCCCTCCTCGACCACGCCGAGCTTGCCGGGATAGGGATTGCGCGGACCGGACATCGTTAGGAGCTCGGCGTTGACCGAGGTCGCCATCCTGAGAATCTCCGCCGGGCGATACCATTGCGCGAGCGTCGTCAGCATCGCTCCCTGATTGGCGGTCATCGAGGGATCGAACAGGATATCCGTGCCCCACGCCGTCTTGAGCTTGTATTGCCGGGCGAGCCGGTAGGCGGCGTCCGTTCCGGCGTAGACCAGGGCCGCCTTCGCCTCTCCCTCCGGGGTCGGCATCCGGATTGAGAACTCGTTGTCGAGAAACGGTTGGGTCGAGAGCCAGATGTCGTTGTCGCCGATCAGTTGCGCGGTTCGCTCGTCCATCAGGTGCCCATGCTCGATGCAGCGGACGCCTCCGCGGATCGCGGTCCTGATCGCGCGCGGCGTATAGGCGTGCACCGCGACGTAAGTGCCCCAGTTCTCCGCGGCGTCGACGGCCGCGCGGAATTCGGCCTCGGTGTATTGGCTGACGTCGATCGGATCGTAGTTCGAGGCCACGCCGCCCCCGGCGGCGAGCTTGAGCTGGCTCGCGCCAAGCATGAGTTGCTCGCGTGCGCGCGCAAGCACGCGGTCGGCGCCGTCGGCGATGGCGCCGGCGCCCATCGCGTCGCCACGGCTCAGCGGACCATTCGGCGCCGCCGGAACTTCATAGGGCAAGCGAAAGTCTCCGTGGCCCCCGGTCTGCGAAATCATCGCGCCGGACGGCCAAATGCGCGGGCCCGCCACAATGCCGCCGTCGATCGCCCGCTTGAGCCCGAAGGTCGGGCCGGACATGTCGCGAACGCTGGTGAAGCCGCGCATCAGCGTTCGTTTCGCCTCCTCCGCCGCGACGAGATTGATGTAGCCGACGTCCGCGGTCAAAAGCACGTTGAGCGGGGCAGCCGCGAACATGGCGTGCCAGTGCGCGTCGATGAGCCCGGGCATCAGCGCCCGGCCGCCGCAATCGATGGTTTGGACGTCAGCGGCGCCGGCGTCAGCCGCTGGGGCGACGGATTTGATGAGGTTCCCTTCGATCACGACTTTAAGGCCGCCCCGCAGCGCTTCCGACCTGCCGTCGAAAACGCGTGCGTTGACGAAGGCGATCGGCGCCGCTCGCGTAGGCGGACCGGCGGCGGCGCTTCCCGATCCGACGGCGAACGCGCCAGCGGCAAATGGGGGACGCGAGAATTTCTCGGCCAGGCGCCTATTCAGTCGCGCGAAGGCCGGGGTGTGGCAGAGACAAATTCGGCCCTCGGCCTGAGGCGCTTTCACATCGTCCGGCGCGCACGCAAACATGTCTGTCCTTCGCCCTTCAGCCGCCGCTCACGTCGGGACCGGCGCGTCGGCGCGGATTAGCTCCTCGCGCTTGAGCTCCGCCCACAAGCCGGACGGAATGGGATGGCGGAACGCCGCAAGGTTCTTTTCCACATTGGCGCTAGAAATCGCGCCGGGAATGATCGAGGCGACGATCGGGTGCCCGAGCGGAAACTGGAGCGCGGCGGCCGGCAGCGGAACGCCGTGGCGCGCGCAGACCGCCTCGATCTTGCGCACGCGCTCGAGAATGTCCGGCCCGGCCGGCGAATAGTTGTACATGGCGCCCTTGACCGCGCCGGTCGCGAGAATTCCGGAATTGAAGCCTGCGCCGATGATGATGCCGACGCCCCGCTTCTCACAGAGCGGAAACTCGGTCTCGAGCACGTCCTGTTCGAGCAGCGTGTAGCGCATCGCCAGAAGGAAGAAATCCATGTCGAACAGGTCGAGGAACCGCGGGATGCTGCCCATTGAGTTGAAGCCCGCGCCGATCCCGCCGATGACGCCTGCTTCCCGGAGCTCCGCGAGCGCTCTCCAGCCGCTCGTCTTGAGATCGCCGAAGTAGGCGTCGAGCGCGGGCGGATTGTGGTCCCATGGGTCGAGATCGTGGATCAGAAGGACGTCGACCCGGTTTATCCCGAGCCGCTGCAGACTGTCCTCAAAGGAGCGCATCACGCCGTCATAACCGTAGTTGAACACGGTCTGGAACTCGAGCCCGCCCAGCCACTGGTCCTTGATCGCGTCCGGCCCAAGCGGCCGGCGCAGCACGCGGCCGATCTTGGTCGAGATAACGTATTCGTCGCGCGGCTTTCGATAGAGCGCCCGGCCGAGCGAGTGTTCCGCGAGTCCGCGCCCGTACCATGGCGACGTATCGAAGTAGCGCACGCCGCCGTCCCACGCGGCGGCGATCAGCGCCGCGGCCTCTGCATCATCGATCCGGTCGAAAAGCTCGCCGAGCGGCGCGGTTCCGAGGCCAAGCTCGGTCACATGGACATTCGCGCGGCCGAGCTTGCGCCTCTTCAGGGGCGGGAGAACGGCGCCGCTCATATTTCAATCCTTCCCAACGCGAGATGCGCGAGTCGAGCTGAGGCCTTATTCCTCCGGCTCGGTTCCAAAGCGCAACGGATAGCCCTTCGCCGCGCCCGCTTCGGTGGCGCGGGCGGCCTTGGTCTCGGCAATGTCCTGAGCGAGCACGGCGACGACGCACACGCCCTTGCGATGCGCGGTCATCATGACGCTAAGCGCCTGGGTTTCGTTGAGGCGGAACACCGCCTTCAAAACCTCGACCACGAAGTCGCGCGGCGTATAGTCGTCGTTGAACAATATGACCTTGTGCAAGCGTGGACGCTCGACGCGAGGTTCGGTCTTGACCTGCCGTTTGGTGGCGATCTTGCTCATCGTGCTCTCTTGAAGGCGGCTTTTTTGGAGGCGACAAATATTCTGGCACGCGCGGCCCGACCGTTTCAAGACGGTTCGCGAGCGCCATTCGTTTGATCCGCCGATCGAGCGCCCGGCCCCGGCGCGGCGCGGTTCTTGCGACGAAAAATGGAGCGCTTGTGGTCGCATTTCGCGTCAGGAAACCCGCCCATGCTCAACACCCGCCAGCCGGTTCTGCGCAATTTCTGGTACGCCGCCCTTCCGATCGCCAGGCTCGACGAGGGGCCGAAGCCCTTTCGCATACTGGGGCAGGATATAGTTCTATTCCTCGATATGGCCGGCGAGCCTGCGGCGCTTGAGGACCGCTGCTGCCACCGGACCGCCAAATTGTCCAAGGGCTGGATCAGGAACGGCCACATCGTCTGCGGCTATCATGGCTGGGAATATGACCGCTCGGGCAGGCTCGTGAACATCCCGCAATTCCCGTTCGAGCAAGCGGTTCCCGATGCGCGCGCGAAAAGCTTTCACGCCAAGAGCCGCTACGGCTATGTCTGGGTCTGTCTCGGCGAGCCGATCGACGACATCCCCGACCTGCCCTACGAGGACGATCTCACGTTCCGCCGCATCCACCAGTTCGACGAAATGTGGCGATGCTCGGCGCTGAGAATGATGGAGAACTCGTTCGACAACGCCCATTTCGCCTTCGTCCACAAAGGCACGTTCGGCGACATCGACCAGCCGAAACCGGAGAAATACGAACTGACCGAAACCCACTACGGCTTCGTCGCCGAAACGATCGTGCCGGTGCGGAACCCGCCGCAAGCCGCGCGGATCACCGGCACGAGCGAGCCGTGGACGAAGCGCAAGATGCGCAACGCCTGGTTCGTGCCGTTCTGCCGGACCATGGACATGGAATATCCTTCCGGCCTTCGGCATGTCATCTTCAATTCGGCGACCCCGATCGACGACGGCGCCATCCAGCTCGTTCAGATCCTCTACCGCAACGACCGCGAAGAGGATTGCTCGACTGAAGAGCTCATCGCCTGGGACAAGGCGATCATCGAGGAGGACCGGGAGATTCTGGAGTCGACCGACCCGGACGCGATCGTCGACATGGGCCGCAAGCTCGAGATGCATATGCCCTCCGACAGACCCGGCATGCTGATGCGCAAGCGCCTGAATGCGCTGCTTGAGGCGCATGGGGAGCGCGAGATTCCGCGCTGAGAGGCGGCGGTCGTTCCCGGATGCTGACGGAAAATTGTTGGGGACGAGCATCAAATTGACAGACGACCGCATTATTGAATGGGAAAGGGAGCCGGGGACGAAGAAGCGATGGTTCGATCCGCGATGGCGTTTGTGGGAACGGCGCTTTTTCTCTTCGCCACGCCGGCGCACGCGGAGAACGACCGGAGTTGCGACAGCCTCGCCGGCCTCGATCTGTCGAAAGCCGCCGACAAGCCCGCGCATGTCTTGTCGGCGAAAGAGGAGCAATTCCTCGGGCGGACCGTCTGCCAGGTCTCCGGCGTCGTAGAACCGCAAGTGCACCCTGCGCGGACCGGATCTACCAGGCCGACCTCGCGGCCGAAAAACTCCTGACGCCGCAGCCGCCAACGGGCCCTCGGCCGCTCAATCCTCGTTCGCAACGATGCATCGGCAGCCGACCCCCGGCGCCGTCGCCAGCGCCGAACAGAAGGCGGGCGCCCTGTCCTCGGCCCAACTCGAGGCCATTACCGAGAAGCTGGACGTCGCGCGCGACGCCGAAGACAAAGGCGACAGCGCCGGTTGCGGAAAGGCGTTGAATGAGGCCGACCGCCTGCTCCGTCAATAGGGCCGGTCGTGCGCGGGCGCTCTTCGCGCGCTTGACGCAGCGAGCAATCGCCCGGAGGTTAGGCCATGACGCTCGCTCCCCTCCTCGACGCCCCGGCGGTCATCCGGTTTCACGCCCTCTTCGCCTTCGCCGCGATCGGCCTTGGCGCGGCGCAGTTCCTTGCGCCGAAGGGAACCCTGCCGCATCGAACGGTCGGCTGGGCGTGGGCCGGTCTGATGATGCTGGTCGCGGGAACCTCCCTCTTCATCCACACGATCCGGACATGGGGGGCCTGGAGTCCGATCCATCTTCTGTCGCTGTTCACGCTCGCCGTCGTTCCGATCGCCGTCTGGCGCGCGCGCCAGCACGACATCCGTCGCCATCGCCAGGCGATGATCTGGATATTCACCCTGGCCCTTGTCGTCACCGGCCTGTTCACCCTGGCGCCGGGGCGGATCATGAACAAGGTGGTGTTCGGCGGGTGAAGGGGCGCTTCAACCCATTGTGACCTCAGGCTTCCTTGCCGCGACTTGCGGTCACGGGGTCGCGGCGCCATGAAGGCGCCGACTCGAAAGTCTGCTATGCGCTCCGCCCTTCTTACCGCTCTCATCATCGCGACCGCCCTGTTCATGGAGAACATGGACGGAACCGTCATTTCGACCTCGCTGCCGGCGATCGCGCGCGACCTCAACGAGGACCCGATCGTCCTCAAGCTCGCGCTCACCTCCTATATGCTGACCCTCGCGGTGTTCATTCCCGCCTCCGGCTGGGTCGCCGACCGCTTCGGCGCGCGCACCGTGTTCTGCACCGCGATCGTCGTGTTCACGCTCGGCTCGATCCTTTGCGGCGCCTCAACCTCGCTGCCGACTCTTATCGCCGCGCGGGTGTTTCAGGGGCTCGGCGGGGCGATGATGGTGCCGGTGGGGAGGCTGGTGCTGCTGCGCAGCGTGCAAAAAAGCGAGCTCGTCAGCGCCATGGCCTACCTCACCGTGCCAGCGCTCATCGGCCCGGTCGCCGGGCCGCCGCTCGGCGGTTTCATCACCACCTATTTCCACTGGCGGTGGATTTTCTGGATCAACATCCCGATTGGCGTTCTCGGCATCCTGCTCTCGCTCAAGTTCATCCAGAACCTGCGCGAGGAGGCTGTGCCGCGCTTCGACTTCAGGGGGTTCGTGCTGTCGGGCGTGGGCCTGCTCAGCCTCATCTCGGGCCTCAGCATGATCGGGCGCGGCATCGCGCCGGCGTGGCTGGTCGTGGCGATGGTCGCGGCGGGTGCGCTCGCGCTTGCCGCCTACGTCCGTCATGCCGGCCAGAACGAGGACGCCATCCTCGATCTGAAGCTTCTGAAGATTCCAACCTTCTTCGCCGGAGTCGTCGGCGGGCTCATTTTCCGCATCGGCATCGGCGCGATGCCGTTTCTGCTGCCGCTCCTGTTGCAGATCGGCTTCGGCCTCACGCCGTTCCAATCCGGCTCGCTCACCTTCGCCACCGCCGCCGGCGCGCTATTGATGAAATTCACCGCCTCGACCGCGCTCCGCTGGTTCGGCTTCCGCCAGACGCTGGTCGTCAACGGCGTCATCTCGGGGGCGTTTCTCGCCGCGTGCGCCCTCTTCACGCCGACGACGCCGCACTGGGTCCTGCTTTTGACGCTGCTCGCCGGCGGCTTCTTCCGCTCGCTCGAATTCACCGCGCTGAATGTTATCAGCTACGCCGACATCGACCCCCCGCGCATGAGCCGCGCCACCAGCTTCGCCAGCGTCTCGCAGCAAATGTCGGGGGCGCTCGGGGTCGCGGTCGCGGCGATCTGCGTGGAGATGATCCAGCTCGGCTTCGGCGATGGCGCGCTTTCTGCGCGTGACCTTTCGCTGAGCTTCGTGCTGGTCGCGATCATCTCGAGCCTGTCGGTGCTCGTTTTCGCCCGGCTTCAGCCGGACGCGGGCGCGGCGGTCTCGGGCAAGCTCCATGTTTCTCAGGAAGCCCAGCCCGCGGCGGCGGAATGAGAGCGCGGGAGAGAGAGGCCTCTCTCTCCCGCAAGGGTCTCCTCAGCTCCAGGCGGACGCCGGGATCGCGATCGGGTCGGCCGGAACCAGCGTCGCGACCGAAACGTGCGGCCACGAGAGCCCGTTGAAGTTGAGCATCACGGTTTGCGTATATTGAATCTGGGTCCCGGTCACCGTGAGCGTCCGCGGGGCCGGCACCGCAACCGGAGGATCCGCGACGAAGGTCGGGATCGGACGCCCGAAGGGTCGCGGGCCGTCCGGCTCGAGCGTTATCGGCCCCTGTCCCGGAGCGAAGACCGGGATTTGCAGCGTATATTGCACAGTCTCAATCCAGAAGATCGCCGACATCGAGACCGACTGCGCATTCGGCTTCGCCGCCGCCGGATCGCCGAGCAGGAACGCGATATTGTCAGCGCCGCCGCCGAACAAGTCCGCCATCGCCGGCGGCGGCGGGGCCGGGTTTGTGGCGATGATGAGCGTGGTGGTGGAGAGAATGGTCTGTCCGGCGATCTGATTGCGCAGAAGCGAGTTCGGGTCGTCGAGCAGCGCCTGGTTGATGGTTCCCTGCAGCATGAACGGCGTCAGGTCCTGCGGGATGCGGGCGGTCTGCTGGTTCGCCGCGGTCTGGCTCGGAAATTTGGGAACCTTCGCGCCGGTCTTGATCACCGTCGGGGTGATATCGATCGGCTGGATCGTCGGCGGTCCGTTGATCGTCACCGCGATCCCTTGCGCCTCGATTGTCGTGCCGTGAGGAATGGAGGCCATTCGCGCCACGGTCACGCCTTCCTGGGGGACGGTTGTCGGAGGCACGATCAGCCAGATGCCCGGCTCGAAATGGATCCCGGTCGACTGGCCCGGATTGGTGACGTCGTTGATCGCCTGAACATAGGGCACGCCGTTGAGAAAGATGTCGTCCTGGACCATGCCGCGATTGGGAATGGAGCCGAGACTGGGCGAGAACGATAGCGTTTCCGACGTCAGGTTGAGTTCGAGGACGTTGTCCGAGCCCGGAACCGGAATCGGCAGCGGCGTCGTCGTCTTCTGCGGCCGGAAGATCGTATTGAAGCCACTGCCGTTCCAGGTCCCGGCGAATGCGGCCAGCGCGCCAAGCGCCGGAGCCGCGACCCTGGCGGCCTCGGCCACGATCGCGTGGCCCGGAGGGGCGGTCGGCACCTCGTGGATCCTGAAGCTGTCGGGAATGAGAAAAGCGGATTGGAGTCGATCGGCCATTGAAAACCTCCCGAGATATGAGGATGGGTCAAAAAATCAACTTAGCGAGACCGGAAGATCTTCGCTCCGGCCCAGACAAACAAGTATCGACCTTCGTCGCAGAAGACTGTGACCTGCGTCACATTCCGGTGTCCTGAATATATCAAAACCGTTGCGGCGCGTCGTTATCGGCGACTTTCGCGAATTCTATTTGTAGTGGGCGGAAAGGGCCGGATGGCCCCGACCGGGGAAGAACACGCGATGCGGCCGGCGGAGTGATGACTAGGTCGCTTTCAAACTGACCTGGTCCTCATACTCGAATAGCTTCTTGGTGAGACCCTCGCGGTGCGTATGACAGGCCTCATTGTGCTCCGCGATAATTCTCTGCAATTCTTTCGCGGTATGAATCAGTATGGCAAAGTAAGTCTCACCGGGCGATGCCCGAATATCGGACTCGAGAAGGTGGCAGAGTTCGTGCGGTTTACTAACGAAATCTTTCCTTTTTTCACTTACGTTCGGAATATCGTCAACCTTGGCCTTGATTTCGTTTCTAACGTCTGCAATGTCTCTTAGCCACAATGTCCTCTTGGCGGTCATGGATTCACAGTGCTTAGTTTGCGCCAATTGAATGAGGGCTTCCACCAATTCCCCGACGCTACCAACACGCCTGCACTCTTTTTCAAAAGCGATCTGCTTGCCGATGATCGTCATTTTTCTGTCGTTTATTTTCGACTCCTCGAGCTGTAGATATACCGGATAAGCGGCGATCATCGCGGCAATGATCAGGAAAATTCCGGAGTACGCTTCGACCCAGGCACGAATTTCTTTTGCTGTGTCCGGCCAAAATGGAAGGATTGCCAGAGGAACAATTATCATCGCGGACAGAATCAAGGCGGCGATCAAAATAAATCTATGCCACCCTTTCTTGAATTTGCGCGACCACATCTTGCAGCTCCGCACAAATGAAGCGCACGAACAACAGGGGTAAATAACTCTGAACTCACGGGCCGGGCTGTGATCTGCGTCACAGCCCAGCGCCCTCTTACTGACGATCCGTGCAGGTCTGCCTCTTTGCCAGAAACGACTTCCGGCCACGGCCGAAACCGCGCTCCGCCGGCGCCGGGCGAACAGGAGCCCGCGGCGAGAATCCAACACGGGCCCGTCTGGTCGCCACGTCCGAAGACTTGGCCTACACGAACTTGAAATCGGCGGAGACGAGGCTCGTCGCGGTGACCCCAACGAGCGTGATCGAATCCGCCGAATCGAGCCGGATCACCGTGTCGCCCCCGACCTGACTCCTCGCGGCCCGCACCGCCGAAAAGCTGGCGAAGTCGTTGGTTGCGAACTGGATCGTGTCGTGGGTCGAGCCGGTCCCGGCGGTGAAGTTGTAAATCGTCTCGTCCCCGAAATTGCCGCCGAACTCGAAGGTGTCGGCCGTCGATGCTTCGATTGTGCCCGAGATCGCCCCGGGGCTCAGGTCAGCCGTGTCGCCTGCGCCCATCGTGAGACTGCCGTTGATGGTCCCGGCATTTGTCATCGTGCCGTTTGAGCCGAGGAGGACGTCGCCGTAAATCTGGCCGTCGTTGGTGAAGTTTTGCGTTCCGTCGAACGTGATCCCGCCGCTGATCGTTCCTGTGTTGGTCACCCTGTCGTTTGCGGTCGAGGCGGAGGAGAAGACACCGCCGTCGATCTTGCCGCTGTTGAACAAACTCCCGCCCTCTGAGCCGAGGTTGACGCCCCCGGTGATCGTTCCAGCGGCGTCGTTCGTCACGCTTTCCGTCCCGGCGCTGTTAAAGAAAGCGAGTTCGCCGGAGATCGATCCCAAATTCGTCAGGCTGTCGCGGCCGTCGGCCCCGGTCGCGCCCTCCTGGAAGAGGATGTTGCCGTTGATCGCGCCCGTATTGACGACGGTGTCCGTACCGGACGTAAGGTCGACGGCGCCGCCGATCGTGCCGCCGTTCTCAAGATCCGCTTCGCTGCCGCCGAAAGACACCGCCGCTATCGTGGGCGAGACGCTCCCGACCGAGCCCGTGGCCGTGATCGTCAGGGACTCTTCCTTGCCGGAGCTCAGAGTGATCCCGTCCGCCATCGAGCCCGTGTCGGTGACGACGTCGTCACTCCCCGAGCCGGTCAAGGCGACGGCGCTGCTGACCGCGCCGGAATTGCGAAACGTGTCGCTTCCGCTCGTCAGCCTGACCGCGCCGTTGATCGAGCCGGAATTGACGAGCGTCAACTCGTTGGCCATGCTGACCGCGCCGTCGATCGTCCCGCCATTTTGCAAATTGTCGGCGTCGCCGCCAAAAGTGACCTCGCCCGTGATCGAGCCCTTCGAGGTGTTGGTCAGGGATTCGCCTACCAGTCCGCCGAAGCTGATCCCGTCAGCCATCGCGCCCGAATTGGTCACGACATCGTCGCCGGTCGAGCCGGCGGTCCCAGTGATCGTGACGGAATCGGCGATCGTGCCTGAGTTCCTGAGTGTGTCGCTCAGACTAACGATGGCGATGGCGCCGTTGATCGAGCCCGAATTGATGAGCGTCGAGGAGTCATCGAGGCTGACGCCCCCGTCGATCTTGCCGCCATTGCGCAGAGTGCCGTCGATGCCGCTGAACGTCACGGCGTAAGCGGATGATGTCGGGCCGGCGATCGAGCCGGTCGCGGTATTCTCAAGGGTTTCGCTCGTCTCCTCCCCGAGGAAACCGACTCCGCTGCCGATCGCCCCCGAATTGACGACGAAGTCGCCGCCCGAGGAGCCGGTGAACTCGAGCGAATCGCTGATCGAGCCGGAATTGTGGATGTGGTCGGCGCCGCTGGTCAGGCTGATGGCGCCGCTGATTGCGCCCGCGTTGTCGAGCGTGTCGCTCGAGCCGACGAACACGACCGGGCCGTTGATGACGCCGCCGGCCGAATTGTTGAGAGTGGCAGAGCTCGACCCGAATTCGACCGCGACCGCCGTGAGCGGGTCGCTGCTGAGGATCGTGCCCGAATTGTCGATGAGGTCGCCCGTTCCCGATCCCGAGAAGACGACCGATCCGTCGATCTTGCCGGAATTCGTCACCACGGAATCGCCGGCCTCGATCGAGATGGTGGCGTTGATCGTCCCGGTGTTGCTCAGTTGGCTTCCGATGCCGGTGAACAGGACCCCGTCGCCGTCCGCCGCTCCCTGCCAGAGGCCGGAATTGTTGATGTCCGCAATCGCGCCGTTTTCCGCCGCGAGGCCGCCCTGGACCGTGCCGGAATTGGTGATGTCGAGCGTGTCGCGCCAGGTCTGGATCGCATAGCCGGCCCCGATGATCTCGCCGGTGTTGTCGATCGTGCTCGGTGACCTCGTTGACGGTGGTTCCGTCGTCGAACCAGAGGACTGCGGACTTGTCGGACTCGACCAACGCGTTGGCGGCGCTGTCCGAAATCGTGCCGCTGTTCGTAAGAACCAAGCCCGACGACAAAAATGACAAGATCCCGTCGAGTGCGCCGAAAATGGTTCCGGCATTCGAGACATCGGGGCTGCTGGCCAAATCATCAAAAGACAAACCCTCTGCGC
This sequence comes from uncultured Alphaproteobacteria bacterium, assembly GCA_963749715.1. Lineage (GTDB taxonomy): Bacteria > Pseudomonadota > Alphaproteobacteria > Rhizobiales > Beijerinckiaceae > Roseiarcus. The sequence continues at coordinate 595,645 of CAVVNR010000008.1, forward strand.
CGCCGTTGACCTCGCCGTCAGGACCCACTGCGATCGTGTCGGTCCCGATTTGACAGTAGATTCCAGCCAGCTCGCCATATACGAAACCATCGACCGTAATCGCGTTCGAGCCTGGCAATTTGTCCGCGATCCCATCGCCGGCTTCCGCCACCAGTTGACCGGTGCTCGTGACGAGCAACGTGTTGGTGCTGTTCGGCAGGTCCTGCCCGTCGCCAGTCGTCACGGGCGGCTGCACAGTATCAATCAGGTAAAACATGATGCGACCTCCTCAACTCCCGTCCTGTCGAAGACCCGGCGCGCAAAAAGCGGCCCCAAAGCTCCGAGCCAGCGCTCGGGTTCGATCGCTCTCGGGCCATCGGGCTGCGGCTCAGTCATTTTTCATTGGACGCGAGCCTGCCACGCGAGTTTGCCGAAAGATCGCCGTAGAAACAAGCGGCGCCGGCGGCCTTCGGGCCAGTGCCGTCATCGAGCATGGTCTGGAACGCGACGGAAGCATCACGAAAATGGAGAGATCGATCAATTTCGGTGGATACGTCACCGCCCGCGAACGCCCGGTTCCGCGTAAGGAGGGCGGAATCACTGTTCTTCGAAACGACCCCTAATCATCAGATGGCCTCCGCAAATCGCCACCCCTCAACCTGCGGCGTCCGTCCCTCACTCGAGCAAATCCGGCTGCTCCTTGACGATGCGCGCGTAGAGCGGCTGGAACTGGAACCAGCCGGCGAAGGCGTTGCCGGTGATCTTATAGGCTTGTGACGCGGCCTCAGGCGAGATCAGCTTCAAGGTCTCGCCGTTCCTCAGCGCCGCCTCGGCGATGAGCTGGACCTGGCACGACCGCTCCATGGTGATGAACCACCACACCGCTTCGTCCACGCTGCCGCCGACGGTGATGAGGCCGTGATTCTGCAGGATCGCGGCTTTGTTCTTGCCGATCGCGCTGGCGATGCGCGCGCCCTCGTCGAGATCGACCACGACCCCGCCGAAGTCGCCATAGAGCGCGTGATCCTCATAGAAGGCGCAAACATCCTGGGTGATCGGCGCGAGCGGGCGCCCGAGCGTCGAGAACGCCCGCCCGTAGGTCGAATGCGAGTGGGCGGCGGCGATTGCGTCGGGCCGCGCGGCGTGGACGCGCGAATGAATGACGAAGGCCGCTGTGTTGACCGGATACTCGCCCTCGACCACGTTCCCTTTATGGTCGCAGCGGATCAGGTTCGAGACCTTGATCTGGCTGAAATGCACGCCGAAAGGGTTGACCCAGAAGGTGTCGGTAAACTCGGGATCGCGCGCGGTGATGTGGCCCGCGACCCCCTCGTCGAAGCCGAACTTCGAGAACAGCCGGAAGCCCGCCGCCAATCTCTGCTTGCGGTGCAGCCGCTCGTCCGCGGCGTTCGCGAACTTCGGCGGCATCGGCAATTTCCCCAACAACGCCGCCGGATCGGCCGGCGCCTTGGTCTCCTTGGCCTGGACGTTCATGATCTTTTCCTCCCGGTATGGGCCTTCCCTCGCCGGGGAGTTTAGGCCCGATCGCTGAGCGCGTCAGCAGGAAGATTGGCTCAGTAGCCGCGGTCGATGACCGCGGCGGCGCGGTCCGGGGACAGCGTTTACGGCGCTCCCCTGAATCCGGTCGCCAGCAGGTAAAGCTCAGCGCTGTCGGCGCGGCTCGCCTTCGGCTTGATGTGGCGAACGGTCGCGAACTCGCGCTTGAGGCGGGCGAGCAATTCTCCCTCGGCGCCGCCTTGGAGCACCTTGGCGAGGAAGAAGCCGCCCGGCGCCAGCGTTTCGCCCGCGAAGTCGGCGGCGAGCTCGACGAGACCGATGATGCGCAGTTGATCGGTCTTGCGATGGCCGGTGGCGTTGGCCGCCATGTCGGAGAGGACGCCGTCGGCCGGGTCGCCAAGCGCTTCACGCAAAAGGCGCGGCGCCTCGGGATCGTGGAAGTCCATTTGCCGGAACTCGACTCCCTCGACCGTGTCCATCTCCAGAAGGTCGATCGCGATCACCCGGCCCCTGCCCTCGCGCGCGCCCACGCGCGCCGCCGCGACCTGGCTCCAGCCACCGGGCGCGGCGCCGAGGTCGACGATCCGCTGGCCGGGCTTGAGGAGCTTATGTTTGTCGTCGATCTCGATGAGCTTGTAGGCCGCGCGCGAGCGGTAGCCTTCGCGCCGCGCCTGGGCGACGTAAGGGTCGTTGAGCTGGCGTTCGAGCCAAAGGGTCGAGGCGAGCGAGCGCTTGCGGGCGGTCCTGACGCGGACTTTAAGCGCCCGGCCGCCTTCGCGCCCCGAGCCGCCCTGGGTCACCAGCGCTCGCGTCCGCGCCGATGCGGGCCGACCCCGTCGTCGCGCATCATGCGGCTCAAGATGCCCTCGCGCAGGCCGCGGTCGGCGATGCGCAGGCGCTCAGCGGGGAAGTGCGTCCGGATCGCTTCAAGAATGGCGCAGCCCGCGAGCACGAGATCGGCGCGTTCGTGGCCAATGCAGGCGTTGGCGGCGCGCTCGGCGTAGCTCATGGCGCGCAGCCGCTTGATCGCTTCGTCCACCTCCGCCCGGCCGAGCCATAGGCCGTCGACCGCGCGCCGGTCGTAGCGCGGGAGGTTCAGATGCACGCCCGCGATGGTCGTCACCGTGCCGGACGTGCCGAGGAGGTGGAAGCGCGAGCAGCGCGCCTCGTTCGCCACCCTGGCGACGAATGGCGCGAGCGCCTCCGACACGTGGGCGGTCATGGCGGCGAAACCTTCGTCGCTCACATCGACGCCGCCGAACGTCTCGGCCAGCGAAACCACCCCGAGTCTCAGCGATTCCCAAGCCTTGACCCCATTCGCCGCGCGCCCCGCGCGCGGATCGAAACCGAGCCAGATGATCTCGGAGGAACCCCCGCCGATGTCGAACATGACGGTCGAGCGGGCCTCCCGGTCGGCGAGGTCGCCGACGCCGGCCGCGGCGAGATGCGCTTCGGTCTCGCGGTCGACGATCTCGAGGTCGATGCCGAGCCGCTCGCGCACCGCGGCGACGAAGTCAGGCCCGTTGGCGGCCGACCGGCAGGCCTCAGTCGCGATGGTGCGGGCCCGGGTCACCCCGCGCGCCTTCATCTTGTCGCGGCAGACCTTCAGCGCCTCGAGCGTGCGCATGATCGCCGCTTCGCTCAGCCGTCCGGTCAGCGACAACCCTTCGCCCAGGCGGACGATGCGCGAGAACGCATCGATCACCCGGAATCCTTCGGCTGTCGGCCGCGCGACCAAGAGCCGGCAATTGTTGGTGCCGAGGTCCAGCGCCGCATAGGTCCCGGCCCGGCCATCGCGCGCGCCGGCCGGCGGCCTCTCGGAACGCGAAGACGGCGCGCGGCCCCCCGGCTCTGAACTCCAAGTCGAGACTTGACCCAAACCAATCCCCGCCCTCGCCGCGGACGACAATTCCGGTCCGCGGCGGCATTTGTCAAACAAGTGTAGCAATACTGGCGACGGATGCAACGCGGCCGGAGAGCTTCACGGCTTGAAGAACGGGTGGCGAACCTTGTCGCCGACTTTCAGCCCGATCCTGGCCGCTGCGCCGCCGTTCAATTCGAGCACCGCGATGCATGGAGGGCCGGAGGGAATGGTGCGCTCGGACAGCGGTTCGGCGTTGGCGGCGATATTCGTCACCACCCCGGCGCGGGAAATGAAGATCATGTCGAGCGGGATATAAGTGTCCTTCATCCAGAAGGCTTCGGGAGCCTCGTGTTCGAACTCGAACAGCATCCCGTGATTGGCCGGCATGAACCGGCGGTCCATCAGCCCGCGCGACCGGCTCGCATCATCCCTGGCGATCTCGACCTCGAAGTCGTGCGCGCCCGTGGCGGTGACGATCTGGAGCGCCTCGAGCCCATCGCCGCGGACCGGGCCGACGGCGGCGAGGCCAATCAAGACCGCGAACGACAGCGCCGCCCACAGCCGAACTCCGATCGCCGTCATCGCCGCCGCTCCTTGCTCGCTCAGCGCCAAAACGCGCGACGCCGCGCAAGGCCGGCTTCAAGAGCAAGGCGATGAGCCCGTCAAGCCGTTGCGGCGAACGAGGACTTCAATGCGGGGCCAGGATCTTCGAGCCGTCCAGCGGCCTGACCTCGGCCGCCATGAGGCCTTTCGGCCCCGGCCCGAATCGCGCCAGCATGCTGTCGCCGGGCTTCGGGTCAACGAAGCCGTAGCGGCGCAGCGTCTCCATATGGACGAAAATGTCCTCGGTGCCGTCGCCGCGGGTGAGGAAGCCGAAGCCGCGGGCGCGGTTGAACCACTTGACGATGACGATCTCGAACGCCCCGACCGAACTCGCCTGCGCGCGCGTGCGCGCCGGCGGCGGCGGCGGCGCGGCCTGGGACGCGTCCGGTTCGGCGATCGAGAGCACCCTGAACACCTGAAGCCCTCGCTCGCGCCGTTGCGCCTCGGCGACGACGCGAGCGCCTTCGCGAATGGCGGTGAACCCGTCGCGCCGCAGGACCGTGACATGGATCAGCACGTCGGCCTCGCCGCTGTCCGGCACTATGAATCCATAGCCCTTGGCGGCGTCGAACCATTTGACCCGCCCGGCGACTTCGACCAGCCCGACGGGGCGCTCCTCGGATTGCCCCGCCTGCGCCGCCGAGTCCGACGGCTTGACGAATTCCTCGCTCAATTCGGCCCCCACTCAAACGCGTCGGCTGTACATCCTCGCCGCCATCGAACCTCTCGCGCGTCGCGACTGGGACCGTCCGCTCGGCTCCGCCGCAACGGCGGAAATCCGCAACGCAAGTGATTCTGACCCCAAGATAGCAAATCGCCCGGCGCTGAACATAGGAAACATGCGAAACTTGAGCGTGGCTGTGGATAGGAGGCAAAAAAAATCCCGCCGCGCCTCGAGGGCCGGCGGGATGACGGAACGCGACGCAAGGCGCCGCAACGGGAGGCTTGCAGAACGCTTCGCCCTACTCGCCATCGTCCTCCGGCTCAGGCGGCGGCGTCAAGCCTTCGAGCCCGCGCAGCAAATCCTCTTCCGTCATGCGGTCGAACTGAACGTCGACGCCGAGCTCGATCTGGGTCTGAAGGTCCGGATTGACCATAGGCGGCGCCGCCTCGGCCTCCGGCTCGTCGATCTCGACGTGCTTCTGCAGCGCGTGGATCACATCCTCGCGCAAGTCGCCGGGCGACAGTTTGCCGTCGCCGATCTCGCGCAGCGCGACGACCGGATTCTTGTCGTTGTCGCGCTGGACGGAGATCGGCGCGCCAGACGAAATCGCCCGGGCGCGGTGGCTGGCCATCAAGACCAGATCAAATCGGTTGTCGACCTTGTCGATGCAATCTTCGACGGTGACGCGAGCCATAGAGAACTCCTTGGCTTGATGAAACGAGCGGCTGCGAGAAAGGGCGCCTCCTACACCGCGCGCCGATCGGATGCAAGTTTTTGTCATGGCTCAGGACATATGAGATGGGCGGAGGTTGGCGGGCAGGCCAAAAACCCGCATGGGGTTTTCCGGTGATTCGAGCCTCGACAACCCGAGCCTCAGGGAACCCCATCCCTCAATCAACCCGTCTCACATCGATCTGAACCAGGACAGGCGGTTCGGTCAATGCGGCGGCCTTGCTCATTCGCGCGCCCATGGCGAATGACGCATGAGCGGCAGCGCCAGGAAATACGCGGCCGTCGCGACAAGGCCCCAGCCCACCCAGGCCGCAGGCGCCAGGTTCTCGACAATGGCGATCGCCGCCGAACGAACCACGCGACCGACATGGCGATCGTCAGCCCGCGCAGCCTGACCACCCGCAGCGGATGGACAAACACGATCGGCGAGAACATCATCGCCGCCGCCGCAAGAAGGAGCGCGCGCTGACGACCCACGGCGGGCGAAGGACGAAGAGATAGAGGACGAGGATGTTCCAGGTCGCCGGAAATCCGCGGAACCACAGGTCGTCGGTCTTCATGCGGGTGTCGGCGAAATAGAGCGCCGAAGCGATCGTGACGATAAGCCCGATCCAGAACGAGACCTCGTTGGCATCAGGTCCGATCGCCAGAGCGCCACGACCGGCACCAGCACATAGGTCAGGAAATCGATCACGAGGTCGAGAATCGACCCCGTCGATCGCCGCCGCGGTCACGTGCACGCTGGGCGGCGCGCGCCAGCGTGCCGTCGATCGCCGTCGATGAAGAAGCCGAGCCGAGCCAGGCGAAGCAGGCCGGCGAAATTGCGCTCGATCGCCGCATAGAGCGCGAGCACCGCCACGGCCCCGCCCGAGGCGGTGAAGAGATGGACAGAGAACCCCGCCGCGCTCGCGACGTCTACGGGCGTCTTTTCGATCGCATCGTGCCCTTGTCCGCCCAACCGCGACAATACGCCAAGCCGGCTTGACCTTGCACGCCTTCGCCTTATCAAAGTCGAGCCGGCGCCGTCTCGCCGGCCGCGCGCGCGTGCGCGATAGCCTGTGGGAGCCAGACGGGAGATCGTCCATGACCAATCGGGGAAACGCCGACTGCGCGCGGCTGCGACGTCCTGATCGCCGGCGCAGGTCTCGCTGGCCTCACAGCGGCGCTCGGCTTTGCCAGGCGGGCTTTGACGTCGTCTGCTCCGGCGCAGGCGAGCGCACCGGGCGCGGGCGCACCGTCGCCATGCTGGACGGTCGGTCGCCTTTCTTGACTCGCTCGGCCTTTGGACGACGATCGAAGGCCCAGCCGCGGCGCTGCAGGGCGCTTCGGATCATCGACGATACCGGAACGCTCTTTCCGCCCCGTCCGGTCGAGTTTCTCGCGCGGAGAAATCGGCCTCGACGACATTCGGCTGGAACATCGAGAACGACAGGATGGCGGATACGCTCGCTCTCGGCCGAGGCGCCGGACCCGGGCGTCGAGCGCGTCGCCAGCAGCGTCGCCGCCTACGACTTCGCCGCAGAAAGGGCGGCAGGCGCGGCTCGAAGACGGGCGTCCCGTCTCAGTCGCCCTCGCCCTCGGCGCCGACGGCCGGGACTCGAGAGCGCGCCGCGCCGCCGGGCTCTAAGCCCGCGTCCACCGCTACGGCAGAGCGCGCTGACCGTGCATCTCGTCCATCGCCTGCCCCACCGCGACTTTTCCACCGAGTTCCACACCCGCGGCGGCCCATTCACCCTTGTGCCGTTGCCAGCGAGCGCAACCGCGGCCAATCGCTCGAGCCTGGTCTGGGTAATGGCGGACAGCGAAGCGCGCCGCCGCGCGGCGCTCAATGACGATGGCGCTTGGCGGAGGAGTCGAGCGCCAGGCCAGTCGCTCCTGGGCGCGATGCGGATCGAGGGGGGCCGGGCATATTCCCGATGGTCCGCCAGGTCGTGCCCAGAATCGTCGCCGAGCCGCCTGGCGCTCATCGGCGACGCGGCCCACGCCTTCCCGCCGATCGGCGCGCAGGGCCTCAATCTTGGCTTGCGCGACGTTGAAGCGATCTTCGCCTGCGCCGCCGAGGCCGCGGATGCTGGCCGGGACATCGGCGGGCGCGAGGCCTTGCAGGCCTATGAACGCGCGAGGCGGTCGGACATCGCGCATGAGGACCGGCGTCGTCGACGGCCTCAATCGCGCGCTGCATCGACCCGCTTCGCGCCGCTCGATTTCGTCCGCGGCGCCGGCCTTGCGGCGTTGGCGCCGTCGGGCCGCTGCGGCGCTTGGTCATGCGGGAGGAGTGGCGCCGAGGCTCTTGCGCTGAACGACGGCCGGGGTCGTGCTGACGGAAGGCCTCGTTCGCTCCGGCCAACGCGAATTTTTCGATCTCAGGTAGTTAACTTTGACTTCCTCGTATTTCTCGCCGAACGGCGAAATCCGCCCCAAAAGGTGGGGATATTTCAGCCTCTTGTGCGCAAATCTTCCGATAGGTCACGATCGACCGCAGCCGGGCCATGATCCGGCCCGGGATGGCCGCCGGCAGCGGCGACCGAGTCTGCCGAGGTAGAACGCCCAGCCCTTGCTGTGGTTGGCGTGCTGCTCGGCGTTGGGAAGACCGGTATGGGTCATGCGCACGAGGGTGCCCCCGTCCCGGTCGATCAGGTCGATCTCGATCAGACTCGAACCCGGCGGAACGTCCGTCGTCCCCTTCCCAGCCGAAGCTGTAGGCGAGCCGGTGGACCGGGACCACCTCGCGGAACGCGCCGCGCGCGGTGCGCGCATGGCTCCCGCCGATGCCTTTGACGAGGTACAGTCCCCCGGGCTGCGCATCCGTCGTCGCCTCGGCACCCATCCAGCCCAATATCTTTTCCGGATCGGTCAGAAAGGCGAAGACCGTGGCAGGCGGGGCCGCGATATGGGTCTCGCGGATCAGGGGCGGCGCTGGCATCGGAGCCTCCTTGAGGGCGCCGCCAAGCAAGGCGGCGCGTTGTAGTCGCGCGCCATAGCCCGTCGAAGACGGGCGTCCTTGCGGCCGCCCATGGGGCGGCCGACCGCTGGCGGCCGCTCGGATAGAGACGGCGTCGCCGGGGCAGTCCTGTCGGAATAGCGGATGACAACGGAGCCGTGTCAAGCCCATGATCGGCGCATGCAGTTCAACTCGGCGCTCGCCTGGCTCGTCGACGCGGCCGCCGCGTCGCCGGCCGCCGACCTTTTCCTGGCGCGGCTCGGCGCGCGGCTGATCGAGGACGGCGCGCCGCTCGTCGGCGGCGCCCTGACGCTGGCCGCGCCGCATCCGCTCATCGCCCGCCGCACCTGGCTGTGGCGGGCCGAAAGCGGAGAGGTGATCGAGGCCCTGGGATTCGCGCCTATAGGACTCGCCTGGAGGGGCAGGCCCGTCCGGCGATTCCGGCCGGCGGTGGCTCGAAAACCTCGCGGCCGGGCTCGTGCATGAAGACGCGGTCGAACCGAAGCCGGACGGGCCTTTGCTCTGCTGGATCGGGCCGCATCCGTTCACGCCGGAGGAGGCGAGCCGCCTAAGCGAAGCCGCGCGCTTCGCGGCGGCCCCGCTCGCCGCGCTGACCGCGCGCGCCACCTTGGCGGCGGCTCTCGAAGCCTATCTCGGCAAGCGCAGCGCGGCCCGGGTGCTGGCCGGTCCCCTGCGGCGCGGCGTCGGCGAGACCATCCAGGCGGCGCTGCTGTTCGCCGATCTGCGCGGTTTCACCGCCCTGTCCGAGATCAATCCCCCGTCGGAGGTCATCGCCGCTCTCAATGCCTGGTTCGACCGCATCGCCCTCTCGGTCCACGCCTTTGGCGGTGAAGTGTTGAAATTCATCGGCGACGGCGTCTTGGCGATCTTTCCGGTCGCCGGAGCGCTCGCCCCGACCCGCCTGCGATTCCGCGCTTCGCGCGGTCTCCGCGGCCAGAGGTCGGAATGGCGCATCTCGACGAGGCGCGACGGCTGGAGGGTCTCGCGCCCCTGCCCTTCGGCGCCGCGCTTCATCTCGGCGAGATCCTTTGGGGCAATATCGGCGCGGCCGACCGGCTCGATTTCACCGCGATCGGCCCCGCCGTCAATCTGGTCAGCCGATTGGAAGGGCTATGCCGGCCGCTCGACAAAACCGTGCTCATCTCCGGCGCCTTCGCCGCCGAGACTGCGATGCCGCTGATCCCGCTGGGGAGCACATACGCTCCGCGGCATCGCCGCGCCCTGCCTGGTGTTCACCGTGCCGGGGCGATGAGCGAGTTCGGGAGAAAAGGCGCAGAAGTGCGACCGCTGCCCCGCCGGGAGGGCGGTTCCGTCAAAGCACGACGACGGGCGTTCCCTTCGCGACCCGCCCGTAAAGATCGATCACATCGGCGTCGAGCATCCGGATGCATCCCGACGACACGGCCTTGCCGATCGACTTGGGCTCGTTGGTGCCGTGGATGCGGAACAGAGTGTCCTTGTTGTCCTGAAAAAGGTAGAGGGCGCGCGCTCCGAGCGGGTTCTCCATCCCGCCGTCCAGGTGCACCGGCAGCTCCGGCTGACGGGCCAGCATCTCCGGCGGTGGCGTCCACCCGGGCCAGAACGCCTTTCGGCCGATCTCCGCCTTTCCCTTCCAGGCGAAACCCTCGACGCCCGACGCCGATGCCGTACTGGAGCGCGCGTCCGTCGCCGAGCGAGAGGTAGAGCTTGCGCTCCCGGGTATTGATGGTCAGCGTGCCCGCCGGCTCCCCGGTCGGATCATTGACCTCCTTGCGGGTCGTGAGGGTCATATTGACGTCTTTGTCGAAGCCGCCCGGGGTCGAATAGTTCGGATCGGCGTCGGGCGGCAGATAGGTCTGTGTTTGCGGCGGCGGCGAGCCGAAGCCTGGAATCGGAAACAGTGTTTGGGCCATTCCCTTTTCCGCGGAAATCGCGACGATCGCCAGGCTCATCATGAGAAAACTTCGCGCACAAAGCATGGTCAATCCGTCCCTGCATTCGAAACGATCTTCAATTCTCGCCAGCATTGGCAAGACTAACCGGGATCGTCCAGTAGCGCGAGGGGTTCGCCGTCAGCAAAAAAAGCCGGAGCGCGCTCGGTTTCGGCAGTCAAAAGGAGGCGCGATACTGGCTGCGGCAATTGCCTGGCACAGGGATCGCGGCGACAATAGCGCGACCCGGGTCGTGTCTAGAGCGGCGGGCGACTTAAGCTTTTTAAGTCAGGCGCTTGACGGCGTCCGCAAAAAAGTTGGTTTATCGGGCTCCGCTCTTGCGCGCCTGATGTTGGATAAGAGGCGAGATGTCGTCGACGACCGCTGATGCCGCCGTTTCATCCAAGTCCGTCTCCGCCGGGGATCGGGGAGAGCGACGGGTGAGCCTGTTCGCCTTATGTCTGCTCGCATTGGGCGTGGGGATCTTCACCGGCGTCGGCGCGGTGGCGCTGCGGGCGCTGATCGGCCTCATCCACAACGCCATGTTCAACGGCGTCTTCAGAATTGCCTACGACGCAAACATCCTCGAGGGGCCGAGCCGGTTCGGCAACTGGGTAATCTTGTCGCCGGTCCTCGGCGGCCTCGTCGTCGTCTATCTGGTGGAACGCTTTGCCCCGGAGGCCAAAGGTCACGGCGTCCCAGAGGTGATGGACGCCGTCTACTATCAGCGCGGCAACATTCGCGGCGTCGTCGCGGTTATCAAGTCGCTCGCTTCGGCGCTATCGATCGGGTCTGGCGCGTCGGTTGGCCGGGAAGGGCCGATCATCCAGATCGGTTCGGCGCTGGGATCGTCGTTTTCAAAAGCCATTGGCCTCTCGACCGGGCAGAAGATCACCCTTCTGTCCGCGGGCGCCGGCGCAGGCATCGCAGCCACGTTCAACACGCCCCTGGGCGGCGTGCTCTTCGCGCTCGAGATCCTTTTGCCGGAAGTCTCCAACCGCACCTTTCTGCCGGTCGTGATCGCGACGGGCGCATCGACCCTGGTCGGGCGCATCCTCATCGGACCAAATCCGGCCTTCGCCGTCCCGGAGATCTCATTTCCGTCCGCCAGCGTTTTCGGCGTCGAGGAGGCGATCGCATACACCGCGCTCGGCGCTCTCTGCGGCTTCGCCGCCTGGGCCTTCATCCGGCTTCTGGTATTCATGGAGGACGGCTTTCCGAAGCTACCGGGAAACATCTACATTCAGAACATCGTCGGCATGACCCTGGTCGGCCTGATGATGGTCGGCCTCTCCAGCGCTTTCGGCCACTCCTATATCGACGGCGTCGGCTATGGCGTCATCCAGTCGATCCTCGATCAGAGCATGACGGGCGCCGGGCTTCTGGCGCTCCTGTTCGCGCTCAAACTGCTCGCGACCACGATCAGCCTCGGCTGCGGCGCCTCGGGGGGCATATTTTCGCCCTCGCTCTTTCTCGGCTCGACGCTCGGGGCGGCGTTCGCGTCTGTCGCCATGCTCGTCCTCCCCAACGCCGGCATGACGTCGCCGTCGGCGGCGATCGTCGGCATGGCGGCGATGGTCGGAGCGGGGACCGGGGGCGTCATGACCGGCATCATCATGGTGTTCGAGATGACGCGCGACTATGCGATCATCGTCCCGGTGATCGTCGCCGTGGCGGTCGCCGCCGGGGTCAGGCGGGCGCTCATCTCCGAGACGATCTACACCATCAAGCTGCGCCACCGCGGCCACCGCATCCCCAAAGAGCGGCACGTCAATCTCTATCTCGTCCAGCAGGCCGAGGACGTCATGGAGCGGCGGTTCATCCTCGCCGAGGCGGGTTCGACGCTGAGGGAATGCATCGGTTGGGAGGACGTTGACGATCTGCGGGCGATGATTGTCGTGCGCGAGGGCAGAATCGTCGGCCTCATCCCGCCTCGCTCCGGCCTCTGGCGCGAGAGCGTGAACAACCGGAACCGGCTCGTGGACGACTTTGTCGAGAAGCAACTGGTCGTCTGCCGCGACGTCGATCTGCTGAGCCTCGCGCTGGCGCGCCTCAAGCGCCACAAAGCGGGAGCGGCGATCGTCTTCCACGGCGCGCGCCGGCCGCGCGCCGCCGATGTCGTAGGCGTCATCACCAAGCGCGCGATCGCCGATGCGGTGATCAACGAATACGAGGACTGACCCAAGCCAAATGTCGCGGTTCACTCTGCGCGGGAGACCATCGGCGCTGCAATGGGGCGCGCTTCTGGCCGCTTCGCTGGTCTGCATTTGCGCATTCGAGCTGATGCGCCTGCCGGCGGCCCTGCTGCTCGGCGCTATCGGCGGAGCGATCCTGCTTTCGTGGTTCGAGGGACGCGTGAAGATGCCGTCATGGGCTTTTGTCATCGCTCAAGGTTTTATCGGCTGCCTTATGGCGCGAAGCATCACTCCCGACATCGCCATGACGCTCATCCGGAAATGGCCGATGTTCCTGATCCTGATTGGGGCGGTCATATTCTTCGCGACCGGCCTCGGCTTTGTGCTCGCGCGCTGGAAAGTGCTCCCGGGCACGACCGCTGTCTGGGGCTCATCGCCCGGCGCGGCGACCGCGATGGTGCTGATGGCCGAAGCTTTCGGCGGCGACATGAGGCTCGTCGCCGTCATGCAATACCTGCGCGTCGCATGCGTCGGCCTGGCGGCCTCGGTCGTGGCGCGGGTGTGGTCGACGTCAGGCGACCCCCCGGCCGTCCCAATCGACTGGTTCCCGCCGCTTGCGGCCGGCCCTTTTTTGGGGACGTTGGCTCTTGCCGTCGGCGGGGCGGTGATCGGGGTCAAGTCCGGGATCCCGGCTGGCGCGTTGCTTCTGCCGCTGTTCCTCGGCGCCCCGCTGTCGGCGAGCCACCTCCTTTCGATCACGCTCCCGCCATGGCTGCTGGCCATATGCTACGCTCTGGTCGGCTGGTCCATCGGCCTGAGATTCACCCGCGAAATCGTGCTTCACGCGGGGAAACAATTGCCGAGGATCGTCGCCTCGATCTTCGCGCTCATGGCGATGTGCGGGGCTCTCGCCCTTACCCTGCACGAGGCGACGGGAACCGATCCGTTGACCGCCTATCTCGCCACCAGTCCCGGCGGCGCGGATTCCGTCGCCATCATCGCCGCATCGTCGAAGGTCGACATGCCGTTCGTCATGGCGATGCAGATCGGACGATTGCTGATAGTGATCCTGATCGGCCCGAGCCTCGCCCGCATGATCGCACGCTGGACCGGCGCGACCGGGCTCGAATCTTCAAACGCTAGAGCCTCGAAGTGAACGCCGGCGGCGCGATGTTCGATCCGCCGTCGCGGGGCCAACCATCCCAATGCTTTGAGCGTTTGAGTTTCACTGGTTGGAGGAAATAAAGAAGCCAGCATTTGGGGGAAGCTCTGATGTTGACAACCAACGGTAATAGTACCTATTGATTTAGGTCAAGAGATCGCGAAAGAGCGTAGAGCCCGTCTTGTCGAGTTCCGTTTCGGAAGCGGCGATCGCCGAAAAACGTGCGGCGCGGCGAGGGAGCAGAGGTCAATTTTGCGGAAATGACCGATGTCTTTCCACGGGCCAACGTTATCTCATTGCCCTTTGAATCCGGGCTCCGAGGACGCCGTCCGCTGCTTTGCAGGCGCCGTGATCGAGACGCTGGCGACTGGCGACGCGGCGTCGGACAGGGCCGATCAAAATCTCGAGCCTGGTTCACAAGAACGCCTTTGAACCCGATTGAACGTGAGTTGACGGGTCTGCATCGACCGGTTGCGATGCGGCAGAGGTCAACATGAGTTCGATTTCGACGCCTCCTCTTGACCAACGCGGTCACGACGGTCGCTTTGTTTCTTGCTATTGATCTCGTTATCAGTCATTCGAACATCAAATATCGGATCTTGCCGGACACGTTTGCGATTCAGGATCAACGACTGAATCACTCTTTCGCTCCAAATGTCTCGCACGCCTACGCGATATGGGGCCGTCAGCATTACTATTTTTATTCGAACTCGCTTGGTTTTCGAGATTCCTCGGTTCGCCAGGTAGAACCGATCTCCGCCAAACCGCATAGAATCGTATTCACCGGCGATTTTTTCACCGAGGGTATAGGAATGCCCTGGGAAGATAGTTTCGTCGGCCGATTTGCCGCGGCCTACCCGAACGCCGAGGTGCTCAACGGCGGGGTCAGATCTTATTCGCCGAGCATCTATCTGGAAGAGATACGACGGCTGCTTGGCGCCGGGATCAAGTTTGACCATGTGGTGATCTACATCGATATCTCTGACATTCAAGATGAAGCCGCCGCCTATGTGACCGATAGCGCCGGGAACATCATCGATAGCAAGGATCGTCCTGATTTTGGCGCTCATGTCGGCGATCCAAGCGTCAAGACGATAATCCAACCAGGCCAGTACCCGCCCCTGTTGCAGTTCCTTCGCAATCATTTCCTTCTGTCGAGGTATATAGTTACGAGGATTTACAATCTATACGTGTTGAAGATATTGACGCCAATTCGCTCGGAACGGTACACGCAGCTTGGGCTTCTGCGCAGCAGTTGGACTATTCACGGGGATTTGCCGCTAGGGTATGGCGAAATGGGCGTCAGCGGCGGCGTCCAGAAGGCGATGCTCAATATGACCGCACTTGCAGAACTGCTGCGCGAACGAAACATCAAGTTCTCAGTCGGCGTTTATCCCTGGCCCGATCAAGTCATGTCCGACACTAGCGAAAGCGTCGGGATGACGATTTGGCGGGACTGGTGCAAATCGCAAGGGTGCACCTTGTTCATAGATCACTTCCCTGATTTTTTCCCAAGCGACCGCGCTGCGGAAGATAATTCTGCTATTCTTGATAAATATTATATTCCCGGAGACGTCCATTTCAACGCAGATGGAAATAAACTGATCGCCGCGCGGCTCATCAACGCCTTTCGAGATGAGTTGAAGTGACCGCATGTCTCGAGGGTAGCTGAGAGCATCGGCGACGGCCCGCCCGGCGATCAGGCGGGGAGCGGGAGGGTCCGAATGCCTCGGATCACCAGCCGCACGGCCGGATCATAATGTGCCAATAGGGCGGAAAGGTCGTCCCGGGGGCCGAAAAAGAGTGGTTGGATTCGCGCGTTTCTGGGAGACTGTCGCCGCAATTGGCGCCACAAGCCGCGCGCCGACGAAAATGAAGGAGAACTCGCTGATGTCCACAATTCTTCGCGCCTTTGTGGCGTGCGCGGTTCTTGCCGGACTGGGCGCCTGCGCCGCGCCGCCGCCCCCCGCCCCCGTGATCACCGCCCCGCCGCCGAAGCCGCTCGACGCCAAGACCCAACTCGAGAACCATAGCTGATCCAAGCGGAACCGCGCGCCTGACCGCTATTGGATTTTCCTGCCCCTTGCCCTGGATTTCCTTCGGCCGAAATCCGCCCCTGCGCTTTGCAAAAGCTTTCTTTCACACCCCCGAGGGGTGATAGTTCGGGCTCTCGCGGGTGATCGCCACGTCGTGGACGTGGCTTTCCCTCAGGCCCGCGCTGGTGATGCGGATGAAGCGGGCCTTGTGCTGAAAATCCGGGATCGTCTCCGCCCCGACATAGCCCATGGCGGCGCGCAGGCCCCCGGCGAGCTGGTGCACGATCGCCGCGACTGGGCCGCGATAGGGCACCTGCCCCTCGACGCCCTCGGGCACCAGCTTCACCTGCTCCTTGACGTCCTGCTGGAAGTAACGGTCGGCCGAACCCTGCGCCATCGCCCCAAGGGATCCCATGCCGCGGTAGCTCTTGTACGAGCGTCCCTGGTAGAGGAACACTTCGCCGGGGCTCTCGTCGGTGCCGGCGAGGAGCGAGCCGATCATCACGCAATCCGCGCCGGCCGCAATCGCCTTGGCGAGGTCGCCCGAATATTTGACGCCGCCGTCGGCGATTACCGGCACGCCCGCCGTGCGGGCCGCCTCGGCCGCCTCGAGAATGGCGGTCAGCTGCGGCACGCCGACGCCGGCGACGATCCGGGTGGTGCAGATCGAGCCCGGCCCGATGCCGACCTTGATCGCGTCGGCGCCCTCGTCGATCAGCGCCTTCGCGCCCTCGAGGGTCGCCACGTTTCCCGCGATGACCGAGACCTTGTTGGTCGCGCGCTGGATGCGTCGGACTTGGGCGAGCACCTGGTCGGAATGGCCGTGCGCAGTGTCGACGACGAGGCAGTCGACGCCGGCGGCCATCAGGAGCTCGGCGCGCTCGAACCCCTTGTCGCCGACCGAGGTGGCGGCGGCGACCCTGAGCCGACCGTCGGCGTCCTTGGCGGCGTTCGGATGCGCGGTCGCCTTCTCGATGTCCTTGACGGTGATGAGGCCGACGCAGCGCCCGGAATCGTCGACCACGACCAGCTTCTCGATCCGGTGCAGATGCAGGAGCCGCCGCGCCTCGTCTCGCGCGACCCCTTCCCTGACCGTCACCACGTTGCGAGTCATGAGGTCGGTCACCGGCTGGCGCGGATCGTCGGCGAAGCGCACGTCGCGGTTGGTGAGAATGCCGATCAGCCGGGCGGGCTTGCCGTCCGCGCCCCGCTCGACCACCGGGATGCCGGAGATCGAGGCCCGGCGCATGAGGGCGAGCGCATCGGCCAGCGTCCCGTCGGGAAAAATGGTGATCGGATCGACGACCATGCCGCTCTCGAATCGCTTGACCTTGCGCACCTCCTCCGCCTGGTCGGCAGGCTCGAGATTGCGGTGGATGACGCCGATGCCGCCGGCTTCCGCCATCGCGATCGCGAGCCTCGCCTCGGTGACGGTGTCCATCGCCGCGGAGATGATCGGCAAGTTGAGTCGGATCGTGCGGGTCAGCTGCGCGCCGATATTGGTGGCGCTCGGCATAACCGCGCTATGGCCAGGGCGCAGCAGCACGTCGTCGAACGCGAGGCCCTCGGGAATCGATTCCGCTTCAATGATCGCCATCGCCGTCATCCTGTCTGGATCAAGACGCGGACGGCGCAAGACTCGCATCCGCTGCATGGCGCGGCTGCCTAACACGGGCCGCGCGAAGTTCCTAGCAAGTGTCTGCCGTGGTAGGATTGGGCATGTCGCACCCGGCCACGACCGAAATGGACGTCGACGCCTTCCTCGTCTGGGGAGAGGGGCGCGACGGACGCTGGGAGCTCCGCGACGGCCAGGCGGTGATGATGTCGCCGGAACGCGCGCTTCACGGCCTTACAAAGTTCGCGGCGCAGGAGTTTTTGCAAGCCGCAATTCGAAAAGCTGGGCTCCTTTGCCGCATGTTTCCCGACGGGATGACGGTCCGGATCGCCGCGCGCGACGCGTTCGAGCCCGACGCGCTCATCGTCTGCCCGCCCCCGGCCGACCTCAGCACGATGGAGATCCCAAACCCGATCATCGTTGTGGAGGTCCTGTCGCCGAGCACGGCGGCTGACGACCACGGCGTCAAACTCGACGGCTATTTCTCGTTAGCCAGCGTCGAGCACTATCTGATTCTCGACGCCGACCGGCGCGTGATGATCCACCACAAGCGCGGCCAGGCCGGCGCGATCGAGACGCGCATCCTACGCGATGGCGTCGTGCGATTCGACCCGCCAGGCTTCGAAGCCGAGGTCGCCGGGTTCTTCGTCGCCGAGTGACCACGCGCGTCGCCTCGGTCAAATGCACCGCCCGCCGTCGACCTCCAGCACGACGCCCGTCAGGAACCCCGCCTCGTCGCTGGCGAGAAAGAGCGCCGCCGCGCCGATGTCGTGGGGCGTCGAAAATCGGCCGAGCGGCACCGTCGCTTTGAACGCCGCGCGCTTCTCGGGCGTGTCCTCGCCCATGAACATGGCGAGGAGCGGCGTCTCGCCGGCGACCGGCGCCAGCGCGCAGACGCGGATCTTGTCGGGCGCAAGCTCGACCGCCATTGACTTCGTCATCACATGCACCGCGCCCTTCGAGGCGTTGTAGACGGTCAGCCCGGGGCGCGGGCGGAGAGCCGCGGTCGAGCCCACATTAATGAACACGCCGCCGCCGTGTTCGCGCATGTGCGGGATGAACGCCTGGGCGGCGAGCAGGATCGATTTCACGTTGACGGCGAAGATGCGGTCGAACTCGGCTTCCGTGACATCCATCAGCGGCTTATTGCGATGCGTGGTGCCGGCGTTGTTGACGACGATGTCGACTCGTCCGAACGCGGCGATCGTTTCGCGCGCCGCCCGCTCGACGGCCTCGCGATTCGAAACGTCGGCCTGCAGCGCGATCGCGCCGTCGCCGAACCGCTTGGCCGCCGCCTCGGCGACATCGCCCTTGAGGTCCAGACACGCCACCCGCGCGCCTTCGCGAACGAACGCTTCGGCGATGCCGAACCCGAATCCCTGACCCGCCCCGGTCACCAGCGCGGCCTTGCCCTTCAATCGCATGAGTCTGCCTCTTTGCGGCGCGACGCCTCTTCGCAGTCGCCTTCAGCCCGCCTTTCGCTGTTCGGCCGCGAGCTTATCGTCGATCTCGCGGGCCCGCACCGCCGCGGGGCGGGTTCCCACCAGCGTCCAATAGCGTTCGAAGGCCGGACGCTTGTCGATCGCGCCGAACATCATGCCGAGCCCGACGTGCGATCCTACGTAAACGTCGGCGGCGGTGAAACGATCGCCGGCAATGTACTCGGAGCGGCTGAGTTGATCCTCGAGCGCCGCGAGCGTCTGCTCCTGGCTGCCGTACCCGACCATCCGCGCCCGCTCGTCGGGGACCACGACGCCGAGCGCCTTGTTGGTGTTTGCCGCCTCGATCGGACCCGCTGCGAAGAACAGCCAGCGGTAGTAAGGGCCGCGCAGGCGCGATCCCGGCGGAGGCGCGAGGCCGGCCTGCGGAGACACGTCGGCGAGATAAGCGCAGATCGCCGCTGCTTCGGTGACGATCATCTCGCCGTGGCGCAGCGCCGGCACCTTGCCCATGGGGTTGATCGCCAGATAGTCGGGCGCCTTCATTGAGCCGGCGTACTCCAGAATTTCGGCGCGATAAGGCTCGCCGACCTCCTCCAGCATCCAGCGGGCGATCCGGCCGCGCGACATCGGATGAGTGTATAGGACCAGTTCCTCGGTCATGGCTCGGTCTCCGTTCCGCGCCGGGCGGCCCTGGCGCGGGTTCGTTTGGGTCGCCGCTTGTGATAAATCGATGACGGGGTCGACGCCCCTTCCGCCGACTTGCACCGGACATTCTTTCAATGCGCATCGAAACCGACGTCAAGCTCGATTTCAAGGACGTCCTCATTCGTCCGAAGCGTTCGACCCTGAATACGCGCAGCGCCGTCGACGTCGAGCGCGGCTTCCGTTTCCTCCACACCGGCTCGGAGTGGAAGGGCTTTCCGCTCATCGCCGCCAACATGGACGTGATCGGGACCATGGCGATGGCGCGTGCGCTCGGCAAGCACGGAGCGCTGACCGCGCTCCACAAGCACTACCCGGAAGCGAAGCTCGCCGAGTTCTTCGCCTCTCCGGACGGCGCGCATGCCTTCTATTCGCTCGGCACGACCGCCGCCGACGTCAAGAAGCTCGCTTCTGTCGCCAAGGCGGCGCAGGTCCGGCTCATCTGTCTCGACGTCGCCAACGGCTATGCGGAGAAATTCCTCGAGACCGTCAAGCGCGTGCGCGACGACTATCCGCATGCTGTCATCATGGCTGGCAACGTCGTGACCGGCGACATGACGGAGGCATTGATTCTGGCCGGCGCGGACATTGTCAAGATCGGCATCGGCCCGGGCTCGGTCTGCACCACGCGGCGGGTGACCGGCGTCGGCTACCCGCAACTCTCGGCGATCATCGAATGCGCCGACGCCGCGCACGGGCTCAAGGGTCAGGTGTGCGCCGACGGCGGCTGCACCGCGCCCGGCGACGTCGCCAAGGCCTATGGGGCAGGCGCCGATTTCGTCATGCTGGGCGGGATGCTGGCCGGTCACGACGAATGCGACGGCGAAATCCGCTACGCCGAGCGCGGCGGCGAGAAGGTCCCGATCGGCATGACGTTCTATGGCATGTCGTCGGAGACGGCGATGAGGAAACATTCCGGCGGCGTCGCTCAGTATCGCGCCGCGGAGGGCAAGACGGTCGAGACCCCCTACCGCGGATCGGTCGACGGCACGATGGGCGAGATCATGGGCGGCGTACGCTCGATGATGACCTATATCGGCGCGGCCCATCTCAAGGAGGTGTCGAAGCGCACGACTTTCGTACGCGTGACGGCGCAGACGAACGATGTGTTCGGGGGATAGGAGACCCTGCGACAAGTGGGCGTTGGAGGGGTGGGGCGGCGCGTGCTAGAAGCTTCGCCATGACCTCCGCCGCGCCTCGAGCCGGGGACCGCGCGCCAATCCGCCTCGCCGGCGCGACGCGCGGCGAAATCATCCGGAGTCTCGCCGAAATCGGCGCGCCCGAGCGCGAGCTCAAGATGCGCGGCTCGCAGCTCTGGCACTGGATCTACCATCGCGGCGCGCGCGAGTTCCCGGCGATGCGCAACATCGCCCGGCCCCTGCTCGAACGGCTCGCCGAGCGCTATACGCTCGCCCGGCCCGAGGTCGTCGCCGAACAGCTCTCCGCCGATGGCACGCGCAAATGGCTCCTGCGAATGCCATCCGCTCATCCGGGCGACAAGGGCGCCGAGATCGAATGCGTCTATATCCCGGAGTCCGACCGTGGCACGCTATGCGTCTCGAGCCAGGTCGGCTGCACCCTGAATTGCTCGTTCTGCCACACCGGCACGATGCCTCTGGCGCGCAACCTGACCGCGGCCGAGATCGTCGGCCAAGTGCTGGTGGCGCGCGACCGGCTCGGCGATTTCCCCGGCGGCGTCGCTCCGGCCGACGGGTTCGCGCCCAAGGGCGAAGGCGTGCGCGCGGTTTCCAACATCGTCTTCATGGGCATGGGAGAACCGCTCTACAATTTCGAGGCCGTTCGCGACGCGATCGCGATTCTGACGGACGGCGACGGCTTGTCGCTGTCGAAGCGGCGCATCACCGTCTCGACCTCGGGCGTCGTTCCCGAGATGGCGAGGCTCGGGGCCGAGTGCGGGACCATGCTGGCGGTGTCGCTGCACGCGACCAGCAACGCGCTGCGCGACAAGCTCGTGCCGCTCAACCGTAAATATCCGATCGAGGCGCTCATCGAGGCCTGCCGCAACTATCCCGGCGCCTCGAACGCAAGACGCATCACATTCGAATACGTGATGCTGAAAGGCGTCAACGATTCCCCGGCCGAGGCCAGGGCGCTGGTGCGCCTGCTCAAGGGCCTGCCGGCCAAGATCAACCTCATTCCGTTCAATCCCTGGCCCGGAAGCGCGTTCGAATGCTCGGACTGGGAGACGATCGAACGCTTTTCCGAGGTGGTCTTCAACGCCGGCTACGCGAGTCCGGTGCGCACGCCGCGAGGGCGCGACATTCTGGCCGCCTGCGGCCAGCTCAAGAGCGAGAGCGAAAAACTGCGCGCGCGCGCCCGCATGATGCTCGAGGAGAGTTTGGCCGTCGGACAGGAATGACGCGCAAGCGCTTCCGCGCCAGACCGCAAGGATGCCGCCGTGAGCGAGGAAGCGCACGAAGGCGGTTTGCCCGCGGCGCCGCTTGATCTCGCCGGCGCCCTTCGCGCCAGCGTCGGCGATCTCTTCCGCCTGCCGCGCCTGGACCGGCGCGGAATTGTCGCGCTGGCGGGGCTCGTCGTCCTCGCCTGGCTCGCAACCTCGCTCTATCGCGTTCAGCCCGACGAAAAGGGCGTCGTTCTGCGCTTCGGACAATGGGTGGCGACCACCGAACCCGGCCTGCACGTTCACCTGCCCTACCCGATCGAGACCCTGCTCCTGCCCAGGGTCACCCAGATCAACCAAATCCAGCTTGGCGTGGGTCCGGCCGCCGCCTCCAACGACTCCCAGGCCGGCCGCGCCCGGCAGATGCTCACCGGCGATGAAAACATCGTCGAAGCGGACGGCGCCGTCTTCTGGAAAATTCGCGATCCAGGCCAGTTCCTGTTCAAGGTCGACAATCCGGAACTGGCGGTCAGGATCGCCGCCGAGGGCGCGCTGCGCGACGTCATCAGCCGCACCCCGATCCAGGCGGCGATGTCGGACAAGCGCCAGCAAATCGCCGACGAGACCCAGGCCCTGTTGCAGCGGTTGCTGGACGAGGAGCAGGCCGGGGTCGAAATCACCCAGGTGCAATTGCAGCGTGTCGAGCCGCCGCTCGCGGTCATCGACGCGTTCAACGACGTCCAGCGCGCCCGCGCCGACCAGGAGCGGGCGCGCAACGAAGCCGAGGCCTACGCCAACGACATCCTGCCGCGCGCGCGCGGCGACGCCGAGCGGATCCGCCAGGAAGCCGAAGCCTACAAGGTGCAGGTGGTTAATCTCGCCCACGGCGACGCCGAGGCCTTCGTGCCCCTGCTCAGAAGTTATGAGGCCGCAAAGGAAGTCACCGCGCGCCGGCTCTACATGGACAGCGTCGATGAGCTTCTGAAGAAGTCGTCGAAAGTCATTGTCGACGCTTCCGGCCACGGCGTATCGAGCATCGTGCCCTATTTGCCGATGTCCGAAATCAGGCCGCCGGCGCCGCTTCTCGCCGCGCCGTCCGCCCCGGCAGCGGCGAAGTGACGAACCGTGCGCCGATCGTCGCTCTCGGCCTTGCCGCGCTCGCGCTCTACCTCGCCGCTTCGTCGATCTATGTCGTCAATGAAGGCGAGCAGGCGCTCGTGGTCCGCCTCGGCGCGCCGGTCGGAATCGTCGACAAACCGGGGCTCAAATTCAGGGCGCCGTTCATCGACAGCGTCTACGTGACCTCGACCCGCTCGCTCCTGCTCGAACCGCCGCTCGAGCAGGTGATCATGGGCGATCAGAAGCGGCTCGAAGTGCAGCCCTACGCGCGCTTTCGCATCGCCGATCCGCTGCGCTTCTACCAGGCTCTGCGAACCAACGAGACGGCGAACGCGCAGCTTGCCCAGCTCGTGAGCTCCTCGACGCGGCGCGAGCTCGGCAAGGTCCCGCTGCGCGCGCTGTTGACCGAGGAACGCGCCCGCATCCTCGATGTTATCAAGGGGGAGGTCGCCGCGAAGGCCGAGCCGCTTGGCGTCAAGGTCGACGAGGTGAGATTCGACCGCTCCGATCTGCCGTTCGAGACCAGTCAGGCGATTTACGACCGCATGAAGTCAGAGCGGCAGCGCGAGGCGAAGGAGCTGAGGGCGCAAGGCTTCGAATGGGCGCAGGAAATTGAGGCGCGCGCCGATCACGACCGCACCGTCATCCTTTCGGAGGCCCATCGCGATGCCGCGGTCGCGCGCGGCGAAGGCGACGCCGAAGCCAACCAGGCGCTCGCCGCCGCCTTCTCGCAGGACGCGCAATTCTATTCTTTCTACCGTTCGCTGCAGACCTACCGCAATGCGCTCGCCAATTCCGCGCCGACGATGGTCGTAAGCCCTGACGCCGACTTCATTCAGATTCTCAAATCCGGCCCGAGGCCCGAGCCGCCGGCCCCGGTCGCGGAAGGCCTGAGGCCTTGAGCCTTCCGCGCGCCGCGGCCTTTGTCGGGGCCGCGTGTGGATTTCGGCGCGCCGCTTCCCACAGGAGCGCGCCAACGGATGCCCGAACGTGATCGACGGCGCCGCCTGGATTGTCGTCCTCGTGCAAATCTTCTGCGTCGATCTCCTGCTCGGCGCAGACAACGCGATCGTGATCGCGCTTGCCTGTTCCAGCCTGCCGGCGGAGGAGACGCGCCGCGCGGTGGCGCTGGGCGCGCTCGGGGCGATTGCGCTGCGGCTCGGCATGCTCGTGTTCGCCAACGCCCTCCTCGACGTGCCGCTGGTCAAGCTCGTCGGCGCCTGGACGTTGATCGTCATCGCCCTCAACGTGCGCGCCAGGAAGGCCGGCGACGACAGTCTTGCCGCGACCGGGGGCAGCGCCGGCCCCGGCGATTTCGTCACCGCGGCGGCCGTGATCATGTTGGCCGACGCGGCGATGAGCCTCGACAATGTCGTGGCGTTAGCGGCGATTGCCGGGGGACGTTTCTGGCTCCTGGCTCTCGGCGTCCTGCTCAGCATACCCATCATCGCCTATGGCAGCCTCATCCTTTCCGGGATCCTCCGCCGCGCGCCGGCGATCCTGACGCTGGGCGCGGTGGTTCTCGGCTGGATCGCCGGAGAGATGGCGGTTTCTGATCCGCTCCTCGTCGGCTGGGTAGAGGCCAACGCGCCGGCGCTGGCCGTGTTCGCGCCGGCCTTCGGCGCCGCTTTCGTCTGGCTTGCCGGAGCGGGGGCCGAACGACGCTCGCCGCGGCGCGCGCTCAGGCCGGCGCGCGCCCTCTGGGTCGCTGCTCCGGCCCCGCTCGCCGTGGAGACATCGCCGCTGGAAACCGCCCTTGAAGCTGGTCGCGACCCCGCCCCGCAGCGCGCGCTGCCCGGGGCGCTTGAGCCGGCGGTGGCCGCCGAGCCGCCCTCGGGCAGGGCGCAGCGCCGATGGAGCGAGGAGCGCGCCGTCGTTGTCGGCTTCGTCGTCCTGGCGGCGCTGGCCGGGCTCATCATCTTCGTCGCCTCCCTTCTCGACAGCCTGACGTAAGAGGTCTCGGACTCGTTGCATTCGCCCCGCCCAGGGTGTTGAGCTTGAAATGGATTGATCGAAGGGGACGGCCATGACTCAAGACCTCCCGGCGGGCGAGGTCCTGCGCGCGCCCAAGCGCAGCGAGCGCCTGCGGCAGCGCGCGGCCTGGATGTATTTCGTCGAGGAAATGACGCAGAGCGCGATCGCCGAAGCGCTCGGCGTCGGCCGGGTGACGGTGGTCAGAATGCTGGCGGAGGCGAAGGCGCTCGGCGAGGTCAGGATCGCGCTCTCGCGCGGCGACGCCGAGCTCGGCGGACTGGAAGCGGCTCTATGCAAGCTTCACGGATTCTCCGAGGCGATCGTTGCGCCGCTATCGGCCGCGACCGCCGACCCGACCGCGCCGATCGGCGCGGCGCTTGGCGATTACGTCTCGGCGCTCTTGCGCAACGACATGAAGATCGGCCTCGGCTGGGGCCGCACGCTCAACCGTTCGCTCGAATATTTGCGCGAGCGGTCGCTGCGCGGGCTCAATGTCGTATCGCTGGTCGGCGGCGTCACCCACTTCGTGCACGACAATCCGGCCGAGTTTCCCTCGGCCTTCGCCCGCGCCTTCCAGGCTGGTTGCTACCTCATCCCCTCTCCCGCAGTCGTCGACAGCCCGGCGACCAAGAGGGCCTTGATCGAGCGTTGCGGGCTCAAGTCCGTCTATGATTTTGCCCAGGCGCTCGATGCTGTGGTGGTGAGCGTCGGGTCGCTCGGACCCGAAGCGGCGATCGCGCGCTTTGCCCTCATTGGCGAAGCCGACCGCAAGACGCTCAGCGAATATGGCGGCGTCGGCGAAATGCTGTGCAACGTCTTCGACCGCGAGGGTCGGATCGTCGACCACCCCCTGAACCAGCGGGTGATGTCGGTTCCGCTCGAGGCCGTGCGCGCCGCCCCGATCCGGGTGCTCGCCGCCGGCGGCGCCCACAAGCTCGCGGCGATCGCCGGGGCGATCAAGCTCTTGAAGCCGACCGCGCTCGTGACCGATGCGGCGACCGCGCGAAGGCTGACGGACCAGGCGTAGGACGCGCCTTCCGGACGCCGTATCGTCGCTCAGGCGGCGGAGCTGGCCCCGGCCAGCTCTTCGATCAGCGTTGCAACCTCGCGGCGCGCTTCCAGATGCGGCATGTGGCCGACGCGTGGGAAGCGGTGCAGCGCAATGAGGCCGCTCAAGCCCTCCGCATGATGGGGAGGCGTGATGCAATCCTCGAGCCCGAAGACGATCTTGGTCGGCGCCTTGGGCGCTGCGAGAAGGCCGCGGACGTCGAGGGTCTGTCGGCCGCCGGCGAGAATGGCCTGGGCGAGCCGCCGCTGCTCCGTGACCAGCGGCCGCTCCTGACGCTGGCGCAGCGTCGTCCTGGCGAGCGCAGATCCAAGCGCCGCAGGGTCGACGACCAGCATGCGCAGCCAGGGCGTGAGGCTCGCCTCGGCGTCGGCCTGCAGAAAGCCGTCGAAGAACGCCGCGTTGGTCTCCTCGCCGAGCCCGGCCGGCGCGATCAGCATCAGCGACAGCGCCTTGACGTCCGGCTTGTGCGCAAGGGCGACGGCGACGGCGCCGCCAAGCGAATGGCCGACGAGATGCGCCGCGCTGACCCCCTCATCGGCAAGCGCCGCGCGCGCCGCTTCAACCAATGCCTCGAAACTCGCGTTCTCGCCGAGCGGCGTGAGACCGTGGCCGGGCAGGTCGATCGCCAGCGCCGGAAGCGTCTCGGGCAGCAGGCGATGCACTGGCCGCCAGCCGTTGAGATCGGCGCCGAAGCCATGCAGGAACACGATCGGCGCGCCTTCGCCCCGCCGCAGCCATAAGCGATGCACATTCGCCGCGGCGGAGGCCGCAGCGGTCCTCGCCTCGACGTCGCGCCGCTGGACCCGCCCGAGCGGCCCGGACCCGTTCACGTCCTCGAGCCGCAGTCCGCGCGCCCGCGCGATCCTGCGGGCAGCGGGCGTCGCGCGCACGCGCTCGCCGACCAAATCTCCTCCCCCCTTATGGGGGAGGCCGGGAGGGGGGTCGCGCCGTGCTCCTCGCGTTTGCGGCCGATCGATCTCATGCGGGAGCGCGGTCTCGCCCGTCGCCGCGCCAGCCGGGGGCGCCTTCGCCATCGGCGGAACGAAGTCCTCGCCCTCGCCGACGATCCAGCCGATGCACGCCCCGACCGGCAGCACGTCGCCCTCCGACGCCGCGACGAACCTCAATAGGCCCGAAGCCGGCGCGTCGACCTCCATTGCCGCCTTGTCGGTCTCGATCTCGAACAGCGTCGCGCCCTTGACGACATGCGCGCCCTCGGCCGCATGCCAGCGGCCCATCCGGCCCGAGCTCATATCCATATCGACCCGCGGCATGACGATCTCGACCGCCATTCCTAGACCTCGTTCAGCGCCAGACGCCGCGCCGCCGCGACAATGTCCTCCGTTTGCGGAACTGAAGCCTTCTCCAGCACGGGGCTATAGGGAATCGGCGCCTCGACGCCGCCGAGCCGGACGATTGGCGCGTCGAGATAGTCGAACGCCTCGCTCTCGGCGACGATGGCGGAGATTTCCGCGCCGATGCCGAGCGTCTTGACCCCCTCGTAGACCGCCAGCAGCCGGCCGGTCTTCTTGACGCTCGTTACGATCGCCGGCTTGTCGATCGGCCTCAAGCACCGAAGGTCGATCACTTCGGCTTCGACCCCCTCCTTGGCCAGGATGTCCGCCGCCTCGAGCGCCCGATGGACCATGATCGCAGTGGCGACGATCGTGAGGTTGAGGCCTTCGCGCCTGACGATCGCCCGATCGAGCGGCGTCTCGTAATAGCCCTCGGGCGTTGCGCCTTTCATCTTGTAGAGCAGCTTGTGCTCGAACACGATCACCGGATCGGGGTCCCTGATCGCGCCGAGCAGCATGCCCTTCACATCCTCAGGGGTCGACGGCTCGACGACCTTCAGGCCCGGGACATGGGCGTACCAGGCTTCGATGCTCTGGCTGTGCTGCGCGGCGCCGCCGAGCCCCGATCCCGTCGGCATGCGGAAGACAACCGGAACATTGACCGCGCCGCCCAGCATGTAACGCAGCTTCGCGGCCTGATTGACGATCTGCTCCATCGCCAGCATCGAAAAGTCCGAGAACTGGAACTCGTAGACCGGGCGCATGCCGGTCAGCGCCGCGCCGACAGCGACGCCGGCGCCGCCGAGCTCCGAGATCGGCGTATCCATCACCCGCTCCTCGCCGAACCGTTCGACGAGATCGCCCGTCACCTGAAATGCGCCGCCGTAGACGCCGATATCCTCGCCCATCAGGAACACGCGCTCGTCGCGCTCGAGCGCAATTGTCAGCGCTTCGCGGATCGCCTCGGCATAAGAGAGCTCGCGGCCGCTCACGGATGCGCACTCGCCGGCGAATAGACGTCGCGCATCACTTCCGCTGCCGCCGGCCAGGGGCTCGCGCTTGCTTCCGCCGCTGCTTCGGCCATTTCCTTCTCCACTTCGGCCGCGATCGCCGCGACCCCCGCCTCGGTCGCAAGGCCGAGCGCGACGATTTCGCTCTCGAACCGCGCGATCGGGTCGAGCGCCTTCCAGTTCTCGATCTCTTCGCGCGAACGATAGCGGTTGCGGTCGGAACGGGAATGGCCGCGGGTGCGATAGGTCTTGGCCTCGATCAGCGTCGGTCCCTTCCCCGCCCGCGCCCGTTGCGTGGCCTCGAACGAGGCCTCGGCCACGGCGGCGAAATCGTTGCCGTCGACGATGACGCCCGGCATCGCATAGGCGACCGCCCGATCGGCGACGTTGGCGACGGCGGTCGCGCGGTCCATCGCCATCGACATCGCATAAAGGTTGTTCTCGCACACGAAGATGACCGGCAGCTTCCAGATCGAGGCGAGGTTGAGCGCCTCGTGGAAGGCGCCCTCGTTGTTGGCCCCGTCGCCGAAGAAGGCGAGCGCCACCGCGCCGGTTCGCCGCTTCTTGGCGCTGAGCGCGGCGCCGACCGCGATCGGCAGGCCGCCGCCGACGATGCCGTTGGCGCCGAGATTGCCCTTGGCCGGCTCGGCGATGTGCATCGACCCGCCGCGCCCCTTGCAATAGCCGCCCTCCCGGCCGAGGAACTCAGCGAACATCGGCTTGAGCTCGGCGCCCTTGGCGATGCAATGGCCGTGGCCGCGGTGCGTCGAGGTGATGTAATCGGTGTCGCCGAGCGGCGCGCACGCCCCAACCGCGGTCGCCTCTTGCCCGATCGACAGATGCATCGTGCCGTAGCTCAAACCGCGAATGTAGGAATCTTCGGCCGCTTCCTCAAAACGGCGGATGCGATGCATCCGTCTGAGCGCGCCGAGCACTTGATCCTGGCTCAACCGGTCATAGACCGCGGGCCGGTTGACGCTGAAGCGCGCCGACGTGGATTGCGACGTCAATCGAACGGCCTCCGCAGGGCAAAACTCCCGGTCCTTCGTCCGTTAGAGCATTTTGGAACATTTGTCTTGAAGAAAACTCAAAGGTTCAAAAGCGCCGCGCCGTCCACGTTGCTAGGGCGAAGGCCGCGAACGCGGATTCTGGAACAGCATGTGGCTGCGTCGGCGGCTCGATCGGCGGCAATAGGCGTAGGCTATCTAGCGATCGAAGCAAAGAGAAAATTTCTACCGACGGTTGGTCCTGAGGCGATGACAAATCAATTGCTTCGCGGCAAGATGGCGAGGTCAGGGAGGGAACACCGATGACCAAAGTCGTCAATCAATCGCTATTGCTTGGATCGATCTGCGTGGCCGCGCTTGCGGCGACCGGGATCGCGGGCGCTCAGGAGGTGAAGAACGCGGCGGGTTCGATGGCCGCGACCGCGGCGATAACCGCGGTCTCGCAGGAGCAGCTCAACAACGCGGCCAAGGACGGGGTGAATTTCCTTCACACCAACGCCAACTACGACCAGACCCGGTTCTATCCCAACGCGCAGATCAATCGCGGCAATGTCGCGCATCTGCATCCGGCCTGGATCTTCTCCACAGAGGTCAAGGAGTCGCTCGAGACTTCGCCGATCATCGTCAACGGCGTCATGTACGTTACGACGTCGTTCAGCCATGTCTATGCGCTCGACGCCAAGACCGGCGCCGAAATCTGGCACTTCAAGCCCAAGCTCGGGCCGGTGACGACATTCTGCTGCGGCCCGAACAATCGTGGCGTGGCGGTCTATGAGGACAGGGTCTATGTCGGCACACTCGACGCCAAGCTCGTCGCACTCGACGCCAAGACCGGCTCCATCGTCTGGGAACAGCAGGTCGGCGATCCCGAGAAGGGCTACAGCGAGACGATGGCCCCGACGGCCGTCGACGGCAAGGTCCTGATCGGCACCAACGGCGGCGAGTACGGCATCCGCGGTTTCGTCAAGGCCTATGACGCCAAGGACGGCAAGCTCATTTGGAGCTTCGACACCATCCCGGAGAATTCCGCCGGCGTTTGGGCGACCAAGGACGCCACCGGCCGCGACATGCACCGCGACATCGACGCCGAGAAGGCGGCGCTCGCCAAGAACGGCGACCCCTACAAGACGCTGGGCGGCGGGGTGTGGCAGAATCCCTCGGTCGATCTTGCGACCAAGCGCATCTACTTCGTCGTCGGCAATCCGTCTCCCGACCTCGACGGCGCGATCCGCCCGGGCGACAACCTCTATACCGACTCGCTCGTCTCGCTCGATCTCGACACCGGCAAATACGTTTGCCACTTCCAGTACATCGCCCATGACGTCTGGGACCTCGACGCGGTGAGCCCGACGGTGCTGGTCAACGCGGCGGACAAGTCGGGCAAAATGATCCCGGCCGTCATGCACGCCGGCAAGACCGGTTACATTTACGTGCACGACCGCAAGGACTGCAGCCTCATCAGGTTCTCCGACCCGATGGTGTCGCAGAAGGACCGGTGGACCTTGCCCACCCCCACCAAACCGGACGATCCGAACGCCGGGAAGATGTTCCCGGGTGCGAACGGAGGCGTGGAGTGGTCGCCGATCTCGACCGACCCGAGCCACGGCATGGCCTTCGCGATCAACCTGCATCAGCCGATGACCTACACCGTCGCCAGCGCCGCCTATCCGGACGGGAAGCTGTGGCTCGGCGGCGCATTCACGGTCATCCCGGGCGAGGAGAGCTTCGGCAATGTCACCGCGGTCGACTACAACACCGGGAAGATCGCCTGGCAGGTCAAGACGCCGGAACCGATGATCGGCGGCAGTCTCGCCACGGCCGGCGGCCTCTTGTTCACCGGCGAAGCCAACGGCTGGTTCAAGGCCTATGACACGGCCAACGGCAAGGTGCTGTGGCAGTTCCAGGCCGGCGCCGGCGTCAATGCCCCCCCGTCTTCGTATGAGGTCGGCGGCAAGCAGTATGTCGTCGTCGGTTCGGGCGGCAACGCCCAGATCAACTCGAAGCGCGGCAACAACATCATCGCTTTCACCATCGAGTGAAATTTCGCGCGTCAAGGCCGCTTCGCTCGACGGGCGGAGCGGCCTTTTTGTTTGACCTTATGACGGCGTGGCGCGCAAATGGGCGCGATGTTGGCGCGCGAGGGAATATCACAGCATGCTGCGTATCGCTGTCATGGCCGCATTCCTGGCCGGCACAACCGCCGCCTGGGCGGACACCATCGAGGACAAGGCGGCGCTTTGCGACGAATGCCACGGCCTGAACGGCATACCCCAGTACCCGACGGCTCCTATAATTTGGGGCCAAAACGCGGGCTACCTTTATCTCCAATTCCGCGATTTCCAGAAGGGCGCGCGCAAGGACGATCGAATGACCCCGATCGCTCAGGGACTCGTCAAGGAGGATGCGCTGGCGCTCGCCGAATATTTCGCCGCCAAACCTTGGCCGAACCTCGATCAGCCCGCCGCGAGCAAGGGGGACGCCGCGCTTGCGATGACGGCAATTAACTCGGTTGTCTGCACGAGCTGCCACTCGAGCAATTTTCTCGGTGACTCGTCCATTCCGCGCGTCGCTGGACAAGAGCGTGAATATCTCCTCAAGACAATGACCGACTTCCGCGGTCGCACCCGCGCCAACAATCCCGGAATGTCCGACCTGATGAACGCCGTCACGCCGGACCAACTCACTGCGATCGCCGCCTATTTGGCTGGGCTTTAGAGTCGAAACCAAATCGTGTGCTTGGCCGCGCGAAGACGGCGCGGTGGATTCGACAAAGATACGAAATCGCGGTAACACTGTAAACCAATTAGAATTTGCGTTGGCGATTGGTAGCGCAGGATTGCCGGCGCGCTTTGCCGGTACCCTGTCGCTTCCTGGTCATCCGGGAGAATGTCGGCAAACGGGTGATCTGAAGTTTCTGCCGACGCTTTCCTCGGGAGGAACCTCATGCGCTTGAACCAATCGGTTGTCGGGATCCTTGCGGCCGCGGCGCTCATCCTTGCGGGCCTATTCGCGCCGAGCAGTGGCGTCGCCCAGGATGACAAAGTGAAGACGGCGATGGAACTCTTGAAGTCGATGGCGGATAAGCTGGGTCCACCAAAGATCGAAGGGATGGATACTGTTGCCGGGAAACAGGTGCCGGCAATCTACTTCGGATCAACTAAGATGGATAACAATTTTTCGCTTGTTGACGACGTTGTGAAACAAACAGGTGGGACAGCCACAATCTTCGTAAAGGACGGTGACGAGTTTGTCCGCATTGCAACAAACGTCAAGAAGGACGACGGTTCGCGGGCAATCGGAACAATTCTTGATCCAAAAGGCAAAGTGATCGCATCTATCCAGAAAAACGAAGCGTTCTATGGAGATGTCGATATTCTCGGCAAACCTTACGTGACGGGATACGAACCAATACTGGATTCATCGAAAGGGATTATCGGGATATACTATGTTGGTTATTTGAAGTAGCCGGTCTAACAATAACATACGGACACCTACCAATCCGCCGCCAGCTCAACCCTGAGGGTGTATAGCGTCTTCGCGTCCCAGGAGCGGGCCGGCGGTGAACCTAGAGAGCGGGTGATTTCAGGTTTCGCCGCACCGCCTATCGCTGGAGAAGCTTCGCCTCGCGCTCGCGCTTAAGATCGCGGGCGATGTCGGCCGCCGTCTTGCCGCGATCGTCCGTGAGGCTCAAGTCGGCGCCGCGGCCGATGAGCAGCTTCATCGTCGCCTCGACGTCGTCGACGCCGGCGGACGCGTCGTGGCCGGCCGCCCACATCAACGCCGTGAGCCCGTGGGCGTAGCGGCGGTTGACATCGACGCCCGCGGCGAGCAGCAGGGCCGCGACTTCGGTATTGGCGCGGCCGACCGCGTAGACGATTGCGCTCTTGCCGTCCGCGTCGAGCGCATTCGGGTCGGCGCCGTGCTTGAGGAGACCCTCGGCGCTTGCCGGCGAACCGTTATAGGCGGCGGCGGCGAGCGGCCCTAGTCCTCGACGCCCGGGAATATTGGGATCGGCGCCGCGGTCGATCAGAAGACGGATCGCGCCGGGGCGGTCCGCTTCGGCGGCGTAGAACAGCGGCGTCGATCCATCGACGGCGCGGGCGTTGACGTCGGCGCCCTTGTCGATCAGCAACGCCGCGAGCGCGGTTTTGCCCGCCTGCGCGGCGCGGGCAAGCGCGGTCGCGCCCTCCCGGTCTTTCGCGTCGATCGCGGCGCCGCGATCGATGAGAGCGCGCGCTTCCGCCTTGCAGCCGAGTCGCGCGGCGGCGAACAACAGCGCCGCCGCCTGGTACTCGTCGCCTTCATGAAGCGCCTCAACCGCGACCGCCTTGTCAGCGCAGGGGTCGGCGGCGCGCGACGCGCCCGCGGCCGAGATGAACGCGAGGCTCGCAAATACCGCCAGCCGCAACATCGCAGCCGCGCTCGCAGGGCGCGGCGCAAGGGTGGAGCAAAAGGCGCGCTCCATAGGGCGACCGATAGAACGCCTGTCTTTCGACGGGCCATCGACCCCGTCTACAGGCGACTGTTCCGCTTCCGGAGCTCGATGCATCAACCCTTCCCTCATTCCCGCCTTCTCATGCCAACGGGCCCGCCGGACGCAGGCGCCCGACCTCCGCGCCGTTCCAGTTCAAGAGCCGTGGCGCGACGAACGGCTGCAGGCGCGCGGCCCTCTCCTCGTCGAAACCGCCGAAGCGCGAGATGAGCGCCGCGATCATCACCTGCGCGGCGCGCCCTCCGCCGTCGTCGGCCTTGACCGCGAGGCCAAGCCCGGCTTCAGGCAGCGCGGCGCAGAACACGCCCTCGGCGCCAGCCTTGGTGAAGGCGCTGGCGCCGAGCAGGCTCATGACCTCGGTGTCGAAACGGCCTTTTCCGGCGACCGCCAGGGGGTGGGCGGCAACGGCGGCGCGAATGCGCGCCGC
Source organism: uncultured Alphaproteobacteria bacterium (assembly GCA_963749715.1). Lineage (GTDB taxonomy): Bacteria > Pseudomonadota > Alphaproteobacteria > Rhizobiales > Beijerinckiaceae > Roseiarcus. The sequence goes on from CAVVNR010000008.1 coordinate 629,724, forward strand.
AGCTTTGCCGCGCCCCGGCGACAGCCCGTGGCCGGCGCCGAAGCGCGCAAAGCCGAGCGCGAGCGCGATCAGCGGCAGGGCGTAAGTCGGGATCGCGCAGCCGTCGACGCCGCGCGTCTCCTCGCTCAACGTCGCGCCCGTCGCCGCCGCGATCGCCGCGGCGACCTCGCGTTGAACCGGATGATGCGGCGCGGTGTATCGCTTCGGCTCGACCCCGATCGCGCAGGCCACGCACACGAAGCCCGCGTGCTTGCCGGAGCAATTGTTGTGGAGCGCGGTCGGCGTCCGGCCCGAGCGGGCAAGCGCGCGCGCCTCGGCTTCGCCAAGCGGCCAATGGACGCCGCATTCGAGGGTCTGTTCGTCGCGTCCGGCTTTTGCGAGCATGGCGCGCGCGGTCGCGACGTGGTCGTCGCCGCCCGAGTGGGACGCGCAGGCGAGCGCGATCTCCTTGTCGCTGAGACCCAAGCGATCCGCAGCGCCGCTTTCGATCAGCGGCAAGGCCTGGAGCGCCTTGACCGCCGAGCGCGGATAGACAGGCCGTTCCGCATCGCCGAAGACCATCACGACCCGGCCGTCCGCATCGACGACTGCGCCAGTCCCGCGATGGGCGGATTCGACCCGATCGCCGCGCGTGGCCTCGACGACCACCGGATTTGCCATAGTTCCTTCCTTCCGACAGGCGGAAGGCCAGGCAATAGCAAAAGACGGGCTGAACCGGCAGTGGGAAGGCCGCCGCCGCCGCTTGCCTATTGCTGGTCGCCCGGCGCTTACTGCCCTGCGGCGCTTCGCTCCATCTCGGCGGCGGCCGCATGCGAGGGTTGATTAGAATGCAGGTTCGCGAAGTCATGACCTATGGCGTAATCGGCGTGCCCGAAACCGCGACACTCGCGGAGGCGGTCGAGACGATGTTGCGTTCGCACGTGAGCGCGCTCTTCGTCTTTGACGCCGATCGCGCGCTGATCGGGGTCTTGAGCGAAGGCGACCTCCTGCGCCGCGGCGAGCTTGGCAGCGAGCGCAAGCGTCCCCGTTGGCTCGAACTCCTCATCGGCAGCGGACGGCTCGCCGAGGCCTATGCGCATGAGCACGGGCGCAAGGTCGGCGAGGTCATGACCCGCAATGTCGAGACGATTTCGGAAGGGGCCGAGCTCGGCGAGGCGGTCGATCGGATGATCCACCGCCGCATCAAGCGGCTGCCGGTGCTGCGGGGAGAGGTCGTCGTCGGCGTCATCTCTCGCTCCGACCTGCTCAAGGGCCTCTTGGCCGCGACGCCGGGCGGGGCCGGCTCCCATCCCGACGCCGAGATCAAGGCCGCGATCCAGGCTGATCTCGACAAGCTCGGCTGGGCGCCGCGCGCAAGCGTCCGCGTCGAAGTGGCGAACGGCGTCGTCACTTTCGCCGGCGCGATCACCGACCGGCGGCTGCGCGAAGGGCTCAAGGTGATCGCCGAGAACACGGCCGGCTGCGTCGCGGTCCACGACCACATGGCCTGGATCGAGCCCAACTCGGGCTTCATCCTGCCGTCGGAAGAGGAAGAGAAAAAGGAGTAGGTCGCGCCGCCCCTCTCGTATCTTCGCGTGGCTGGACGATCTTTGCTCGCGGCGGCGCGGCCGCCGACGTCCGGAAGCTCCTCTAAGCCGCCTTTTCGCGCTCAATCCGCAACGACATCCGCCCTCTTCAGCACTGCCTCCCGCTGAGGCGCCAATTCATAACCCGACGCCTCCCCGGAGCCGCACCCGGCGAGAAAGAAAGCGACCGCGCGCGCGACGTGCGGGCCGATCTCGCCGCGCAGCGCGGCCAAATCCTCGCCGAACAGCGCTCTCACCAGCATCGGCAGCACGACAAGGTCGAGGAACCGGCGCGCTGTATCTGGGAGCTTGTCCGGCGCGAACGCGGGCCAAGCCCCAATGGCGTCGCAGGCCGCCAATTCGTTGAAGGCGCGAGTCAGAGCTTCCGTCGGGCGTTCGCGACCCATGCAGTTGACGCTTGTCGCAAGATCCGGGAACCGCCGCGCTTCGGCGACGGCGACCCGAACGAGCCCAATCGTTTCGGGGGTCAGGACCCGGGCCAGGATAACAGCGCCAAGGGCGTCGAGCCGTTTCTCGATCGAACCGTCCACGCAGTCGAAGGCTTCGAGACTGGTGTTCCGGCGCACGAGGCGTTCAACGACGGCTATGAACAATGCCTGCTTCCCGGGGAATCTGGCGTAAATGGTCGGCTTGCCGGCGCAGGCGACTTCGGCGATTTCATCGACAGTGGCTCCATTGAAGCCACGGTCAAGGAACACTTGCCCGGCAGCGTCGAGGATTCTCTCCTCGACCTTGCCGGCATGTCGGCGTGGGGGGCGGCCGCTGCGAACCGGGCTGCGCCCCATCGCGCCTCGCTCCGATGGCGCCTCCGCTTCCATCTCTCTTTCCCCCTCCATCATCTCGTCCCTTCACAAAGCCGTGACCGCCCGAAACTCCTCTCCGCGCCCTTGATTTAGGTTAGACCTCCACCAAAGTAAAGTGAACGGAACGGTTTCGTTTTGCACGAATGGAGATCCGGCCATGGTGCGCAGGGATCAAGACCGAGGCCGGCAGATGTTCAAGAACACGCCCGAATCCGAATGCGATTGGGAGGAGGGTGCAGCCGGCCACGCCCGAAGCTCGTCATCGGCGGGGCCGCGGCGGGACATCATCGCCTTGCGCGCTCCGACGCGCGAGACGCCGCCGGCGAACGAGCGCCCGGCGGAGCCTGCCGAGAGGACCGAGCGCCCCGCGAGCCCCGCTGAGAAGGAAGCCGAGCCGAGCCGGCCGGCGGATGCGCAAGCGGAAAAGCCCGACCAAACACCGCGTAAGGGCCTCATCCGACGGCATCCGATCCTGGCAGCGATCGGACTGGTCGCGCTCTTGGTCATTGCGGCGGCGGGATACCTCTATTGGGACCATACCGCGCATTTCGAGTCGACCGACGACGCCTTCATCGCGGCGCGCCAATTCGCGATCGCGCCTAAAGTGCCGGGCTACATCACGGCGGTTCCGGTTACCGACAACCAGCATGTCGACAAGGGCGCGGTAATCGCCCAGATCGACCAGCGCGACTATCTCACGGCTCTCGCGCAAGCCCAGGCTCAAGTGTCGGGGGCCGAAGCCGGCATCCACAACATCGACGCGCAGATCGCCACGCAAGACGCGCAGATTGCCGCGAGTCAGGCGCAGGTGAATCAGGCGCAGGCGAATCTGGAGCTCAGCCAAGTCACCTGGGGACGCGACAAGCCGCTCGTCAAACAGGGGTGGGCGACGGAGCAGCAAGGTACGGTTGACGTCCAGAATCTCAAGGCTCAGCAAGCCGCAGTCGACAGCGCGCAAGCGACGCTCAAAGTGGCGCAACGGCAAATCGATACGCTGAGGGCGCAGCGCGCGACCGCCGAGGCGAACCTTTCGCAGGCCGAGGCCCAGCTCGACCAGGCCAAGCTCAATCTCTCCTATACGACCGTCATCGCCGATCAGCCGGGCCGCGTCGTCAACCTCACCGGCGCCGTCGGTCAATATGCGCAGGCCGGCACGAACCTGACCATGTTCGTGCCGGACGAGATTTGGGTCACGGCGAACTACAAGGAGACCCAGCTCGATCGCATGCGGCCGGGGCAGCCTGCCGACATCGAGATTGACGCTTACCCGGAACGTGACTTCCACGGCCATCTCGACAGCGTCCAGCCCGGGTCGGGCCCCGCGTTTTCGCTGCTGCCGCCTGAAAACGCGACCGGCAACTACGTCAAGATCGTCCAGCGCGTGCCGGTCAAGATCATCTTGGAAAATCCGCCGGCCGACGTCTCTCTCGGCCCTGGCATGTCGGTCGTCCCGACCGTACGCGTTGATCGGTCGCGCTCTGTGTATGAGCGGCTGCGGGCCCGCGCGGAGCAATGGTGGAGGCGGGCGTGAGCGACGCGGCCACTCAGGCTGACGCTGCCCCGGCTGGCGCCGCAGCCTCGTCCAGCCCCTGGCTGATCGCCATTCTGGTCGCGCTTGCGACCTTCATGGAGGTGCTCGACACCACGATCGCCAACACGGTCCTGCCTTACTTCGCCGGCGGCATGGGGGTCAGCGACGACGAAGCTTCCTGGGTGATCACGACCTATCTGGTCGCCAACGCCATAAGCCTGACTGCGAGTCCGTTCCTCGCCAGGCGGCTCGGCCGCAAGACTTTCTTTTTAATTTGTCTCGGCCTTTTCAGCGTCAGCTCCGTGCTCTGCGCGCAGGCGTGGAATCTCGACGCCCTCCTCATGTTCCGTATCCTGCAAGGCCTCGCCGGGGGTGGCATGGTGCCGGTCTCTCAGTCTATTCTTGCTGCTTCGTTCCCGCCATCGAAGCGCGGGCAGGCCTTTGCGCTGTTCGGCGTCGCAGTGGTCGTCGCGCCTGTGGTCGGCCCGGCGCTAGGCGGGTGGCTCGCAGACAACTATTCCTGGCGCTGGTGCTTTTTGATCAACGGCCCGGTCGGCCTCGCCACCATCGCGCTCATCGCCCTTCTCCTGCCAGCGGACGAACCCAATCAGGAGCAGAAGGCCCGGTTCGACACCGTCGGCTTCTTGTTGGTGGCGACCTTCCTGGGCGCCCTTGAGATCGTGCTTGACCGCGGCCTCGAGGATGACTGGTTCGCCTCAACCTTCATTGTCGCCTTCACGGTGATTTGCGCCACAGCATTCGTCCTGATGATCCCTTGGGAGATGTCCAGGCGTGATCCCATGATCGACGTGCGGATGGTGGGAACGCGCCAGTTCGGCGCCTGCTTCGTCGTGATGGGCGCGACCGGCGCGATCCTCTACGCGACCTCCCAGTTCCTGCCGCTTCTGGTGCAGACGGACTTCGGCTACACCGCGACATGGGCCGGTGTCTTGCTCACGCCGGGCGGGCTCGTCACGATGCTGATGATGTTCGTGGTCGGCAATCTGTCGAGCCGTTTCCAGCCAAAATACCTGATCATGGTCGGCGCGATCTTCTGCGCCGTCTCGATGTATCAACTGACGAACGTCTACGGCGATCTCGACTTCTGGTTCTTCGCGCGTACGCGCATGTCCCTCGGCGTCGGACTGCCACTGATCTTTATTCCAATTATTGCAGCATCTTACGACGGGATCCCGGCAAATCGGATTGACATGGCCTCGGCGCTCATCAATGCAGCGCGCAACACGGGCGGCTCGATTGGCGTTTCGCTCGCCTCCAACATCCTTCAGCACCGCGAGCAGTTCCACCAGAGCCGGCTCGTCGAGCACGCGCTTCCCTCGAGCCAGCAATATCAGGACACCCTCCATCAGGTGACCCAGTATTTTCTCGCGCAGGGCAGTTTGCTTCCCGAGGCGCAGCAACAGGCCATCGGTTGGATCGGTCAGCAGGTGCAGGCCCAGTCGTCGTATCTCGCCTACATGGACGTCTTTTGGGTGCTGACGCTGCTTTCGCTCGCGGCCATTCCGCTTGCGCTAAGCCTGCGCAAGATCAAGCTCGGAGATCAGGCGCCGGCGGCGCACTGAGCGCTACGCCCATTGCCAACAGAGGTGGATTTTCGTTGCCGCCCATTGACTTAGGGTCTTCTTGCGCCTTCCACGATAAGAATTCGCTGAAAGTTGCTATCGAAAAACCATCTTTCCGAAACACAGAAGTTGTGGTACTGTCCTTCTGTCAGGACGAAGCCGATCGAGGCCACAAGCGGAGAAGGAACGGGCCGGCCGCGGGCGCGGTTTTCACAACTGCGCTACGCGCGACAAAACAAAAAACGCCTGGGGGTCAGCGTAAGTCTTTGAAACGACTTGTTTCAGCGAAGCCTATCCAAGGGAATCCAAGCTTTTTTCTTGGAAAAATTTGTCTGGGGCTTTGGCGGATTTGGCCCCGCTTTGATAGATTTGGGGTGAACTTGGTTGTCGAGCGATAATAACTGAGTTGTCATGTTTTATGGATGGGCCCGCTACCTCCCTCGGCCCGCCCCTCCCCTGCCTCCGCCAGCGCCCTCAGCCCCTCGCGATAGGTCGGATAGATGGGGACAAATCCCATGAGCGCCTTGGCTTTGGCGATCGAAACCCGCTTATTGTCGGCGTAGAATTCCGCCGCCATCGGCGAGAGCCGAACCTGGTCAATGGGCTCCTCGGGCGGGGGCGGCAAGCCAAGGAGCGCCGCGGCGTAGGCGACCACGTCCTGGGGCGGGGCCGGCTCGTCGTCGGCGACGTTCCAGATCTGGCCTGGAAGCCCGCGCGTGAGCACGAGGCGCGTGAGTTCGGCGATGTCGTCGACATGCGCCCGGTTGAACACCTGCCCCGGTTTGACGATCCGGCGCGCCTGGCCCTGGCGCAGATTGATGAGCGCATTGCGGCCCGGCCCATAGATCCCGGCGAGGCGCAGGATATCGGCTTCGGTCCCCAGCGCTCGCGCCGCCTCCGTCCACTGCGCCTCGTCCTCGATCCGCGCAAGTCCTCGCGCGGTGCGAGTCAGTGTCGCGCTCGTCTCGTCGACCCAGGCGCCGGCGTGGTCGCCATAAACGCCGATGGTCGAATAGTAGAGAACCCGGCGCAGGCTCGGCGCTGCCGCGATGGCGCGGGCGAAGCGCCGGACCGTCCCGCCGATCCCATTTCGCGGCGCGATCGAGACGACGATCGCCTCCGCTCGTCCGACCGCCGCCTCGAGTCCGGGGTCAGCATGCGCGCCGTCGAACGCATAGGCTTCGACGCCGTCTGCTCGCAACGCGGCGACACGCACGGCGGCGCGCGCCGTTCCGCTCGCCTCGATCCAGGGTTCGCGCGCGATGAGCCGCCGGGCGCAATATCCGACGCCGAAGAAGAATACCCTCACGGGCCGCGCTCTAAGCCTTCTTCTTGGGCATATAGAGATCGGTCAGGGTCCCGGCGAAAGCCTCGGCCGACATGGCGAAGGTTTCGGACAGCGTCGGATGGGGATGAATGGTGAGGCCGACGTCCTCGGCCTCGGCGCCCATTTCGATCGCCAGCGCCGCCTCGGAGATGAGGTCGCCGGCGTTGGAACCGACGATGCCGCAGCCGATCAACCTCTTGGTCTCTTCGTCCCATAAAGTCTTGGTCAGGCCCTCGTCGCGGCCGAGCGAAAGCGAGCGGCCGCTCGCCGCCCACGGGAAGACCGCCTTGCCGAACTTGACGCCCTTGGCTTTGGCTTCCATCTCCGTCAGGCCCGCCCAGGCGACTTCAGGATCGGTGTAAGCGACCGACGGGATCGCCTTGGCGTCAAATGAGGATTTGTGCCCGCTTGCAACCTCCGCCGCGACCTTGGCCTCGTGCGTGGCCTTGTGCGCCAGCATTGGCTGCCCAACGATGTCGCCGATCGCGAAGATGTGCTGGACGTTGGTGCGCATCTGCCGATCGACGGCGATAAATCCGCGCTCGTCGACCGCCACTCCCGCCGCCTCCGCGCCGATGCGCTTGCCGTTCGGACGCCGGCCAACGGAGACGAGGATGGCGTCAAAGACCTCCGACTTGACGCCCTCCGGCCCTTCATAAGAAACGTGGAGACCGTCCTTCGCGGCTTCGACCTTGGTCACTTTCGTCTTGAGCAGGATTTTTTCGTAGAGCTTGCCGATCCGCTTGGCGAGCGGGGCGACGACGTCCGGATCAGCGCCCGGCATGAGCTGGTCCATCATCTCGATCACGGTGATCCCGGCGCCGAGCGACTGATAGACCGTCGCCATTTCGAGCCCGATGATGCCGCCGCCGAGGACGAGCATGCGCTTGGGGATGAAGCTCAGTTCCAGCGCCCCGGTCGAATCCCAGATCCGGGGGTCGGAAGGGATGAAGCCTGGCGCGACCGGCTCGGAGCCCGCCGCAACGATCGCCTTGGCGAACCGCACGGTCTTCGGCCCTTCTCCGGTCTCTACGCGGAGGGTGTTTGGCGACGTGAACTTCCCATCGCCCGTCACCACCGTCACCTTGCGCTGTTTCGAAAGCCCTGTGAGGCCGGTCGTCAGGCGTTTGACGACGGAAGACTTCCAGTCGCGGATGGCGTCGAGTTTGAAAGTCGGCTTGCCGAACGCAACTCCGTGCGCGCTCATCGCAGCCGCATCCTCGATCACCTTGGCGACGTGCAAGAGCGCCTTCGACGGAATACAGCCGACGTTCAGGCAGACTCCGCCGAGGGTCTGGCGTTTGTCGACCAGCACGACCTTCTGGCCCAGATCGGCGGCGCGAAAGGCTGCGGTGTACCCCCCTGGGCCAGCCCCGAGGACAAGGATGTCCGCCTCGACGTCAGCCTTTCCGCCTGGATCGGCCGCTGCCTTCGGGGCGGGCGCGGGCGCGGCTTTGGGCGCGGGCTCTTGGATCTCTGCGCCGCCGTACGACGATGCGGCCTTTGCTTCCCCGCCACCGGCATAGGTCGCAAGCAGCGCGCCCTCGCTGACCTTGTCACCGACCTTGACGCGGACCTCGCCGATCACCCCATCCTCGGGCGCCGGAACGTCCATCGTCGCCTTGTCGCTCTCGAGGGTCAGGATCGTCTCTTCCTTCCTGACGCTTTTTCCGGGCGCGATCTGGACCTCGATGATCGGCACATCCTTGAAGTCGCCGATGTCGGGAAGCCTGATTTCCTTGGCCATGGCCGCTATCCCCCGCTATCGGTCCGCAATCACAAAATCACGCGCCGCATATCCTCGACCATCTCCGCCAGACGGCGCATGAAGCGCGCGGCGGCGGCGCCGTCGATGACGCGATGATCGTAGGAGAGGCATAGCGGAAGCATCAGACGCGGTTGAAAAGCCTTCCCGTCCCACACCGGGACCGTCTTCGATCGCACCACGCCCAGAATCGCGACCTCGGGCGCGTTCACTATTGGCGTGAACGCCGTCCCGCCGATCCCGCCAAGGGAGGAAATGGTGAACGTCGCGCCTTGCATTTCGCCAGGCGCAAGCTTGCCGCTGCGCGCCTTGTCGGACAGGGCGCCAAGCTCGCGGGCAAGTTCGATCACGCCCTTCCGATCAACGTCCTTGACGACGGCGACCACAAGGCCGTCAGGGGTGTCGACGGCGACGCCGAGGTGCCAATAGCGACGCAAGATCAGAGAATCGCCAGCTGGACTTAGCGCCGCGTTGAAGGTCGGGAAGGCCTTGAGCGCCGCAACCGCGGCCCGCATCAGCAGCGGCAGCAAGGATACTCGGTAAGGCTTGGTCTTGTCTTTCTTGGCCTCTTCGTCGAGCGATCGCCGGAAGGCGTCGAGGTCGGTAATGTCGGCCTCGTCGCTATGCGTCACATGAGGTACGTTGACCCACGAGGCGTGAAGGCGCGGGCCCGAAATGCGCTTGATGCGCGAAAGCGGAACGGTTTCGATTGGCCCGAACTTCGCGAAGTCGACGGCCGGGATCGGCGGCAAAGCGCCGCCCCCGACAGGCGCGGCGCCCGCGGCCACGCCCCCGCGCGACAATGCTGCTTTGACATCCTCGCGGGTGATGCGGCCCTTCTCTCCGGTGCCCTTGAGCGTGTTGAGGTCAATGTCGAGTTCGCGCGCCAGCCGTCGGACCGCCGGACCAGCGAAGACGCCGGAAAAGTCGGCTTTGGCGGGGCCGGAAGTCGGCGGGATCGGAGCGCGCGGCGGCAGATCCCTGGGCGCGACAGGCGAGGTTTCGGGCGCTTCGGCGGCGTCCTCCTCTTCCTTCGCGTCCGCCTCGTCCTCCTGTCCCGGCGGGATCGACGCGACCGACCCGCCGGCGTCGAGTTTGGCGATAAGGGCGCCCATCGAAACTTTGTCGCCGACCTTGGCGACGATCTGACTAATCTTGCCCGCTGCGGGCGACGGCACGTCCATCGTCGCTTTGTCGGATTCGAGCGTCACCAGCGGCTGCTCGGCCTCGACGGTATCGCCTGCCTTCACCAGGACTTCGATGACCGGAACGTCCTTGAAGTCGCCGATATCGGGGACTCTGACCTCGATCGTCGCCGCCTTGACCGGGGCGGGCGCGGCTGCCGCGCTTCGCCCGCCGGACTTATCCGGGGCCGCAGCGGCGGCGACCTTAGGGGCGGCGGCGGTGCGCGCGGGTTCGCCAGCGGCAGAGTCGATGCGCGCGATGAGCGTCCCCATTGACACTTTGTCGCCAACCTTTGCGACGACGTCAGCGACGGCGCCAGCGATTGGCGACGGCACGTCCATAGTGGCTTTGTCGGACTCGAGCGTCACCAGCGGCTGCTCGGCCTTCACGACGTCGCCCGGTTTCACCAGGACCTCGATGATCGGAACATCCTTGAAGTCGCCGATATCGGGAACGTTCACGTCGATTTTCGCCACCGGCGCTCTCCTCACCGAAAAAGATTGAATTGGGATGGCGAGCTTTCAGCTTCGCGCCGGATTTGGCCCCTCCGGGTCGATCCCGTATTTCGCGATCGCCTCGGTCACGCGCCGGGTGGGCAGCAATTGTTCGTCAGCCAGCGCCTTCAGGCTGGCGACAGCGACGTGATAGCGGTCGACCTCGAAGAACGAGCGCAGACGGCGGCGATAATCCGAGCGCCCGAATCCGTCGGTTCCGAGCACCTTGTAGCGCGCGGGCACATAGGGGCGGATTCCGTCCGCAACCGCCTTCATGTAATCGGTCGAGGCGATGACCGGCCCCTTTCCGCTCGCCAGCGCGCGGGTGATGAACGGCAGCTTTCTGGTCGGCTTCCGGATGCAAAAGGTTCCACCGTTCGACGTCGAGGCCCTCGCGGCGCAATTCGGTAAAGCTCGTCACGCTCCAGATTTCGCTGCTGACGCCGTGCTCGCCGGCCAGCATCTCGGCCGCCGCCTCGACCTCGCGCAGGATCGCTCCCGCGCCGAGAAGACGCACCTGCAATCCGGGCCTGTCCGCCTTGACCTCGCGTAGTTTGTAAGCGCCGCCAAGGATCCCCTCTTCCGCGCCTTCCGGCATGGCGGGGTGGGCATAATTCTCGTTCAGGGTCGTGACGTAGTAGTAGACGTCATCCTGGTCGACGAGCATGCGCTTCAAACCCGCGTGTATGATCACCGCGAGTTCGTAGGCGTAGGTCGGATCGTAGGTGACGCAATTGGGAATGGTCGAGGCGAGAACGTGGCTGTGCCCGTCCTCGTGCTGCAGCCCCTCCCCGTTCAAGGTCGTGCGGCCCGATGTGCCGCCGATCAGGAAGCCGCGCGTCCGCATGTCGCCCGCCGCCCAGGCGAGATCGCCGACGCGCTGGAAGCCGAACATCGAGTAATAGATATAGAAGGGAATCATCGGGACGTTCGACGTCGAATAGGACGTTCCCGCGGCGATGAAGGAGGCCATTGCGCCGGGCTCGTTGATCCCTTCCTGGAGGATCTGCCCCTTCGGATCCTCGCGGTAATACATGAGCTGATCGGCGTCCTGCGGCCGATAGAGCTGGCCGACCTGGCTGAAGATGCCGACCTGCCGAAAGAGGCCCTCCATGCCGAAGGTCCGGCTCTCGTCTGGAACGATCGGGACCACATGCGGCCCGATGTCCTTGTCGCGCAGCAGCGTGGTGAGGACCCGGACGAAGGCCATGGTGGTCGAGATTTCCCGGCCCTCGGCGGTCGCTTTCAATACCGCGTCGAAGGCGGAGAGCGGGGGAACCTTGAGCGGTTCGCTCTGGCGACGACGGGCCGGCAGGTAGCCGCCCAGCGCCGCCCGCCGCTCATGCAGATAGGTCATCTCCTCGCTGTTTTCGCGGAAGCGCAGGAACGGAACCTTGTCGAGTTCGGCGTCGGTGACGGGGATTTGGAACCGGTCGCGGAAGGCCCTCAGCGCATCATGGCCGAGCTTCTTGGCCTGGTGGGCGATCATCTGCCCCTCGCCGGCCGCGCCCATGCCGTAGCCCTTGACCGTCTTGGCGAGAATAACGGTCGGCTGGCCCCGGTGGTCGACCGCCGCCTTATAGGCGGCGTAGACCTTGACCGGATCGTGCCCGCCGCGGGTCAGCGCCCAGATCTCGGCGTCGGTCCAGTCCTCGACCATCGCCGCAGTTTCGGGATGGCGGCCAAAGAAGTGCTTGCGGATATAGGCTCCGTCCTTCGACTTGAAGTCCTGGTACTCGCCGTCGACGCACTCCTCCATCAGCTGGCGCAGCTTGCCCGCCGTATCCCTGGCCAGGAGCTGGTCCCAGCCGGACCCCCACAGGCATTTGATGACGTTCCAGCCCGCGCCGCGGAAATCGGCCTCGAGCTCCTGCACGATCTTGCCGTTGCCGCGGACCGGCCCGTCGAGACGCTGCAGGTTGCAATTGATGACGAAGATCAGATTGTCGAGCTTCTCGCGCCCGGCGAGCGAAATGGCGCCGAGCGATTCCGGCTCGTCCATCTCGCCGTCGCCGCAGAAGACCCAGACCTTGCGCGGCGCGGTGTCGGCGAGGCCGCGGCAATGCAGATAGCGGAGGAACCTCGCCTGATAGATCGCCATCAACGGGCCGAGACCCATCGACACTGTCGGGAACTGCCAGAACTCCGGCATCAGCCATGGGTGGGGATACGATGAGAGACCCTTGCGGCCGACCTCCTGGCGGAAGTTGACGAGCTGCTCGTCGCTGAGTTGGCCCTCCATGAAGGCGCGGGCGTAAATGCCCGGCGAGCTGTGGCCCTGGAAATAGATGAGGTCGCCGCCATGCTTGTCGTTGCAAGCATGCCAGAAATGCATGAAGCCGGTGTCGTAAAGGGTCGCGGCCGACTGGAAGCTCGCGATGTGGCCGCCAAGTTCCGACGACTCCTTGTTCGCCTTGACAACGATCGCCGCCGCGTTCCAGCGCACGTAGCGGCGGATGATCTGCTCGATCTTGCGGTTCCCGGGGTGAGGCGGCTGCTCTTCGGGGGGGATGGTGTTGACATAAGCGGTGTTGGCGGCGAACGGCAGCTTCGCGCCCTTGCGCCGGGCGGCGGCGACCACCGAATTGAGGATTTCATCGACCTTGACGATGCCCTCGAAGGCCGCAACCGAATCGAGCGCGTCGAGCCATTCGTCAGTCTCGTCGGAGTGGTCTGAGACTCGATCGTCCATCGGGGGCCGCCCTCCCTTGCACTTGATACGAAAGTCGCAAGCGTCCGTTTGTCGCAGTCTTCTCACGGGCCCGCGGAATTGGCAATCGCGACGGACGGCGCTGCTGCCATGTCAAACTCGCATGTACCGCGATCGCATTGGCCGACGGCGGGCGGCGCGGTAGAGTAGCGCCGCCGGTCGCTTGGCGCCGGCGTCGGAGGGTCATTTGGCCGGCCTGACAACCCACGTCCTCGACCTCGCCCGCGGCTTGCCGGCCGAGGGCTTGAGGGTCGAGCTTTACGAGTTCGGGGAAGGCGGCGAGCGTCGCCTCGCGACCGACGTTGCGACCAACGCTGATGGACGCACTGACACGCCGCTGATCGGCGCGGACGGCGCGCGGACCGGCCGGTTCGAACTCGTCTTTCATGCGGGGGACTATTTTCGTCGCCAGGGCGTGAAAACGGCCGATCCGCCTTTCCTGGACGTAATTCCTCTCCGTTTCGCCATCGCCGATCCGAAGGCGCATTATCACGTACCGCTGCTGGTATCGCCTTGGAGCTATTCGACCTATCGGGGCAGTTAGCCGCCTATAGAACACTTTGACTGCGTTATTGCTGGGCCAATTTTTCCAAATCGACCCCAAATCCTCCCAAGCCGGGCCAAACCAGGCCAAGGAAACGCAAAGAAAATCCAAGAAAAAGGCTTGGATTTCCTTGGATTCTGTTCGCCGAATTCGAGCCCCCTCAGAGGTTTGCGTCGACCCCCAGGCCAATAAAATTTCGTTGCCGTCTTTTCCGGGAAATCAACACGCTTCGTCGCAGTATATTTGTCGCAAGGAGTGCTCCTCGCTCGTTCCCCGATCGCCGATCCTCTGTCATCGCGAAACCACGCTAGCACGATTTCCGATTTCCAGGAAGCAGCCTCGCGCAATTTATTTGCCGCCGGTCTCTTGCATAAGCGTGCTCATTATATTATAAGCATGCTTATGTTATCACTCGCTCAAAAACCAATGCTCTCGCCCGCGCGGGAGCTCGGCTTTGCGCTCCATGACGTGGCGCGGCTGCTCAGGACCTATTCCGACCAGCGCGCCCGCGAACTCGGGACGACGCGGGCTCAATGGGCGGTGCTCTCGCGCCTACAGCGCTGCGAGGGCGTCAAGCAAAGCGAACTGGCCGAGGCGCTCGACCTCGCGCCGATCACGCTCGGGCGCCTGATCGACAAATTGACCCTGGCCGGCCTGGTCGAGCGGCGCGACGATGCGACCGACCGGCGCGCCAATCGTCTTTACCTGACCGAAAAAGCCGCCCCGGCGCTCAAGGAACTCGGCGCGCTGGCCGAGGACCTGATGGGGCGGGCTCTTGCGGGGCTCGATGAACGCGAGATCCACGCCATGCACGACGGCCTCAAGACCATCAAGGCCAATCTCAAGAACGTATTGATTGGGGGAGCAGAACCAAAGTGACCCAACCCAAGCCCGCGGCCGGGCGCGATCCCGCGCCGCAAGACCCCTCGCCCGTCGGCCGGGTCGGCGACCCGGCCTTCGAGCCCCAGCCGGGGCAGCCGCTGCCGTTCACGCCGCCGAAGTCGAGCCCGCAAAGCTCGGGGCGCGACTCCGCGCCGCAAACGCCGTCCGCTCAGCCGTCGCCCCCGATCCAGTTCACGCCGGCGCGAACGCCTGCGCCGGGTCCGCAGGCGCCGCCGCCCGCGCCCCAGCCGCCGGCCGAGAAGCCGATCACGGTCAAGCCCAAGCGCCGCATCAGCCGTTTCATCATGCTCGTGGTCATCCCGGTCATCGCGCTCGCGCTCGGTCTCGGCTGGTGGCTGAGCAGCGGCCGCTATGTCTCCACCGACAACGCCTATGTCGGCGCCGACAAGTCGCTGATAACGCCGCAAGTCACCGGCGCGATCGTCGCCGTCCATGTGGCCGAGGGGCAACAGGTCAAGGTCGGCGATCCGCTGTTCGACATCGACCCGCAACCCTATGAGATCGCGCGCGCGCTCGCCAGGGGCCGCCTTGATGCGGCGAAGGTCGAATTCGCCAACTTGAAGTCCTCGTATGTGAGCAATGCGGACCAAATCAAAATGGGCGAGGACGCCGTGGCGGTGCGCCAGACCGATTTTGACCGCAAGAACGGCCTGGCGATCCACGGCGCGGGAACCACCGCCGATCGCGACACCTCGATGGGCAACCTCATCCAGGCCAAGCAGATCCTCGAATTCGTGCGCCAGCAGCAGGCGACGGTGACGGTGAAGCTCGGCGGCGGGCCCGATGCTTCGATCGAGAAATTTCCCGACTACATGCAGGCAAAAGCGGGCCTCGAGGACGCCGAACGCAATCTGCGCGACACCAAGGTCGTCGCGCCGATCGACGGCGTTGCGACGCAAGTGCCGGAGATCCAGGTCGGGCGCGTGGCGGCCGCCGGCCAGCCGGTGTTCGCGATCGTCGCCAACACCGGACTTCTGGGTCGACGCCAATCCGAAGGAATTGGACTTGACCTTCGTCCATGCCGGCCTGCCGGCGAGGGTGAGCGTCGACACGTTCCCTGACCGCGAGTGGAAGGGCTCGATCTGCTCGATCGCGCCGGGGACGGGCGCGCAATTCGCGATCCTGCCGGCGCAGAACGCGACCGGCAATTGGGTCAAGGTCGTCCAGCGCGTGCCGCTTCGGTTCTGCTTCGATCCGAACGAGGACACGACCGGCCTGAGAGCGGGCATGAGCGCGTATCTCACGATCGACACCGGCCGCGTGCGCACGCTTGCGGGCACGCTCGAAGGGCTGAAGCAGTGGGTGGTCGGTTACGTCGACACCCTTCTCGGCGCGAGGACGGCCGTCATCAGATGAACGCGGCCGTTCCCGCCCCTCCGCTCTACGAGACGATCTCGCCGACGCTCAAGTGGCTTCTGACCGTCTGCATCATGATGGCCACCATCATGCAGGCGCTGGACACGACGATCGCCAACGTCGCCCTGCCCTATATGCAAGGCTCGCTGTCGACGACGCAGGATCAGATCAACTGGGTCCTGACCTCCTACATCGTCGCAGCGGCGATCATGACCTCGCCGCTGGGCTGGATGGCGACGCGCTTCGGCCGCAAGAAATTGTTCATCGTCTGCACCGCCGGCTTCACCGTGGCCTCGATGCTGTGCGGCGTCGCGCTGTCGATCGAGCAGATGGTCGCCTACCGGCTGCTCCAGGGGGTGTTTGGCGCGGCGCTGGTGCCGCTCTCCCAGGCGGTGATGCTCGACATCTTTCCGCCGGCCAAGCGCGGCTCGGCGATGGCGATCTGGGGCATGGGGGTAATGCTCGGGCCAATCATGGGCCCGACGCTCGGCGGCTTTCTCACCGATTCCTATTCGTGGCGCTGGGTGTTTTTCGTCAATCTGCCGTTCGGCATCCTCACCACCGCCGGGCTATGGCTGTTCATGAGCGAAACCCCGACCCGGCGCGACGTGCCGTTCTCGTGGTTCGGCTTCCTGAGCCTCTCGCTCGGCATCGGATCGTTGCAGATGATGCTCGATCGCGGCGAGCAGCTCGGCTGGTTCGATTCCCCCGAAATCATCATCGAGGCGATCCTTGCCGTCGTCGGCTTCTATTTCTTTCTCGCCGACTGTTTCACCTCGAGGCGGCCGTTCATCACCGTCCGCATCTTCCGCGACTGGAATTTCTCGATCGCTCTTGTCTTCATGTTCCTGGTCGGCGTCATCCTGCTCGCGACCATGGCGCTGGTGACGCCGTTCATCCAGAACATGCTCGGCTACCCGGTGCTGTCGAGCGGCTATCTGCTGGGGACGCGCGGCATCGGCACGTTCGTGGCGATGTTCCTGGTTGGACGATTGAGCGGCAAGGTCGACGCGCGCCTGCTCATCTTCATCGGCCTTGTGCTGGCGACCTCGTCGCTGTGGCTGATGACCGGCTGGTCGCTCGACGTCTCGGGCCCGACGATCGCAATCAATTCGATCGCCCAGGGGTTCGGCCTCGGCTTCATCTTCGTGCCGCTCAACACCATCGCCTTCGCCACCCTGCCGGGCGAACTCAGGACCGAAGGCGCGGCGCTGTGGACGCTGATCCGCAACATCGGCTCGGCGGTCGGGATCTCGGTCGTCATCGCCCGGCTCACCAGCATGATCACCATGTTCCACAGTCAGCTGGTCGAGCACGTGACGCCATTCAACGACGCCATGAGAATGCCGAACGCTTCGATGCTCTCGGGCCACGGATTGCCGAGTTCTGGCGATGCTCGAAGGCCTCGTCACCCAGCAGGCGGCGGCGATGGCCTATTCGAACGACTTCCTGTTCATGACCTTCATCTCGCTCTGCGCCTTTCCGCTGCTCGCGCTGATCCGTTCGCCGAAATCGGTGGCCGCGGCCGCTTCCCGAGAGGCCGCGGCCCATGCGGTGATGGACTGAAATAGGCGATCAGGAGACCCTCGTGGCCGATCACACCGCAGTCTCGCCTGAAGAGGCTGCCGATCGCTTGGCGATCAGAGAGCTGATCGACGCCTACGCCCATTGCGCTGATCGCCGCGATGCAGCCGGTCAGATGGCGCTCTTCGCCGAGACCGCGCGCTTCCTGGTGTTCATGGACAGCCGCAACCCCAAGCCGGACCAGGAGATCAATCGCCGCGAGGATCTGGCTCCAGTGTTCGACAACCTGAACCGATACGAGGCGACCACGCACTTCAACGGGCAGAGCACAATCGTTCTCGATGGCGACCGGGCGAGCGGCGAAAGCTATTGTCTTGCCCACCATGTGAGCGTCGCCGATGGCAAGCGCAGTCTCATGGTCGCGTCGATCCGCTACCTCGACAGCTTCGCCAAGACGAGCGGCCGCTGGCTGTTCAGCGAGCGGAAGCTGATGGTCGACTGGATCGAGACGCGGCCCTTGAGCTAGGCGACGCGCTCCGTCGAACGCCAATCCTCCGCCGGTCCGCCTCTATTTGCGCGCTGCATCGCACCGATGCCGAAAGCGGCCAGAGTCGCTCGACGATCACCACGGCGACGAAGGCCTCCTCACGGCAAAGCGAGTGACTTCTTCAACACCCTGTTAGATTAGATTAGAGGACGAACTGCCCGCTGCGATAGAGAACGTAGACCGCAACCGCGATAACCACAAATGCGAAAACTTTTCTCAGCGTATCCTTGCGTGAGAGACGGTGGCGATCGTCATGCCGAGAAACCTCCGAGACTCCTCCCGCGATGAACTCGCCCGCTACAAGCCAGTCGACAAGCCCGGAAAGCGAGTAGTTGACAGCCGTGGCGAGGCCGAACCTGCCGACCGCGAGTTGCGAGGAGCCGACGGCTTTGATCATCGGCATGCGTGTTGCGAGCATTGGGCTGGGTACGATCAGAAATCCTCCGCCAATGCCAAAAAAGCCTGACGCCAGCCCGACCGCAAACGCGATAGCGCCGGTGACGAGGCACGTCGAACGATCGGGCGGACGTTCGAGCGCAAGCTTCACCTTCTGCGGCCGAAGAATGGCGCCCGCGATCGCGAGCATGGCGAGACCGAGAAGGAAGAGCAGGCGCTGGCCGTCGACCAGTTTGCCCAGCGTCGACCCTGCCGATGCGCCAAGAGCCCAATAACCGCGAAGAGCGAAGCCCAAAGCCACCGCACATTGCCCGATCGAGCGTGGCCGGCGAAGTTGGCGAAAGCGTTGACGGACACCGCCAGAGCGCCGGTTCCGATCGCGACATGCGGCTCACCGACGCAAACGACATAGAGCAGAAGCGGCGTGGCGAGGATCGAGCCGCCGCCGCCGGTCAGGCTGAGAACAAAGCCCACCAGCGCGCCCGATGCGAGCGCAACTCCCATCGACGCGATCATGGGCGCCTCTCCGCCAGACGAGGCCGAATCGGGTCGTGCATGATCATCTCTGCCGGCGTGCGGACAGGACAGCGGCGAACGAGCGCGGCCAACAGCGCGCCAGTCCTATGGGCCCCGACGTACCCCCTGACCCCCAGTACGAGCTCCAGCTCCAAATTCAAACAGTATACGCGCCAAGAATGCGTCGATTTGAGTACAGGCGTCAATGGAGGTGGTTGAGAAGTAAGCAGTAACCCGAGGGCCGCGCGCCAGACCCAGCCTAAAAGCAATCTAACGCAACAGTAGTTCGCTCGACCCGAGCGGCCTATCGCGCCGCCGCTCATCCTGGCTTTCTTTCTGCGCGCCTCGCAAGGGCGGAGAGGTGACGCGCTCTGCGAGCCGCCGCGCGGCGTCCGGATCGTGCGCCGGCAAGTAGATCGTCGGCGTCGCCCCGACGAACGCCCGGATCGCGGCGAGCGTCGCCGCTGCTTGAGCCTCGTCGTCGCTCACGCCATCGATCGCCCCCGCGAGCATCGTTGTCTCGCTGTAGGAGGCGTCGCCGGCGATGAAGACGGCCTGATCTCCGTCCTCGACGATGACCGAGAGATGATCCGGCGTGTGGCCGGGCGTCGCCACGGCGATGATGGCGCCGTCGGCGGTCAGACGCTTCGAGCGCTCGAACGGCCCATGGCGCCCGCCATCAAGGATGAGAGGTTTCGGATCGAAATCCTTCGGCCAGCGCTGGGGCAGATAGCCGACCATCCGGCCGGCGATCCCGGAGGCGCGCCGAAGCTCGTCGGGGCTGACCAGAAATTCGCTGGCCGGGAACGCCGCAAGTCCGCCGTCGTGATCGATGTGCAGATGGGTCATTACCACGCGCCTGACGTCGCTTGGCCCGATGCCCATCGCCCGCAATTGCGGTCCTGCTTCCTCATCCGGCTCGATGTCGAAGCGCACGCTGAAGCGAAAGTAAGGATGCCAGCGCGGCAGATCCTTCACGGCGGCGGATGCGCCCGTATCAACCAGGACGACGCCGTCGCGATGCTCGATCGCGTAGGCGAAGGTCGGCAGCCATGCCGACCATTCGCTGTCGATCAGCGGCGCCACGCGGCGCCTGAGCCCGTGGCCTCGGCCGACGATCTGGCTCGACTTGATCCGCACCCGGCCGGTCTGAATGGCATGAACGCGCATTGGGGTTTCCTGTCGCGCGAGGGCTAAGCCCGGCCGAAGCGGCCGAGATGGGTGTCGCCGAAGCCGCTCGCATATTTGAGGCCGTAGCCGAACATCCGGTCCATGCCGATGTGGGCGATCCAGATGAGGCCGAGGGCGAGAGCGAGCGGCGAGGCCAGCCAGTAGCCGGCAAGCGCAAGCGGCAGGGCGAGCGCATAGGTATGGACGAGATTGTACGCCCCCGCTCCCGCCCTCGGGCCGATGAGATAGGCAAGCATCGCCAGATCGGGCGCGAGAATGAGGAGGGCGAACAGCGGCCACGAGAAGCCAGCGTGGGCGTAAAGCGCGACCGAGACGGCAAGGACGGCCGCGCCCTCAAGGCGCAGGATCGCCGTGACGCCGGCCGAAGGCCCGGCGCCGCGCATCGCCGGCGCGGGCGGATCGCGACCGGCGACGCGGTTGAGGATTGCGGTCATTCTTGCCTCCTGTGCCGGATTGTAGGGCGGGGCCGGCGACCCCGCCGTCCGGGTCAGCGACCCGGCGCTACACCCCTCATTACGCCCTTCTCGGCTCATGCGGAATTGCATATTTATCTTGATCGGTTATACATTTTCGTATGAGCCGCCGCGAGCCCGCCTGGGACGAATTGCGCACCTTCCTCGAGGTCGCGCGCGACTTGAGCCTGAGCGGCGCGGCGCGCCGACTCGGCCTGACCCAACCAACCGTCGGGCGCCATATCGACGCGCTGGAAGACGCGCTCGGCGTGACCTTGTTCACCCGCTCGCCGCGCGGGCTCACCCCCACCGCCGCCGCCAACGCGCTTGTCCCGCACGGCGAGGCGATGGCTGCCGCCGCGGCGGCGCTGGCGCGTTCGGCCGCATCGGCCGCGGCGATCGACCGCGGGGTCGTTCGCATCACCGCGAGCGAAATCATGGGCGCGGAGGCGCTGCCTGCGATCATCGCCGGCTTCCGCGCCCGCAATCCCGGCATCGCCATCGAGCTCGCGCTCACCAACAAGAACCAGGATCTGGCGCGGGGCGATGCCGACATCGCGGTTCGCATGATCCGCCCGACCCAGAGCGGGCTTGTCGCCCGCCGCATCGGCGTGACGCGCATCCGGCTCTATGCGCATCGCGACTACCTCGCCCGCTTCGGCGAGCCGCGCTCGCTTGCCGACCTCGCGGAGCATTGCTTCATAGGCTTCGATCGCGACAATCAGACGTTTCGCTCCGCGGGCTCATTCGCGAAAGCGCTCACGCGCGAGGATTTCGGCTTTCGCTGCGACAGCGATCTGGCGCAACTCGCGGCGCTCCGCGCCGGCGTCGGCGTCGGCGGCTGCCAGGACGCCGTCGCCCGCCGCACGCCCGAGCTCGTGCCCGTCCTGCCCAACGCCTTCCAGATGGCGCTCGAAGTGTGGCTCGTCATGCACCGCGACCTGAAGGCCGCGCCCAGGGTGCGGCTGATGTACGACTGGCTTGCGGCGGGGCTGATGGATTATGTGAAGGGGCGGACGACCGGAGGGTTAGAGCGCGTCGCGACATAGAGCCGCTTCCCCCGACTCCGCGCTGAGGCGGCGCGTAGCGGCATCGAAGGGCGCTCCTGGGCGCCCGACATCCGCCGCGTTCAGGCCGGCCCCGCGACCTCCATCACGAGATCGGCGAGGCGCTCGGCGGCGTCGGGGACGCCGACCGACTTCGCAGCCGCCGCAGCCGCCGCGAGCGTCTCCGGCGCGGCGAGCGCGCCCTTGAGGATCGCCGCCAGCCGCTCGGGGGTGAATTCGGGCTGCGGCACGACGACCGCGCCGCCTGAGGCCGCGAGCGCCGCCGCGTTGGCCGCCTGGTCCTGGTCGAGCGCGTGCGGGAACGGCACAAGCACGGAAGCGCGGCCGATGACCGCAAGCTCCGAGACGGTCGAGGCCCCGGCGCGTCCGATGACGAGATGGGCGGCGGCGATCCGCGCCGGCAGGTCGGCGAAGAATTCAGCGATCTCGACCGGAAAGCTCAGCCGGGCGCAGGCCGCCGCAACACGCGAGGAATCCTCGCCGCGCGCCTGCTGGGTGAGGCGCAGCCATTGCCGCTCGTCGGGCGCGAGAAGCGCGAGCGCCGCCGGCACGACGTCGGCCATGACCCGCGCCCCCTGCGAGCCGCCGGTCACCAGCACGTTGAGGCGGCGTCCGACGACTTCGGGATAAGGAAGCGCCGCGGCGGCGATCACCGACGGGCGGACCGGATTGCCGGTCACGCGGGTCTTGGCCTCGATCACGCGCTCGGCCGCTTGCATGCTGGGAAAACCGCAGGCGATGAGGTTGACGCGCGGGCTCAAGAACCGATTGGCGCGGCCCATCACCGCATTCTGCTCGTGCAGGACGCTCGGAATCTTGAGGAGCGAGGCGGCGAGGAGCGGCGGCACGGTCGGATAGCCGCCGAAGCCGACCACCGCGCGCGGTTTGATGCGCCTGAGCTTGACGAGGGCGGTCGCGAGACCGGCGCCAAGGGTGAGCGCGGCGCGCGCCTTGGCGAGCGCGCCCGCACCGGTGGTGGTGGCGGCCGGAAAGGCGTGAATGGCGCGAGCGGGAAAATCGCCGCCATATTTGAGCGCGCGGCTATCGGTCGCAAGCTCGACTTCCGCGCCTCGCCCGGCCAGCGCCGCCGCCAGCGCCGCGGCGGGAAAGAGATGGCCGCCCGTGCCGCCGGCGGCGAGCAGGATCGGGCGGGCCGAGCTCATTCGTCGGGCGCGCTCGGGTGATCGAGATCGGCGGCCGGACGCTTGCGGGTCGCGGCGATCAGGAAGCCCATGCCGAGGCCGAGCGCCAGGAGCGACGAGCCGCCGTAGGAGATGAACGGCAAGGTCATCCCCTTGGCCGGCATGGCGCGCAAATTGACCGCCATGTTGATCCAGCTCTGGACCCCGAACATCACCGTAAGTCCCGCGGCGGCGAGCCGGCAGAACGGGTCCGGGTTGCGGGCGGCGAGAAAGAGCGCGCGGAGCACGATGAAGGCGAAAAAGGCGATCAGCGCCATGCAGGCGACCATGCCGAATTCCTCGCCGGTCACGGCGAAGACGAAGTCGGTGTGCGCGTCGGGCAGGATGCGCTTGTAGACGCCCTCGCCCGGGCCCCGTCCGAACCAGCCGCCCGACAGGATGCTCTGCAGCGCCGTGTCGACCTGAAAGGTGTCGACCAGGCCCCCGGTCGAATCGGGATCGAGAAAACGCAACACCCGCTCGTGCACGTGCGGCGACAGTTTGAACACCGCGAAGCCGCCGGCCATGCCCATTCCGCCGACCGCGACCACCCAGAACCAATGCAGGCCGGCGAGAAAGAACAGCGAGGTCCAGACGATCGCCACCAGCATCGTCTGCCCGAAGTCAGGCTCGAGGATCAGCGGCGCAATGGTCAGCGGAAGCAGCACGAACGACAGAATCCTGGCCCAAATCGCGGTCGGGCCTTTCCGGCCGCCCTCGGTGAAGGCCCAGGCGGCGAGCACGACGAACGCGGGCTTGATGAACTCCGACGGCTGGAGGCCGAAGATCCAGCGGCGCGCCCCCTTGACCTCGGCGCCGAACAGGAGCGCCAGGATGATGAGCGCGAACGAGAGGGCGAACGTCATGAGCGCCGCGCGCCGCATGTGGCGCGGCGACAGGAACGAGGTCGCGATCATCAAGACCGCGGTCGGAATCAGCATCAGCGCCTGGCGGTTGACGAAGTGAAAGGTCGTCAGGTTGAGCCGCTCGGCGACCGCCGGACTGGCCGCGAGCGCCATGACCAGGCCGATCACCATCAGCGCCCCGAACGATCCGATCAGCCAGCGGTCGGCGGTGCGCATCCAGTCGGCAACGGCCCCGCGTTCAACTCTCGACACCATCGGATCTAGGCCTCCCTCTTCCCGCGCGCCCCGGCCGCCGCCGAGCGCCGTTCGAGCCACTCGGCGACGGAGGCGCGAAAGGCGTCGCCGCGCGCTTCGAAATTCGCGAATTGATCGAATGAGGCGCAGGCCGGCGAAAGCAGCACTACAGGCTCGTTCGCCCGCGAGCGGGCGGCGTCCTCGGCCGCCGCCTCGATCGCCGCGCTCAAGGTTCCGCTGCGCTCGAAGGGAACCGCGCCGGCGAGCGTGCGGGCGAATTCGTCGACCGCCTCGCCGATGAGGTAGGCCTTGGCGACGCGCGGGAACAACGGCCGCAGCGGCTCGACGCCGCCAGCCTTCGGCCTGCCGCCGAGAATCCAGTGGATGTCGCGAAAGGACATGAGCGCTTTCTCCGCCGCGTCGGCGTTGGTCGCCTTCGAGTCGTTGATGAACAGAGCCCGGCCAAACCGGCCGACCTCCTCCATCCGATGAGCGAGCCCGGGAAAAGTGGCGAAGGCGCGCGCGATCTGCTCGCGCTCGACGGCGAGCGCCCGCGCGGCGGCGTAAGCGAACGCCGCGTTCTGCCCGTTGTGGGCGCCGCGAAGCGCGCGCGCGGGCGCGAGATCTGCTACAGGCCCGGCCTCTCCCCGCGCCATCACCCGATGGTCGCTGACCCAGACGTCGGCGAGCGGCGACTCCTTGCCCGAGACCGCGATCGTGCGCGGGGCGCCGACGCGCGCCTTGAGCCGCGCATGGATTTCGCGGCAAGGCTCGTCGTCGACGCCGACCAGCGCGACCTCTGAATTGGCGACCAGCCTCTCCTTGACCGCCGCGTAGCGGGCGAGATCGCCGTGCCGGTCGAGATGGTCGGGCGTGATGTTGATCAGAAGGCCGACGCTCGGCGCGAGCGCTGGCGCGAGATCGATCTGATAGGACGAGCACTCGACGACATGCGTGCGCTTCGGCGCGGGCGGCGGCAGGTCGAGAACCGGCACGCCGATGTTGCCCCCCATGGCCACGTCGCGCCCGGCCTCCTTCAGCACATGGGCGATCAGCGCGGTGGTGGTCGATTTGCCGTTGGTGCCGGTGATGGCGACGAACGGGGCGTCAGGCGCTCTCGCGCCGCGCTCGCGGACGAAGAGCTCGATGTCGCCGACGATCGGAACCCCCGCGGCGTCGGCAAGGTTGACGGTCCAGTGCGGCGTGGGATGGGTCAGCGGCACGCCGGGCGCGAGCACGAACAGCTTGAATCCGCGCCAGTCGGCCTGAGCCAGATCGACCAGGGCAAAGCCTTCGGCCGCGGCGCGTTCCCTCGCTGCAGGGCTATCGTCCCAGGCCACGACTTCGGCGCCGCCGGCGACCAGCGCTCGCGCGGTCGACAGTCCCGAGCCGCCAAGGCCGAAGAGGGCGACGCTCTGTCCGCGCAAGGTCTCGACCGGCGTCATCGTCACCTCAGCTTGAGCGAAGCGAGGCCGACCATCGCCAGCACGAAGGCGATGATCCAGAACCGCATGACAATCTGCGGCTCGGACCAGCCGAGCTGCTCGAAATGATGATGGATCGGCGCCATCCGAAACACCCGCCTGCCGGTGAGCTTGAACGACGCCACCTGGACCACGACCGACAGCGCTTCCATCACAAACAGTCCGCCGATCACCGCCAGCACGACCTCGTGCTTGATCGCCACCGCCGTCGCGCCGAGCAGCCCGCCGAGCGCCAGCGAGCCTGTATCGCCCATGAAGATCTGCGCCGGCGGAGCGTTGAACCAGAGGAAGCCGACGCCAGCGCCGATCAGCGCGCCGCAGACCACCATCAGGTCGCCGGCGAACGGCACGTGATTGATGAGGAGATAGTGGGAGTAAAGCAGATTGCCGGCGAAATAGGCGATGAGGCCGAGGGTCGCGGCGGCGATCATCACCGGCACGATCGCGAGCCCGTCGAGCCCGTCGGTCAGGTTCACCGCATTGCCGAAGGCGACGATCACGAACGGACCGAACAGCAGGAACGCCCAGCCAAAATCGAACACGAACCCGCTGACCAACGGCACCGCGAGCGAAGTCGCGCCATTGGCGCCGACCCGCATCATCGCATAGCAGGCGAGCGCCGCGATGATGAATTCGCCGATAAGCCGGGAGCGGCCGGAGAAGCCGAGATGCGACTGCTTGGTCACTTTCAGGTAGTCGTCATAGAAGCCGATGACGGCGAAACCCGCGGTGACGAACAGCACGATCCACACATAGGGGCTTTCGAGATTGGCCCACAGCAGCGCGGAGACGAAGAGGCCGAACAGGATCATCAGGCCGCCCATGGTCGGCGTGCCCTTCTTGCTCAGGAGATGCGACGCCGGTCCGTCGAGGCGGATCGGCTGACCTTTGCCCTGCTTGAGACGCAGCGCGGAGATGATCGCCGGACCGAAGAAGAAGACGAGGAAAAGCCCGGTGCCCGCGGCGCCGAGCGTACGGAAGGTGAGATAGCGGAAGAGGTGGAAAGCGCCCGGAAGCTCAGACAGCCAGGTCAGCATCGAAGATCCTAGCCTCCCGCGCCGCGCGCGAAGCGGTCGCGCAGCCCCGCGACCAGCGGGCCCATCCGGCTGCCATTGGAGCCTTTGACCATCGCAATGTCGCCGCCGCGCAAGACGCGGGCGACCATGTCCGTCAACTCGTTCGACCGCTCGGTCCAGGCGGCGCGCATCGAGGCCGGGGCCGCGTCGTAGAGCGCACGCGTGAGCGGGCCGGCGCCGAACAGGAGATCGACCCGGTTGGCGCTGAGGTCGGCGGCGAGTTCGGCGTGCATCGCCTCGGCCTTCGGCCCGAGCTCGAGCATATCGCCGATGACGGCGATCCGGCGGCCATGCGGTCCCGGCTTCGCCGCGGCCAGCAGCTTGAGCGCCGCGCGCATCGAGGCCGGATTGGCGTTGTAGCTTTCGTCGATGATGGTCGCCGGACCGTCGGGCGTCGCCACCGAAAAGCGCGCCCCCCTGCCCTGCTGCGGCGAGAACCGCTCAAGCGCCGCGGCGCAGGCGTCAAGGTCGGCGCGGAGCGCTTCCGCCGCGAGAAGCGCGCCGACCGCGTTTTCCGCCATGTGGACGCCGGGCGCGCCAAGGACGAACGCCAGCTCGCGGCCAAGGACCTCCGCCGTGACGCGGGAGCCGCCCTCGATCGGCTTGACCTCGATCAGCCGCGCGTCGCAATCGGCGCCGCGGCCGAACGTCTCGACGCGCGGCGCCGCACGCTCTTGCTGTATTCGCCAGCCGTTCAAACTGCGGCGCGTCGCGATTGAGCGCCGCAATCCCGCCCGGCTCAAGTCCAAGGAAGATCTCGGCCTTCGCGTCGGCGATCGCTTCGATCGAGCCGAGATATTCGACGTGAACGGGAGCGATGGTCGTCACCAGGGCCGCGTGGGGGCGCGCCATCCGCGTCAGCGGCGCAATCTCGCCGGCATGGTTCATGCCGATCTCCAGGACGCCGTAGCGCGCGCTCGCCGGCATCCGCGCGAGCGTCAGCGGCACGCCCCAGTGATTGTTGTAGGAATGAGCCGAGGCGTGGGTCGGGCCGCAGGCCGAAAGCATGGCGCGCAGCATCTCCTTGACCGTCGTCTTGCCGACCGAGCCAGTCACCGCGACGATCCGCGCTTTTGACCGCGCGCGAGCGGCGACGCCCAGCCGCGCCATTGCGCTCAGAGTGTCGTCGACGGCGAAAATGGGTCCGAGCGCGGCAAGCGGGGCCGCCCGCTCGACCGAGACGACCGCCGCGGCGGCGCCGGATTCGAAGGCGCGAGCGACGTGATCGTGCCCGTCGTGGGCGTCGCCCTTGATTGCAATGAAGAGAGCGCCCGGCTCGAGGGTCCGGCTGTCGATCGAAACGTCGCGGACAGCTTCGCTCAGCGGCGCGCTGGGGGCGGCGCCGAACGCGGCCGGTGAGCTCGGCTGGGCTCCACAACGCGGTCATGCCGCTTCCCGGAGCGCGGCGCGCGCTTCGTCGGCGTCGGAGAACGGCAGAGTGCTGGCGCCGACGATCTGGCCGGTCTCGTGACCCTTGCCGGCGATCATGAGCGCGTCGCCCTCGGCGAGCATGGCGACGCCAGCCCGAATGGCCGCCGCCCGATCGCCGATCTCGACCGCCGAGGGCGCGGCAGCAAGGATTTGGGCGCGAATGGCGGCCGGGTTCTCGGAGCGTGGATTGTCGTCGGTGACGATCGCCACGTCGGCGAGGCGCGCCGCGATCCCGCCCATCATCGGCCGCTTGCCGGGATCGCGGTCGCCGCCGCAGCCGAACACCAGGACGAGGCGGCCGCGCACGAACGGCCGCAGGGCGGCGAGCGCCTTTTCGAGCGCGTCGGGCTTGTGCGCGTAGTCGACGAACACCGTCGCGCCGCGGACCTCGCCAATGCGCTCGAGGCGCCCGGGCGCGCCGCGCAGGCCTTCCAGTGCATCAAACACTGGGTCAGCTTCGCTGCCTGTGGCGATGCAGAGCCCGGCGGCGACCAGAGCGTTCGAGATCTGAAAGTCGCCGGGCAATGGCAAATTCAGGCGCCGGCGGCGGCCGCCGAACTCGAGGTCGAGAATTGACGAGAAGCGATCGCGCGCAGCCGATACGAGCCGGATCGTATCGCCGTTCGTTCCGACCGTGACGGCCTCGAGCCCGCGCGCGCGCGCGGCCGCAATCACGCGCGGGGCGATTTCGCTGTCGGCGTCGATGACGGCTGGCGCGCCGTCCGGCAAAAGGTCCTCGAACAGCCTGAGCTTGGCCGCGAGATAGTCCTCGACCGTGGCATGGTAGTCCATATGGTCGCGGGTCAGATTGGTGAACCCGCCCGCGGTGAGGCGCACGCCGTCGAGGCGCTTCTGGTCGAGACCGTGCGAGGAGGCTTCGATGGCGAGGCCGGCGACGCCGCTTGCCGCAAGCCGGTCGAGGAGCTCGTGCAGCGCAATCGGGTCCGGCGTGGTCAGCGATCCGTAGACCGTCAGCGGGCGGGACACGACGCCGAGCGTCCCGATCGAGGCGGATTCGAAGCCCAGCGCCTGCCAGATCTGGCGCACGAAGGCGACGACCGAGGTTTTTCCGCTGGTGCCGGTGACCGCGACGACGATCTCGGGCTGACGCGGATAGAAGCGGGCGGCGGCGTGAGCGAGCGCGGCGCGCGCGTCGGCGACCTTGATGAAGGCGGCGTCCGGCGCCTCCGTCCAGCGTTCGGCGACGACCGCGGCCGCGCCCTTCGCCAGCGCCTCGCCGACATGTTTCAGGCCGTCGTCCTTCGCTCCGGAGAGCGCAAAGAACAGGTCGCCGGGCGCGATCTTGCGGCTGTCGAACGCAAGCCCCGCGATGGCGCGCGAAGCGAGCGCGCCGTCGGCGTCCTTGAGCTCGAGGATGTCGCCAAGCCGTCTCATCGCCCGGTTCTTCACTCCTTGCCGGTCTTGTCGGCGTCGGCTCCATACCCCAGTCGGGCGATGATGGGGAACGGCTGATTTGGCGGCTCCTTCATGGGCGCCACGCCCATCAGCGGCTCGACGCGACGGATGAGCGCGCCGGCGACGCGGCCGGCGTTGTAGGCGGCGGTATGAAATCCGTGGTCCTCGGGCGCGGCCTGCGGATCGTCGTAGATGGTCAGGTAAAGGTACTTCGGCTTGTCGGCCGGGGTGATCGCCATGAAGGTGGTGAAAACCTTGTTCTCCGAATAATGGCCGTGGATGATCTTGTCGGCCGTTCCGGTCTTGCCGCCGACGTAATAGCCGGGAATGTTGGCGAAACTGGCAGACCCGTGGGTCGCGTTCGAACGCATCAGGTAGCGCATCGATTTCGGACGTCTGCTCGCTTATGACGCGATGGCTGACCTTCGCCGCGTCATCCTCGCTGCGCGGCAGAAAGGTCGGCGTCATCATCATTCCGCCGTTGGCCAGCGCGCACACCGCCATCACCGCCTGAATGGGCGCGACATTGAGGCCCTGGCCGAAGGCGATGGTCATCGTATTGAGAAGCGCCCAGTGCTTGGGCACGAGCGGCTCGGCGCTCTCCGGCAGTTCGGTGCGCAACCGGTCGAGCTGGCCCATCTTCCTCAAGAAGGCCTTATGGCCCTCGACCCCAACCATCAGCGCAAGGCGCGCCGCGCCGATGTTCGAGGAATGCGTGAAGACTTCGGGCACCGTCAGCACGCGATGCGTGGCGTGAAAATCGTGAATCGTGAACCGCCCGTAGCGCAAACTGTCGCGCGCGTCCACATGCGAGCCGAGATTGACCTTCCCCGAATTCGAGCGCCATCGCCAGCGAAAGCGCCTTGAAGGTCGAACCCATTTCATAGACGCCGACATTGATGCGGTTGATCTTGGTCGGATCGCGCACGTCGCCCGGATCGTTGGGATCGAAGTCGGGGAGGGATTCGAGCGCCAGAACTTCGCCGGTGTTGACGTCGACGACCATCCCCGCCGCCGCCTTGGCGTGGAAGCGGTCCATACCTTCGCTCAGTTCGTCGCGCAGCGCGTGCGTCGTCCTAAGATCAAGCGACAGCCTGACCGGCTTCAGGCTGTCGGGATCGACGGTGAAACCGGCGACGTGTGGATCGGTCAGGCTCTGCTGGTCGAGATATTTCTCCATTCCCGCGATGCCGACATTGTCCTTGTCGACGAACCCGATCACGTGCGCGCCGATCGGACCGTTGGGGTAGACGCGCTTGTTCTCGGGGAGGAAGCCGACGCCGGGCAGGCCGAGATGAAAGATTTCAGCCTGCTCCTTTTCGGTAATCTGGCGTTTGACCCAGATAAAACCCTTCTTCGAGCCCAATCGCTCGCGCAGCTCTTTCGCATCGACGTCCGGCAGCACGGCGGTGATGAGCTCGACCGCCTCGTCCTTGTCGATGACGCGGTTCGGCTCGGCGAACACCGACATGGTTTTGACGTCGGTGGCTAGGATCGCGCCGTTGCGGTCGACGAGATCGGGCCTGGCGCCGGAGACCGCCTCGTCGGCCGCGGCTTTCAGCGTCTGCGGCGGGTCGTGCGAGAGGCCGAGGACAAGGAGCTTCACGCTGATGGCGCCGTAAGCCACGAACAGGCCGAGCGCCAGAGTGCGGACCCGCGCGCCCGAGCGGTCGAGCCGCGTCGACAGAAGCTCGCGCGCGAAGGCCTTGAGCCTTGCTCGCGTCATCCCCGCGGCGAGCCGCGGGCGCGCCGCTCCCGCGGCGGGCGGCTCGAGATCGACGCCGAAATTCCTCGGCAGATACCGCCGCAATCGGGCGATGGCGGCGTCAGCCAAAGCATCAGCCGGATTCAGACGCAGCCATGCGCGGGTCTTGAAATTCGCGCCGGGATCGTTCGGGGCGCCGGCCATCCCTCACCTCACCGGAGGCGTGGAGTCCGCCGCGGCGACCGCCGGCGTCGCGTTGTCGGCGGTGAAACCGAGCAATTCAAGGGTGCGGCCGATCGAGTTGACCTTGGGCTGGGCATCTCGCAGTTCGTCGACGGTCGCGATCTGGCTTAGCGCCAGCGGCTCGAGGCCAAGCTTCGAGTTCGACAAGCGCCTGCACCCGGTCGGGCCGGGCGAGATGCGCATATTCGGCCCGCAGGAGATTGATGGCGTCCTTCTCCTTGTCGATGAGATGGCGCGTCTTCACCAACTGCTCGGAAGCGTAGATCGTGCGGTATTTGACGCCGTAGACATACGCCGCCGATCCGATCAGCGCGGCGATCGCCGCCGCATGCATGAGACGCCACATCAGATTCATCTCCCCCGCCGCCTCGGCAAGCGCGCCAGCGCCTCGATTGCTTCATCCATTCCTCGCGGCGGCGCGCCGGCGCGCAGGCCGAAGCGCAGCTTGGCCGAGCGCGAGCGCGGATTGGCGAGCGCTTCGGCTTCGCCAGGCTCGATCGGCTGGCCGCGCGGAACTTCGAATGTGGGCTGAGCTTGAGCAGGCTCGCCCGGCAGCCGACGCGACGCCGCCGACCCACGTCCAGAACGGCTGGCGAGGAACTGCTTGACGATACGATCCTCGAGCGAGTGGAACGTGACCGCCGCGAGGCGGCCGCCCGGCTTGAGGAGTCGCTCGGCGGCGGAGAGCCCGCGCACGAGCTCGCCAAGCTCGTCGTTGACCGCGATGCGCAGCGCCTGGAAGGCGCGCGTCGCCGGGTGGGTCGCCTCGCCCCGCCGCGCCGGGGCGACCCGGGCGACAAGCCCGGCAAGCTCGAGCGTGGAAACGAACGGCTTCGCCGTCCGGTCGGCGACGATGGCGCGGGCGATGCGGCGCGCGGCGCGCTCCTCGCCGAAATGAAACAGGATGTCGGCGATCGTCGCCTCGTCCTCGTCGCGGAGAATGTCGGCGGCGGAGCGTCCATGCGCCTCCATGCGCATGTCGAGGGGCGCGTCAAAGCGCAGGGAAAAGCCGCGCGCCGCCTCGTCGAGCTGCATCGACGACACCCCGATGTCGAACACGACGCCGTCCACCGCCTCGACGCCCATGCGCTTCGCGACCGCGTCGAGCCCGCCGAAGCGCGCTTCCACGAGTCGAAGGCGGCCCCCGGACGAGGCCGCCAGAGCCGCGCCGGCGCGAATCGCCGATGGGTCGCGATCGATGGCGATTACCGTCGCGCCGCGATCGAGAAGGGCGCGCGCATAGCCGCCGGCGCCGAACGTCGCGTCGACATAGACGCCGCCTTCGCGCGGCGCGAGCGCTTCGATCGCCTCCTCGAGCATGACGGGAACGTGGCCGAGCTCGGCCGAAGCGGGTCGGCTCATCGCGGCGCCTCCCCCGGCGCATGCGCCTCGCGCTCGGCGCGCAATCGGCGAACGCGCGCCCGCGCCTCCTCGAGATGCGTCTGAAAGCGCGCCGGCGCCCAGATCTGAAACTTGTGCCCCTGCCCGACGAACACCGCCTCGCCATCGAGCCCCAGCGTCGCCTTGAGCCGCTCCTCGAAAAAGACCCGGCCCTCCGAATCGAGCCGAAAAATCTCGCTCATGCCAAGAAGCGCGGTGGCGAAGGCGTCGCGGGCCGGCGAATAGGGCGGCATCGTCTGCAACAGCGCGTCGATCTCGGCGATCAGCGCGTGGCCGCCGCAGTCGAGCGCCGGCGCGTCGAGCGACGGATAAGCGTAGACGCCGGCGAAGCCGTCCCTCGCCAGCACCTGGCGGAAAGCCGACGGAATCGAGATTCGCCCCTTGGCGTCGAAGCGATGGATGAAATGGGAGAGAAACCGATCCACCACACAGCCCTTCGACGCGCGAGCGCGCGACCGCCTGGCGCGGCTCAGCGCCGGGCGACGGCGCGAATGCGCGGTCAGTTGACGGGATGGCGTGGGATAGCATGGGAGCCCATGGGCGTCAACGAATCCAAGGGGATTCCCGAGCGCGGGATCGCCCCCCAGCGCCATTAGGGGTTGTTAAGGTTAATCTTCCGTTAGGCGCGGGATTTTGGCGACGGCGCTTGCCTCGAAGACAGCGCGCCAGCCGAAGAAATCGGCCCGTTCGAACAGCTCGGAGCGACGTCGCGATTCTATGGCTCAGTCAGAGGCGATCCAATCGAGATAGGCCCCGACTTTGTCCCACTCGCCGCGCCGGGCCGTCATCGCTACGTAACCGTCAGGCCGCACCAGCCAGATCCCGTCGTCGGCGAACGGCGCCCGGGTCTCGGCCTCCAGGAGATCGCCGTGCCGGGCGATCAGCGCCGCGCTTCCGCTGTTCTCCATCGCGAACAGCATGAAGCGAGGCCGGTCGCCTGACCCCGCGTGGTGGCCCGCGCCGCTGACCGGCGCCCGCTCGCCCGCGGCCGGTCCAGAATGACCATGTCCCTCCGCTTTGGTTAGCGGAGAATTGGGGTAGCCGATCGACAATTCCGACATCTGATTGGTCATCGCCCGCATGACCGGCGAGAGGCCGAACAGAAGTCGAGCGAGATGGTTGCGAATGTTCTGCGCTGCCGCGCCCCGCATCAGCGCGATCGTCGTCAGACGGCCGGCGTTCGCCAGCACCTCCCTGCCGACCTCGCTGCGTTCGGCGCTATAGCTTCCGAGCAGCGGCTCGGGTTTCGCTGAGCCGCGGCAGACAAGCGCCAGTTTCCAGGCGAGATTGATTGCGTCCTGCATCCCAGTGTTCATGCCCTGCCCTCCGGCGGGGCTGTGGACATGCGCCGCGTCGCCGGCGAGGAACACGCGGCCTGCGCGATAGTCGGCGACCTTGCGCTCGTTGATCGTGAAGCCCGAGAGCCAGATCGGCTCGGAAGCCTTGACGCCGGCTGGGCCGCGCCGATCGAGGAGCGACTGCACCTCTTCGAGCGTCGGATCGGGCAGATGCTCGCCGACCTTTGGCTCGCCCGCATCGGCGACGACCCGGTAGCGCCCGGGGCCGATTGGAAAGATCACCAGCGGCCCCGCTTCGTGCCAATAGGTCTTGATCTCGTCGAGCGGCGGCCCGCCCGCGAGGTGAACGTCGGCGAGGATGAAGTGGCTCGGCATCGTATCGCCCTCGAACTCTACGCCGAGGCCATGACGCACGAGGCTGTGCGCGCCGTCGCAGCCGATCATCCAGTCCGCATCGAGCGTTTCTTCGCTTCCGTCCGGGCGGCGCAGGAAGGCTGTCACGGCGTCCTCGTCGGCGACGAACCGGATCAGTTCGACGCGCCGCTCGACCTCGACGCCGTGCGAATTCAGATGCTGCTCCATCAGCCGCTCAGTCTCGCTCTGTGGCAGCATCAGCCCATAAGGGTGCGGCGTCTTGAGGCCGTCGAAGTTGATCCGAGCGATCGTCGCGCCGCCGGCAACAATGTCCGCCTCTCGCACCTTGAGCCCGGCCTCGACAAAAGACGCGCCGCAGCCCATGCGGTCGATGAGTTCGAGGGTGCGGCTCCAGAGCACGAGCGCCTTCGACTTGTCGGTTCGCTCAGCCGCCTTGTCGACGATCCGGACGTTGACGCCGTAGCGGGCGAGCTCCGCCGCCATAGTCAGCCCTACCGGGCCAGCGCCGACGACGAGCACGTCTGGTTTCATCGAAGTGCTCCTGAGTTGCAGCGCGACGCGCGTTCATTTTATCACCAACGCGTGGCGCGGGCTCGTCAGGCTCGAGCGCCGCGGTCGGCTATAGCCTTTTTGGGGAAGCGCGCAATGGACGGTCTTGATGGCAAAATCGCGCTCATCACCGGCGGCGCGGGCGGCATCGGCTCCATGATCTGCGAAGCGCTCTTGGAGAACGGATGCCGGGTGGTCCTGCACGACCTTCCCGCATCCGGCGGCGAGGCGAAAGCGCGCGCGTTCCGCCAAAGATTTGGCGACGAGCGCGCGATCTTCGCTCCCGGCGATCTCAGCGACCTAAGGCGCCTGAAACGCGAGAGCGAGGCGCTCGCCGCCGAGGTCGGCGGCTTTGACTTTCTCGTCAACAACGCCGCGATCGATCCCGTCGCGCCGATCGAGGCTTACTCGATCGAGGAGTTTCTGGCGGTTCAGACGATCAACGCCCATGCCGCCTTCATCCTCTGCCAGACGCTCGCTCCGCACATGAAGCAAAAAGGCGCGGGCGCGATCGTCAACGTCATGAGCGTCATTCTTTCGGGCGGCTGGTCGGAGAAGGTCCCCTACGCGATGTCGAAGGGGGCGCTCCTCGGTCTGACGCGATCCCTGGCGCGCGAGCTTGGTCCGCACAACATCCGGGTCAATGCGGTGAGCCCGGGCGCCATTCCGACGGCGCTCGAGCATAAGCACTACGGAAATGACCGCGCGGCCTTCGATCAGCGGATGATCACGATGCAGTCGCTGCCGTTCAGGTCGGATATCCGCGACGTCGCCGACGCGGCGGTCTACCTGCTGTCGCCGTTGAGCCGGTTCATCACCGGACAGGAACTGCACGTGAACGGCGGGATGTATATGGGCTGAGGAAGTCCGCGGACGAGCGTTGGAGCAATGAAGATTGCGCAACGGCGCCCATTTAACAGGTCATGTCGAACCGCGGATTCATAATCGCGAAGACGTTTGCGGCAATCCCTCTCGGCCCGCTCGCCGCCCTATCGCCACTTGCGACCGTCGCTCAACCCGACCACGAGCAACTCAGCTCACGCCGGAGGCGGCGGGTCGCACAGAAGGCATTTGCGCCACAGCGCCAACACGCACAAGGAGAGGGCGCGCGCCGGGGCGGAGCATATGCGGCAAATGCCCATGGGGACCACGCCCAAGAGCTGTTCGGTCAGGGCTGGTCCGGCGCTTCGCGGCGCGCGCTTCCAACAATTAGGCGTTGTCTCCGCCCGTCGAGGTTGCGCTCCGTGAGGGCGTCGCGTCACCGCCCCAAGTCCAGTCTTTGATCTCCGGCATGTCGTCGCCGTAGCGGCGGATGTATTCGCGGTGGTCGATAAGCCGGTCGCGGATTTCCTGCTTGGCGTAGGCGGCGCGCTCGCCGAGCTTCGGCACGCGGTCAATGACATCGCCGACCAGATGGAAACGGTCGATGTCGTTTATGACGCACATGTCGAAAGGCGTGGTCGTCGTTCCCTCTTCCTTGTATCCGCGCACGTGAATGTTGTTGTGGCCGGCGCGCTTATAGGTCAGGCGGTGGATAAGCCACGGATAGCCGTGAAAGGCGAAGATGATCGGCTTGTCGACGGTGAAGAGGGCGTCGAAGTCGCGGTCGGAAATGCCATGTGGGTGCTCGGTCGCTGGCTGGAGCGTCATCAAATCGACGACGTTGACGACCCGTACTTTCAGGTCGGGCGCGTGCTGGCGCAGGAGCTTGACCGCGGCAAGGGTCTCGAGCGTCGGCACATCGCCGCAACAGGCCATCACCACATCCGGCTCGCCGCCGCGGTCGTTGCTCGCCCACGGCCAGATGCCCAAGCCCGCCTCGCAGTGCTTGATTGCCTGATCCATGGTCAGCCATTGCGGCGCGGGCTGCTTGCCGGCGACGACGACATTCACGTAGTTGCGGCTCTTCAGGCAGTGGTCAGTGACCGAAAGCAGGCAGTTCGCGTCCGGCGGCAAGTAGATCCGCACCACCTCGGCCTTCTTGTTCATCACGTGGTCGATGAAGCCGGGGTCCTGATGGGAAAAGCCGTTGTGGTCCTGCCGCCAGACATGGCTCGACAAGAGATAGTTGAGCGAGGCGATCGGCCGCCGCCATGGGATGTGGCCGCAGACCTTCAGCCACTTCGCATGCTGGTTGAACATGGAATTGATGATGTGGATGAAGGCTTCGTAGCAGGAGAAGAAGCCGTGGCGGCCGGTCAGGAGATAGCCTTCGAGCCAGCCCTGACATTGGTGCTCGCTCAATACCTCCATCACCCGGCCGTCGGGAGCGAGATGATCGTCGTAAGGAACGGTCTCCGCCACCCAGGCGCGCTTCGTGACCTCGAGCACGTCCTGCCAGCGATTGGAATTGTTTTCGTCCGGGCTGAACAGGCGGAAGTTGCGCGACTTGAGATTGAGCTTCATCACGTCGCGCAGGAATTCTCCCATAACCCGTGTGGCCTCCACGGTCGCCGCGCCGGGCGAAGACAGCTTGACCGCATAATCGCGGAAGTTTGGCAGCCTTAGGTCGCTCAACAGCTGGCCGCCGTTGGCATGCGGATTGGCGCTCATCCGGCGGCTCCACTGCGGCGCGAGCGCGGCAATCTCCCCTTTGAGGCGGCCGTTGGCGTCGAACAGCTCCTCCGGCCGGTAGCTCTTCATCCATGTTTCGAGGATGCGGACGTGGTCGGGATGCCCGCGCATCGCGCTCATCGGAACCTGGTGAGAGCGCCAGTAGCCCTCCTCCCGCTTGCCGTCGATCTCCTTGGGACAGGTCCAGCCCTTGGGAGTGCGCATGACGATCATCGGCCAGACGGGGCGCTTGGAGAAGCCATCGCGCCGCGCGTCCTCCTGGATCCCACGGATTTCGCGCACGACGGTTTCGAGCGTCCTCGCCATCAGTTGATGCATCGTCGCCGGGTCGTCGCCCTCGACGAAATGCGGCCGATAGCCGTAGCCACGCATGAGATGGTCGAGTTCGTCGTGCGGAATGCGCGCGAGCACCGTCGGATTGGCGATCTTGTAGCCGTTGAGGTGCAGGATCGGCAGAACCGCGCCGTCACTGACCGGATTGAGGAACTTGTTCGAATGCCAGCTCGTCGCGAGCGGCCCGGTCTCCGCCTCGCCGTCGCCGACCACCGCGGCAACAATCAAGTCCGGATTGTCGAAGGCGGCGCCGAAGGCATGCGAAAGCGCATAGCCAAGCTCGCCGCCCTCATGGATGGAGCCTGGCGTCTCGGGCGCCACGTGGCTCGGTATCCCGCCAGGAAACGAGAACTGGGTGAAGAGGCGCTTCATGCCCGCCTCGTCCTCAGTGATGTTCGGGTAGACTTCGCTATACGTCCCCTCGAGATAGGCGTTGGCGACGATCCCGGGACCGCCGTGGCCGGGGCCGATCACGTAGATCATGTCGAGGTCGTGCTTCTTGATCAGGCGGTTGAGGTGAACGTAGATGAAATTGAGACCCGGCGTGGTGCCCCAGTGACCGAGGAGGCGCGGCTTGACGTGCTCCTCCTTGAGCGGCTCGCGCAAAAGCGGATTGTCGAAGAGGTAGATCTGGCCGACGGAGAGATAGTTCGCCGCCCGCCAGTACGCATCGATCAGCGCGGCTTCCTTTTCCGATAAGACGGTTGGTGACTTGGCCTTGGCTGCCATGGCATTCCCTCCGGATGTGAGCTTGGGCGGTCGTCCAAGCCAAATTGTCCCCGATTGATGACATTTGAGCAACAGGCAAGCAGCCTCACGGGCTGCGCCCGGACAGAGCCATGGTGGATCGCGCTCGCCGGAACCTCCTAGCCCCGGTCGGAGCGGGGCGATAGATTGATCTCGGGGAACTGGGCAAGCGCCAAGATCAAAGCTTATGGATGCGCAGGCAATTCCGCTGAAGACCACCGGGAGGCGTTTCGTCCGGACGGTCAGGAATTTTGCACAGTCGGAAAACGGCCTGAAGGCCAAGCTCGTTTTCGCCGCGCTGGTCCTGTTGCTCCTTGCGGCGAACGCGCTCAACGTCGCCAACAGCTATGTCGGCCGGGATTTCATGAGCGCGATAGCCGATCGCGACATGGCGGGCTTTGTCCGGCAGGCTTTTATCTACGTCGGCGTTTTCGCCGCCTTGACCTTTGTCGCAGTGATCTCTCGCTTCGGCGAAGAGCGGCTCGGCCTTCTGTGGCGAGACACAATGACGCGAGGGATCGTGCGCCAATACCTCGCCGACGGAAACTATCAAAGCCTCAAGACTTCGGGAGCGGTCGCCAACCCGGACCAGCGAATCTCCGAAGACGTTCGCGCCTTCACGGTCACGACGCTTTCCTTCGTGCTGATGGCGCTCAACAGCGTCTTCACGATCTTCGCCTTCTCCGAGGTTCTCTGGACCATCAGCCCGCTCCTTTTCGGCGTCTCGGTCGCTTACGCGGCAGGCGGCTCGTTCTTCACGTTCATGCTCGGGCGCCCGCTGATCGGACTGAACTATGACCAGCTCGACAAGGAAGCGAGCTTCCGCTCCGAGCTTATTCGTATCCGGGACAATTCCGAAGCCATCCTGCAGGCGCGAGACGAGGAGCGGCAAACGGCTCGCCTGCTGTCCCGTCTCGGCGATGTCGTCGGCAATTTTCGCGAGATCACCTCGATCAACCGCAATGTCGGGTTCTTCACCACCGGCTACAATTGGCTGATCCAGATCATCCCCGCGCTCATCATTGCGCCCGCATTCATCGAAGGGAAAATCGAGTTCGGCGTCATCACCCAATCGGCGATCGCGTTTACGGCTCTGGTCGCCGCCTTTTCGCTCATCGTCACCCAGTTCCAGTCGCTGTCGAGTTTCGCGGCGGTGGTGGCGCGCTTAAGCGCGCTCGCCGAGGCGGTCGGGCAAACAGGCGATCCCGAGCGAGCAAGCTAGGGCTGTGGGAGCCGATAATCCGAGGGTCGGCGCGCCCCCCATTGCGCGCGGCTGAAAACTTCGCTCAACTGGCCGCCGTCCGTCGCGAGCTGGACGATGAGCGACGGGCGCCGCCAGATGGCGGAGCCGGCTGCGCGCGCCGCGGCCCAGCAAAGGGAGGAACGGATCATGCTCACGCGACGCATTTTCACCGCTTGCGCCTTGTGCGCCGCGGGCGGCTTCTTCGCGACGGGGGCCGAGGCGCAGGCGCCGGGGTTCAAACGCACCCTCCTCAAGCAGACCGACGGGCCGGTCGACGGCTATACGACCATCGAAATGCGCGTCGAGATCGATCCGAACGCGACGGTTCCGCGACACACCCATCCAGGGATCGAGACGGGCTACGTCGTCGAGGGCGGAACCGAGCTGACGATCGATGGCCAGGGCACGCTCAAGCTTGGGCCGGGCGATGGGTTCCAGGTTCCGACCGGCACGCCGCACGGCGGGCCGAACGGGCCGGCAAAGACGGTTGTCATTTCGACCTACGTCGTCGAGAAGGGCAAGCCGCTCGCCTCGCCCGCCTGAGCCGAAGAGGAAAATGACCATGTCCCTTGCGCCGGTCCACGCCGAGAACGCCGCCCAGGCCGAGTATTGGAACTCGCTCGCCGGACGGCGATGGACGGACCGCCAGGAGGAGCAGGACCAGGTGTTGCGCCCGGTTTCCGACCGGCTCATCGCGGCGGCGGACGCGAAGCCCGGCGAACGCGTGATCGACGTCGGTTGCGGCTGCGGCGACACGACCATCGATTTCGCCGCCCGGGTCAGTCCGGGAGGCGAAGCCCTGGGGCTCGACATTTCCGAGCCGATGCTGGCGCGCGCCCGCGAGCGCGCGCCGCGAGATCTGCCCGCCCGCTTCGATCTCGCCGACGCGACCGTCTACGATTTCGCGTCCGGCTGGGCCGATCTCGTCGTGTCGCGTTTCGGCGTCATGTTCTTCGCCGATCCGCCGCTTTCCTTCGCCAATCTGCGGCGGGGCATGAAGCCTCGCGCGCGGCTCGTCTTCGCCTGCTGGCGCGAGGCGAAGCAAAATCCGTGGATGATGATCCCGCTGCGCGAAGCCAAGAAGCACGCCCCTCCCCTGCCCGAGACCAACCCCGACGACCCGGGACCGTTCGCCTTCGCTGACGAAGCGCGCGTGCG
Source organism: uncultured Alphaproteobacteria bacterium (assembly GCA_963749715.1). GTDB lineage: Bacteria > Pseudomonadota > Alphaproteobacteria > Rhizobiales > Beijerinckiaceae > Roseiarcus. The sequence goes on from CAVVNR010000008.1 coordinate 670,518, forward strand.
GCGCATCCTGGGCGCGGCCGGGTTCGCCGATGTCGCCGTGACTGCGCGGGATCTCGATCTCGATCTCGCGATCGGGCGCGGCCTCGACGCCGCCGTCGCCGGCGCGTTGGGGATCGGGCCGACCAGCCGCATCCTCGACGGCCAGCCGGAAGCCGTTCGCGCCGCCGCGGCTGCCGACATCCGCAAGGCGCTGGCCGAGCGCGCCAGGGGCGACAGCGTTCCGCTCGGCGCCGCGATCTGGATCGTGACTGCGGTCAATCCCGGCGGGTGATGCTTCAGGCGCGCGCTCGTGCGCTGAGGAAAGCGCCGCATCGTGAAGCTCGCTTGGTCTTCGCCGTAGACGTGCTCGGCCCCGACCGGGCAGGCCCGCCGCGCCCGGCATCCAGCATCCATGCAGTCCGCGCCGGCCGGGCTCTTCAAATGGCCGGCGCACGCGCCGACGTCGTAGCCGACGCTTGAGAATGCGCCGACGGGACAGCCGTTCAGACACCAGCGCCCGAGGCAGGAGTCGCAGGGGCTTGCGACCGCCGCCGGCTCCGGGACGGCGAGCGCTTCGCTGAGCCCAAGCGCTCCGCGGTAGCTGTGCCAAAGCCCATAGCGCGGATGGATCAGAATTCCGATCGGCGAGGGATGGACGGGCTCGGCGCGGCGCGCCCATTGCTGGAATGGCCAGAAGGGCGGGCCGCCAAAGGGGAACAGAGCCACCGCGCCAAGGTCGCGCGCCGATGATTCAATGACGCCGCCGGCTCCAGCGGTCAAGCGGATCGGCGGCCCCGTCGTCCGCCTCGGCGCTCGAGGCGAATGCGCTCCAGCCGTCTCGCCCGACCATGCCGGCGAGCACAATCGTCCGAACTTCGGCGAGCGCGCCGCGCCGCTCGCCATCATCGAGGCCAAACGCGCCGCGCGGAACGAGGCCTGTCCGCTCGATCGCGGAAAACACGGTCTCAACCCGCCGGCCCGTCATCGCCGTCGCCTCGCGTGTCGGCCGGGACGGGTCATCGATCTTGCATCCATGTTGGCCATATTGGTTTAGACACGAACCATCTTGCTCCGGGCATCCGCCTGGCGCAAAACTCAATGGTGGGGCGTCGAGAACGGCGCAACGGCGGAGGCTTCCATTGGACGCAGCCTATAGCGAAGTCGGGGAAGACGTCTTTCGCGCGAGCGCGCTCACCCGAGGCCCGTGGCATCCCGATCACCAGCACGCCGGCCCGCCTTCGGCGCTGATCTGCCGGGCGATCGAACGCGCAGCCGCCGAGGGCCTGACCCATCTCGGGCGCCTCACCGTCAATCTCCTGCGCCCCGCGCCGATCGGCGAGTGTCGCGTCGAGGTCGCGACAGACTATCTCGGCCGCAACGCCGGCCACTATTCCGGCCGCCTGATCGCAGCCGACAAGGAGATCGCCCGCTTCACCGCGCTCATGCAGCGCGAGGACGACCTGCCGATCCCCGACGCCACGCCGGGCCATCCCCCGCCGCATGCGCCAAAGGCTTGGGACCAAAGTCCGCCAGTCGGCTTTCCTTTCCCCGGCGTTCAAATCGGCTATCCGGACCTGGTCGAGAACCGAATCGCCGAAGGCACATTCTTCAAGGGGCCCTGCGCCGCCTGGTTTCGGATGAAGCACCCGCTGATCGAAGGCGAGACGCCGAGCCCCTATCAGCGGGTGGCCGTCGCCGCCGACTCGGGCAACGGGATCAGCGCCGTGCTGGACTTCGGCAAGTATGTCTTCGTCAATTGCGATCTGACCATCAACCTCTTCCGCCGTCCGGAGGGGACATGGATCTGCCTCGAGGCGCGCAGCGTCTTCGGCGGCAACGGCTGCGGACTGGCCGAGTCCACGCTCTACGACGAACGAGGCATGATCGGACGCGCGACGCAGAGCCTGGCTGTCAGGCCACGCGCTTAAGACCGACCGGGTTCACGCAGCCACGAGGCCAAGATGCTCCTCCATCGGAACAAAATCGCGGTCGTCATGGAGCAATGCACAGCGATGTTCGATGCAAAACGTGCCAATGATGACGTCCGCGGTCTTGCGCATCGTTATGCCCAGGTCTCTCAGCTTGCGGTAATTCCGGGCGGCGCGGGGGGCGAGATCGCCGTCGAGAAGAGGCACGATATCGAATCTGCGCAACCCCCGTTGGATGCGCTCCGCATGGGCATCGTCTCGGGCGGCTTGAAGAACTTCGAGCAGAATGAGATCGCCGACCAGGATCGGTTCGCGGCCGGCCGCAGCTTCGAGTTTGGCGGTCGCCGCCGTCCACGAGCCGCGAAGGTGGGCGATCCAGACCGAGCTGTCGACGAGTATCACGACCGGCCCGATGGTCTATGCTCGCGCATCCCGTCGAGGTCGCCTTCCCAGCCCAATCCCTTGAGCGCCTTCAGCGCCTGGGTCTGCTCGCTTACCCGAACCAGCAGCTTGAGCCCCTCTTCCACCGCCGCTCGCTTGGTCGTGAGGCCGGTCAGTCTCATGGCCTCAGCCATCAACGCGTCGTCGATTTCGATGTTGGTGCGCATGCTGGCCGCGGGACGGTTTGTGTATAACTCTCAGAATCTATACACATTCAAGTGCTGACGCAAAAGCGGGGTCACGACCCCATCGCGACGCCCTCGTTTTGGATTCGGGGCGCTCCAGCGGGCCGGCGACTACTTCCTTCGCAGCGCCTCGACCCCCGGCAGGACCTTGCCTTCCATCCATTCGAGGAAAGCGCCGCCCGCGGCCGAGACATAGGTGAAGTCGTCGGCGACCTTGGCCTCGTTGAGCGCGGCGACGGTGTCGCCGCCGCCCGCGACCGATTTGAGCTTGCCGGCCTTGGTCAGCGCGGCCGCGGTCCTGGCGATCGCCATGGTCGCCTTGTCGAACGGCGGCGTCTCGAAGGCGCCAGGCGGGCCGTTCCATACGAGGGTCTTCGCATGGGCAAGCGCCTCCTCGACGCCCGCGACCGACTTTGGCCCGATGTCGAGGATCATCTCGTCCTCAGGCACATGATCGACGCTGACCACATGGGCCGGCGCGTGGGCCTTGAGTTCCTTGGCGACCGTGGCGTCTACAGGCAGGAGAATCCGGCACTTGGCCTTCTCCGCCGCGACCGCGATCGCGCGCGCCTTGTCGGCGAGGTCCTTTTCGCACAGCGACTTGCCGACTCCCTTGCCCTCGGCGAACAGGAACGTATTGGCCATGCCCCCGCCGATGATGAGGACGTCGACCTTGCCGACGAGGTTGCCGAGCAGGTCGAGCTTGGTCGACACCTTGGCCCCGCCGACGATCGCCGCGACCGGCCGGGCCGGATTGCCGAGCGCCAGCGACAACGCCTCGAGTTCCTTCTGCATCGCCCGCCCCGCGTGCGCCGGCAGATGATGGGCAAGCCCCTCGGTCGTCGCGTGCGCGCGGTGGGCGGCGGAGAAGGCGTCGTTGACATAGATGTCGCCGAGCTTGGCGAGCTCCGCGACATGGGCCGGATCGTTCTTCTCCTCGCCCTTGTGGAAGCGAGTGTTCTCCAAGCAGCAGCACGTCGCCGTTCTTCATTTTCGCGATCGCGTCGGCGGCGATCTTGCCGACGCAGTCGGTCGCGAACGCGACCGGACGCTTGACGATGTCGGCGACAGCAGCCGCGACGTGCCTCAGCGAATTGGCCTCATCCGGGCCTCCCTTCGGGCGGCCGAAATGCGCGAGCAGGATCACCTTGCCGCCCTTGCCGGCGATCTCCTCGATCGTCGGCGCGACCCGTTCGATCCGCGTCGCGTCGGTCACGCGCCCGTTTTCGCTCGGAACGTTGAGGTCGACGCGGAGCAGGACGCGTTTGCCGGAGACGTCGGCGTCGTCGAGCGTGCGGAATGGGTTGCTCATGTTCGCCTTCCTGGGAAGGTGAGATTAATTGCCTGTCTGCCCCACCGCCGAGACGTGGCCTCGCAGTAAGTCGGACGACGATCAGATCAGCTTCGACATCGCGACCGCGGTGTCCGCCATGCGATTGGAGAAGCCCCATTCGTTGTCATACCAGGACAGCACCCGGACAAACCTGTTGTCGATGACCTTGGTCTGGTCGAGATGGAAGACCGAAGAGCGGTTGTCGTGATTGAAGTCGACAGAGACGTTGGGATGGTCGGTGTAGCCGAGGATGCCCTTGAGCGGCCCATTGCCATCCGCGGTCGCCTTGATCGCGGCGTTGACCTCGTCCTTGGTCGTGTCCCGCTTGGCGACGAACTTGAGATCGACGACCGAGACGTTCGGGGTCGGCACGCGGATCGCCGAACCGTCGAGCTTGCCCTTGAGCTCTGGCAGCACGAGGCCGACCGCCTTGGCCGCGCCGGTCGTCGTCGGGATCATCGACAGCGCCGCGCCGCGCGAGCGGTAGAGATCCTTGTGCATCGTGTCGAGCGTCGGCTGGTCGCCGGTGTAGGAATGGATGGTCGTCATGAAACCGTGCTCGATGCCGATGGCGTCGTTAAGCACCTTGGCGACCGGCGCGAGGCAATTGGTGGTGCAGGACGCGTTCGAGATGACGAGGTGATCCTTGGTCAGTTTGTCGTGGTTGACGCCATAAACGACGGTGAGGTCCGCCCCGTCGGAGGGCGCCGAGACGATGACCCGCTTGGCGCCCGCGTTGAGATGCGCGGCCGCCTTCTCGCGCGAAGTGAAGATGCCGGTGCATTCCAGCACGATGTCGACCCCGAGCTCCTTGTGCGGGAGCTGAGCCGGATCCTTGATCGCGGTCACCTTCATCTTGTGCCGGCCGACGACGATCATGTCCCCCTCGACCTTGACCTCGTGCGGAAAACGTCCATGAACGCTGTCGAAACGGAGGAGGTGGGCGTTGGTCTCGACCGGTCCGAGGTCGTTGATCGACACAATGTCGATGTCGCTGCGGCCCGACTCCACGATCGCACGCGCGACGAGCCGCCCGATGCGGCCAAAGCCGTTGATCGCTACCTTGGTGACCATCGCCAATCCTCCTCTCGCGCCCGCTAAATGTTCGGCTACGGCGTAAGCCGGCGCACGCGACCGCGTGACAAAAGCGTGCGCTTAATGTCCGATCCCCGATCCAAAGTCCACTGCCATTTCGCCTCAGGCGCATTCGCGGCGCGCCTCTTCAATCCGGCAAGGGAGCAAATGGAATATGGCGCTTGACGCCCGCCGGCCTCGGCCGCTTCCGATCCGAAGTCGACCCTCGGAGTCGCCGTCGAGCGGGAGCGTTTTCAAATCGGCGAGGCGCAGGCCGGCTCAGCCGTCAAAAGCGACCTCCGCCCCGCCCAGCGCTTCGAAATCGATCGAGCAGCGATCGCCGGGCTTGAGGAACCGAAGCCCGGTCCAGCTTCCCGTCGTCACGATCTGCCCCGCCTTGACGCCGCCGGCGTCGCGCATCATCTCGACCAGCGCGACCGCGGAGCCCACGGGGTCGCCGGCGGCGTGGCCCCCCCGGCGCCGAACCGCTGTTTCTCCGTTCACCCGGAGCGTGACTTCAAGGCGCGCCAGATCGAGGCGCCGCCACGCCTGCGTCTCAGCCCCAGGCACGAGCGCGCCGTTGATCAAGTTGTCCGCGAGCTGCTCCAGCGGCGGCCTCGCGCGCGGGTCGCGGAAACGGCTGGATACGACCTCGATCGCCGGCAGCGCCGCCATGGCCGCGACCACCTCATCGCGCCCATAAGGCGCGTTCCTCGCTGGCAGGTCGCGGATGAATCGGAAGGCGATTTCGGCTTCCACCCCGAGATGGGGCGTTTCGACGAGCGCGAATCGCGCCGGGCTCGGGCGGATCAAGCGGGCATAGATCAATCCGCGCGCCGGCTCCTCTCCGGGCATCGCGTTGATCTTGAACGCGCCAACGGCCTCCCCGAGAGCGGCGGCCACGCGATCCTGGATCGCATGCGCCTCGCGCGCCGACGAGGGCGCGGCCGGCAGCGCCTCGATCGGCTTTCCACTCCGGCGAGCCTGTATCAGGACCTCGACGCAAGCAGCGATTTCCTCATCGGTCATGGCGCTTGGCGGAGGGCGCAGCCGCTTAGGCCTTGAGCCGGCTTAGCGCCGCCTCGACCACCGCCTCGGGCGTGATGCCGAAATGCTGGAAGACGGCTTTGTAGGGCCCGCTATCGCCGAAGCTGTGCATGCCGATGAACGGCCCGTCGCCGATGATCGCGTCCCAGCCGAACCTCACCGCGGCTTCAACCCCGACCTTGACCTTGGCCGAGCCGATGACCGAGCGGCGATAGTCCTCGGGCTGCTCGAAGAACACAGGGAAGCACGGCAGGGATACGACCCGGGCGGCAACTCCTTCTCCTTCAATTGCGCCTGGGCGGCGACCGCGAGCGACACTTCGGAGCCGGAGGCGAAGATCGACACCTGGGCCTCTCCGGAAGCCGGAGATATCTCGTAGCCGCCGCGCGCGCACAAGTTTTCCGCCACATGCGTCTTCCGCAGGGCCGGCAGGCTTTGGCGCGTCAGAGCAAGGATCGAGGGCGAACGCGCATGCTTGAGCGCCGCCTGCCAGCACTCGACCGTCTCGACGCTGTCGGCCGGGCGCCAGATATAGAAATTCGGCATCGCCCGCATCGCCGCCAGATGCTCGACCGGCTGATGGGTCGGGCCATCCTCGCCAAGGCCGATCGAATCGTGGGTGAACACGTGCGTGACCCTGATTTTCATCAGCGCGGCGATCCTGAGCGAAGGACGGCAGTAGTCGGTGAAGCAGAAGAACGACGCCCCGGATGGGATGAAGCCGCCGTGCACGGCGATGCCATTGCATGCCGCCGCCATCCCGTGCTCGCGAACGCCAAAGTGGATGTAGCGGCCGGAGAAGTCGTCGGGGGTGATTTCCTTCTCGTCCTTGAACTTGGTGTTGTTGGACGGCGTCAGGTCGGCCGAGCCCGTGATGAGTTCCGGCACGGCGGCCCCGATGACGTTGAGCGCCGCCTCGCCCGCCTTGCGGGTCGCGAGTTCCGGCTTTTCGTCGGCGAGCTTCTTCTTATAGGCGTCGATGACCTGATCGAGGTCCTTCGGCAGTTCACCCCGCTGGCGCCGCTCGAACTCGGCTTTCTGGTCAGGCGCGAGCTTGGCGAGCGCGGCCTTCCATTCATCGTTCTTCGCCTTGCCTTTGGCCCCGGCCGCGCGCCACGTCGACAAGATGTCGTCGGGGATGACAAACGGATCGTACGGCCAGTTCAGGTTCTTGCGCGCGCCGGCGACCTCGGCCGGCCCTTGCGCGTCGCTATGCGCCTTGCTGGTCCCCGCATGGGTCGGCAGGCCGAAGCCGATCGTCGTCTTGCAGGCGATCATCGTCGGCCGGCTGGAGTTCTGCGCCGCATGGATGGCGTCGAGGACCGCCTTGGGATCGTGGCCGTCGATGTGAGTCGAATTCCAGCCCGCCGACTGGAAACGGGCGACCTGATCGATGTTGTCGGCGAGGACCGGGATCTGCCCGTCGATCGAGATCCCGTTGTTGTCCCACAAGACGATCAGCTTCTTGAGCTTGAGATGGCCGGCGATGCCGATCGCCTCCTGGCTCACGCCCTCCATCAAATCGCCGTCAGAGGCGATGACGTAGGTATGGTGGTCGACGACGCCGGGAAAGCGGGCGGCCAGCATGCTCTCCGCGATCGCCATCCCAACCGCGGTCGAAATCCCCTGCCCGAGCGGGCCGGTCGTCGTCTCCACGCCCGGAGCGCACCCATATTCCGGGTGCCCCGGCGTCCTCGACCCGACCTGGCGAAACTGCTTGATGTCGTCGATGCTTATCGCTTTGTCGCCGCCGACGCGGGTCAGATAGAGCAGGCTATACAACAGCATGCAGCCGTGGCCGCCGGATAGGACGAACCTGTCGCGGTCGGGCCAATGCGCGTCGGCTGGATCGAACTTCAGGACGTCGCGCCAGAGAACCGTGGCAACATCGGCCATTCCCATTGGCAGGCCGGGGTGGCCGCTCTTGGCTTTCTCCACCGCATCGAGGGAAAGAAAGCGGATCGCGTTCGCCATTGCGTCATGAGACACGCTCGCAGCCATCGGGGTCTCCTCGTGGATTTGGTGATTAGCGCCGCGTCCTCGCGGTCCTCTCCCGGGCCGCGGGGGCCGTCCCGAAGCGGAAGGCCTTCGGTCAGATAGGGGCCGTCGCGGGAACCTGTCAATTACTCGCCCCGCCGATCGCCGCGCGCGTTGACGCGCCTTTCAAGCATCGCGTAAACAAAGCGCGACAATGGACGGAATCAAAACCTCCTTGGAAGCGCTTGAGATATCGCTCAGCCGCGTCGCCTCCGCGGTCGACGCGCTTGAGCTGGCGGCCGACCGGCGGATGCGTCACGACGAAGCGCGCGCAACCGAGCAAGAGGAATTCGCGTTGATGCAAGACGACCGCTCGCGGCTGGCGGTCGAGCTCGACGCCGCGGTCGACCGCTCGCGGGCGCTCGAATCCGCCAACGACGAAGCAGCCAACCGGCTCGCGCACGCCGCTCGGGCGATCGAGCGCATTCTCGGCCGGCTCCAGCCGGAAGCGGAGCCTTAAGACCGGCAAGCGATGGAAAAGGCGCGCGGGCCATGGCGCAGGTTTCGGTGACGATCGACGGCCGCAAGTATCGCCTCGCCTGCAACGAGGGCGAGGAGGCGCGGCTCGAATCGCTCGCCGGCGTCATCGATGACAAGATCGGCGAAATGCGCAAGGCGTTCGGCGAAATAGGCGACCAGCGTCTCGTCATCATGGCCGCTTTGACCATCGCCGACGCTCTGGCGGAAGCCCGCGACGCGGCCGCTGCCGCGCGCAAGCGCTCCGACCTCGCCGACGAACGCGCCCAGGCGGTCGCCTCGAGCCTGGACAACCTCGGTTCGAGGCTGGAGGCGCTCGCCACGCGCCTCGCCGGCGGCGCTGAGGCCTGATCCGCCCGACAGGGCCAAAAGAATCTCTATGACGCCGTCACCACCCGGATTGGCTTTCCGTCGAGAAAGGCCAACGCATTGGCGATGCTCCGGGGATAGAAGTCGGCCCATGTCTCGGCGACGCCGTAGCCGAGATGCGGCGTGAGCACGGTATGGCTCAACGCGCGCAAGGGGTGGTTCTCGGGCAAGGGCTCCCGGTCGAACACGTCGAGCGCCGCGATGATCCTGCCCGCTTTGACCGCGGCTACGAGCGCGGTCTCGTCGACAAGAGGGCCGCGCGAAGTGTTGATCAGGATTGCGCCCTGCTTCATGGCGCCAAGGTCTTCGGCGCCGATGAGGCCGCGGCTTCGCGGCGAAAGGACCATATGGATCGAGATGGCGTCGGATGCGGCCATGAGCTCCGATTTGCCGACGAGCCGGGCGCCGCCCTGCCGAGCCTTGTCCTCGGTCAGATTCGGGCTCCAGGCGATGACGTTCATGTCGAGCGCCGACCCGTAGCGGGCCATCCGGGCTCCAAGCCGGCCGAGCCCGACGACGCCGAGCGTCTTGCCGGCGAGGCTCACCCCGACCGGCGCGCCGCGCTGGAAGCCGCCCGCCCGGATGGACGCGTCGGCCGCGGGAATGGAGCGGGCGGCGGCGATCAGCAACCCGAGCGCCAATTCGGCGGTGGCGTAAGGGGCCGCGTGGGCGCCGCCGGCGGTGTTGCAAACGACGATGCCCTGCCGGGCGCAGGCCGCGAGGTCCAGGGTTGCGACCGAAGCGCCGGTGATGCCGATCATCCGCAACTTCGCGAGACGGCTGATCAGGGTCGCGGGAAACGCGGTGCGCTCTCGCATCGTCAAGAGAATATCGAAATCGGCCAGTGCGACAGCCGCTTCGTCCTCCGTGGAGAACGCGTCGGCGAAGAACACGAGTTCGGCGCGGGCGGCGAGGGCGGACCAGTCCGCGCTCTTGCGCGCGACGTCCTGCCAATCGTCGAGGACAGCAATCTTGACCATGGTCGTTTCTAGCCTCGCGGCGGCTGATCTGGAAATTTTCGCCTTGCCGCCTACATGTCCGCTCAACGCGCTGCGCCGGCTACGAACGGCCCTCGGCGGCGCCCCCGCACGGCGAAGGTCCGCGGCAACCCCCCTTGCTCCGACCGTCCGCCGAGGGCCACGTCACCGGATTCGCGAACCCTCCCTCGCGATCCGGTGACGACCTTCCCCGCGGGTGAATCCGCCTCATCGCCCCCACCCGCGACCCGATCGGTCCGCGATGCTGCGCCAGTGCTCCACCATTCCCGGCGCGCGCGGGCGGTTTCTCACCCAGGCGAGCGCCTGGGCGGTCGAATCGACCTGGTCGTCGTGCCGCCCGGCCGGGAACAGGGTCAGCTCGCGCAGATAGTCGGCGAGCCACGGCGCCTCGCGCGGCAGCCAGACAAAGCCGTTCTCCATCGCCGCCGTCTGCGCGTGCAGGCGCATGAGCTTGTCGCCCTCCGGCGCCGCGCCCGTCGCGTGCTTGAGGCCAAGCTCGATCAGCGTCTGGATGAGTTGCGTTCCCGAGGCCCTGTCCTCGATCAGGATGACCTCGGGCGAGAACCGCGCGTCCTCGTCGATCGCCGCGCGGATGAGGTCCGGGAACGCGAGGCGCCTGCGAAAGACATTGAGAAGGTAGACGTTCGGATCTCTGAGCCCCCAGGTGGTGCAGACCGAATAATCGGCGAGCTCATGTCGCTTGTTGGCGGTGTCCCAGCTCTGGATGATCCGCTCGAAGGCTGGCCGCTCGTCCTCGGAGAAGCGGGGAAACCACGCCTCCTTGATCATGCCCCCGCCCGCCGGCGCCGGCCGTTGCTGATACTGGCCGGCGAAGTTCGCTTCGCCGACGGTCGCGCGAATGCGCTCGAGAGTCGCCAGCGACTCGCGTTCGGCATGCAGCGCTTCGCCGGTCCTTCGGGCAAACGCCCTGCGCCCGAACGGCGTCTCGATTTCGTGCGCTTCGTCGGTTTCAGCGATCGCCGGGAACGACACGATCTCCCAGCCCTCCGTCTTGAGCACATGGCCGACGAGATCGTCCTCGTGCAGGCGCTGCATCACGATGGCGATCGAGCCCCTGGTCTTGTCGTTGAGGCGCGAATAGAGCGTGCCGTCGAACCAGGAATTGGCGCCCGTGCGGCGGCTTTCCGACATCGCGTCGGCGGGCTTTAAGGGATCGTCGATCAGGATCACGTCGGCCCCGCGCCCGGTGAGCACGCCGCCGACCGAGGTCGCAATCCGCGAGCCGCCCCGCGTGGTGATGAGCTCGCGCAGCGGCGGCCGCGCCGTGCGCAGGCGGGTCGGGAACAGCGCGCGGTACCAGGGGGACGCCATCAAGGCGCGGCAATCGCGGGCGAAGGCGTCGCTGAGGTCCTGCGCGTAAGTCGCGTTGACGATGGCGAGCGCCGGATCGTGACCGAGCAGCCAGGCGGGAAGCGCGATTGAGGCGGCGAGCGATTTGAGATGCCGGGGCGGGATATTGACGACGAGCCTTGTCGCCCCGCCGTCGCGCAACGCCGCGAGCTTCGCCGCCATGACCTCGATGTGCCAGCCGGCGCAGAACGCCGCGGCGCCATTGCGGTCGGCGAACGCGCGCACGAGGAACGAATAGAAGTCGCTGCGCAGCGCAGCCTCGAGCTCGGCGGACGTGAAGTCCTCCCCCTCTCCTCCCCGGGCTTGACCCGGGGATCGGGAGAGGGGTCGGGGGTGAGGGGCGCGCCGCGACTCCTCATCCACTATCACCCCTCGTCCCGCCTGCGCGCGTCCCCCTCTCCCCTTGCGGGAGAGCGCCGGGGTGAGGGCCTCCCCTCGCCCCGCTTGCGGGGCGAGGGTTGGGGTGAGGGGCGGCCCCGCCCGCGCCCAACCTTCGCCGAAGCTCGGCGATCACGATCGCGTCCGCCTCGCTCGCGAGCCCTTCCGGGCGCGCGCCTTCCGCTTCGGCAAGCGCCCGCTCGTCCGCCTTGATGAGCGCGAACAGAAGCTTGATCGCCCGCGCGTCGCCCTTCGCGGCGCCGTCGACGATCGCTCTCACCGTCGCCTCGAGCTTGCTGATCCGCTTGACCCGCCCGTCCGTCTCCTCGACCGCAACCCGCTCGCTGAGCGCCCGAGCGACGACCGCGCCGAGATGCCGCCTCCTCTTCGGCCGCCCGCGCGGGTTGCCGGACCGGCCGGGCCGAAAGCGCGTCGCGACCGGCGGATTGCCGGGGCCGACGCGCTCGCCAACGGCCAGCGGCGCCTCGCCCGTCTGCGGCTCTTCAGCGCCTCCCTGCGCCTGAGCCGGCGAGCGCTCGCCCTCGCGCCCTTCCCGCTGCGCGTTCGCCAATCCCTCCATGCCTTTCAGCCCAATGGCCTCCTCGGCGCGCCCAAGCAGTCGCGCCGATTTTCACAATATCAGAACCATGGCGATCTTGGAAGGAATTGTTTCTGAAAAACACGTTCTGGCCGGGCTCGTCCCGGCCGTCCACGCGGTTTGGCGCGTCGAATGTCTCGCGAGCGCGCGGCGGGGCCGAAAAACTGAGCGAATGCAAGGATGTGGGGCTGGCCACGAAGGCCTCGACCTGATGTTTGGAAGAGCGCGCTTCTGGCACGCGTGAACGGCCTGCGCCCGCAAGGACTGAGGAGGAGACGCACCGCCCCGCTCAGTCGGCGGCGCGATCCAACGAGCCGAAATGCTCGAACACGAACTGGTAGGTCCGCTCGACCTTGTCGTTCCAGACCCGTTCGTCGTAGGCCGGCGGCAGGAGGTCGAATTCCTGCCGGATCGTCTCGCGCACGTCGGCCTTGGCGTTCTCCTTCAGCCGCCAGTCGAGAATGAACTTCTCGCGCTTGAGCTTCGCCAGCATCTGGCGCGCGATTTTCTTCACCTCCAGTTCTTCGGCCTTGGTCAGCCTCGGGTCGGGGCGGGTGAGGATGTCGAAGACGGCGAGTTCGTCCTCGTCCAGGCCCTCCTTGAGATGACGCTTTTCCTCCTCGTCGAGCGTGCGGGTGAAGGCGGTCAGTTCCTCGAACAGACGCTCCACGTCCATGCTGCCGGAATTGTAGCGCTCAATCAGCTCGTTCAGCCGTTCGAGGAGATCGATCCGTGTCGGATTGCGGTGCGCCATCGCCCGCGCACGCTCCTCGGTCTGCCCGCGCAGGATTTCGGCCGCGGTCTTCCTTCGCGCCGCCCGCGAAGAGTTCAGCGAGGCGCTGGAAGTCGAGCGTCGAGAGGTCGAACAGGCGCTCCAAGTCCTCGCCGCTCGGCAGCGGCGCTTCGATCGCCGCGCCGGCGATCGCTTCGCCGATAAGGCGCTCGATCTCGGCGATGGCGGCGAGCGCGCTCTTTCCCGGCTGCTTCCGCGACATCGTGCGGATCATTTCGGCGACCACCTGCAAGACGATCATGTCGCCGCGAAAGGCGTTCGCGGCCGGGTCGGGCAGCACCGCGCGGAACAAAGCCCAGGCGTCGCCGACGAGCCGCAGATAAGCGCGCTTGTCGTCGTCGCCGCCGAGCAGGTTCTCCGCCGCCTGCTTCAGCGCCGCCTGCCGCTCGAACCCCGCGACCGCGAGAACGTCGGCCGGCTTCACCGACCTTGCCTCCGCGTAAGTCACCGCCCGGCCGAGGGCGACTTTTAGCGCCGCGACGAGTTCGTCCTTGCCCTCGATCGGGTCGGTCGTCACGCCGGGGCGCGGCTGGGCGTAGATCGCCAGCGCCTCTTTCAGGTTGCGGAACACCCCAACGTAATCGACGATCAGCCCCGCCTGCTTGCCGGGCGCGACGCGATTGGCGCGCGCGATCGTCTGCATCAGCGTGTGGTTCCTCATCGGCTTGTCGATGTAGATGGTCGAGCAGGTCGGCACGTCGAAGCCGGTGATCCACATCGCGCAGACAAAGACGAGGCGCAGCGGATCGTTCGGCGCCTTGAACTTCTCGTCCATATCCTCGTTGACCATGCGGCGGCGATGCGGCTCGATCGAAAGGCCCTGCCTCGCCATCAGCGCGATTTCGTTCTGAGACGAACTGACGATCACCGCCATGTCGGTCTCGCGGAGCCACGCGAGTTGTTCCTCCGCCGCCGCGCGCTCCACGGAGTCGGCTATTCTCCCGACCCGATCGGCTTCGCGCGCCAGCATGTCCGCCCAATGGCGACTGACGTTGTCGTACATGCGAATCGCGGTTGCCTTGTCAATGGCGATGAACATCGCCTTGCCGCGATAGCCGCGCCCGGAGAAATGGCGCACCAGATCGGCCGCGACCCGGTCAAGCCGGTCGGGGTTGGTGATGAGATGGTAGGGCTTAGCGAAGCGGCGCGCGATGGCGTCTTCTTCGTCTTCGCCAAGATCGGCCTCGTCGATCACGCGGGCGATGTCGTCGCCAAGCTGCTCGTTGGTCAGATGCAGCGCCGGCAGGCGGCTTTCGTAATAGAGCGGCACGGTCGCGCCGTCGGCGATCGATTGGGCGAAGTCGTAGATCGACACGTAGTCGCCGAACACTTCGCGCGTGCGCTCCTCTTCGCCCGCGATCAGCGGCGTGCCGGTGAAGCCGATGAAGGCGGCGTTCGGCAGCGCCGCGCGCATGTTGGCGGCGAGAATGTCGTACTGGCTGCGGTGCGCCTCGTCGGTGATGACGATGATGTCGCTGCGCGTTCGAGAGCTCGGGGAAAACCTCGCCCCGCGCCGTGCCGAATTTCTGGATCAGGGTGAAGATGTAGCGCTCGTTGCCGCGCAGAAGCTCCTTCAGATGCTCGCGGCTCTGCGCCTGCACCGACTCGCGCAGCTTCGTCAGTTCGCCGCAGGCGGCGAAGGTCCCGGCGATCTGGCCGTCGAGTTCGGCGCGGTCGGTGACGATGAGAAAGGTCCAGTCGCCCGGCTTCTTGCGCAGAACCTTGCGGGCGAAGAACAGCATCGACAGGCTCTTGCCCGAGCCCTGCGTGTGCCAGAAGACGCCGAGCCGGCCCTTGTTCTCGGCGATGTCGTCGACCGCCTTCAGCGCGCGATTGACGCCGAGCAGCTGGTGGGTCTTCGCCAGCTTCTTGACCAGGCCGAGCTTGCCCTCCTCGAAGGCGATGAAATTCTCGACAAGGTCGAGAAACCGCGCCGGCCGGCACGTGCCCTTGATCAGCGTATCGAGGCTGACGGCGCCGGCCTCCTCCTCGTCGTCGATCCGCTTCCATTCGTTGAAGAACTCGAGCGGCGCATAGGGCGCGCCGAGCACCGCGTCGAGCCCGTTCGACAGGATGACGAAGGCGTTCGGCGTGAACACCTGCGGAATGGTCGTGCGGTAGTCGGAGAGATTGCCGTCGTAAGGCGTCGGCCATCGCCCTGTGGCTCGCCTTGAGTTCGACGAACAGCAGCGGCAGGCCGTTGATGAAGCCGACGAGGTCGGCGCGCTTGGTGTAGAGTTCGCCCGCGAACCAGACCTGCGAGGCGAGGAAGAAGTCGTTGGCCTCCGGATTCTCCCAGTCGATGACGCGGACGATCTCGGTCTTGCGCTCGCCGCTCTTTCCCCGCACCTCGACCGGGACGCCGTTGCGGATGAGCGCATGGACTTCGGAATTGGCGCGAATGGCGTCGATCGCGCCGCGCTCGCGGGTGAGCGCGGTATAGGCGTCGTCAAGCGCGGCGTCGGGCAACGACGGATTGAGCCGCCGCAGCGCCGCTTTGAGCCGGTTCGGCAGGATCGCGTCACGCTTCGATCGCGCGGCCTTGCGCGCTGGCGCCGTGGGCGAACTCGCCGAACAGATTGCCGGTCGCCCAGCCGAGTTCGGCGAAGAGCTCGATTGCCGGCTTTTCGACAAGGTCGGACTCCGAGAACCCGCCAAAGAGCGGCGGGTGCTGCTGGTAGCCGAAGTCGTCGGGGCCCGGGGTCATGGCCCGATAAGCGGTTCCCCCGTCATTGCGAGGAGCGCAGCGACGAAGCAATCCATGCGATCGAGAGGCGGCGGCCGATGGATTGCTTCGCTGCGCTCGCAATGACGGCGCTCTCACTCCGCAGCCTCCGGCAGGGTGGCGGCGGACCGGCTGACGTCGATTTCGCCTGAGATGAGCTTGGGAAGGAGCAGGTCGCGCTGGGCGCCGAGGTTGGCGGATTGACTGACCAAGGTTTGCCGGAGCTTGAAGATCGGCTCGGCAATTTGAGCGTACAAGCCGAGCAATTTGTCGCTAGGCTGTACGACCTGAATCGCTAAGGCTTGCGAACGATTGAGTCCCGGGACGGCCGCGTCGCTGTTCAAGAACCGCTGTCGGAGGAGGAGATGATAAACGAAGGGCAGCGGTAAGGCGGTGTCCACGAAGAATACGGTGTCGATTGGGTAGAACGACTGTTCCGACCAATGGACGCTTCCAACATTGCCCTTTCGCCCTACGATGATCCCGGGACCTTTGACGAGGAAGCTTGAGTGCGTCCCCACGACGCCGCTTGAGCCGTAGACGGGAAATGGCCCGTCCTGTCGTTGGTCAGCTTTGAGCGCCCTGCCGTACCTTAGGTCGAGGAGATCGCCCAACCGCTTCACTTCCCACCCCTTCGGGATCGGCCCGACCGCGCTATCGACCATCGGCAGGCCCTCGCAGCCGGGGGCGCGGAAATGGACGAACCATTCCTCGAAAATGCGCCTCGCCATCTCCTCCAGGACCGCGATCCGCCGCGTGTTGTTTTCGATGAGGTCGTCGTAGGCGTAGAGGATCGCCCCGATCCGCTCCTGGGTCTCGCGTGAGGGCAACTTAATGTCTTCGCTTGTAGCGAATGTAGTGTATTGGAACCGAGCGACACCGGTATGCTGAGTGTGGTATTTTCTCAGTGTGCCGTCTTCGTACATTGACTGAAGTTTCCAGAAGAGAAACGGCGGGTCGATCTTGCTACTATCGACACGAAGAAACCGCGCAAAACTTGCGGGCACTAATGGGCGGTCAGCCTGCGCTATCCTTGCAGCGTTCACAAAGACAGTACGTCCGGTCGGACGGTCTTTTGACCCTCCTGCCGTCTCGATGATTATGTCGTTGGCCTGAAGGGTCTTTCGTTCTGCGTGTCCCTTTTTGATATGTCGGACTGGGAGGTTGTCGATCGTGCCCAAACGGAAGTGCTCGAAGTCTGTCCCTCGTACCACGCGCATTTCAACAGTTTCGTCTGAGGGTTCGCCATCTCCCCATTCGCCGTCCTTTGTTCGGACAAGCAGGTCGCGAAGAAGCGTCATCACACGCCTACAAAAAGGTTGACGAAGTTGACGCCAATTCGAGCCTCAAGTTCGCGCGCCTCCCCCGTCAGCCTCTCGAACTCCTCCTGCAATTCCTCCAGCTTCTCCCGAAAGTCCTCCGCGTCCGCCCCCCGCGCCGTCGCGCCGACGTAGCGGCCCGGATTGAGGCTAAAGCCCTGCGCCGCGATCTCCGCGAGGCTCCCCGCCTTGCAAAGACCGGGAACGTCGGCGTAGGCCTTCGCAAGGCCGCGC
Source organism: uncultured Alphaproteobacteria bacterium (assembly GCA_963749715.1). Lineage (GTDB taxonomy): Bacteria > Pseudomonadota > Alphaproteobacteria > Rhizobiales > Beijerinckiaceae > Roseiarcus. The sequence goes on from CAVVNR010000008.1 coordinate 687,804, forward strand.
TCGTCGAGCAGCGTATAGGAATTGTGAAAGAGTTCCGTCGCCTCACCGCGCCACAGCCGCACGATGTTGGCCAGAAACTCGACTTGCGCGGGCGTGAACTCGCGGTGCGCCCGGTCGATCTGGCGAAAGACGTGCCGCGCGTCGATGAACAGCACCTGATCTTTTCGCGCCGTCTTCGCCTTGCCCTTGTCGAAGAACCACAGCGTGCAGGGCAGCGTGACGGTGTAGAAGAAATTCGGCCCGACCGAGACGATGCAATCGACGGTTCCGCTCTCGATCAGGCTCTTGCGGATATCGAGTTCGGTCCCGCGCGCGTCGGCCGCGGAATTCGCCATGACGAAGCCGGCGCGGCCCTTCTCGTTCAGCGCCGACCAGAACATTTCGATCCAGAGATAATTGCGCGTTGTCGGGCTTCGGCAGGCCGAACGGAAAGCGGTCCTTGCGCTTGCGGATCGCGTCCTTCTCCTTATCGACGCCGTCGACGTTGAACGGCGGATTGGCCATGACGAAATCGAACTGGCCGACGATCGGGAACGGCTCTTCATAGTAAGAGTTGGCCTCTTTGATCGTCCCTGCGAGGCCGTGCACCGCGAGGTTCATCCGCGCCAGACGCTGCGTCTCGCTGACCTTCTCGATACCGAAGATCGACAGCTCCTTTTCCGGCTCGCGCTTGTGTGCGCGGACGAAATCCGCTGAATGGACGAACATGCCGCCCGACCCGCAGGCCGGGTCGAGGATGCGGCCGTGGTAGGGCTCGATGATCTCGACGATCAGCCGCACGATGCTCGCGGGCGTGTAGTACTCGCCGCCCTTCTGCATCTCCTGCAGGGCGAACGAGCCCATGAAATATTCATAGACCCGCCCGAAGGCGTCGCCGTCGATGTCGAGCGGGGCCAGCGTCTTGATGAGTTCGCGCAAGATGTCGTCGCCGACCGCGCCGTAGTTCTTGGGCAGCGCGTCGGCGAGGTCCGGATTGTTGCGCTCGATGTCGTCCATGGCGCTGTTCAGCGCCCGGCCGAGGTTCGAGCCTTCAGGCAATTTGAGAAGATGCGAGAAACGAGCCTCGGGCGTCAGGTAGATGACGCCGCGCGCCTTGAAGGCGTCCGGCGTCGGCGCGCCGAGGCGGCTTCCCGGTCGCGGCTGAAGCGCCTTCTCCGCCTCCGCGAACCGCCCGTCTGCATAGCGCAGGAAGAGAAGCCCGAGCACGGGCCGGGAATATTCCGAGGGCTTCAGCCCCGAGTTCGCGCGCAACTGATCGGCGACGGCCCAAAGCCGCCGCTCGACGTCCCCGTTTTCCGCTGCCACCCCGCCCTCCGAATCCAACTCAGCACAGTTGATTCCGGAAAGGACGCCAAATCAAGCGGTGAGCTCAGGCGCGGAGAAGGTGAGGCTGCGCGCGCGATTAACTCGCCTGTTAGCGAGCAAAAATCTCCCTGTTCGCGCGAACAAAAGCCCCTGTTCGGGCGAAAAATCTCCCTGATAAGAATCCGGCGTAAGTGTTTCACGTGAAACACTTTTCGCGCGGTCACGCCCGCGAAGGCGGGCGTCCAGGGCGCGCTCCGGTTACGGGAGGAGGCCTGCCGCGCCTGGACCCCCGCTTTCGCGGGATTGGGATAAGCGCGAACCCATCCGGCGGCGCCCGCTGACCTCGTCCTGAGGGCGCCGAAGGCGCGTCTCGAAGAGCCTGCCCCGAGCCCGCGGAGGGGACGATCCAGCGGACGCAACGTTAAGCGCGCACGGAAGCATCCTTCGAGGGCCACGCTTGCGCGTGGCCACCTTGAGGCATGAGGGTGCAAGAACTCGTGCGCCTAAGCCCTCCCCTCGCGGCGCATGAGCCGCATCACCGCGCTCAAGCTCGCCTTGAGCGAGGCCATCACGATGTTCGGGTCCATCCCCACCCCATGCAGCGTGCGCCCTTCGGCGTCCTGGATCTCGACATAGCTCGCGGCCGTCGCATTGGCGCCGCGGCCGACCGCGTGCTCGTGATAGTCGATGAACGAGAACTCGACCCTGAACGCCTTCTTGAGCGCGTCGACGAACGCGTCGATCGGGCCGTTACCCGCCCCTTCGATGGTGAAGGTCGCGCCGTCCGCCTTGCGCAGGGTCGCGACGAGCTCGCGATTGTCGGGGCTGGTCGGAACCGTCTGCTGCTTGATCAGCGTCATCGGCGCGTCGTCGAGCAGATAGGTCTGGCGGAAAAGCGCCCACAAGTCCGGCGAGGTCAGCTCCTTGCCGTCGGCGTCCATGCGCTCCTGGGCGATCTTCGAGAACTCGACCTGGAGCGAGCGCGGCAGGTCGAGCCCGTGATCGGCGCGCAGGATATAGGCCATGCCGCCCTTGCCGGACTGGCTGTTGATGCGGATCACCGCCTCGTAGTCGCGCCCGACGTCCTTCGGGTCGATCGGCAGGTAGGGGACGAGGAACAGCGGATCGTTGCGCTTTTCCTGGGCGTCGAAGCCCTTCTTGATCGCGTCCTGATGCGAGCCGGAGAAGGCGGTGTAGACCAGTTCGCCGACATAAGGGTGGCGCTGATGCACCGGCAATTGATTGCAGTGCTCGGCGATCTCCTTGACCGCATTGACGTCGCGCAGGTCGAGCCCCGGATCGACCCCTTGAGTGAAGAGGTTCAAGGCCATGGTGATTATGTCGACGTTGCCGGTGCGCTCGCCGTTGCCGAACAAGGTGCCCTCGACCCGCTCGGCGCCGGCCATGAGCGCCAGCTCCGCCGCCGCAACCGCGGTGCCGCGATCGTTGTGGGGGTGGACCGAGAGGATGACGCTTGAGCGATCGGAGATGCGCCGGCCGAACCACTCGAACTGGTCGGCGTAGGTGTTGGGCGTCGCCATTTCGACCGTCGCCGGCAGGTTGAGGATCAGCCGCCGCTCGGCCGTCGGCTTGATGACGTCCTTGACCGCCTCGCAGATATCGAGCGCGAAATCGAGCTCGGTGCCGGTGAAGCTCTCGGGCGAGTATTCGAACTGGAAGTCCGCGCCCGGAGCGGCGCTCGCCAGCGCCTTGACCTGCCTGGCCGCGCTGACCGCGATTTCGGTCACCCCCTTGCGGTCGGTCTTGAACACGACCTCGCGCTGCAAGGTCGAGGTCGAGTTGTAGAAGTGGACGATGACCTTCTTGGCGCCCTTGACCGCCTCGAACGTGCGCTCGATGAGTTCTGGGCGGCACTGGGTCAAAACCTGGATCGCGACGTCGTCGGGGATCGCGCCGCTCTCGATGATCGAGCGGACGAAATCGAAGTCGGTCTGCGAGGCGGACGGAAAGGCGACCTCGATCTCCTTGAACCCCATGCCGACGAGGAGAGCGAACATGCGGTTCTTGCGGTCGACGCCCATCGGCTCGACGAGCGCCTGATTGCCGTCACGCAAGTCGACCGAGCACCAGATCGGCGCCTTGTCGATGACCCGCGACGGCCATTGGCGGTCGGGCAGGATGATTGGCGCATAGGCGCGGTATTTCTGGATGGGCATCTGTGTCATGGGCTTGACCCTGGAAGCAGCGCCGCGGCCCCAGTCGGAGCGAGCCGGCGGCGAACGGCCTGTCAATTTGAGAAAGGCTGAGGCGAATTTATGCGTCCCGGCGCGTCTAACGCGCCGGGCGGCTAAGGGTGAGGGTCGTCGACCGCATTCGCATGAGGCTATCAATCAGAGACGGCGACGAAAATCAAGGCTTTCGCCCGAGTTCTCCGATCGAGGCCATGAGCGTCGCGCGGGCGGTCGCCATATGGGCGCGGCAGCTTTCCGTCGCCCGCGCCCGGTCCCGGCTTTGGAGCCCGTCGATATAGATCAGGTGTTCGCGCATGGCGGCGATGTTGCGCTTCTTCTCGTCGCGTTTGTTCCATTGATAATGATAGTGGAAGATCATCGATATGAGATCGTAGAAGCTCACGATAAAGCGGTTGCGCGAAGCATCGTTGATGAGGCGATGGAACCGCTCGTCGAGCTCCGAGAAGTCGGCAAATCGGCTTTCCGCCTCATCGAGCAGCACGAGATGCTCCTGCTTGATGCGCCCGAGCGCTCCCCAAGCCGGATCGTCAGGCGCGAGCGCGACGAACCGTTGCGCCGAGCGCAGTTCGAACATTTCCCGCACCTCGAACAGTTCCTCGGCGAATTCGTTGGTGAAGCCCTTGAACGCCCAGCTTCCGCTCGGCCGGCGCTCAAGAAGTCCGAACTGGCTGAAGCGGTTGAGATAGTCGCGGATCGCCGAGGTCGAGACGCCGAACTGGCGCGCCAGTTCGAGCCCATTGATCTGCTGGCCGGGCTTGCAGTCGCCGTCCAGGATCCACTTCATGAACCGCTTTTCGACGATCGCGCCGAGCTGCTCGGTCTCGAGGCCGGGGTAGAGGTCGGTTGGAACGGGGCGGCGCAGAAGCACCTTGCGCCTGCCGTCATGGGCCAGGATTCCCTTCCCCGCCAGCGTCGCCAGGACGGCGCGGACTGTCGTCCGGCTGACCGCGAGCGCTTCCGCCCAGTAAGGCTCGGATCCGATATCGGAGCCGATCGCACAGGCGCCGAGGCGCGCCAGCCATTGATTGTGAGCCCGCTTGAAGACGGTGTTGGTCTTCACCTCGCGGCGCCCTCCGATTTGGCCTGTCTTTGGCGACTGGCGATTTTATATAAAAAACAGATTGACTCGCCCGATGGCAAGAGGTTTTTGTCCATAACATACAGAAGCGCCGGTTTGGGAGGGCGGTGATGCGGACGCTGGTATGCGACCGTCCAGGCGAGATCGCCATTTCGGACCGGCCGCGACCCTCGCCGGGACCGGGTCAGGTGCTGGTGCGAATCCGCCGCGCCGGCGTGTGCGGCACCGATCTCCATATTTTCGAAGGCTCGCATCCGTTCCTCGAATATCCGCGCGTCATCGGGCACGAATTGTCGGGCGAGGTGGCGGAGACCGGACCGGGCTGCGCGATCGCCGTCGGCCAGCAGGTTTACGTTATCCCCTATCTTGCTTGCGGCGCCTGCGTCGCCTGCCGGCGCGGCAAGACCAACTGCTGCCAGCGCATCGCCGTCTTGGGCGTGCACATCGACGGGGGCATGGCCGACTACGTCTGCGTCCCGGAAGCCAACGTGGCGCCGGCGGACGGAATCACTTTCGATCAGGCGGCGATGATCGAATTCCTGGCGATCGGCGCCCACGCGATCCGCCGGGCCGCTCCCCGCAAGGACGACCGGATTCTCGTCGTCGGAGCAGGACCGATCGGCATCGGCTGCCTGCTGTTTGGAAAGCTGAAGGGCGGCTCGGTCACCGCCCTCGACTTCCGCCAGGACCGGCTCGACTTCTGCCGCGACCAACTTGGCGTTGATCACGCGATCCCAGCGGGGCCGAACGCGAGTGAAACGCTGTCCGCGCTCACCTCCGGCGACTTCTTCGACATCGTGATTGACGCGACCGGAAACCTGAAGTCGATGATGGCGGGGCTGAATTACGTCGCCCATGGCGGAACATACGTCCTGGTCAGCGTCGTGCGCGACACGATTTGCTTCGCCGACCCCGAGTTCCACAAGCGCGAGACCTCGCTGCTCGGCAGCCGCAACGCCACTCCCGAGGATTTCGCCATAGTGCTCGAAGCGATGCGTGAGGGACTCATACCGACCGAGGCGCTCGTCACCCACCGCGTCTCGCTCGACGAGGCGCCCGAAAGCTTTCCCGTCTGGATCAAGCCTGAGACTGGCGTGATCAAGGCTCTTATTGAGATCTAGGGTCGTGACCGCATTCCCGATCCTCCAGTTCGGCACCAGCCGCTTCCTGCAAGCGCATGTCGATCTCTTCGTGAGCCAGGCGCTGGCCCGCGGCGAGGCCATGGGCCGGATCGCGGTCGTACAGACGACATCGAGCAAGGAGAGCCGCAAGCGCCTCGACGCTTTCGCCGCGGGCAAGCCTTATCGCGTCGAGGTCAAGGGGCTCGCTGGAGGGAAAATCGTCGACGAGAGCATCGAGGTGACGAGCGTCGGCGCCGGCTTCGACGCTGCGTCGCAATGGGCCGAGGTCGAGCGCTTGTTCAATGAAGCGCGCTGCGCCGTGTCGAACACGGCCGATCGCGGCTACGAAATCGATCCGGCCGACCGGCCGAACGCCGGGCCGCCGCGGTCGTTCCCGGCCAAGCTCGCCAAGCTCATGCTCGCGCGCCATCGCGCCGGCGCCGAGCCAATCACGCTTTTCCCATGCGAATTGACGCCGGCCAACGGCAAGGCGCTGCGCGCCGTCGTGCTCAGCGTGCTCGACCGCTGGGACGTTGCGCCGGAAGCGCGGCGGTGGGTCGGGGACGAGTGCGTCTGGGTCAATTCGCTCGTCGACCGCATCGTCTCCGAGCCGCTCGAGCCGGTCGGCGCAGTCGCAGAGCCCTACGCGCTTTGGGCGATCGAGGACCAGCCCGGCCTTGAGCTCCCCTGCCGTCACGCCTCGATCACGGTGACCGGCGATCTCAAGCCCTACGAGCGGTTGAAGCTGTTCATTCTCAATCTTGGCCACACCTATCTGGCGGAGATCTGGGCTCGCGCCGGCGGCGCTCCGAAGCTCACAGTGCGCGAAGCGATGGCGGACAAGCCGAGCCGCGCCGAGCTCGATCAACTCTTCGACCAGGAAGTGCTCCCCGTCTTCGCCGGGCTCGGCATGAAAGAACAGGCCGAGGCTTATCGGGCGACCGTCGTCGAAAGGTTCAGCAATCCCTTTCTGGACCATCGCCTTGCTGAAATCTTGATCAACCACGAGGCCAAGAAGCAGCGACGGTTCGGCGGCCTCATCGATCTCGCGAAGGCGCACAATCTTCAGGTCAAGCAGCCCCGGCTCAGAGCGGCGCTTGCTTCCGAAATCGGAAATCGCGTACCCCATCCCGGATGACCCCGCGGTCATCCAAACGAAGCACCCTCCGGGCGACCGGAGATGCAAATGGAGACGAGAGCGGACGTGCTCTCATCAAAGGAGGAAGCCTCATGAAGACAATGCTTATCGCCGCGGCCGTCGCGATGGCCGCCGTGCTCAGCGCGCCGACTTACGCCGCTGACCAGCCGACGATTCCGATCATCGTCAAGGACACCACATCGAACTATTGGCAAATCGTGCTGGCCGGCGCGCGCAAGGCTGGCCAGGACCTCGGCGTCAAGGTTCCGGAGCTCGGCGCCCAGTCCGAGTCGGACATCAACGGCCAGATTTCGATCCTCGAGAACGCCGTCGCCGAAAAGCCGGCTGCGGTCGTCATCGCGCCGACCGAGTTCAAGGCGCTCGGCAAGCCGGTCGATGAAGCAGCGAAGAAGGTGCCGGTCATCGGCATCGATTCCGCAGCCGAACTCGAAGGCCTTCACCTCGTTCCTGACCACCGACAACGTCCAGGGCGGGCGCATCGGCGCGGACGGCCTCGCCGACGGGATCAAAGAGAAATACGGAAAGGTAGAGGGCGACGTCGCGCTGATCACCTCGCTGCCGGGCGTCGGCTCGCTCGACCAGCGCGCCAAGGGGTTCAAGGAAGAGCTCGCGGCGAAATATCCCGGCCTCAAGCTCGTCGCCGACAAAGTCGCCGACGGCAAGGCGACCACCGCGCTCAACATTATGACCGACCTCATCACCGCCAACCCAAATCTGCGCGGCGTCTTCGCGTCCAATCTCATCATGGCCCAGGGCGCGGGTCAGGCCATCGCCGAGAACAAGAAGGCCGACACGATCAAGCTGGTCGGCTTCGACAGCGACGACAAGCTGATCGGCTTCCTGAAGGACGGAACGATCTACGCGCTCGTCGTCCAGGACCCCTATCGAATGGGCTATGACGGCATCAAGACCGCGCTCGCCGCCTCCAAGGGCGAGAAGGTCGAGAAGTTCGTCGACACCGGCGCGAACCTCATCACCAAGGCGAACATGGACGGCGAGAAGCAGCACGCCCTCCTCTTTCCGAAGGTCAAATAGTCGCACCTTTTCCTCAAAGCCCCCTTTGCCGCTCTGCGGGAAAGGGGGCTTCCCCGAAATTCGCCAACGATGCGGCCGAGCGGCGGCTTGGCGCGGCCTTGCGCGGGGACCGCGGGGCGGCGAAGATGCCCTCTCCTTGAAGCTGTCGCCTTGCCGAATGGTCGATGACACATCTCAACAGTCCCGCCGCGGTTGAGCCCGCCGCCCGCGCGCCGATCCTGGCGCTCGAAAAGCTCGATAAGCGTTTTGGCGCAACACACGCACTGAAGGCGGTCGACCTCGCGTTCGACGAAGGCGAGATCCACGCGATTGTCGGCGAGAATGGGGCTGGCAAGTCGACGCTGATCAAGCTCTTGACCGGCGTACATCCGCGCTCCTCCGGCGCGGTGTACTGGCGCGGCAAGGCGGTCCCTCTCGCCAATCCGCACGAGGCGATCGGCCTCGGCATCAACGCAGTCCACCAGGAAGTCGTTCTTTGTCCGCATCTGACCGTCGCCGGCAATATCTTCCTCGGCGACGAGGAGATGCGAGCGGGACTCCTCGATCACAAGCGGATGGTGCGCGACGGCCAGAAGCTGCTCGACGATCTAGGGTTCTCCTTGCCGGCCGACGTGATCCTGTCGTCGTTGACCATCGGCCAGCAGCAACTCGTCGCGACGGCGCGCGCCGAACGGCGAGGGGCGAAATTCCTCATCTTCGACGAGCCGACGGCCTATCTCACCCGCCAGGAAGCGGCAGCCCTGTTCACCTTGATCCGCCGGCTCAAAGCCAACGGCGTAACCATCGTCTACATCAGCCATCGGCTGGAAGAGGTGTTCGAGCTCTGCGACCGCGTGTCGGTGCTGCGGGACGGCGCGCTCGTCGGCACGCGCCTGATCGGCGACACGAACGAGGCCGACCTCATCGCGCTGATGATCAACCGCACGATCGAACAGATTTACTACAAGGATTCGATTCCGGTCGGGGCGGCGATTCTCGAGACCGAAAAGCTCTCGGGCGATGGCTTTCGCGACATTTCGATCAGGGTGCGCGAAGGCGAGATCGTCGGACTCTACGGCCTCATCGGCGCAGGGCGCAGCGAGTTCGTCCAGAGCGTTTTCGGCCGCCATCCGGCCTCGAGCGGCCGCATTTCCTGGCAGGGTCGCGACGTCTCGATCCGCAACGAACGCCAAGCGATGGACCTCGGCATCGCACTCGCGCCCGAGAGCCGCAGAGACCAGGGGCTGTGCCTCAATCTCGGCGTCGGCTTCAACCTCAACCTGCCGATCTTCAAGCGTTTGAGCCTCGGTCCCTTGATCAACGGTTCGAAAGAAGTCAGGGCGGCCGACAGGCAAATCCGCGACGTCCAGATCAAGGCGGCGGCGCAGACCGCGCTTGTTTCGAGTCTGTCCGGCGGCAATCAGCAGAAGGTGGTGATCGGCAAATGGCTCAATCACGGCGCCAAGCTCTTCATATTCGACGAGCCGACCGTCGGCGTCGATGTCGGCACCAAGGCGGAGATCTATCGGCTGCTCGCCAGTCTGCTTAAAGAGGGCGCCGGCATCATCATGATCTCGTCTTATCTTCCCGAGGTTTACGAGTTGGCCGACACGCTGCACGTCTTCCGCGGCGGCAGCATCGTCGCAAGTCATAATCATAGAGACGCTTCGCACGAAACAATTCTGAGCGAGGCGATCGGCGTCTAGGGCAAGGGGAACGCAGCGAGAATGAGCGATCAAACAATTGCGCGAACGCGCCCGGTCGGCGCTGGCCTCGGCGTCTTTCTCGGTCTCACCCTGCTAGGCCTCTTGGCCATCATGTGGCTCGCGCTGTCGATCGAGACGACAACGTTCTGGACCGCCAACAACATCGCCAACCTGCTGCGCCAGACCGCCTTCATCGCCATTCTGGCGATTGGTCAGACCTTCGTCATCATCACCGGCGGCATCGATCTCTCCGTCGGCGCGGTCGAAGGCTTCATCAGCATGATTGTCGCCCTGCTGCTGACCAACGATCTCGGTTTCGCCTCGACGATCACCGGCGCCGTCACGATTTCGCTCCTGATCGGCGTCGGCATCGGCCTCTTTCATGCGTTCGGCGTCGTGCAGATGGGGCTGCCGCCCTTCATAATGACGCTGTCGACGATGTACGCCTTGCGTGGCATCGGCCTCCTGATCACCAACGGCGCGACCATCTCGATCACCAACGACGCGTTCACCAATTTCTCGCGCACGTCGTTTCTCGGCTTTCCATGGACGGACGGGAGCTGGTTCCGGATTCCTTCCCTGGTGTGGATGGTGGTCCTGGTGGCCGTTCCATCTCACGTCTTTCTCAATCACAGCCGTTGGGGACGCTATCTGTTCGCGATCGGCTCGAACAAGGAGGCGGCCCGGCTCTCCGGCGTCAATGTCAAGGCGATCACCTATGTCGCCTATGTCCTGTGCTCGCTGTTCGCCGCCTTTGTCGGCGTGCTGCTGGCGACCCGAATCGGCATCGGCAATCCTACCCAGGGCCAGGGCGATGAACTGCAGTCGATCGCCTCGTCGGTTATCGGCGGCGCAAGCCTTTTCGGCGCGGTCGGCTCGGTCCACGGTCCGGTGATCGGCGCCCTCATATTGCAGACGATCAGCAACGGGGCCAATCTGCTCAACGTCAACTCGTTCTGGCAGACGATCATCACCGGCGCGCTCATCATCATCGTCGTCTATTTCGACAGCTTGAGGCGCAGGAAGCGCTGAGCGCGCGGGTGGCGCGCGACCCGCTCGTCTGCGACGATCCCCTCGCCGAGCGCCGCTTCGCCTACGCCAAAGCTGCCGCCGATGAGGGCGACTTCAACGCGGCGGCGGAAGTGCTCGAACAGGCTTTGGAGCGCGCGCCGGACTGGGCGGCGGCATGGTTCGCCCTCGGCGAGGCGCGCGAGAGGCTGGGCGAGATCGACGCCGCCGCCTCGGCCTTTCGTTCGACGCTCGCGCCGACCCCGCCGACTCGCAGTGCGCCGCTGGCGGGTCGCGCTGATCGGGCGAGGAGACGCGCCGCCTTCCCTTCCCGCGGCTTATGTCGCCCGTCTGTTCGATCAATATGCGCCGCGCTTCGAAGCGCATCTGACCGGGACGCTCGGCTACCGCGCCCCCGCCCTCATCGCCGAAGCCATGAGCGCCGCCGCGCCGGGCCGCCGCTTCGCCTCGGCCCTGGATATCGGTTGCGGCGACGGGCTCATGGGAGAGGCTTTGCGAGACCGCGTCGACCATCTGACCGGCGTCGACCTTTCGCCGGCCATGATCGCGAAGGCGCGGGAGCGCGGCGGCTACGACGCGCTCGTTGTCGGCGACGCCTTGGCGCTCTATGAGGCGCCAACCGCTGGTGAAGTTCGATCTTATCGTCGCCGCCGACTTGCTCGTCTACATCGGCGATCTCGCGCCCCTGTTCGCCGCCGTCGCTGACTGCGCTGACGACGGATGCCCTCATCGCGTTCTCGGTCGAATCCTGCGGGGGCGAAGGCTTCAATCTCTCAGCCTCGATGCGCTTTGCCCATTCGCGCGCCTACGTCGAGGCAACCGCCCGCGAGTTAGGGTTGAGCATGCTCCTTATCGGCTCCGCGTCGATCCGGCGCGAGGCGGGACGAGATGCGCCGGGGCTGATATGCGTATTCGAACGGGAGCGGGAGGTTCACGGGTAAGATCACGCGGCGCCTCAGAACAGCCGCCACGGACTGGCGAGCGCACGGGACGTTTGCTGCTCACGCGGGCTCCGCCTCGCCCCTGCATTTGGCGGCCGATAGGCCATCCGGCAGTGGCCGGCGCAATAGGACTGGCCCTTTGCCGGGGTAAGCCCGCAATAGGCAAACTCCCCGGCTCTCGGATCGCCGAGCGGCCATCGACAGGCGAACTCGCAAATCTCCTCGAACCTCACGCGTTGCATCTCTCCAACTTCGGCTTCCCTAAAGATCCATCCCGCATTGCTCTGTGTTTCAGAAGCGAGGGCGGCGTCGGAGTTGCGGTTGCCGGGCTCAGGGCTGAAAACCGCCCATTGCGCCCGATGCGCGCGCGCCCGGGTCTTGCCGGGCGCAGCGGCGCGCCCGTCGCCGTTGAGCTTGATCCCGATCCGATTTGCCTTGCCGATCACCGCGTTTCGGGACGCCGCGCCGAGCGCCGCGGCGATGGCGCTGGCGCTTCTGCCTTCGAAAGCGAGCCTCTTGAGGTCCTCGACCGCCTCTGCTGTCCACAGCATTTCCACGCTCCAACGGCTATCGCCGCGGCCGTTCCAGCCACAGCGGAGCGGTCTTGACGGCGGCGATTCTTTTCCGGGCGTCGTCTAGGACTTCACCGCCGCCACAACCGCGCATCTTGGATAAATTTCCAATTTTTTCAGCATGTTAAAAAAACACATGGCGCGGCAATCGCGCATTTGGAATTGTCCGGCGGGAGCAAAAGTACGGTATGGTTGCGGCGCGATGCGGAATATGAGCACTGGTGTTCCGAACCGACGGGAGACCGTGATGCTGAGCGGTAGTTCGGAGCGGGCGAGGTCGACGGGAACGCCGCCAAGCACATCCTATCGGACGTTCAAGACGTTCATCCAGGATCTTGATGAGCATGGCGTTCCGTCACGCATCGACCGCAGCGTATTGACGCGCTTTTCAGGCGTGGTCGGCACTCAGTTGATGCATGCGCTTCGGTTCCTCGGCCTGATTGAGGGTCATGGACGCCCTACGCAGCGCCTCAAGGAGCTTGTCAGCGCGCATAGCGCGGGGCATTGGCCGGAGAAGGTCCTGGAGCTCCTTCGCCAGGAATACGCCCCGATGTTCGCGATCGAACTCGAAACCGCCACCCCTTCACACTTCAACGAGGCCTTCAGGAAGGCCTTCCCGGCTGCGGACGCGGTTGTCCAGAAGTGTGTGACATTCTTTCTTTACGCCGCAAATGATGCCGGCGTGAAAAATAAGCGGCCGCGTCCTGAAAGGCCGGAAGCCGCGCTCTCTGACGCCGCGGAGGAAACCAGCTAAACCTGCGTTTTGCACATCCGCAGGAAATTGAAGCAGGAACGTCGGAGCCTCAACCGGCCATGTTGGGTATCGAGGCCAAGAAACCGTCAGAGGTCCTTCTCATGTACCTCGACCCAAACGAGATGGACGATGAAGAGCAGCCTGCGATCTGGACCATGTTGAAATACTTCAAGTCAAGGGGACTATGAGAACTGCGCCTGGACGCCCTTGAGCCCAAACATTGGGATGACGACATTCCCGCCCGGGAGATCCTCGAGACCTTGCCAAAGTTCGTTTGCGCTAGCGCTTTTTCAAGTCAGGTTTTAGCGCGGCGGGCTCGCCGCCCCGTCGGCCTCATCGCTCTTGGGCCGCCTACGGGTGTGA
>CAVVNR010000009.1:0-117358 GCA_963749715.1 uncultured Alphaproteobacteria bacterium
CAATGGGGAAGATTTTTTTGGTCTAGTCTGTGCCGCCGCAAATTGCCCATCCACTCTGATAGCTGGCGGCGCGTTTCGGCTGATGTCGTGATGATGTTATATGCGAGCCGCATGAGCAGCCATTCCTGCTCGCCCAATAGGGCGTGCAAGAAACCAAAGTTTGCTTTATCGATGCTGACACTGCGCGCTCCCAGAATGTGTTGGGCGGCAGCCTCGTGCACGCGCTTTGTTTCATTTGGAGTCAAGATTTCTGCCCCGGTATTCTCCAGCAAGGGTGAAACCCGCATATCGCGCTGAGCCGTAAGTTCCACCCAGGGTCCGATCAGTTTATCGAGGTGCGCTCCAGGGTCAGACACGGCAGGATCGATCGCTCCCATGGATAGAGCAAGCGGCCTGTCGAACCGACCAAAGAGGATACTGACCCGATACAGCAGCTTGGTCGTCTCCTCAGGGAGGATGGCAATAATCCGGCCTCGTGCCGCGCGCCTCTCTGCGTCAAGGTCGGCAGCCGGCCTGAAACTTAAGAGGCCAGTGCGCTCTCCTGCGGGCCATCCTCGTTGACGCAAGCCGGAGATGATCGCCTGAACGCATTGGGGGTGTCCCCATGCGCTCCCACACCGCACTGCCTCTGGCCACTTGTCACCATCGCCACCTGCCGCTTCCACCATGGCCGTGATTTCGGCGAGTGAGAGATCGGGAACCTTCAGATGTGCGTTCTCATTCAAGCCGAGGTCTGAGAGAGCACGACTTGAGGGCTGGCGATAAGCGGTTATCAGGCACAGCATATCCCGGCGACGCAGGGCTGAGAGGAATCGCGCTAAAGCCCGCCGCGCGCCGGAATCTTCGATTTCGTTGAGATCATCGAGAATGATCCCCCGATAGCTGGACGCCCCGAGCGCGCCGAGCGAGTAGTCAAGGCGTCGTGATATTTCTTCGGCGGAATTGTCGCGGAGATCGAGAATGCACCACGGCGAGCTTTCCATGCGCGTGGTGAGACGAGCCGCGGTTGTTTTTCCGCAGCCGGTTCCGCCAATCACAAAGGTCGCTCCGTGCCGCCGGGTTCGCTCGAGCAGGTCGCGCGTGACGGCAATACGTTCAGCCAGTAGCGGCGGAAGAGGAAGCTCGCGCTCTGGCTCCAAGAGACGCGTGGGTGCAATGGACTCCAGCGGGACTTGCGCCTGCGCGCCGCCAAGCGCCGCGCTAAAACTCTGTAGCGCTGCCTCGAAGTCAGTTCTTGGCACGAGAACATTCGCAGTGTCGGTTACGAGCGCGAGCAAATCACCGTCGGTTAGGCGCCGCCGTCCGCCCTCAGTGATCGTAGCAAGAACGCGTTGCACGACTGCGGCGGCAAGTTGCTCGCGGCGTGCGGCGGCTTGAAAGCGCTCGACGTGATACCGAAGGAGGCCGTTTTCCAATTCGCGCTGGACACCTTCAATGGGTTGCTGCCCGCAATCCCATTGGATACGGCGCAGGAATTCATCCCGGAGTGCAAGGTCATCGCGTGTATCGACGAAGCTGCGGACCCGATCCGATAGAGTGATTTTTGCCAGCACGTCCCGCAACGAGGTGATATCGGCTCCCGCGCCGGCGCGCCGCTAGTAGGCCAAAGTGGGCTCGCCATTCGCGCGGTGCTCGCGCTTCCGCTCCTGCCCTATCGCACAGGTCGAAAGAAAGCGAAGATGAACCTCGCGGCCCGGATTGCGCTCGACAAGATCGACGAAGCCATCAAGCGCCTCGCGAACATCTTCGGAATTGATTGTAACCTTGGCGGTGGTGTCCTTCACCTGGACAGCGCGGAGCGCGTGCTTGGTCGCGACGGCGTAGTCCTGGGCGACCTCGAGATAGAGTTCCTGACCCGGCCGAAGATCCAGCCATGCGAGACCGCTCGCAAAGAGCTGGTAGGCATATCCTCGAAGCGAGGCGATGGCCTGAGCGGAGGGGTCGCCAACTGGCCCATCGGAGAGGCGTGGTCCTTGAGTGAACGGCTGCGACATGGCTCGAAGAAAGGATTGATTTGCAATTCAGGATGCGCCCGCAGAACGCGATTCCAAAGCTTTGTTTAGCGCGAAATTGCCTCAGGCCCTGGGAATGTTTCTCACACTGGAGCGCTTCTGTGGTGGCCCCGACGGGGAGCGCCCGGACTCTACGATGAAGGCCATTTCGTGCTCGCAATGGAATGACGACTCCGGCGCGGACTCCGGTCCTTCGCGAGGCGATCCTTATAGGCCCGCTCTCCTGCCCATCTCGGACATTCCAAATCGGGTCTTCACCCGTTGACGAGACGGCGGCCGGCGGACTTGGGCGCTGTTGCAGTGGCGCGATGATCCTGGCGCCGGGCGGGCGACGTTTCCTACATCGACGATCGCGTCCGGACGACGGGAGGGGTGGGCCTCGCGCGTCTTCCGTGCTCTGTCTTGCCCCAGTAATAGGGCCACAGCGCGAGATGGATAAGCGCCGCCCAGGTCGCCGCGCACACCAATAGGTAATAGGCGGGCATCAGCCCGACCGTTCGCAAGCTCAAACTCGAGCCGCGAAGCCGCGCGGCGATCGCGGCGGGAAGCGCGATCGACCAGGCGCCCGCGAGGGCTAGGATATAGGTGAAGACGTCGGTCATCTCGCGGGCGGGCGCGAGCGCGCCGTCGTCGCCGACGGTGAGCGCCCGCCAGAGGGTCGTGAGCGCGAAGACCGGCCAGAAGAGGCAACCGACGATCGCGCCGCCGATCAAGATCAGCGCGGCGAGAGCGCGCCGCGACCCGAGATCGCGGCGAAAGAAGTTCGGCCGACGCGAGTGGACGATGAGGGTCTGCATCCAGCCCTTCTGCCAGCGCACGCGCTGCCGGAACCAGTTCTCAAGCTCGTGCGGCGCTTCCTCGGATGTGTCCGAATCAAGCGCGCGCACCCTGTAGCCGAAGCGGGCGAGCCTGATTCCGAGGTCGGCGTCCTCGGTGACGTTCCATTCGTCCCAGGCGCCAACGTCGACGAGGGAGCGGATGCGAAAGTGATTGGAGCTGCCGCCGAGCGCGATCGGCAGGTCGAGGGCGCAAAGGCCCGGATTGATGAAATCGAACAGCGTCGCATATTCGACCGCGAACTGGCGCGAGAGCCACAATTCCTCGCCGTTGCGGATCGCGAGACGGGCTTGCAGACAGTCGAGATCCTTGTCGGCGGCGAAGCGCGCAGCGGCGAGGCGCAGCTGATCCGGCGATGGAATGTCCTCGGCATCGTAGACGACGATGAGGCGCCCGCGCGCGCTCGAGAGCGCGATGTTGAGCGCTCGCGGCTTGGTCTGCGGCGGGCCCGGCGGCGCGACGATGATTTCGTAGCGCGCGGGGAGCTTAAGCCCGACGAGCCGGCTCAAGGTCTCCGGATCCCGCCGCTCGACGACGAGCTTGATGTCGAGCTTGCTCTTCGGGTAGTCGAGCTTATCAAGGCCCTGGACCAACTCCTCAACGACCCGCGCTTCCCGATAAAGCGCGACGACAATGGTGTAGCCGGGGAGCTCGTCGTCGGCGAGCGCGGGGGGACGAACGATCCCGACGTTGGCGATCGCCGCCATCGACCGCAACAGGATCATGGCGGAAAAAGCGAGCCAAAGCGCCGCGGATGCGGCGGCCTCCAGCGCACCAAAACTCGCAAAGCCAAGCGCCAAGGCCAAAGCCGCGACCGCGCCGACTATGGCGATCTGCACCGGAGTCATGCCGTGCCGCGCGGCGAGGCTCGCGGGCAGACGGCCGAGGGCGACGCCGAGGAGCTCCTCGCCGCGGCGCGCGCGCACGGTAGCAGCGAAACGCTGCGGCGAGGTGAGGGCGAAAGACCCCGAGCGCAGCCGGCCGGCGTGAGTGGCTTCGATCAGCCGCGGCACGAATTGCGCGCGCGGCGCAATGACCGCCCGCGGACCTTCGCCGCGCAATTCGAGCGGCGCGACGCCGCAGCGCAATCCCTTCGTCACCTCGAAAGCGCGGGCCAACGGCGGGTCGCCGCTATAATATCGGCAGCCGAGATGCTTCGCCAATGCGCGATAATAGACTTCCTCGCTGATCAGTCCTTCACCTAGCAGCTTGTCGAGGGGAGGAACGGTTTTGGGCGCGGCGCCGATCGCGTTGACGAGACGCTCCGGCGAGATTCCCTCCGCCGCAAGAAAGGCGAGCTCCGGCGGAAGCCCGGGCGATGGGAGATCGGACGGCTCGTGATCGCGGAAGGAAACCCGGCCAAATGGCCGCTGCGCGGTTGGGCGGGCCGCCGGCCGCGGAATCTTGCCGAACTCCTGGGGGATTCCTGCCATCGCGATCGCTTGTTGATGAACCGGGGCGACGCTGCTCAGCTCGGATCCGGCATTCGCGCGCCCGGTAGGCCAGCCCACGCCATAAGATACGAATTTTGCCCCGTTGTCTTCAGAAAAACCTCGCTGCATCAAAGGCCTTTCTTGCGGACAATGGCGACAGCCCACTCAACCCTCATTAATCGCGGCGTCAGGCAAAAGGCCCAGACGCCGACGCCCGCTCGCGGCGCCAGATTGCCCGGGGAGTGCGACGGCGCGCCCGCCGTCGCAGTCGCCGAAAAATCCCCGTCGGACGTTTCATACGCGACGCCAGAAAACCTTGCGCTGATGGAGCCGAGCGAGCGCTTGCCCGCCGTCGAGTTGCTCGGATGGTTCCCGCATCGGCTTTCTCATTCGCTAGAAAGTTAAGTCCGATACGTCATGATGGAAGACAAGATGTTTCTGCTGACGCGCTGGATCCCCACAACAGTCAATCGCCGCCAGTTCCAAATGTCTCCCGACACAAAGCTGCAGGCTTTGCCGGTCGATGTCGTCGGTATAGCGGCGCACGGCTTTTTGTTTTGAACTTTGCTCGATCTATTTCTCGGCGATTCGCCCCGCTGGTGTTTGAGTTGATCTCCAACCGCAGCTTGATGAGCGATCGTCAAAATGACAAGCAACAGACGTGGAGAAAACAAAAGGTGAACATCGTCACCCTCTGCTAGTACCTCGTCACAGAGATTATGACTGGTTGATTTTGGGCCAGTCTAGGATGGGCAAGTCTTCCGGGGCAACGAGGAGTTCGATGCTTCGGGGGACACCGGGCTGACGCCGAATGAGGCCATTTCGTTCGAGCGTAACGATCATCTGGTGGACCGAGGGCGGGCTGACGTGGAAGTGGCGCTGCATATCGGTCTCGGCAGGTGGGCGTCGGAACAGGCGCGAATAGGGTAGATGAAGGCCAGGTACTGGCCTTGCTTTTCGGTGAAGCCTTGAGCGCTGAGGCTGCGAGCAGCGCCTGATTTTTGATTCATTTGTCGATTCGTCCGGTCCTCCGACAAGGAGGTCGAGATGAATGTACGTTATCGGGTCGAATTGAGCCAAGCCGAACGCGAGGCGCTCACCGCGATGTTGAGCAAAGGCAAGCATGCCGCCCGCAAGCTCAAGCGAGCCCAGATATTGCTGGCGGCCGACGCCGGCAGCAGCGATGACGAGATTGCCTGCACGGTGGCGGTTGGCGGCTCCACCGTGTATCGGACCAAGCGGCGCTTCGTGGAAGGCAATCTGGAGCGGGCGCTGAGCGAGGAGCCGCGTCCTGGGGCGGAGCGCAAGCTCACCGGCAAGGAAGAGGCCTTGCTGGTGGCAACGGCCTGCGCAAATCCTCCCGAGGGGCGCGCCCGCTGGACGCTGGAGCTGCTGGCCGGCGCCATGGTCAAGCTCACCGACGCATAAGAGCCTGTCGCACGAGACGGTGCGTCGGCGGCTGGCCGAAAACGGCCTCAAGCCCTGGCGCAAGGACATGTGGTGCATTCCCCAGGTCGATGGCGAATACGTCGCCCGCATGGAAGACGTGCTCGACCTCTATGCCGAAGCGCCCGATCCCAAGCGACCCGTGGTCTGCTTCGACGAAAGCCCGGTCCAGCTCATCGGCGAGGTACGCCAGCCAATCCCGGCCGAGCCGGGCCAGCTCGAACGTTACGATTACGAGTACCGCCGCAACGGCACCGTCAATCTCTTCGTCTTCATCGACGTGCATCGGCCTTGGCGCAAGGTCAAGGTCACCGAGCGGCGCGCGGCGGAAGATTACGCCCAATGCATGCGCGAGCTCGTCGATGTCCATTATCCCAATGCCGCGTACATCCGGGTTGTGCAGGACAACCTGTCGACCCACTCGGCCGGCGCCCTCTACGAGGCATTCGCGCCCGCCGAAGCCCGGCGAATTCTGCGCCGCCTGGAGTTCCACTACACCCCCAAGCACGCCAGTTGGCTCAACATGGTCGAGATCGAGATCGGCGTGCTCCGCGGCCAGTGCCTGGATCGCAGAATTGACGATCCAAAGCGCCTCGTCGCGAAATCGCCGCCTGGGAACGACAGCGAAACGCCGCCCGCGCCCGCATCAAATGGATGTTCACAACCGAAAAAGCCCGCGCCAAAATGGGCCGCGCCTATCCCGTCACATCCAAAGAATCATAATCACTGTGCAGAGGTACTAGGGGCCGATAGCTTGGGCTATCACCAGGCGCGCCGGCGCAGGGACGGCGGCTCTTGCTCCTGGCGCTCGATCGCGACCGGCTTGGCGCGCAGGCCCACGAGGTGGCAGATGGCGAATACCAGATCGGCGCGATTCATGGTGTAGAAATGCATTTCCTCGACGCCGTGGTCGATGAGGTCGATCACCTGCTCGGCGCAGACCGCGGCGGCGACCAGGCGCCGCGTGGCGGGGTCGTCCTCCAGGCCCTCGAACCGGTCGGCCAGCCATTGCGGCACGCTCGCCCCGGCGCGGCGGAAAAAACTGGCGGTCTGCTTGAAATTCTGCACCGGAAAAATGCCCGGCACGATCGGGATCGAGATCCCCGCCGCGCTGGCCACATCGAGAAAGCGAAAATAGACGCTGTTGTCGAAGAACGACTGGGTGATCGCCCGATTCGCGCCTGCGTCCACCTTCCGCTTCAGGATGTCGATGTCGTGCAGGAGCGTCGGGCTTTGCGGATGCTTTTCCGGATAGGTTCCGACCGAGACCTCGAAACCCCCGATTTGCCGCGCATCGGCGACGAGGTCGGCGGTCGACTGATAGCCGGCGGGATGTGGCTCATAGGAGGCGTCGAATCCGGACGGCGGATCGCCGCGCAGCGCCACGATGTGACGGACGCCGGCGACATGATAGGCGCGCAGCGTCGCGCGAATTTCGTCCTTCGAGGCGCCGACGCAGGTGAGGTGCGCGGCAGGCTTCATCGTCGTTTCGCGCGCGAGGCGCGCGACCGTCGCATGGGTGCGTTCGCGGGTCGAGCCGCCCGCGCCGTAAGTGACCGAAACGAAGGCGGGATTCAACGGCTCGAGACGGGTCGCCGCCTCCCACAGGTTCGCCTCCATCTCCGCGGTCTTGGGCGGGAAGAACTCGAACGAGACCTGAACATGCGCGCCGGCGCGGCGGCTTAACGGGACCGGCTTGGCGGCCATCAGGCGAACTCCACGTCGCTCTTCGGGAACGAATCGGAAATGACGCGCGGGTCCTCGGCCATCCACAACGCGACCGTCAGCTTTCCCGCTTCGCCCCTGGCCGGCGGCACGCGGTCGAAGCGGATGTTGGCGAGGCCGGCTTCGGCGAAATAGCCTTCGACCTCGCCGACGGCGAAGCCGAGCCGACGATGGGCGAATTCGTCGCGCAGGAATTCCTGGTTGTGGGCGTCGAAATCGACCACGACCAGTCGCCCGCCGGGGGCCAGAGCCCGCGCCGCTTCGCCGAGCGCCCGCGCCGGATCGTCGAGGAAGTGCAGCACCTGGTGGATGACCACCAGATCGTAGGCGCCGCGCTCGACCGGAGGGGCGTAGATATCGCCCTGGCGCAGCGAGACTTGACGCAGGCCGGCCTCATCGATGCGGCTGCGGGCGAGCGCCAGCATCGCCGCGCTCTGGTCGACGCCGACAGCCCGCGCCGCGCTTGGGCCGAGCAGCTCGAGCATGCGGCCGGTGCCGGTCCCGAGATCGAGCAGGTTGCGGTAGGGCTTCGCGCCGATCATGGCGATCAGCGCCGCCTCGACCCGCTCCTCCGGCGCGTGGAGGGCGCGGATCTGGTCCCAGTCCGCTGCGCGGTCGGCGAAATAGGCGGCGGCCTGTTTGCGCCGCGTCGCACGCGCGACCTCGAGGCGCGCGCGGTCGGAGCTGACGGTTGGATCGGAAGGATCGAGACGGCGCAGGCAATCGCGCGCCAGGGCCCCGCCCGGTTCGGCCAGACGGAAGAAGGCCCAGGCGCCTTCGCGCTGCCGGGTGGCGAGGCCCGCCTCGACCAGGAGCTTGAGATGCCGCGATACGCGGGGCTGCGACTGGCCGAGGATGGCGACCAGCTCGCTTACCGTCAGCTCCGCCGCCTCAAGAAGGTACAGGACGCGAAGTCTCGTTTCCTCGCCGGCCGCCTCGAGGCCCGCGAGCAGCGCTGGGAAGGCGAGCGGCGCGGGAGATCGTTCGATAGACATAAACATATCTTTATGTCTAATTAGGCAAGAGCGCAAGGGGGGAAGCGATTTGGCCACAGCCGCGGTCTCATTGTCATTCCGTTCCGCTGGGCACTGCGTGCCCGTTGGCGGCCAGATCTGAACTTTCGCCTGCCGCGAATGACGAGGATGGGAAGCGAGCGTTCGGCAAAGTCTCCCATGGCGTTGGCGCTCGTTTGTATAGTCGCGACCGCGTAGAAGTCTCAGCCGTTGCGTTTGGGGCGGCGCAATGGGCTTGGCTTGAAATTTTGGCGGTGACTCGTATAACTGCCCCGGGGGCGGGATGAACCAGAATCGAGAATGGGAATACCTGACCTGATGCGAATCATGCCCCTGGCCTGCGCTATCGCGCTCGCCCTCATCAGTTCGGGAATGGTCTTGGGTTCCGGCGCCGTCGCGCAGAACGACACGGCGGGCATGGGCGGCGCTCCGACAAATGCAACGCGGAGCATCGGTGTCCTCCCGGCGATCGGGCAGGATCCCGCCGAGCGGTCCGCGAAGTCGATCGAATGCGCGCAAAAAGCCGACGCCCAGAGCCTGCAAGGCAAGCCGCGCAAGCACTTCTTGCACGAGTGCAAGAGCGGCATGTGAGCGCCCGCCGGAAGCTGGCCGTCCTTGTCTGACACGGAGCGCGACGAGCGGATCAAAACGTTCCTCACCCCGCGAGACTGGCTTCGCCATGCAGTTGGGCGCTTTCTCGCCGCCGGTCTCGCCTTCGGCCATGGCGCGACCACCGCGCTCGACGAAGCCGCCTTTCTCATCCTCGAGGGCTTGGGGCTGCCGATCGACACCCTCGATCCGTTCCTCGACGCCAGGCTTTTGCCCCGTGAGCGCGCGCGGCTCTGCGATCTCATCGAAGCGCGAGTTACGACGCGCAAGCCGGCCGCCTATCTGGTGAACCGAGCTTATATCAAGGGCGTGCCGTTCTATGTCGACGAGCGCGTCATCGTCCCGCGGAGCCTGATCGGCGAGCTCCTGATGACCGCGTTCGCCGAGGACAACGCGCTGACCGGCGAGCCTCGGCGCGTCGCATCGGTGCTCGATCTTTGCACCGGCGGCGGCTCGCTCGCCATTCTCGCCGCGCGGGTTTTCCCAAACGCGCGGGTCGAGGCGGTCGATTGTTCGGCCGGCGCGATCGAGGTCGCCAAGCGGAACGTCGAGGAGCACGGGCTTTCCGAGCGCGTCGCGCTCAAGCAGGGCGATCTGTTCGCGCCGGTCCAGGACACCCGCTATGACCTGATCCTGGCCAATCCGCCCTACGTCGACGCCGGGACAATCGCCGAATTTCCGCCCGAGTACGCGGCGGAGCCGAGGATCGCGCATGCAGGCGGAGACGATGGGCTCGATATCGTGCGCCGGATCCTGCGCGAGGCGCCGGCGCATCTCGCCGGGCATGGGATGCTTGTCTGCGAAGTCGGGGGTGGCAGGACGCCGCTTGAGCGCGAATTCCCGCTTCTCCCCTTCGTCTGGCTCGACACCGAGGAGACGTCGGGCGAAGTGTTCTTCCTGCGCGGAAGCGACTTCGGCGCGGGGAAAGGCCAGCCGAAGCGCAAGCGAGGGTCGCGATCGCCCGGAGCGCCGTAGGGCGTCCAGACAGGACACGGTTCCAACGGTGGGCTGTCGGGCCGGATGAGGGGCCTACTCGGCCGCCTCGCGCATGGCGGCGCGCATGCTGGCGCGCAGGTCGTCGATCGGGGTCAGGCGGCCGGCCCGCTCGATATGCCAAAAGGTCCAGCCGTTGCAGGCCGGCAACCCCTGCACGAGCGCGCCGATCTTGTGGATCGAGCCGACCGCGGGACCGGCGGCGAGCGCGCCGTCCGCCCGGACAAGCGCGGTCCACCGCCGCCCGGCGTCGACCAGCCGTTCGCCCGGGCGGGCCAGCCCCGCCTCGACGACGCTGGCGAAGGCGACCCTGGGTTCGCTGCGGCGGGTCGGCGCGGTCGCGACCGTTTCTTCCGACAGCGGCTCGACGGCCTCAATCCGCCGGCGCGCCGCTGCGGCATAGGCGGGATCGCGTTCGATGCCGATGAACGAGCGGCGCAGGCGCCGGGCGGCGACCCCAGTGGTTCCGGAGCCCAAAAACGGGTCGAGCACCAGATCGCCGGGGTTGGAGGCGGCGAGCATGACGCGAGTTAGTAGCGCTTCAGGTTTTTGCGTCGGGTGGGCCTTGCGCCCCTTTTCATCCTTGAGCCGCTCCGCCCCGGAGCAGATCGGCAGGAACCAGTCGGAGCGGACCTGGCAATCCTCGTTGCCAGCCTTGAGGGCCTCGTAATTGAACGTATAGGCCTTGGCGTCTGCGCTGCGCGCCGCCCAGATCATCGTCTCGTGCGCATTGGTGAAGCGGCGGCCGCGGAAATTCGGCATCGGATTGGCCTTTCGCCAGACAATGTCGTTGAGGATCCAGAAGCCGAGATCCTGGAGCATGGCGCCGACGCGGAAGATGTTGTGGTAGGAGCCGATCACGACAATGGTGGCGGCGGGTTTCATCACCCGCCGCGCCGCCCCGAGCCAGGCTCGGGTGAAAGCGTCATATTCGGCGAAATCGGCGAATTTGTCCCAGGCGTCGTCGACCGCGTCGACCAGGCTCTGGTCGGGGCGGGTGAGCGCGCCCTCGAGCTGCAGATTATACGGAGGATCGGCGAAGACGAGATCGACCGAGGCCTCCGGGAGCCCCTCCATCTCAGCGACACAGTCGCCGATGAGGATCGAATCGCGCGGGACCGGGGGCCGGTCGGCGTGCGCCCGAACGATTGCGGCCGGGCGTTTCGCCTCGCCGCCGCCAGTACGCGAAACCTGAAACTGGGCGGGGAGACGGAACGCTCCGGCACGCGCGATACGCATGAACACAAACCACTCGACGCACTCGCCGGGTCGTTCGAACCGGCGCGTCGTTTATGCTCGATTCTAAGTAAAGGTCCGGTTATCCCGCCGCCCATGCCGTTGTGTCGTTTTCGTACGGCGCAAGTCTTTCTAAAGGATAATTAAATTCAACCCTTTTGAAACCTTTTTCGACCTGCCCTCAGTCTTCTTCCGGCGCGAGCCGGAACGACCGCCGGTGATAGGGGCAGGGGCCCTCAAGCGCCAGCGCCCGGCGATGGCCGGCGGTTGCGTAGCCGACGTGCTCGTCGAAGCCGTATTGCGGATAGTCCCGGCCGAGATTGCGCATCAGCGCGTCGCGCATGGTCTTGGCGACGATCGAAGCGGCGGCGATCGACATCGAAAGGCCGTCGCCGCCGACGATCGGACGCGCCGGGCAGATGAGCCCGTCGGGCGAATCTCGCCCGTCGATCAGCGCCAGGTCCGGACGCAGGCTCAAGCCCGCGACCGCCCGCGCCATCGCGCTCAGCGCCGCTCCGCGAATGTTCAGGGCGTCGATCTCCTCGACGCTGGCGAAGACGATCGAGACGCTCAGCGCCTTGGCGAAGATGACTTCGCACAAGGATTCGCGCTTGGCTTCCGGGAGCGCCTTGGAATCGTCGACTCCGAACGGCAGATCGTCGGGATCGAGAATGACCGCGGCGACCCCGACCGGCCCGGCCAGCGGGCCCCGCCCGACCTCGTCGACGCCCGCGACCCATCGATGGCCGCCGGCGAAAGCCTCGCGCTCGAAATCGAAATGCGGCCTGGGCGGCGGCGCGGCGGGCTCCCTCTTCAACCTCCTGACGCCGTTGCGCACGAATCGCTCCGCCTCCTCGTCCTTGAGGCTATCGCAGGCCCGGCGGTCGAGCCAAGATGGACAAACGAGAATGCCGGTGGAAACGCGCGATTCGCTCGCCCCGTATCGGAACACGCGGAGATTGGCCTATTGCATGAAGGAAACGCTTGACGCGTTGCTGGATCGCGTCTCGCCCGTTCTCGCCGCCGTCCCTGGCGTGGCCGCGGTCGCGCTCGGAGGATCGCGGGCGAACGGCGGCGCCGATGGTTGAGGTTGGATGAGACTGCTGCGACATGACCGCGTGCCGGGACAAGCCCGGCCATGACGGAACGGGTGGTGCGCGGGAGTTTGCCTCGTTGCGCGGCGACGGCCTAAGCCTCGAACGCCAAAATGCGCTTGCGCGTGAATTCGTATATCACGTGCGCCATGACCACGGCCGCGATTCGCATTCTTGGCGTCGATCCCGGCTTGCGCGCGACCGGATGGGGCGTGATCGAGGCCGCCGGGTCGCGGCTCTCATTCGTCGGCTGCGGCTTGATCGAGACTGAGGCGGCGGCCCCGCTCGCCGATCGGCTGGCGGCGATCCATCGTTCGCTCGTCGGGCTCGTCGAGCGCGAGGGGCCGGACGAGGCGGCGATCGAGGAGACCTTCGTCAATCGCGACCCGCAATCGGCGCTGAAGCTCGGGCAGGCCCGCGGCGTCGCCCTCGCTTCGCTCGCCCTTACTGGCCTGCCGGTCGCCGAATACGCCGCCAACCTGATCAAGAAAACCGTGGTTGGCGTCGGTCACGCGGAAAAGCGGCAGGTGGCGATGATGGTCAGGATGCTGCTGCCCGCGTCAACGGCGTCGACCGCCGATGCGGCCGACGCGCTTGCGGTCGCCATCTGCCACGCCCAGCATCGGGCGGCGCGCGCGAGAGGGGCGGCATGATCGGCAAGCTCAGGGGCGTTGTCGACAGCGTCGACGACGAGGCCCTGATCCTCGACGTCAACGGCGTCGGCTATCTCGTTTCCGCTTCCGCCCGCACTTTGCGGGCGCTGCCGGCGGCCGGGGAGGCGGCGGAGCTCCTGGTCGAGACGCATGTGCGCGAAGACGCGATTCGGCTCTTCGGATTCCTCACCGCCATCGAGCGCGATTGGTTTCGCCTGCTGCAAAGCGTGCAGGGGGTCGGCGCCAAGGTGGCGCTCGGGATTCTCGGCGCCTTGTCGGAGGAAGCGCTGAGCACGGCCGTTTCGCGACAGGACAAGGCGATGATGGCCCGGGCCCCGGGCGTCGGCCCCAAGCTCGCCGCGCGCCTGGTGCTCGAGCTCAAAGACAAGGCGCCGGCTTTCGCCTCCGCCGATTTCGCCGGGACGGAAGCCGGCCTCGAACGCGCGCCGAAGCTCCTGAGGGCGGCCGAGGACGCGATCCTCGCGCTCGTCGGCCTCGGCTATGCCCACCCGCAAGCCGCTGCGGCAATCGCCAGGATTTCGGCTCGGCTCGGGCACGACGCCGAGACCGCCGCGCTCGTTCGCGCCGGCTTGAAGGAACTGGCGCAGTGAAACGGCATTGTCGTATAAGCATCGATCAACGATGGGTAAAAAAATGACTCTTGGATCGACGCTATCCCCGAAATATCAGGTCTCAATTCCAAAGGCCTTGCGCCAGCAATTGAATTGGCGACCTGGCCAGAAGCTTGCGTTCATCGCCAAGGGCAAAGGCGTGTTGATGATCCCAGTGCCGGATCGCGAGGCGCTCGTCGGCATAGCTCGCGGCGCCAACGTGGACAATTATCGCGACCGCAATGATCGCTACTGATGCGCGTCGTCGACACCTCGGCGTGGCTCGAGTGGCTGAGTGACAGTACCGTTGGCCGTAGAGTTGGCCGGGAGCTCCCGCAGACGGAAGCCTGGATCGTGCCGACGATCGTGCAATACGAATTGGCGCGTTGTCTTGCGCGGGAAGTCTCAGAGGACGCCGCCGACGACACGATTGCTTTTTCCACCCGGTGCGTCGTAACGCCTTTGGACACACGGCTGGCGGTCCAGGCGGCGGAAATTGCCCGGGACCGCGCGCTTGCGATGGCTGACGCCATCATCTACGCCACGGCCATGGACAACGGCGCCGACCTGCTCACCTGCGACGCGCATTTCGCCGAATTGCCGCACGTCGTCTATTTCGCCAAAGGCGGGCGATGACCGAGCCGGCGCGGCCCTTCTTTATCCCGATGCTTGGCATCGTCGCGCTGTTCGCGGCGCTGGGCCCGGCAATCGGCGGGGCGCTGTTCATCCCTCTTTCCGTGGTCTTCAAGCCGACGATCACCCCGGATACAATCGCGCTTCTGGTCCTGATCGCCGCGTTGTTTGGCCACGCCATCGGGTTGATCGCGGCCTATGTCGTCGGCGTCGGACCGGCCGCGGCGACCGGCTTTCTGTACGCGCTCTGGGACGCCGCCGCGCCCGCCCGCTGGCCCCGAGCGCTCGTCGCCGCCCTGATCGGCGGACTGATCGCCTACGGCGTGGCGTTGCGCCTCGCGCCGCTCGGCGCATCGGTCGAGATGACGGTCGAGGCCAACCTCGGTACGCCAGCCTTCGAATGGATCGACGCGGCGTCGCCGGGCCGCATCGGAGTCTCGCTCGGCCATGCGTTCGTCGCCAGCGGCGCGATCGCGGGGCTCGTCTGCGCCTTCGCCGCGAACCTGCTCGGCCTCACCATGCGGCCTGAATTCGCGCGGCCGGAAGCCGACGCTCCTCCGGACGAGGGCGCCTGAGATGGCCGACGCCCCCCGACGTCTTGTCTCGGCCGACAAGCGTCCAGAGGACGAGGCGGCGATCCGCCCGCAATTCCTTGCCGATTTCGCCGGCCAGGAGGCGGCGCGCAAAAATCTCGGCGTATTCATCGCTTCCGCCAAATCGCGCGGCGAAGCGCTCGATCACGTGCTGTTCGTCGGCCCGCCCGGACTCGGCAAGACGACGCTGGCGCAGATCGTGGCGCGCGAGCTCGGCGTCAATTTCCGCTCGACCTCGGGGCCGGTCATCGTCAAGGCGGGGGATCTGGCGGCGCAGCTCACCAATCTCGAGCCGCGCGACGTCTTGTTCATCGACGAGATTCACCGGCTCAATCCTGCGGTCGAGGAGATCCTTTATCCGGCGATGGAGGATTTCCAGCTCGATCTCATCATCGGCGCGGGACCGGCGGCGCGCTCGGTGAAGATCGACCTCGCCAGGTTCACCTTGATTGGCGCGACGACCCGCGCCGGGCTTCTCACCACGCCGTTGCGCGACCGGTTCGGCATCCCCATCCGGCTCAATTTCTATACGACCGAGGAGTTGCAGGGCATCGTCGCGCGCACCGCCCGAGTGATCGGCCTTTCGCTCGCCGACGACGGCGCGAACGAGATCGCCAGGCGTTCGCGCGGCACGCCGCGCATCGCCGGGCGCCTGCTCAGGCGGGTGCGCGATTTCGCCGTGGTCGAGGGGGCGGAGAGCGTCACCCGCGCGCTCGCCGATCGCGCGCTCAAGCTGCTCGACGTCGACGCGATCGGCCTCGACCAGATGGACCGGCGCTATCTCGACGCGATTGCGGTCAAGTTCGGCGGCGGTCCGGTCGGGGTCGAGACCATGGCGGCCGCGCTTTCCGAGCCGCGCGACGCCATCGAGGACATCATCGAGCCCTATCTGATCCAGCTCGGCTTCATGCAGCGCACGCCGCGCGGACGGCTCTTGACCTCGCACGCCTTCCGCCACCTCGGCCTCGCCGAGCCGCGGCGCGAGGGACCGCAACCGACCCTGTTCGAGGAGGAGTAGGCGGGCGAGATGAAGACGCGCGGCGCTTCTCACGTCACAGGCTTCCTCGAGGCGCTCGCCTCCGAGCGCGGCGCGAGCCTGAATACGATCGAGGCCTATCGACGCGATCTCGCCGACTACGAGGCTTATCTGACCGCCGAGGGCATCGAGGCGCTGAAAGCGGACGCGAGTTCCGTGCGCGGGTTTCTCGCCTCGCGCGGCGCGCGTCGGCTCAGCGCCGCATCGCTCGCCCGCCGGCTGTCGGCGATCCGTCAGTTTCACAAGTTTCTCTACGCCGAGGGATGGCGCCGCGACGATCCGACCTTGGCGGTCGAGGGCCCGCGCCGGTCGCGCCCGCTGCCCAAGCTTCTGAGCGTGGCGGAGGTCGAGCGCCTGATCGCGACCGCAAGCGAGGGGCTCGACGCCGCGGAGCGGCCGTTGCGCGAGCGGCTGGAGGCGGCGCGCATGGCCTGCCTGATCGAACTCATCTACGCTTCGGGCCTTAGGGTGTCGGAGGCGCTCAGCCTCAAGAAGTCGGTCGCGACCGCCAAGAGCCCGCTGATCGCGGTCACCGGCAAGGGCGACAAGGAGCGCCTCGCGCCGCTCTCCGGCCCCGCCCGCGCGGCAGTGACTGCGTTTCGCGCCCTGCTCGATCAAGCGGCCCCCGGCGCGGCCGCGGGTCCGTGGCTCTTTCCCGCCGACAGCGCGAGCGGACATATGACGCGACAGGCGTTCGCGCGCGACCTCAAGCGCGTCGCCGCCGCGGCGGGCATCGAGCCTCGGCGTGTAAGCCCGCACGTGCTGCGCCACGCCTTCGCCAGCCACCTATTGCAGAACGGCGCGGACCTGCGCGTGGTCCAGGATCTGCTCGGCCACGCCGACATTTCGACCACTCAGATCTATACCCACGTGCTCGACGAGCGCGCCAAGGCGATGGTGCGCGATCTGCATCCCTTGAACGACGAGGGCGAGGGCGGATGACGGCGGCAGGCGAGCCGTGGCGCAAGACCGCGGAGGGCGTGGTGGTCGCCTGCCGTCTGACGCCCAAGGGCGGACGCGACGCGATCGATGGCGTGGCCGAGCTTGCCGACGGGACCGTGGTGCTTGCGGCGCGGGTGCGCAATGCCCCGCAAGGCGGCGAAGCCAATGAGGCGCTGTGCGCGCTGCTCGCGGATCGGCTCGGCGCCCGAGCCTCGCAGGCGCGGGTCGTGGCGGGATCGAAAAGCAGGGTGAAACAGGTCGCGGTTTCCGGCGACCCGGCGTGCCTGATCGCCAGGCTCGAAGCGTTGTCGCCCGAGCGCCGATAGCGCGCGGCCATTGCGCTCAAAGCGAAAAAGGGCTTCGATGGCGCAGGCGCTCGTTGCGTGCGCTCATGTCAGGAGGAGATGCATGAAAGCCCTCACGTTTGCCGGCGTCGGACTTGCCGCCTTGCTCGCGAGCGCGGGCTTCAGCTCGGCCAAGACCCTGGTCTATTGCTCGGAAGGCAGCCCGGAAAATTTCACCCCGGCGATCAACACCACCGGCACCAGTTTCGATGCGGCCCGTCCGGTCTATAACCGCCTGACCGAATTCAAGCGCGGCACGACCGAGGTCGTGCCCGGTCTCGCGGAGAGTTGGGAGGTCGCCGACGGCGGCAAGACGATCACCTTCCATCTCCGCAAGGGCGTCAAGTTCCATTCCATGAAGGACTTCAAGCCGACCCGCGATTTCAACGCCGACGACGTGCTGTTCTCGATCAATCGGCAGTGGAAGCCCGACAACCCGTACGCCAAGGTCTCCGGCGGCAAGTATGACTATTTCGACGACATGGATATGCCGAAGCTGCTCGATTCGGTCGAGAAGACCGACGATTACACCGTCGTCATGAAGCTCAAGACGCCGAACGTCGCGATCCTCGCCAACCTGGCGATGGACTTCATGGCGATCGGCTCGGCCGAATACGCCGACTTCCTGCTGAAGAAGGGCACGCCCGAGCAGTTCGACCAGGCGCCGGTCGGAACCGGCCCGTTCTCGTTCGTCGCCTATCAGAAGGATTCCGTCATCCGCTTCAAGGCGAACAAGGACTATTACGGGGAGAAGGCGCTGGTCGACGACCTGGTGTTCGCCATCACCCCCGATGCGACCGCGCGCTACGCCAAACTCAAGGCGGGCGAGTGCCACGTCAACGCCTATCCTCGGCCCGCCGACCTCGAGGAGATGGAGAAGGATCCAACGCTCAAAGTGATCAACGCGCCGGGCCTCAACGTCGCTTTTTTGGCGTTCAACAACACCAAGCCGCCGCTCGATAAGAAGGAAGTTCGCCAGGCGCTTGCGATGGCCATCGACCGCGATGCGATCATCAAGGACGTCTATCTCGGCGCGGGCGAAAAGGCCAAGACTTCATTCCGCGCACGATGTGGTCCTATGACGACAACATCGCCGACATTGCTTACGACCCCGAAAAGGCGAAGGCGATGCTGGCGGCGGCCGGCGCCAAGACGCCGATCGACATCGACCTCTGGTATCAGCCGGTGCAGAGGCCATACAATCCCAACGGCAAGCGCATCGGCGAAATGATGCAGGCCGATCTCGCCAAGATCGGCGTCAACGCCAAGCTCGTCACCTATGAGTGGGGCGAATACCGCAAGCGCATGCAGGCCGGCGAGGACATAACGGGACAATTGGGCTGGACCGGCGACAACGGCGATCCCGACAACTTCTTCTTCCTTGACAGCTGCGTCGACGGCAAGCCGGTCAACAATAACATCCCGAAATGGTGCAATGCCGAGTTCAACGACCTGCTTGTCAAGGCGCGCACGATCGCCGATCAAGCCGAGCGCGCCAAGCTCTACCAGCGCATGCAGCAAATCGAGCACGACGAGCAGCCGGAGCTCCTCGTCGCTCATTCGATCGTGTTCGAAGCCATGCGCGCCAACGTGACCGGCTACAAGCAGAGCCCGCTCGGAACGCACGCGTTTGAAGGCGTCGACCTGCAGTAAGGCCGGTCGGGCTGCGTCGAGTGAGAGGCGCAGCCCGTCGTTTGCGGGTCGGCCATGCTTGTTTACTTCTTTCGCCGGGTCGCGCTGACCATCCCGACCTTTCTGGCGCTGATGTTCCTGACCTTCGTGGCCATCCGCCTCGTGCCGGGCGATCCGGTGGAGGTGAGGGTCGGCGAGCACGGCATGTCGGCGGAGAGGCTCGCGTATTTCCGTCATGAGCTGGGTCTCGACCAGCCGGTCTGGAAGCAGTTTCTCGATTATGTCTGGCGCCTCGCGCATGGCGACTTCGGCGTCTCGCTGTCGTCGCAACAGAAGGTTCTGACCGAGTTTCTGACCCTGTTCCCGGCGACGCTCGAACTGTCGTTCTTCGCGATGCTGTTTGCGATCGCGGTCGGCGTCCCGGCCGGGGCGTTCGCCGCGGTCAAGCGCGGGGGCGTCTATGACCAGGCGCTGATGACGATCTCGCTGTTCGGTTATTCGATGCCGATCTTCTGGTGGGGCCTGCTTCTGATCATGTTCGTTTCGGTGAGGCTTGGGCTCATGCCGGTCTCGGGTCGCATCGACCTCATCAACTATTCCTTCGATCAGCCGACCGGATTCATGACCGTCGATGCGCTGCTGTCCGATCAGCCCGGCGCATTTCTCGACGCGCTGCGCCATCTCGTCCTGCCGGCGATCGTGCTCGGCACCGTGCCGCTCGCCGTCATCGCCCGCATGACCCGCTCCTCGATGCTCGAGGTCCTGAACGAGGATTACGTGCGCACCGCGCGCGCCAAGGGGCTGACGCCTCGCCGGGTCATCGGGGTGCATGCCTTGCGCAACGCGCTGTTGCCGGTGGTGACGGTGATCGGGCTGTCGATTTCCGGCCTGATGGCCGGGGCGGTGCTGACGGAGACCATCTTCTCCTGGCCGGGCGTCGGCCATTGGCTCATCGATTCGATCGGCCGGCGCGACTATCCGGCGCTGCAGGGCGGCGTCATGCTGATCTCGACCGTCGTCATCGGCGTCAACCTGATCGTCGATCTCGTCTACGGCGTCATCGATCCCAGGATTCGCCATGGCCGCTGACGCCGCGGCGCTCACCGCTACGATCGGCGAAGAAGACGCGGCGGCCGTCCTCGCCCAGCCCTCGCCGCTGGCGTCGTTCTGGGCGGCGTTCCGCGAGAATTGGGGCGCGGTCTTCGGCCTCGCCGTCTTTGGCCTCGTCGTCGTGCTCGCCCTGGCGGCGAACGCCGTCGCGCCCCACTCGCCCATCGAGCAGTTCCGCGACGCGGTGCGGGCGCCCCCGGTCTGGGAGGCGGGCGGCTCCTGGCGCTTCGTCCTCGGAACCGATGGCGATGGGCACGATATGCTGTCGCGCCTCATCTTCGGGGCGCGGGTGTCGCTCTTCATCGGCCTCTCGGTGATGTGCGTGTCGTTCGTCATCGGCGTCACGCTTGGCCTTGCGGCCGCCATGACCGGTCCGGTCGTCGACGTGGCGATAACGCGGCTTATGGATTTGATTCTGGCGGTGCCGAGCCTGGTGCTCGCCGTTCTCGTCGTCGCGGTTCTCGGCCCGAGCCTCGCCAACACCATCATCGCGGTGACCATCGTCTACCTGCCGCAATACGTTCGCCTGACGCGCGCTTCGGCGCTTGGCGAACTCAGCAAGGACTACGTGACCGCGGCGCGCGTGGCGGGCGTCGGGCAGCTGAGGCTCGCTTATTCAACCGTGCTGCCCAATTGCCTCGCTCCCCTCATCGTACAGGCGGCGCTTGGCGTGTCGAGCGCGATCCTCGAGGCGGCGGCGCTCGGCTTCCTGGGACTCGGCGCCCAGCCTCCGACCCCCGAATGGGGCACGATGCTGGCCGACTTCGCGCGAGTTCATCCGCTCCGATCCCTGGATCGTCGCTCTCCCCGGTCTGGCCATTCTCATCACCGTGCTCGCCATCAATCTGACCGGCGACGGTCTGCGCGATGCGCTCGACCCGAAGATGCGGAGAGGATGATGGCGGCTATATCAACGCATCTGCTCGACATCCACAACCTCTCGGTCTCCTTCCCGACCCGG
This sequence comes from uncultured Alphaproteobacteria bacterium, assembly GCA_963749715.1. Lineage (GTDB taxonomy): Bacteria > Pseudomonadota > Alphaproteobacteria > Rhizobiales > Beijerinckiaceae > Roseiarcus. Next base: position 20,914 of record CAVVNR010000009.1, read on the forward strand.
CACGGGGTGTTCAAGGCGGTGGACGGCCTCGACCTCACGCTCGAGCGCAATGAGGTGCTGGCGATCGTTGGCAAATCCGGTTCCGGCAAGTCGGTAGCGATGCTGGCGGCGATGGGGCTTTTGCCTCCAACCGCGACGGTGTCCGCCGACCGCATGGCCTTCAACGGCGCTGATCTCCTGTCGATGACCGCCGACCAACGGCGCCGTATCGCCGGCAAGGATCTGGCGATGATCTTCCAGGAACCCATGTCGTCGCTCAATCCCTGCTTTACCGTCGGCTTTCAGATTGATGAAACGCTGAAGGCGCACCTTGGCCTCACTCGCGCCGAACGCGTCAGGCGCGTTGTCGAGCTTTTGGCCGAGGTCGGCATTCCCGATCCGGCGCGTCGGGCGGGCGCCTTTCCCCACCAGCTTTCCGGCGGGATGAGCCAACGGGTCATGATCGCGATGGCGCTCGCCTGCCGTCCCAAGCTCCTGATCGCCGACGAGCCGACGACAGCCCTCGACGTGACCATTCAGGCGCAAATCCTCGATCTTCTGATGCGCCTCAAGCGCGACAACGGCATGGGGCTCGTGCTCATCACCCATGACATGGGCGTCGTCGCCGAAACCGCCGACCGGGTCATCGTCCTCTACGCCGGCCAGCAGATGGAAGTGAACGCCACGCGCGACCTGTTCGCCGATCCGCATCATCCCTATACCGCGGCGCTCCTTGCGGCGTTGCCGGAGCGGGCGACCGAGCGGCGCCTGCCGGCAATTCCCGGCGTCGTGCCGGGTCAGTTCGATCGGCCGCGCGGCTGCTCGTTCTCGCCGCGGTGCGCCTTCGTCTTCGACGCCTGCCGCCACGTCGCGCCGCAACGGGCGGAGGCTGCGCTCGGCGGCGCGCGGTGCCTCACTCCCCTCGTCTCCGGGCTGCCAAGGGCAGTCGCGCTGAACGGAGCCGCCTGGTGACGGCCATCCTCGAGGCCAGGGGGCTAAGTCGCGACTATGCGGTCTCGCGCGGCGCCTTCCGTCCCCGCGCGACGATCAAGGCTCTGTCCGGCGTGTCGTTCTCGCTTCGCGCGGGACGCACGCTCGCGGTCGTGGGCGAATCCGGCTCGGGCAAGTCGACGCTGGCTCGGCTTCTGACGTTGATCGAACATCCGACCGCCGGCGCGCTCTTGATCGACGGCGAAGACGTCGCGCACGCGAGCGCGGCGACGCGGCAGCGGCTCAGGCGGGAAATCCAGATCGTGTTCCAGAACCCCTATGGTTCGCTCAATCCCCGCCAGACGATCGGCAAGGCGCTAGAGGAGCCGCTGCTCGTCAACACGCGCCTTAAGCCTGCCGAGCGGAAAGCGGAGGCTTTGTCGATCATGGCCAAGGTGGGATTGCGGCCCGAATATTATCATCGCTACCCGCACATGTTCTCCGGCGGCCAGCGCCAGCGCATCGCCATCGCCCGCGCGCTCATGCTCAAGCCGAAGATCCTGGTGCTCGACGAGCCGGTGTCGGCGCTCGACGTTTCGATCCGCGCCCAGGCGCTGAACCTGCTCGCCAGCCTCCAGGAGGAATTCGCGCTCGCCTATGTGTTCGTCTCGCACGATCTCTCGGTCGTCCGCCACATCGCCGACGACGTGATGGTGATCTACCTCGGCCACGCGGTCGAGCTTGGCGAGCGCGAGGCGATCTTCAACCGCCCGCAGCATCCTTATACGCGGGCCTTGTTGTCGGCGACGCCGGTCGCCGACCCGACCGCCAGGCGCGAGCGCATCCTGTTGTCCGGCGAGCCGCCGTCGCCGTTCGCGCCGCCGCCGGGATGCCCGTTCAATCCGCGTTGCGCGCTCGCCTTCGAGCGTTGCCGCGCCGAGAACCCGCCGCTCGAGCGCAAACAGGGGCGGGACGTCGCCTGCTGGGCGGTCGGGCCATGACCGCCGAAACCTACGACTTCATCGTCGTCGGCGCGGGTTCCGCCGGCTGCGTGCTCGCCAATCGACTGAGCCGCGATCCCGGCAACCGCGTGCTTGTCGTGGAGGCCGGCGGCGGCGACAACTGGATCTGGCTCCATATTCCGGTCGGCTACCTCTATGCGATCGGCAATCCGCGCGCCGACTGGATGTTCAAGACCGCGCCCGAGCCCGGCCTTGGCGGCCGCTCGATCGCCTATCCGCGCGGCCGGGTGGTGGGCGGCTCGTCCGCTATCAACGCCATGATCTATATGCGCGGCCAGGCGGCCGACTACGACGGCTGGCGTCAGTTCGGCCTTGCAGGCTGGGGCTGGGACGACGTGCTGCCTCACTTCATTCGCCAGGAGGATTACCACGGGGGAGCGAGCGTCTTGCACGGGGCGGGCGGCGAGTGGCGCGTCGAGCGCCCGCGCGTCTCCTGGCCGATCCTGGACGCGGTGCGCGAGGCGGGGGTGGAGATCGGCATCCCGAAAATCGACGACTTCAATCGCGGCGACAATGAAGGCTCGGCCTATTTCGAAGTCAACCAGCGCCGCGGGCGGCGTTGGAGCGCGGCAAGGGGGTTTCTGAAGCCGGTCCTCAAGCGGCCAAACCTTCGCCTGGCGACCGGCGTCCATGTGGAGCGGGTCCTGTTCGAGGGGCGTCGCGCAATAGGCCTGCGCTATAGCCAGGACGGCCGTAGCGGCGAGGCGAGGGCAAGGGGTGAAGTCATTTTGGCGGCCGGCGCGATCGGCTCGCCCAGCTGCTCGAGCTTTCCGGCGTCGGCCGTCCGGAGCTCGTCAAGGCGCTCGGCGGGACGGTCGTCCAGGCGCTGCCGGGGGTCGGCGAAAACCTGCAGGACCACCTGCAGCTCAGGACCATTTTTGCCGTGGAAGGCGCGCGCACGCTCAATGTCGACTATCAGTCTCTATTCAAGCGGGCGATGATGGGGCTCGACTATGCGCTGCGCCGGCGCGGGCCCATGACCATGGCGCCCTCACAACTTGGCCTGTTCGCCAGGTCGTCGCCCGAATACGCCTCCGCTAATATCGAATTCCATGTCCAGCCGCTGTCGCTCGACCGGTTCGGCGAACCGTTGCATGCGTTTCCGGCGATCACCATCAGCGTCTGCAACCTGCGGCCGGAGAGCCGCGGCTCGACCCATGCCGGCAGCGTCGATCCGCGCGCCGCGCCCGTCATCCAGCCCAATTATCTGTCGACGCTGGCCGATCGGCGGGTCGCCGTGGACTCGCTTCGCCTCACACGGCGCCTCGCTGCGGCGCGCGCGCTTGCGCCTTATGCGCCGCGTGAGCTCAAGCCCGGATCGCAGTATCATGACGACGATGAGCTGGCGCGCGCGGCGGGCGAGGTCGGCACGACGATTTTCCATCCGGTCGGGACCGCCAGGATGGGAACCGCGCGGGATCCGTCGGCCGTGGTCGACGAGCGGCTCAGAGTGTTCGGCGTCGCGGGCCTGCGCGTCGCCGACGCCTCCGTCATGCCGCGCATCACCTCGGGCAACACCGGTTCGCCGACCATGATGATCGCGGAGAAGGCGGCCGAAATGATTCTCGCCGACGCAAAGAGCGCCTCAGACGGCTGAAGAGCAGCTTCTCCTCCCCGCCGATAGCCGGCAACCCGGAACCGCGCTGATGATCGCGCGCGGCGCAGCACGGCTGCTCAAGGGCGCGCGGATTCTCAGGCCTGACGGACGTGCTGACTGACGGGCAGGATGACGGCCCATAATTACTTGCGAGGAGCTTGTATTGATTGTCGCCTCCTGATATTTAACTATCTGCAAACTCGAAGTGAGCGGGGAACATAATGAGGTTACGTGGAGGAAAATCGACGCCTGCGCTGCTGACGGCCTGTTCCGCCGTGGCGATTTTCGCCGCCAGCGGCTCGGCCATGGCGGCGCCGCCGCCAAACTGCCCGACGCAGACCGGTACGGGCCCGGGTTTCATCCCTGTCCAGACCATCAAGATTTTCAACGACAGCCATCAACAGATCTTCGCCGAGCTCGAGGTCGGCTTGCCCAGTCCGGATCTCTGGATTCAGGACATATGCAATGTTCCAAACGCAGACAAAGACACGCTTTATCCGTACCCGACAACACTGACCAATCGGTTCTATATCAATGGACTCACAGGCATCCCGCCAGGCGGGAGCGCCACGATCACGCTTCCCCTCTATACGCAATTGGCTGCAACCGTAGTCCCGACGAGCAATAACCAATACGCCGAATGGTGGCAGGGCCAAAACATGCAGATTTTCGCTCAGCCGGTGGGTAGCGGGGCGCCGAAGGCCCTGCAAAACTATTTCAACGGGACCGCGCCAACCAGACCAGCAGGCAGTCAGATGCCGATGGCGTTCAATGCGAGTAACCCCACGAAGCCGACCTGCGCGGCGGGGGGAACGCTCAATTCATGCACGTTGACCTTCGTCACCGATACGGCCGGCACGCTGCCGAAGTTTGCCCCGAGCCAGCTGGTCGAAGCCACCCTCGGCGCCAACCAAGGTAAAGTGCCGGCGCCCACCGATGGCTCCATCACGAGCTTTCTCTTTCCGACCCAGGCCGACTTCGACGTGAGCTACGTCAACGTCGCCGACCTGGCGGCCGCGATGGGCCCCGTGGGCAACGACCAGGCCGGTTATGTCGGTTCGCCAATGTTGCCTGGGGAATTCACACCCCTCCTCAATACCTTCCAGTCGCTTAATACATGGCCAACCTTCATAGACCTCGACGGCACAAAAGCAGCGATAGCAAAATTGCCGTCGCCGCTCGAACTCATGGCGAGACTGAGCGGCGCAGCCGCGCCTTCGGACCTAACCCCTTTACTTCCGAAGCAGTCTTGGCCCGACAACGTGTGGCAGCCTATCCAGACCCTTCGAACAGATTGGAACACCTATTCCAAGGCGCCAAATTGTGCGCACAGCCCCGCCGGATTTACGACGTTTTGCGACGCCGTCCTCGATGTGGCGGACCTTATCCATGCAAATTACCAGCAATATAAGGTGCTCATGAAGGCCGGGACGTGCACGGGAGGAGCGGTCTCGGAGACCCCCGATCGGACCGTAGCGCATGTCTATGGCTGGCAACCATGGACCGAGGCGGCGAGCGGCATCAAGGGGCAAGGCTGCGGTCCCACGGCCAACCTGCTCGAAAACACGCCCGGGTACGGGTCCGAAGATAAATCCTTTGAGAAATACGCAAAGGTCAAGACGGAATTCGACAACTTGAACTATGGGGGACCCTCCGGGGTAGCATGGAATCCCGCTGCGCCCTACGTCTTCAACCCCTGGGTGACGTTCATTCACGGCACGCCGCCGGGCAACCGAGACCCGGTTAAGGGCAATCTCGGAATGCCTGGCGTCTATGCTTATTCGGTCGACGATGCAGTGGGCAACCTCAACGTGAATGCCACGGGGTATATCGTCGATGTTGGAAGCACGATGCATCTGGAGAATCAGAACCCGGCTGGGCCACCCATCGCCATTTCGCTCGGATTTGCGATTACAGACGCGGTCAGGTTTGACACGTATAGCGTCTGCGGCCCGAACAAGAACAAGCCAGTCAATCCGGCTGACCCCGTATTCATCATCAGCGCCATCGACCCGCAAAACTGCCCCATATGGCTGACTGACAATAAAGGGATAAACTATACGTTCACGGTAAAGCCCACGGTCAAGACGCCGCCCCTTTTCACCAACATTCCTACTTCAGCTGTAATAAAAGTTCCAAGCGAAGCCGGTTGGTCAACCGGCAAGGGCTATCCTGAATCAGGGAACAATCCCACTCCTTACGACACCACCAGCATCATCGACTGTAGCGGCAATACTTCAAAACTGACCAAGTTATGGTGTTGCACGAGGTTGGCGCCCTCGAACGGCGAGGGCTTTGGCAGCGGCGTATTCGCCTATTCGACGCCGGTATATCCACCTACCGGCCACGGGTCATATGACAACCACGTTGTAACCAACCCAGCAACAGACAAGGTCCTTGCGGGCGCGGTCTGTGATATGGGAAGGCCATAGAGGACGATAGAGCCGACCTTTGCTCGTTCTCGCGCGGCTTCGGTCACACCCGCCGGTCATGCCACGCATAACGTCGGGAAACATCAATTCGCCGACCATGATGATCGCCAAGAGGGCGGCTGGAATGATCCTGGCCGGCGCGAAGAGCGCGTGAGATGGCCGAAGAGCGGCTCGTTCTCCCGACCGACGGCCGGCAATCCGGGACGGCGCTCTTGATCGCCCGCGGCGTGCGGCGGCTCCTCAGGGCCCGCGGGTTCTCGAGCCTGACCGAACTGCCGCTGACCGACGGGCGCCGCGCTGACATCGCAGCGGTCAATCGCGACGGCGAGGTGCTCATCGTCGAGGTCAAGTCCTCGTCGGCCGACTTTCGCGCCGACCGCAAGTGGCGCGACTATATGGCTTGCTGCGACAGGCTCTACTTCGCCATTTCCGAGAACACGCCGGCGACCCTAATGCCCCTCGAGGCGGGGCTTATCATCGCCGACCCCTATGGGGCCGAAATCGTGCGCGAAGCCGAGTTCCAGCGCATGGCGCCGGCCAGCCGCCGCGCGTTTCTTCTGCGCTTCGCCCAGGCCGCAGCCGACCGGCTGCATCGACTGGCCGATCCTTCCGGCGCTCCTCCGGGAGTTTGAGTGCGGATCAAAAGAAAAGGCCGCCTTGCGGCGGCCTCCTTAAGCCCATGAGATCGGAAAGCGTCAGATCGTGTCTGCGGCGACGCGCGACTTCACGCTGCGGCGGAAGGCCGCATAACCGAGGCCAACGAACCCCAAGACCAACATCCCCCAGGTCGAGGGCTCCGGAATCGTGAGCACGTTCTCCGTCAGGAGCGCGTGACCGGATAGGGAGGACACCGGCGCACTGATCACATATTTCTCGGTCAGCGTATAAAACCCAGAACCTGCCGCAGCTCCAATACCGTTCTCCGCAACCGCCACGTTCGTTCCCGTAAACATGTGGCTGAATAACGCATTCGCGGTAACCCACGGCGGCGGAGGCGCGGCCCCGGAGGTTTCGTAGGCCGTTTCGACAGCCGTCCAACCCGCCGACAAGAAGTTCCCGGTCAGACCAACCTGAAAGGCTTGAGATGGCCCCGTGAGGCCAGCTTCCTCTACGTAAATCGTAATCGTGCTCGCCGTCGCCAAGGCCCCCCTCGTCGCCACGGTCACGCTGCTGCCGAAATCCGGCTCGGAGGGGCTGGCCCCAGTGTCAAGGCCGAGAGCGTTCGTGATGTGAAACGAGCCGTAGCTTCCATTGAAGAACGGACCACTGGTGGCCGGGCCACTCGCCTTGAGAGTGATGGCTCCGCCGTTAACTCCTGCCTCCTGAAAGCCGATATAGATCTGCTCCGCTTGAGCCGGCAAAGCGATCAACGCACCACCCGCCAGCGTCAGCGCTCCGATGACAGCCTTCGAAATCACGGCGTTCCCCTTAGTGGATCAACACACCCGCACTGGACCAACTAAGCAGGTGTATTACGGTTGGTCAAGTCTTTTTTGGAAAAAGTTTACCAGTCGGCGTTGGGCTGGCCCCTACCCCGCCTTGATGAGCCGCGCGGCGAAGAACCCGTCGAGCCCGGAGCGTCTCGGATTATCGCCCCACAGATGGCAGGGCAATGTGCGCAAATCTCCCGCGGCCGTCAGGCATTCGGCGACGCCGCCGATCTCTTCCGGCGCGATCGGCAGGCGCCGCGCGTCGGGGTTGCGGCGCAGGACGGCGGCGAGCTGCGCTTCGCCTTCCTCGGGTTCGAGCGAGCACACGCAATAGACGATCGTCCCTCTAGGCTTTGTCAGCGCGATCGCCTTGTCGATGAGCTGGGCCTGCAGTTTGACGAGCGGGGGCAAATCGCCGAGCCGCTTGATCCAGGCGACGTCCGGATGGCGGCGGATGGTGCCTGTCGCGGAACATGGCGCGTCGAGGAGCACGGCGTCGAACGGCGGCGCATCGAAGGCGAGCGCATCGGCGACCACGATCTCCGAGCGCAGGCGCAGGCGCTCGAAATTGGCGGCGAGCAGCTTGAGCCTTTCCGCCGACCGGTCGACCGTCGTCACGTCCGCGCCGGCCGCGGCGAGTTCGGCCGCTTTCCCCCCCGGGGCGGCGCAGAGATCGACGATCCGCATGCCGGGGCGTGGGCGCAGAAGCCGCGCCGGCAGCGCGGCGGCGGCGTCCTGCACCCACCATTCGCCGGCAGCATAGCCCTCGAGCTCGGCGACAGGCTGATGCGTATCGAGGCGCACCGAGCACGTCGGCAGAACGATCCCGCCGAGGCGCTCGGCCCAACCATGCGGATCGTTCTTGACGCTGAGGTCGAGCGTCGGCTCCGAGCGGTGCGCCGCAGCGATGGCGCGGGCGACGCTCTCGCCGTAGGTTGCGCGCCAGCGCTGGGCGAGCCAGGCGGGCGTGTCGTCCTCGAGTGGATCGGAGCTCGCGAGGATCGCGTCGCGCTCGCGCGCAATCGCTCGCAGGACCGCGTTGACGAGCGCTGCGAACGGGGCGCTGCCCGGCTCGGCGCGCGTCGCGCTGACCGCGAGATCGACGGCCGCATGATCGGGCGTATCGAGAAACAGGATCTGCGCCGCAGCGACGATCAGCGTCCATTCCAGGGAGCCGCCGCGCTTCGGCATCCCTTTTTCCATGCGCCGCGCCAACGCCTTGCGGATCGTGCCGAGCCGGCGCAGCGCGACGGTGGCGATCGAGCGCGCCAGCGCCCGGTCGCGGACGTCGAGGCCGCCCGCGCGCAGGCCGAGACCGGCGGCAAGCCGCTCTTCGAGCGGGCGCGCCAGCGTCAACGCTTCGGAAACTGCGCGCGCCGCTGCAACTCGCGCCGCCATGCCCGGCGGCGGCGGCGGCGTTTCCTGGCGGCTGGCATGAAACCCGCGCGTTTGTCGCGCCACACGACCCTCACCACGAATCAAAAATTGCCGCACGCGCTCCTCAAGTCTATACGCGAAATCCGCGGCAGGCTTGCGTCAGGCTAGCCGAGCGGGGCGAGTTTTTGGCACGCCGACATTTTCCTGAAAAGATCAAATCCAGTCAGACGAGCGCAGTCATGAACGACCGAGTTCCCGACCCGGCGCCCAGCCCGCAGGCGATGAAGCCGGCTCCTCGCGACTTGTCGCCGGCGGCGCGACGAGCGCTCAAGGAAGCGGCGGCGCGGCGCGCCGAGCAAAAACCAGCGCCCGAACGCGAGCTCAATGGCCGCGGCGGTCTCGATCCCGTTCGCTACGGCGACTGGGAAGTGAAGGGCTTGGCGAGCGATTTCTAGCGCGCCATGATCACCGGGGCGCCGACCGCGATGCGATCGAAAAGGTCGATGACGTCCTCATTATACATCCGGATGCAGCCGTAGGAGGCCGCGGCGCCGATCGAGGCTCGCATCGCTCGGGTCGTGCCGTGGATGGCGATCTCGTCGCGGTCGAGCAGGATCGCGCGCGCGCCCATCGGATTGCTCGCCGATCCGCCAGGGATCACGTCCGGCAATTCGGGATGATCGCGCTTGACCAACTCGGGCGGCGACCAGGCCGGCTCGACGAACTTGGCCTCGACCCGGGCAGACCCGGTCCATTCCTTCCCACGTTTGGCGACCGCGACCGGATAGGCGATGGCGTTATGCCCATCGACGATGAGATAGAGCGTCCGCGCTGTCTGGCTGATGAGGATGGCGCCCGCAGGATAAGCGAACTCGTACCCGATCCTGCGTCCGGCCGAAGCCGGATCCGCCGACACGGCGCCGAGCAGCCCGAGAGCCGCGGCGATCGCGGCCTTTGCTCGCTGAGCCATGGCGCCCGTCCTCCGACCCCTCGCGGCGACGATGCTAACATCGCTGCCGCACGGGAGGCGCTACGAATCGCCGGCAAGGTAAACGCGCGGTCCGCAAGCGGGAGGCGGGCTCGCGGCTCGCAAATCGACTAGGCGTGCGCAGGCCGTCCTACCCCGTTGGCCTTGGCAGGTTTGCGCGGCTTGGCGCCCGCCTCGATTCCGGCGATGAATTTGCGGATGTGCGGCGCGATCTCTTTGCGGAAGCGGGAGCCGTTGAAGACGCCGTAGTGGCCCACTCCCTCCGCCAGGCAATATTGCTTCCTGGCTTCCGGAATGTTGACGCACAGCTCGTTGGCCGCATAGGTCTGGCCGACCCCCGATATGTCGTCGTTCTCGCCTTCCACGGTCAGAAGGCCGCAATTGCGGATCGCGGCAAGGTCGACCAACCGCCCGCGATGAGTCATCTCGCCCCTCGGCAGCGCATGGCGGACGAACACCGTCTCGACGGTCTGCATGTAGTATTCGGCGGCGAGATCCATCACCGCCAGATATTCGTCATAGAACTCGCGATGCTTTTCGGCCAAATCCCCGTCGCCGGAAACCAGGTGGTTGAACATGTTGAGGTGAGCGCTGACGTGGCGGTCGAGGTTCATCGCCATGAAGCCGCTGAGCTGAAGAAAGCCCGGATAGACCTCCCGGCCAAAACCGGGATAGGGGAACGGCACGGTATGCAGGCAGTTGCGGCGGAACCATTCGACGCCGCGCTTCTCGGCGAGCTTGTTGACTTCGGTCGGGCTGCGTCTCGTGTCGACCGGGCCGCCCATCAGGGTCATGCTGGCCGGGGCGTTGGCGTCGCTGGCGGCCTCCATCAGCGCGGCCGCGGCAAGCAGCGGCACCGACGGTTGGCACACTCCGATCGTGTGGACGCCTGGACCGAGATGAGCCAGCATCTCGCGCAGATAGTCGATGTAATCGTCCAGGTCGAACGGGCCCATCGCCAAGGGGATCATGCGCGCGTCCGCCCAATCGGCGATGTGAACGTCGAAATGGGGGAGAAACGCCTCGACCGTGCCTCGCAGCAAGGTCGCGTAGTGGCCGGACATCGGCGCGACGATCAAGAGCTTCGGCTGGCGCGCTCCTTCCGGAAAGTCGGGCCGGACGAAACGGAGCAGATTGCCGAAGGGCTTCGCCCACACGACGTCCTCGAGGACCGGAGTGACAACGCCGTCGACCTGGATTTCAGCGAGCCCGAAAGTCGGCTTGCCGTAGCGGCGCGTCATGCGCTCGAACAATTCCGCCCCGGCCGAAATGTTCTTGCCCAGTGCGGTGCTGGAGAGTGGGTTCCACGGATTGCGAAAGACGAAGTGCGCCGCATCCGAGACCGCGCGCGCGGGAAGGAGGGCGGCGTGGGCCATCTCGTAGAGTTGGTAGGGATAGCTGGAAGACATTCGCTGCACTCGTCCCCGAACGGGCTCCGGCGAACCCCTGACATGTCAGGTTATCGTTCGCATGGGAACTTATCAATTACACCTTAAGGATAAGTCCACAGACTTCCCCACCCGCCGGGGCCGCGTCAGGGCTTGGCCGACAGCGCTTCCGAAGGTCCAAAAAAGCACGGGCCGCTTCCGCGCCGCTTCAACAGCGCCGGGACGGCGAAAAGGTTTCGGGCGAGGGAAAGCGACGGCCTGGGACGGGCGGCCGCCTTGAGACGCGTCAGGCGCCGGCTTGGGTCTTCACCGGGACGCCCGCATCGGTGAGCATCGCGGCCAATTCGCCCGACTGGAACATCTCGCGGGTGATGTCGCAACCGCCGACGAATTCCCCCTTGACGTAAAGCTGGGGAATCGTTGGCCAATTGGCGTATTCCTTGATCCCCTGGCGGATGTCCGCGTCCTCGAGCACGTTGACGCCGACGACCGGCGCGCCGAGATAGTCGAGGATCTGGATAACCTGCCCTGAGAACCCGCATTGCGGAAATTCCGGGGTTCCTTTCATGAACAGGACAACCGGGTTCTCGGAAATCACTTTCTCGATACGTTCGCGAGCAGTCGGCATGGCGCTGGTCCTCATCGGAGCGGAGAGTCAAGGTCCCGCCCTCTTCACGCTTGGTGATATAACGCCGGGAGGCGTTCGCCGCCAGCGGATCGGCGACAAAATGTGAAGCCGGTCAGCCGCCGGTCGCGTTCATGTGGCGCTGAGTGGCCGGCGCCGCCGACCGCGCGACGATGAAATCGTGGCCCTTGGGCTTGCGCGCGATGGCCGCGCGGATGGCCGCAACCAGCGGCGCGTCCGAGGTCGAGCGGCGCAGCGGCTCGCGCAGATCGGCGGCGTCCTCCTGGCCGAGGCACATATAGAGCGTGCCCGTGCAGGTGACGCGCACGCGATTGCAGCTCTCGCAGAAATTATGGGTGAGCGGGGTGATGAATCCGACCCGTCCCCCGGTCTCCTTGACATCGTCGTAACGCGCCGGACCACCGGTCGTGTAGGTCGAGGGCTTGAGCGAAAGCGAGCTTTCAAGGCGCGCGCGCAGCTCCGTCAACGGCAGGAACTGGTCGACGCGGTCGCGTTCCATCGCCCCGAGCGGCATCACCTCGATGAAGGCGATATCGAACCCCCGCCCATGCGCCCATTCGACGAGGCCGAGCGCCTCTCCCTCGTTGAAGCCCTTGAGCGCGACCGTGTTGATCTTGATCTTGAGCCCGGCCGCCGATGCGGCGTCCAGGCCCTTGAGCACGTCGCCGAGATCGCCCCAGCGCGTCACCTGGCGAAACTTGAGCGGATCAAGCGTATCGAGCGAAACATTGATGCGGCTCACCCCGCAATCGACGAGTTCATGAGCAAAGCGAGCGAGCTGGGAGCCGTTCGTGGTGAGGGTCACTTCATCGAGCGCGCCCGCGACGCGATGCCGGGAAAGCCCGTGAAACAACGACATCACGTTGCGCCTGACCAGCGGCTCGCCGCCGGTCACGCGGATTTTCCGGGCGCCCAGGCCGATGAAAGCCGAACACAGCCGATCGAGCTCCTCCAAGGACAACACGTCGCGCTTCGGCAGGAAATTCATGTCTTCCGACATGCAATAGACGCAGCGGTAGTCGCACCGATCCGTCACCGAGACGCGCACATAGGCGATCGCGCGTCCGAACGGATCGATCAGCGGCTCGGCGGCAGGAGGCGCGTGAGCATTCATCGTTCGAGCATATAACCACGCAAACGCCCGAAAGAAAGGCGCCCGTGACGTTGGCCGCGGACGCCAAGCTGTCGCTGCCGCCAGTTCGCGCCTAGCGCGTCACGACGACCCGCGCGCCGACCCTTGCCCGCTCGTACAGGTCGATGACGTCCTGATTGGTCATCCTTATGCATCCGGACGAAACCGCCTGGCCGATCGTGTCGGGCTCGTTTGAGCCATGGATTCGAAAGAGCGTGCCGGCGAGATACATCGCCCTCGCGCCGAGCGGATTGTCCATGCCCCCTTCCATGTGCCGAGGCAGATCCGGCCGGCGCCTGAGCATCTGCGGCGGCGGCGTCCAGTCCGGCCATTCGCGCTTGTACCCGATCCGCGTGACGCCGTTCCAGGTGAAGCCCGGGCGCCCGACGCCGACGCCGTATCTGAGCGCCTGATGATCGGGCAGCACGAGATAAAGGCGGCGCTCTCCGGTGCGGATGATGATGGTGCCCGGAGCTTCGCCGCCGTCAAACGGGACCGTTTCGCGCGGGATCGGCGAAGCGACCGGCTGCAACTGCAAATCGAGCGCGTTGGCGAATGCCGGCGCCGTTCCGGCGCTGAGAACAAGGCCAGCCCAGACGGCGGCTCGGATCAGATTGCGGCGCATGATTCCCCTCCTAGAGACGATCGACAACCTCGATGAACGCCTAAAGCCAGCCGTTGGCCGCGGCTCGACTCGGCGGGTTGCCCGATTATGGCGCGACACGCGCCCGACGCAATGCATTGTGCCGGAGCAGTGGTTGCCAATTCATCAATTGCGCTGATTGTGGCGAAGAAGGCGCATCAAGTCAGAGGCCGGCGCAAGGCGGTGTCCGATCGAGCTCGCCGACGGGCTGCGGCGGCGGGTGTTTCACGGGAAACCGAATATATTTAGCATATTAAAGATGTTCTATAGTGACTTTCCAAGCCAGAAGCGATATTTGCCCAAATCCAGCAAAATCCAGCCAAGCCTGAGCAAAATGAATCAAAGAAAAAGGCTTTGATTTCCTTGGGTTTCCTTCGTGAAACTGAGCCTTTTCAATGGACTGCGGCGACCCCCCAGGGCAAAAAACTTTCCTTTCCGCTTCTTTCGCCGCCATTGGCCGCCGCGCCTGATTTTCAGGCCGGGGCAAGATACCACGGGTTCTGATTCTGGTAAATGAAAATCAGAAATCTTTGATGTGAGATCGCTTTGACCCGAGCTCCGACTTTTGTTCGGCGTGGCCGGCGAAGGAAACAGCGAGCGGGCGCGGAGCCGCGTCTCTTCCATCCCGCCCTATGCGCCCCCAGGTCCGACGGGCGGGACGTGCTCCTCGAACCGCGGCAGGTCGTCGGTTATGGTGAACCACGGCGCCTTGGAGCCGACGAAGATGTGGCGGGTCGGGCGTATCGAGGGATTGTCGACCAGCGTACCCATCGCGACATGAACGAACGCCCCTTCACGCACGACCGAATAGAGCAGCGAGCCGCAGCGTTCGCAGTGTTGTTCGCGTCTTCCTTGCCGAAGATCATCAGGGTTTCTCCGCCCTTGACGATAGCGAGCTTCGAGCGCTCGATTTCCGCGAACGGCTTGAACGCCGACCCCGTCGTCCGGCGGCAGTTGGAGCCGTGGCAATTGGCGGCGTAGGGAAACTCGTCAGCAACAGCGTATTGCACCGCGCCGCAATAGCACTTGCCGACGAGGCCGCGGTGATCGGGATTGCTATCGGCGGTCATGGGCTCCTTTCGGCCGCTGGCGGGGCGCTGATGTTGTAACGCAGGGATTGGTCAAGCGGCCGGCGCCAGACGAGCAGGTCCCAATCGAGGGCGCAGCGGCGCGGGGGAACCGCAGTCCTCTATGACCCCGGCAATAAAGGGGAAGTCGGTGAAGATTCCGATCGACGACATCGAACTCGCCCGCGCTCTGCACGTGTTGTTCGTCGTCCATTGGATCGGCGGCGTCGCGTTCGTCACCCTCATCGCGCTGCCCCTCGCCAGGGCGAGCGAAGACGCCGCGCGCGGCTGGGCGCTGTTCGAAGCGATCGAGCGCCGGTTCGCCGCACAGGTCCGCGTTTCGATCCCGCTTGCAGGCCTGACCGGGCTGTGGATGGCCTGGCGTCTCGACCTCTGGGCCGGGTTCGCCGACCCGGCGCTCTGGTGGCTCGGACTCATGGCCGCAGTCTGGATCGTGTTCATGCTGATTGTTTTCGTCGTCGAACCGCTCTCGCACCGGCGGCTCGCGGCGATGGCGGCGGCCGATCCGGAAGCTCTTTTGCGTCGCCTCTCGCGCGCGCATTTCGTTCTGCTGGCGGCGGCGGCCGTCACGGTCCTCGGCGCCGTCGCGGGCGCGCACGGCGGGTTGGCGGGCTGAAATGTCGCCGGGCGCAGTGCCCATTCCATTACGGAGTTGAGCAGCCCGATCGCGGCTCGGAACTGACCTTCCGGGCTGATCAGTCAATATGGGGGGATCTTGCCGGTCGCGCCCGAGTCAGTTGGCCGAGAACGTCACCGCCTCAACGTTGTGTCCGTCAGGGTCGTAAACGAAGGCGGCGTAATAGTCAGGGCCGTAGTTGGCCCGCAGGCCGGGCCCGCCGTTGTCGCGCGCGCCCGCGGCGATCGCGGCGACATGAAAAGCGTCGACCGCTTTCCGATTGTCCGCTCGAAAGGCGAAATGGATCGTCGGCGGGGTCGCCGCGCCGCCGGGCGAAACGTTGTGGGAGCAGTCGAGCTTGACCCGAAGCTGTCAGCACGCAATTCTCGTTGGCGGTTTTGATTGCGAAGACGTCAACGCAGGCAGCCTGCCGGTTCTACGCAGGAAGGACGGGAGCGCTGTCGCTCTTTTACGCGCCGAAGAGCCAGGGCCCGCAACAATGCGCGGGACGTTCTTCCTGCGAAGTCGAGCGAGGAATTCATGTCAAATTCTGAGCAAGAGAACCAGCTTGCTGTTTCAGCGTTCAATGCAATATTCGGCAAATACCGTGACGCTATCAGCAAGAATCCCAGCCAAGACGTGACTGAATTCATCAACGCTATGCAAAAACGAACGGACGTGATGACGTATGTGAAGTTCTACGACCACGAGCAGTTCCTCGGGATTTTCAACAGTTCGAGGTTGTTTCTCGGACAAGGCAGGATTGAGTTTAAGGGATGTGTGCTCGCCGGCTTTACAGGGCGTCGAGTAGCCACGAAAACCGAGAGGGAAATATACATCAACCGTCAACACGCCAATCCAGGTACTGTCGTCCATGAGATGTTGCATTTTCTAACGCATTCGCAGTTTTCGATGTATACAGAAAATAAACCAGCACTCGTGGAAGCGATCACCGAGTACTTCACGCGGAGGGTCATTGTTTCTACAAATTCTGGGCGCCGTTGGTACTCTTTTAAGAAGCCAAAACAAGAGTTCTCCCTTGATCAGCGAAAAGGACGGTACGACCAATTTTACAACCACGTCATAGATACGCGGGCGAAAAGGCTCGAACAATGGAGAAAAGACTATGGCAAAGGGTTTCTGAGGCGGGCCTATTTTGAGGGCGATCAAAAAGCCTGCGACTTCGTTCTTACCGAATTCGGAAGCGGTGATGACGATATTCAAGAAATGGTAGAGTCTTTCGCCCCGGAGGAGTCTGAGGGCGTGTAATTCTAGAGGGCGACCCACGCCCACACGCGGCCAACCTTCTAGCGGGCGAGACGCCGATACGGATCACGGGCGCAAGCTCACCGCTTCTGTCTTTCTTCGCGCCCTTCGCAGCGGATGCTGGGCCCGAAGCTCGCGTTGCTGTCCCAATCCGCGCAGAGGCGCCGTCTGCTCTCATTCGAGGCCACGACAACCCGGTCTCGCAAGCGTTCGAAGAGCCTCACGAATTTGGCGTGCAGGACAAAGGCGAGATCGTCGCTGGCGCCCGCGACCGCACAGGGCGGTTGGTGTTCGATTTCTCACTGAAGGTGAAGCCCCCCGCGACGGGCAGCCTGTGTTCACCGGGCGATCCGCAAGCGGCGCGCCAGACGATCGATTCGTATATCGCTGATGGCGATCCATCCCGCGCGGCGTCCATATCAATCCTGAAGGCCCGCTTTTCATCCATCGATTGGGATATGATCACCGCCGCTCTGGACGCCGGCCAACGCCTGTGCGCCGACATGAGCAATTGGCGGCTCGGCAACTCAAGGCGCAACGTCCCATGGCGCGCGGTCTGAGTTGCGCCAAATTTCTGGCAAGAAACGGCAATGCGCACTTCAAAGCTCATCCACATCGTCTCCTGCCACGCCGAGGGCGAGGTCGGCGATGTGATCGTCGGCGGGGTCGCCGCGCCGCCGGGCGACACCCTGTGGGATCAGTCGCGGTTCATCGCCAAGGACGGCGCGCTGCGCGCCTTCGTGCTCAACGAGCCGCGCGGGGGCGTATTTCGCCATGTCAATCTGCTGGTCCCGGCGAAGGACCCCCGGGCGCAGATGGGATTCATCATCATGGAGCCCGAGGACACGCCGCCGATGTCGGGCTCGAACGCCATCTGCGTCGCGACCGTGCTGCTCGACGCCGGCATCCTGCCGATGCGGGAGCCGGAAACGCGTCTCATCCTCGAGGCGCCGGGCGGGCTGATCGCGGTCGTCGCCGAATGCCGCAACGGCAAGGCCGAGCGGATCAGCGTCGAGAACGTGCCCTCGTTCGCCGACCGGCTCGATGAGCCGCTCGAAGTCAAAGGCTTGGGCACGCTCAAGGTCGACATTGCCTATGGCGGCGACAGCTTCGTCATCGTCGACGCGGCGGCGGCGGGTTTCGCGATCGCGCCGGACGAGGCGCGCGACCTCGCCGAAACCGGCATCCGCATCACCGCGGCGGCCAACGAGCAGTTCGGCTTCTCCCACCCCGAGACTGGCGACTGGGACCACATCTCGTTCTGCCAGTTCGCCGGGCCGCTCGTGCGCCAGGGCAATGAGCTCAGCGGCCCGAACGCGGTCGTCGTCCGTCCCGGCAAGATCGATCGCTCGCCGACCGGAACCGGCTGCAGCGCCCGCATGGCGGTCTTAAGCGCGCGCGGCCTGATGACGGAGGGCGATGTCTACCGCGCCCGTTCGATCATCGGGTCGGAGTTCGAGTGCCGCATCGCCCGCTTGACCGCGATCGCCGGCCGGCCGGCCATTGTTCCGATCGTATCCGGCCGGGCCTGGATTACCGGCGTCAATCAGTATATGCTGGATCCGGCCGATCCCTGGCCCTCGGGCTACCGGCTCGCGGACACGTGGCCCAATGCGTTAAGACTTAAGTCTGATGACTGATGCTCCAAAAGCGGTCTTGCTTGACGCGGAAATGGCGATGAACTACCCAGTTCACGGCTTTTTGTCGTTTTCCCTGAGCGATTTTAGAAGTTTTGCCCGAAGGCTGGCGTAAGAATGGATTCGGTCGAAGTCGCATCTGGGGGGCGGGCAAAAGGACATGACGTCGTGAAACCGACGGACGTCTCCGATCCCGAATATTTTCACAAGGTCGTCGACTGCCAGTGGGCGTGCCCGGCGCATACCCCCGTCCCCGAATATATCCGCAAGATCGCGGCGGGGGACTACAACGACGCCTATATGATCAACTGGAAGTCGAACGTGTTCCCGGGGATCCTCGGGCGCACCTGCGACCGCCCGTGCGAGCCCGCGTGCCGCAGGGGGCGGCTCGAGGAGCAGCCGGTCGCCATCTGCCGGCTCAAGCGCGTCGCCGCCGACCACAAGCAGGACATCGCGGCGCTGTTGCCGCCGGCGCCCGCGCAACGCAACGGCAAGCGTGTCGCCTGCGTCGGCGCCGGCCCGGCGTCGCTGACGGTGGCGCGCGATCTCGCCGCGATCGGCTATGAGGTCGTGGTGTTCGATTCCGATTCGCGCGCCGGCGGCATGATGCGCAGCCAGATTCCAAAGTTCCGGCTGCCCGACGAAGTGATCGACGAGGAGGTCGGCTACGCCTTGTCGACCGGCGGCGAGTTCATCGCCGAGCGGCGCATCGACAGCCTCAAGGGCCTCGTCGGCGAGGGCTACGACGCGATCTTCGTCGGCTGCGGCGCGCCGCGCGGACGCAACCTCGACGTTCCCGGGCGCCGGGAAGCGGTGGGCCACATCCACATCGGCATCGACTGGCTGGCGAGCGTCTCGTTCGGCCATGTCTCGTCGATCGGCCGGCGGGTGGTGGTGCTCGGCGGCGGCAACACCGCCATGGATTGCTGCCGCACCGCACGCCGTCTCGGCGGCGCCGAGGTCAAGGTGGTGGTGCGCTCGGGCTTCGCCGAGATGAAAGCCTCGCCGTGGGAAAAGGAAGACGCGATGCGCGAGGGCGTCGCGATCTTGAACTTCCACGCGCCCAAGGCGTTCGCCCATCAAGCCGGCCGCCTGACCGGCGTTGTGTTCGAGAAAATGGCGGCGAAAAAGGACGAGCGCGGGCGCCGCCTGCTGGTTCCGACCGGCGAACCGGACGTTCTGATCGAATGCGACGACGTCCTGATCGCGGTCGGCCAGGAGAACGCCTTTCCCTGGATCGAGAGCGACGCGGGCGTCGAGTTCGACCGCGGCGGCTTGCCCGCGGTCGACGCCCTCACCTTCCAGTCGAGCCTGCCCAACGTTTTCTTCGGCGGCGACGCCGCCTTCGGCCCCAAAAACATCATCACCGCGGTCGCGCACGGCCACGACGCCGCGATCTCGATCGACGCCTTCTGCCGGGGCCAGGATCCGCGCCTGCGCCCCGATCCCCTGACCAATCTCGTGAGCCAGAAAATGGGCATCCACGAGTGGTCCTACGACAATGACATCACCCTCGATCGCCGCTTTCAGGTGCCCCACGTCGAGAACGTGGTGGCGCTGAAGAACATCCAGACCGAGGTCGAGCTCGGCTTCGATCTGACGCAGGCGCTCGGCGAATCGCAGCGTTGCCTCAATTGCGACGTCCAGACCGTGTTTTCCGCCCCGTTGTGCATCGAGTGCGACGCCTGCGTCGACGTTTGCCCGATCGACTGCATCTCGTTCGTGCCCAACGCGCCCGAGGACGAGCTCAGGCATTCGCTGACCGCGCCCGCGCCCAATCTTTCCCAGGCGATCTATGTCTCGGAGCCGGTGAAGACCCGGCGGGTCATGGTCAAGGACGAGGACCTCTGCCTGCACTGCGGACTCTGCGCCGAGCGCTGCCCGACGGGCGCGTGGGATATGATGAAGTTCACCATCGAGATGGCCCAAGCCGGACACTCATGCCGATCCACGCCGTAAACGACTTCGTCATCCGCTTCGCCAACGTCAACGGCTCGGGATCGGCCAGCGCCAATCTCCTGTTCGCGCGTTCGATCCTGCGCATGGGCGTGCCGATCGCTCCGCGCAATATTTTTCCCTCGAACATCCAGGGACTGCCGACCTGGTACGAGGTCAGGGTCAGCGAGCGCGGCTGGCTTGGCGCGCGCGGCGGCGCCGACATCCTTGTCGCCATGAACCCGCAGACCTTCGCCCAGGATGTCGGCGCCATCGAGTCCGGGGGCTACATTTTCTACAATTCCACCAAGCCGATGCCGCCGTCGCTCCTGCGCGACGACGTGACCGTCCTCGGCGTTCCGCTGACCGAGATCTGCACGGCGGAATATTCCGATCCGCGGCAGCGCCAGCTCTACAAGAACATCGTTTATGTCGGCGCGCTCGCCGCCCTCCTCGACATCGAGCTCGACGTTCTCGACAAGCTGATCGGCGAGCAGTTCAAGGGCAAGGAGCGCCTGCTGGACGCCAACCGCGGGGCGCTCAGGATCGGCTTCGACCAGGCGAAGGCGCGCTTCGACTGCCCGCTTCCCGTGCGTGTGCGCCGCAGCGGGGCGGTTGGCGACCGAATCCTGGTCGAAGGCAATTTCGCCGCCGGCCTTGGCGCGGTCTATGGCGGGGCGGCGGTGTGCGCCTGGTATCCGATCACCCCTTCGACCTCGCTCGCCGAGGCGTTCGAGCGCAATTGCGCGCGCTTCCGCATCGATGCGGCGACGGGCAAGAAGAACTACGCCATCGTCCAGGCCGAGGACGAGATCGCCGCGATCGGCATCGCGATCGGGGCGGGCTGGAACGGCGCTCGCGCCTTCACCGCGACCTCGGGACCCGGCATTTCCTTGATGCAGGAATTCTTCGGCCTCGCCTATTTCGCCGAGATCCCGGTCGTGGTGTTCGACGTCCAGCGCGGCGGCCCGTCGACCGGCATGCCGACCCGCACGCAGCAGTCAGACCTCATCTCGTGCGCGTTCGCCTCGCACGGCGACACCAAGCATGTGCTGCTGATCCCCGACGACCCGGCCGAGGCTTTCGAATTCGCCGCGAGCGCCTTCGATCTCGCCGAGCGGCTGCAGACGCCGGTGATCGTCATGCTCGATCTCGACATCGGCATGAATTCGCATCTTTGCACGCCCTTCGCCTGGGACGACCGCAAGAATTACGACCGCGGCAAGGTCCTCTCCTTTACGGCGCTGGAAAACGCTCCGAACTTTGGCCGCTACGACGACGTCGACGGCGACGGCATCCCCTACCGCACGCTTCCCGGCGCTCACCCGACCCGCGGCGCCTATTTCACCCGCGGCACGAGCCGGGACCGGTTTGCCCGCTACACCGAGGAAGGCCTGCCCTACATCGACAACATGGAGCGGCTCGAACGCAAATTCGATACCGCTCGAAGGCTGGTCCCGCGACCCGAAATCAGGAAGGCGGCGAAGCCCACGTCGTACGGCGTCATTTATTTCGGCTCGACCGCGGCGCCGATGGACGAGGCCAGAGACATGCTGGCCGCCGAGGAACTCCATGTCGACGCGCTCCGGATCCGCGCCTTTCCGCTTGCGCGGGAGGTTGCCGATTTCGTCGACGCCCATGATCGCGTCTTCGTCGTCGAGCAGAACCGCGACGCGCAGATGCGCACGCTGATGATCACCGATCTCGGCGTCCCCGCGGAGAAACTGACGTCGATCCTGCATTACAACGGGATGCCGACCTCAGCCCGCTTCATCCAGCGCGAAATCGGCGGGCGCATGCGCAAGCCCGCCGCTGCTCAACCCCTCGAGGCCGTCAAGTGACCTTTCTCGGCAAGCCCAAGTTTCACCACCCTTCGATTCCCGTCAACGCGCTCGGCTTCACCCACCGCGACTACGAAGGCTCGATGTCGACGCTATGCGCCGGCTGCGGGCATGACGCCATCAGCGCCGCGATCATCCACGCCTGTTTCGAATTGAGCCTGCCGCCGCACCGGGTCGCCAAATTGAGCGGCATCGGCTGCTCGTCCAAGACGCCGACCTACATGCTGGGCCAGAGCCACGGCTTCAACTCGGTGCACGGGCGCATGCCCTCGGTGCTGACCGGCGCCAACCTCGCCAACCGCGACCTCATCTACCTCGGCGTCTCCGGCGACGGCGACACCGCCTCGATCGGGTTCGGCCAGTTCGCCCATGCGATGCGGCGCGGCGTCAACATGGTTTATATCGTCGAGAACAACGGGGTTTACGGCCTGACCAAGGGCCAGTTCTCCGCCACCGCCGACCGCGGCTCGACGAGCAAGAAGGGGGCCGGCGCGCTCGACCAGCCGATCGACCTCGTCGGCATGGCGATCGAACTCGGCGCCTCGTTCGTCGGCCGCAGCTTTTCGGGCGACAAGGCGCAGCTGGTGCCGCTGATCAAGGCGGCGTTCGAGCATCGCGGCGCAGCGTTCATCGACGTCATTTCGCCCTGCGTCACGTTCAACAATCACGCGGGCTCGACCAAAAGCTTCGACTACGTGCGCGAGCACAACATCGCCGTCAGCGCGCTCGACGTCATCCTCGGGCGGGACCCGATCGAGATCGACTACGCCGAAGGCGCCAGCCGGTCGGTGGCGATGCACGACGGCTCGACCATCGTCTTGCGCAAGCTCGACGCCGACCACAATTGCCGCGACCGATCGGCGGCGCTGACGACGCTCGAGCGCGCCCGCGTCTCCGGCGAGATCGTCACCGGCCTCATCTATGTCAACGACGACGCCGACGAGCTGCACGACATTCTGGGCACGACGTCGCGGCCGCTGAACGAGCTCACCGAGCGCGAACTCTGCCCGGGGTCGAAGGCGCTGGACGCGATCAACGCCTCGCTGAGGTAGGGCGCGTCACGGCGCCCCGGCGCGCGCCTCGAGCGTTCCGCCTTCCGCCAGCAACTGGTCGACGACGCGGCGGAAAGTCGCAAATTCGAACGGCTTGCCGAGCGTTGAATGCGCGCGGTACCTGGGTTCGATCCCATCCGGCCCGTATCCCGTCGCCAGCGCGAACGGGACGCCGCGCGCGCTCAAAGCGTCGGCGAGCGGATAGCTCTTGTCCTTGCCAAGGGCGACGTCGACAATCGCCGCGTCCAAATCCGTCTCGGCAAGCTTGAGCGCCATCGCCAGATTGTGCGCGGGCCCGACCACGCTATGACCCAGTTCCGACAACCATTCCCCGGTCATCGCGCTGATCAGCGGCTCGTCGTCGACAAGGAGTATTCTCGCCATCCCGCCTCCTGTTGCCAGGGGGGCGCGAACGTACCACAATCGTCCGGGCGCGCAATATAGGGGGCGCAATCGGGGGTGGCGAGGCAATGCCGACCGAGGAGGGCGCGTTTGAGCCGGGCCAGGCTTGGCCGAACCTCGGCCGGCGCGCCGCCAACAAACTCGCGCTTGCAAGTTTCGGCCTTATGATCCTGGCGGCCCTTCTGGCCGCGGCGATGGTCGATCGCGTCAACAGCGCGGCCGACTGGGTCGCTCACTCGCTCCTTGTTCAGGGCAAAGCCGCCGAGTTGCTCGGCAAGGTGCAAGATCTCGAACTGGCCAAGCGCGGCTACTTGTTAGCAAGGTCGGACGCGTTTCTTCCGCCCTACGATGAGGCGCGAGCGGCGATCCCGCAGGCTTTGGGCAACTTGCGATCTCTCGTCGCGGACAACCAGGACCAGGCCGCGCGGGTCGAGCGCATGGGCTTGTCGATCGAAGACATATTGATGGGGTCGGCAAGGGCGATCGAGCTCGGCCGTAACGGCCAGATCGCCGCGGCTACTGAAATCGCGACGGTCGCGCGCGGCCAGCAGACCCTCGAAATCGTTCCGCGCCCTTGTCGATGGGTTCGAGAAATCCGAGAGCGATCTCCTGCGCGAGCGGCAAGCCGACGAATCGACGGCGCGCGCGATCATGCTTGGCTTGGTCCTGATCAGCCTCGCAAGCGCCGCCGGGGCCGCGCTGGGGGCGCTCTCCTTGACCGGCGCCTTGATCCGGGATTTGCGCGAGCGCGGCCAAGCGCTGGCGGAAGAAACCCGCGTCCGCAAGGACGCCCAGGCCATTCTGGCGCAAGCACAAAAGATGGAGTCGATCGGCCAGCTCGCCGGCGGCGTCGCCCACGACTTCAACAACCTGATGACCGTTGTCATCGGCAGTCTCGACTCGGCGGAGCGGCGTCTCGCGCAATCCGGAACGGCGGACGTGGCGACGGTCGGGAAGCCGATTGCGGCGGCGATGCAGGGCGCGAGGCGAGCCGCCGCGCTCACACAGCGTCTGCTCGCATTCTCCCGCCAGCAGGTGCTGAGCCCGCAGCAAGTCGACCTCAACCGATTGGTCGGCAGCCTCTCCGACATGCTGACCCGGACGGTCGGCGAGACGATCGCGGTCGAGACCATCCTCGGCAGCGGCCTCTGGCCGACATTCGTGGACGTGAGCCAGCTCGAAAACGCCATCGTCAATCTGGTCGTCAACGCGCGCGACGCGATGCCCGAAGGCGGCCGCATCACCATCGAAACCGCCAACGCCTCGCTCGACGAGGCCTATTGCCGGCAATTTGGCGACGTGGCGCCCGGCCAGTACGCCCTGCTCTCGGTCACCGATACCGGGAGCGGCATCTCGCAGGAGAACCTGAGCAGGGTGTTCGAGCCGTTCTTCACCACCAAAAGCGCCTCGACCAGCACCGGCCTCGGACTGGCGATGATCTACGGCTTCGTCAAGCAGTCGAAAGGCCACATCCGCATCTATAGCGAAGCCGGGCACGGGACCACCGCCAAGATCTATCTGCCTCGCATGGTTGGAGCGGCGCGGATCGAGTCCGTCCCCGCGGCCGCACGGGCGGAGAGCGCGCAATTGCCGGCGGCCCGCTCAGGCGAGGTCGTGCTCATGGTCGAGGATGACGAGGATGTGTGCAATTCGACGGAAACCTTGCTTCGCGAACTGGGCTATTCCGTCCTTACCGCCCCCAACGGAGCCGAAGCGCTCGCCCAGCTCCGGGGAAGGGAAAGAATCGACATCCTGTTCACCGATGTCGTTCTGCCCCAGGGCATGAACGGGCGAAGGCTCGCGACCGAAGCGGCGGCGCTGCGCCCCGCTCTGCCCGTGCTCTTCACCACCGGCTATGCCCGAAACGCCATTGTTCACAACGGTCAACTCGATCCGGACGTCCAATTTATCGCCAAACCCTACACGCAGCGGGACATAGCGCAAAAGCTCCGCGCGATGCTCGACGCCGCGGCGAAGGTGGCGTAGACGCGATCGCTGATCGCTCAGCGCAAGAGCTTGAACGCGTGCGGCGACCAGTCGCCCTTGCCGACGCCTGGATATGCACCAGAGCCCGACGATGCTCTCGCCCTATTCCTTTCGCCCCGCCGGCGCCGGCGACCTGCCGCGGCTTCGCCGCTGGCTCAGCGCGCCTGAGGTTGTACGCTGGTGGGGAGATCCCCGCGATGAGCTCGAGCTCTTGCGCGCCGACCTGAACGAGCCGCGCATGACCATGCGCATCGTCTCCTTTCGAGGCAGGCCGATCGCCTATGCGCAGGACTATGAAGTTCACGCCTGGCCGCAGGCGCATCTCATGCATTTGCCCCGTGGGTCGCGGGCGGTCGACAGTTTCATCGGGTCGCCGTCGATGATCGGGCGCGGTCATGGGTCTGCGTATCTGAGCCTGCTCGCTGAGCGCCTCTGCGCCCAGGGCGCGCCGCTCGTCGCGATCGATCCAGACGCCGACAATCTTCGCGCCCGGCGCGCATACGAAAGGGCAGGCTTTCGCTTTGAAGCGCTCGTTACCACTGAAGCGGGCCCGGCGGCTCTGATGATTTATGAGCCCAAGCGCTCCGCGGGTTAGTATTCCTTCACTTCGCTGCGCTTGAGCGCGCCGACGATCCCGGTCGGAGCGAAATAGACCGCGAGCACGAAGGCGAGGCCGAGCCACATGAGCCAACGGTCGGGATGGAAGAGCGCCGGCAGCAGCGGCAGGCTCGCGTCGGCGGCGATGCGCGAAAGTGCGCCCATCGCCTCCTGCAGATAGCTCTCGGCGAACACGAACAGGGCCGCGCCGAGAATCGCGCCGTAGAGCGAGCCCATGCCGCCGACGACGACCATCACCAGAACGTCGACCTGGATCGAGAAGGAGAGCGCCGTGTCCGGCCCGACGTAGCGCAGCCAAAGCGCGCTCAGGGCGCCGGCGAGGGTCGCGCCGAGGGCGGAGATGCAGGTCGCGAGCGTGCGATGGAACACCGTGCGGTAGCCCAGCGCTTCGGCGCGGAACGGGTTCTCGCGGATCGCCTGGAGGACGCGGCCGAACGGCGAGTTCACCACCCTGAGCAGCACCAGGAAGGCGGCCGCGGCGACGATCAGCACGAGATAGTAGGTCAGGATCTTGCCGTTGATCGCGACGCCGAAAACCTTGCCCTCGACCAGCCTGAAGCCCGGCTGCAAGACGTCCGGAACCTTGAACGAGCGCCCGTCCTCGCCCCCGGTGAACCATGAGAGCTGCGAGGCGAGCACGTTGAAGGCGTAGGCGACCGCGAGCGTCACCATGGCGAAGAAGATCGACTGCACCCTGAGCGAGAAGAGGCCGATCGCCAGCGCCAGCGCCAGCGCCAGCGCCGCGGCGGCGACAAGCCCGACGCCAAGCGCGCCCCAGCCCGCGCCAAGCCCATAAAGCGCGAGGCCGACGCCATAGGCGCCGACGCCGAAGAACATCACATGGGCGAACGACACGATGCCGGTATAGCCGAGCAAGACATCGTAGGACGCGACGAGGAGGATCATCACGCAGGTCTTGGCGGCGACGTTGAGGGCCTTTGCGCCCGGAAACAGGAACGGCGCGAGGATGAGCGCGAGGATGACAAGGACCAGGATCGCCTGCAGCGCGCGCCCGCGCGGCGGATCGCCCGAGAGAAGGTTCATCGCCCGCTGACCGGATAGAGCCCGCGCGGACGCCACAAGAGCACCGCGACCATCGCCAGGATGTTCGACACCAGCGCCAGCTTCGGCGCGAGAAAGCCGGCGTAGTTGGCGATCAGCGCGACCAGGATCGAGGCGACGAACGAGCCGCCGACCGAGCCCAGGCCGCCGATGATGATGACGATGAAGCACAGCACCAGGAACTCGCCGCCGATGGTGGCGTGAACCTGGCCGCGATAGAGCGCCATCATCGCTCCCCCCAACCCCGCCAGCGCCGAGCCGGCCATGAATACCGCCACGAACAGCCGGTCGACGCGATAGCCGAGCGCCTCGACCATCTCCCGGTTCTCGACCCCGGCGCGGATCAGGAGGCCGATCCGGGTGCGGTTGAGGACCATGATCTCGCCGGCGAACACCAGGAGGCCGACGCCTGTCGCCAGCACGCGATATTTCTCGATCGCCGCCTGGCCGATGACGAACGAGCCTTCGAATGTCTTCGGCAGCGCGAGCGGGATCTGCGCCGGACCGAACACCGCGTAGAGCAGTTGCTCGGCGATGATCGAGCCGCCGATGGTGGCCAGAATCTGCTTCAAGTGCTGGCCGTAGACGGGCTTGACGATCAGGCGCTCGAACACCCAGCCGAACGCGCCGCAGATCAGCGTCGCGGTGACGATCGCGAGGACAAAGGCGGCGAGGTTCAGGGCAAGCGAATCGGCGCTCGACCAGCTCGCCAGCGGCGCCAGCGCCAAGGTCGCGGCATAGGCGCCAAGCGCGATGAACGCGCCGTGGCCGAAATTGAGCACGTCCATCATGCCGAAGACGAGGGTGAGGCCGGAGGCCATGGTGAAGATCATCATCCCCATCGCGAGCCCTGCGGCGGTCAGGGTCACGAACGTCGAGGGCGAGCCGATGAACGGCGCGGCGACGAGCGCGACGGCGAGCGGCGTCAACGCCGGCAGAATGTCCAGCCTTCGCCGCGGGAGCGCGGCGCCGGCGTCAAGCGCGCTCATTGATGCGAATCCAGGCTCAAGCCGAGCAGCCGGTTTTGCAAGCGATCGTCGGCGGCGAGCTCAGCCATCCCGCCGCGATGGACGACGCGGCCGTTGTCCATGACCCGAACTTCGTCGCCGACCTCGCGGGCGACGCGAAAATTCTGCTCCACCATGAGGATCGTGACCCCGGTCGCCTTGATCTCGTTGAGGCAGGCGATGAGCGAGCCGACGATCGCCGGCGACAGCCCCTTGGTCGGCTCGTCGATCAAGAGGAGTTCGCGCGGTTCGACGATCGCGCGGGCGACCGAGAGCATCTGCTTCTGCCCGCCCGACAGCGCCCCGGCGCGCGACAGCCAGAATGTCTTCAGCGCCGGAAAGAAGCCGAAGATCCAGGCGAGACGCGCCTCGTCGAGTGGGCGAGCGCGCGCGCCAAGAACGAGGTTCTCCTTCACCGTGAGATCTGAGAACACCGCCATGGTCTCGGGCGCATAGCCGACGCCGAGCCGCGCGACATCGCTCGCGGCAAGCTTCTCGAGCGGCGCGGTCCCGAGCGCGATCCGCCCCTTCGAGGCCCGCCACAGGCCCATAATGGTGCGCAAGGTTGTCGTCTTGCCGGCGCCGTTGCGGCCGAGCAGCATGGTGGTCAGGCCGGCCGGCGCGTCGAAGTCCACGCCCTGCAGGATATGATAGCGGCCGATATGGGTGTGCACGCCCTCGAGGGTCAGCGCGGCGCTCATTTCGGCGTCCCCGGGCTGATGCCGAGATAGGCCTCCTGCACGATTGGCGAAGCGATCACCTCGGCGGGCTCGCCGTCGGCGACGAGCTGCCCGTTGGTGAGCACGATGATCCGGTCAGCGAGCGAGCGCACGACATCCATCTTGTGCTCGACCAGAAGGATGGTCTTGCTCTTGTCGGTCTTGAGCCGCTCAATGAGATCGAGGATGACTGGGACCTCGTCGACGCTCATGCCGGCGGTCGGCTCGTCGAACATGAAGATTGAGGGCTCGAGCGCCATCATCATCGCCACTTCGAGCTTGCGCTGGTCGCCGTGGGGCAGCGAGGAAGCGAGCGTATCGCGTTTGCCGAGGAGGCCGACCGAATTGAGGACGGCGTCGGCGCGGTCGATGAGATCGGCGCTCGCGCGCCACGGCCGGCGCATGTCGTAGTGCACGCCGGCCCTGGCCTGGGTCGCAAGCCGCACGTTCTCAGCCACGCCAAGGCGCGGGAATAGGTTGGTGAGCTGGAACGCCCGCCCGAGGCCGAGCCGCGTGCGCTGGGGCGCGCTGAGGCCGGTCACGTCCTGGCCTTCGATCAGGACCGCGCCGTCGGAAGCCGCGAGCTGACCTGACATCAGATTGAAATAGGTCGTCTTGCCGGCCCCGTTCGGCCCGACGATGGCGGTGAGCTCGCCGGGGCGGAACGCGCAGGAGACGCGATCGACCGCGACATGGCCGCCGAAGCGGATCGTGAGCTCGCGCGTCTCCAGCGACGGAATCATCGCTTGTTGCGGATCGGGATATCCATGTCCTCGATCTTGAGCTCGCGGGTGAGCTCGGGGATGCCCCAGGCGACGTTCGGATCGACCTTGATTTTGAAGGCGTACATCGATTGCAGCGCCTGGTGATCCTCCTTGCGGAAGATCATCTTGCCCTTTGGCGTGTCGAACTCCATCCCTTCCATGGTCGCGATGAGCTTTTCCGTATCGGTCGATTTCGCCTTCTCGACCGCGGCGACGATCGCCGTCGCTGCGGCGAAACCGCCGGCGGTGAAGAAATCAGGCGGCGCGTTGAAGCGCTTCTGATGCTCGGCGACCAGCCAGTCGTTCACCGGGTTCTTGGGGATGTCGTAATAATAATAGGTCGCGCCCTCGAGGCCGGGGAAGCGCTTGTAGGCCGCGAGCGCGGGGAGAATGTTGCCGCCGGTGGAAAGTTCGATGCCGTAGCGGCCGGGGTCGAGATCGGCGAGCTTGTCGAGCGGATCGCCGCCGCCCGCCCATATGATCCAGATGATCTTGCGGCCTGGCTTGTCTTTCAAGGCGTCGAACAGGCGCTGCGCCGGGGCGGTGAAGTCGGTGGTGTTGATCGGCGCATATTCCTCGGCGTCAAGCGTCGCCCCGGTCCTGGTCAGCGCCTGCTTGAACGCCGCGACGCCGTCGTGGCCGAACGCGTAGTCCTGCGCCAGCGTCGCGATATGGACGCCCGGCTTGCCGATCGCGACCGCGTTCGAGATCGCGTCCTGGCTCGAATTGCGGGCGGTGCGGAAAATGTAACGGTTCCATTTGTCGCCGGTGATCTGGTCGGCGACCGCCGGTTCGACGACGAGGATCTTCTTGTGCTCCTCGGCGACCGGCAGCATCGCGATCGCCGCGGCGGAGGAGGTGGTGCCGACGGCAATGTCGACGCCGTCGTCCTCATAGGCCTCGGCGAGCGCGCTCTTGGCGAGGTCGGGCTTGCCCTGGTCGTCCTTGGCGATGATGACGATCTTGCGCCCGTCGACCTCCATGGTCCCCTTGGTCGCGTATTCGAAGCCCAGCCTCAAGCCGGTCTCGGTCTGCTTGGCGTAGGCCTGCAACGGCCCGGTCAGGCCATAGATGAGGGCGATCTTGAGATCGTCCGCGGTCGCCGCCCCGGCGGAGGCCAGAAACGCGGCGGCAAGTGCGATAAGTTTGAGGCGAAAGCTCATGGGCGCTCCTCTGGGCTTTGGCGGGAGCTCCGCCCGCCGCCGATCGCGGCGCCGCGCGGATCGAACCGGCCGCTTCTACTCAAGCTTAGCCTTCGATCGATCGAACGGGCAAGCGCCGACGCGGTTTTGCCGCAGCTCGATGCGGCGCGCGAATGAGCCGCTTGCGCCGCGTCGGCTGCGCCCCTATAAGGTCCGCGATGTCGGAGTGTAGCGCAGCCTGGTAGCGCACATCGTTCGGGACGATGGGGTCGGAGGTTCGAATCCTCTCACTCCGACCAATTTTCGTAATGTGCTGAATTCAAAGTCAAAAAGAATTCATGTGATCGCCATCGGTCCTCCAATCGGTGTATTCTCACGCCGCG
Source organism: uncultured Alphaproteobacteria bacterium (assembly GCA_963749715.1). Lineage (GTDB taxonomy): Bacteria > Pseudomonadota > Alphaproteobacteria > Rhizobiales > Beijerinckiaceae > Roseiarcus. The sequence goes on from CAVVNR010000009.1 coordinate 51,996, forward strand.
CCTGGACCGGCTGGCCGGATTTCGGGCAAATCCTGTCGATTATCGAGCGTCTGCATCGGCGGCCCGCGCAGAGCGTTTGCGCGCGCCCCGAGCTGGCGCAACGCATTGATGCGGGGCGCCTCTTGCGAAAGCGCCGCACTGGCGAGGACGAAGCCAACAGCGAACGCGACCGCGGGGAGCTCGATCGATGAAGGTGTTGGTTGTCGACGTAGGCGGCACCCATGTCAAAATCCTCGCTACTGGCGAGGACGACAAGCGTGAGTTCGCTTCAGGGCCGACGCTGACGGCTCGACAGATGGTGTCTGGAGTGCAGAAGCTCGCTGGAGAGTGGAAGTACGACGCGATCTCGGTCGGCTATCCGGGCCCAGTCCTTCACAATCGGGCAGTCGCGGATCCGCATAATATGGGGCGCGGCTGGATGGGATTCGACTTCGGCGCGGCGTTCAAGCGACCGGTCAAGGTCATGAACGACGCTGCGATGCAGGCGCTGGGCAGCTATAGACAGGGCAAGATGTTGTTCCTTGGGCTGGGAACCGGGCTCGGCTCGGCGCTGATTGCGGACGGAATCGTGGAGCCGATGGAGCTTGGACATCTTCCCTATAAGAAGGGCACATATGAGGACTATGTGGGACTTCGAGGGCTCGAGCGGCTCGGCAAGAAGAGCTGGCGGAAGCACGTGTTTGATGTGGTCGATCGACTGGTCGCCGCGCTTGAGCCTGACGACGTCGTGCTCGGCGGTGGAAACGCGATGCTCCTTAAGGAGTTGCCGCCTCGGTGCCGATTAGGCGACAATGCGAATGCGTTCAGGGGCGGATTCTTGATGTGGGAGGACACGCCAAAATCCCGCAAACACCCATAAGGCTCGCTTCGATCCCATTGCTAACGAACTCGGCTGAAGGAGACATTCATGCAACTCGGAATGGTCGGTCTGGGTCGGATGGGCGCCAATATGGTGCGCAGGCTCATCAAGCAAGGCCACGAATGCGTGGTCTTCGACATGTCTCCGAAAGCCGTGGAAGAACTCGTCGGGGAGAAGGCGGTCGGCAGCACGTCGCTCGCGGACTTGGTCAAAAAGCTCAAGAAACCGCGTGCGGTCTGGCTGATGGTTCCGGCGGCGGCGGTGGACAAGACCATTGCCGATCTCTCGCCGGGGCTCGAGTCGGGGGACGCGCTGATCGATGGCGGCAACTCGTACTATATCGACGATATTCGGCGTTCCAAGGAGTTGGCGTCGAGAGGCGTCCACTACGTCGACGTCGGCACGAGCGGCGGCGTCTGGGGCCTTGAGCGCGGCTATTGCATGATGATCGGCGGACCCGATCAAGCGGTGCAACGCCTCGACCCGATTTTCAAGACGCTCGCGCCCGGCGCGGGCGACATACCAACCACCCCCGGACGAAAGAAGGGAGTGGGAACCTCGGAGCTCGGCTACCTCCATTGTGGGCCGAGCGGCGCCGGCCATTTCGTCAAGATGGTTCACAACGGCGTCGAGTACGGAATCATGGCTGCTTACGCGGAGGGATTGGACATTTTGCGCGCCGCGAATATCGGCAAGCAGTCGCATGCGATAGACGCCGAGACGACGCCGCTGCGCAATCCTGAGCACTACCAGTACGATCTCAACCTGCCCGACATCGCAGAGGTGTGGCGACGCGGGAGCGTGATTGCTTCATGGCTGCTCGACTTGACCGCGACCGCCCTGCAGGAAGATCCGGCGTTGTCGAAGTTTTCCGGCCGGGTGTCGGATTCCGGCGAAGGCCGTTGGACGATCGCGGCGGCCATCGATGAGGGCACTCCCGCCCCAGTATTGACCACCGCGCTCTACGAGCGGTTCAGCTCCCGCGGCGACGCTGAATTCCAGAACAAGGTGCTGTCGGCGATGCGCTACCAGTTTGGCGGTCACCTGGAAAAGCCGGTCAGCAAATAGCCGCGCGGCAAAAGAGCGAGACCCGTGAGGGATCCCCAATCCGCGCTGGTCGGCGTTTGCGATGAGTGAGGGCGAGCAGCCAGGCTCGAACCGCTCGGCTGAACATGCGCGGCTCGCCGAGGCTCCGGCGGCCGCCGCCGGCGACTGGAAGTTCATCGGCCCCTACGTCAGTGAGCGCGCTTGGGGCACTGTGCGCGAAGATTACAGCGCCGACGGCGATGCATGGCGCTATTTTCCGTTCGATCATGCGCGCTCGCGCGCCTACCGCTGGAGCGAGGACGGTCTGGCGGGCTTATGTGACCGCGAGCAGCGCCTGTGCTTCGCCCTCTCTTTCTGGAACGGGCGCGACCCCTTCCTGAAGGAGCGAATATTCGGCCTCAGCGGGCCAGAGGGAAATCACGGCGAGGACGCCAAGGAGTACTGGTGGGGCCTCGACGCGACGCCGACGGCTTCATGGCTGAAGTGGCGCTATCACTATCCGCAGGCCGAATTCCCCTATGCGCCTCTGCGGCAGGAAAACGCGCGACGCACGAGGGACGAGCCCGAATACGAGCTTATCGACACCAATGCGTTCGACGGCGATCGCTACTGGCAGATCACCGCCGACTACGCCAAGGCTGCGCCGGATGACGTCTGCATTCGCATCGTCGCGCGCAACGCCGGGCCGGAGCGAGCCGAGCTGCATATCCTGCCGACGCTATGGTTCCGCAACCGATGGTCCTGGGAGGACGGCGTTCCCAAACCTGTGATTCGCGACGCGTCCAACGAGACGAACTCCCTCGCAATCGCCGAGGACGGGATGGTCGGCGCATGGAAGCTTGTCGTCGGCCCTGATGCCGCGGGCCGGCCGCCGCCGCTGCTGTTCTGCGAGAACGAGACCAACGCTCAGCGACTTTTCGGCGGCGCGGCCTCCCAGACCCCTTATCCCAAAGACGGGATCAACGACCACGTCGTCAACGGCGCCGCGACGGTTAGCCCCGAACGGCGCGGCACGAAAATGGCGTGCTGGTATCGCGTCGCCGTCGCGGCCGGGGAGACCGTCGAGCTCAGGCTCCGCCTGGCGCGCGACACACCGGGCCGCAGTATCGACCTCGGCGAGAACTTCGCGCAAACGCAAGCCGATCGAAGCCGCGAAGCCGACGAATATTACGCCGCGCTACGCCCGGAAGGAGCGAGCGACGAAGAAGCGATGGTGATGCGGCAAGCCTTCGCGGGGATGACCTGGAGCCAGCAATTCTATCACTATGACGTGCCGCGCTGGCTCGCGGGCGATAAGGTGGCGCCCCCGGAAGCGCGGAATTTCGGCCGCAATTCAGGATGGCGCCATCTCAACAATCACCACATCGTCGCGATGCCGGACAAATGGGAATACCCTTGGTACGCTTCGTGGGACCTCGCTTTTCACTGCGTCGTTCTCGCCCACACTGACCCGACGATGGCGAAGAGTCAGCTGCTGCTCCTCGCCCGCGAGTGGTACATGCATCCGAACGGCCAGCTTCCGGCGTACGAATGGAACTTCGACGACGTGAATCCGCCGGTTCAGGCGTGGGCGGCGCTCGCGGTGTTTCGCATCGACGGCGGCACGGATTTCGACTTCCTTGAGCGCGTCTTCCACAAGCTGTTGATCAACTTCACCTGGTGGGTGAACCGAGAGGACGCGCGAGGAGAGAATATTTTCGAAGGCGGCTTTCTCGGACTCGACAATATTGGCCCGTTCAACCGCTCGGAGATGCTCCAAGGCGAAGTCCTTGAACAATCGGATGGCACCGCCTGGATGGCGAAGTTCTGCCTCAACATGCTGGAGATCGCGCTGTTGCTTGCCGATCGCGACCCGGTCTACGAGGATGTCGCAATCAAGTTTTTCGAGCACTTCGCGTTGATCGCCGCCGCCATGGAAAACCTGTGGGACGAGCAGGACGGATTTTTCTACGACCGGGTGCGTCGGCCTGACGGTTCAGCCGTCACAGTGCGGGCGCGGTCGATGGTAGGGCTTCTCCCGGTCTTCGCCGCCGTCGCGCTTCAGCCCTCGGTATGGCAGCGATTGTCCCTATTTCGTGAACGGGCGCGTTGGTACCTGGAACATAAGTTGGGCTCGAAGCATCACCTCTACTATCTCCCGTCCAACGGTCAGCCGGGCCTGATTTCGCTGGTCGAGAAGTCCCGCTTCCAGCGCATTTTGGCGCGTATGCTCGACGAGAGCGAATTTCTGTCGCCCCACGGATTGAGGTCGCTCTCGCGCTACCACCAGGAGCATCCTCTGATTCTCGATTTCGATGGTCGCACCAGCCAACTCGACTACGAACCGGGAGAGTCCCGCAGCGGGCTCTTTGGCGGCAACTCCAACTGGCGGGGTCCGATCTGGTTTCCGCTGAACTTCCTCGCGATCGAGTCGCTGAGGCACCTCTACGACTTCTTCAAGGAAGACTTGACGGTTGAACTGCCGACCGGATCGGGCAGGCGGGCGAATCTTGATCAGGTGGCAACCGAGCTCAGGCGCCGCCTGCTAAGCCTGTTTCTGCTCGATGCGAATGGCCGGCGCCCTGCGCATGGCCCAAATCCCCGCTTCCAGCGCGACCCAGCCTGGCGCGATTCGCTTCTTTTCTATGAGTACTTCCACGGCGAGACGGGAGAGGGTCTGGGCGCCTCGCATCAGACCGGGTGGACGGCCCTCGCCGGGGCGCTTGCGGCGTACCGGCGCGTTCGCGCAACAGGATCCCCGCCAAGCTGAGCCGGCCCCCCCGATTTTGTCAATTCGACTGTTCTCGCCGACCAAGGCGCGATCACTTCCACTCGTGAGATCGACGGGCGTCGAAGGAGCCCCGCGTCGAAGGACCCCCGCGGCCTTGGCGGCGTGATAGCCGCGCGTTGACGGTCCCCGATGGAGCCAAGCTCCCTCTCACAGACCATGCCGAGAACCCCGAGCATCGTCGGCCATGCAGGATCGATTGCCGGCCCTACGACCCGGAGGCGGGCTCGACTCTAAATCGATCCGTCGCTGTCGTCGCGCCAGGAGAGGACACGAAACGGCTCCTTATCGCCCTGCAAGACGAGGATCACGACCTCGGCGCGCGCGACGCGGCCATTGTCGAGCCGGATTTGCAGATGGACCCGGGCGGCAGGATTTGCGCTCGCGTTGGCCGCGGCGCGCGCTGACGCCAGCAGCAGCTTCAACAAGTCCTCGCCTTGCTGCGGGTCATGCGCGCGCTGAGCGAGGATTTGTTGCACCTCTTCTGGCTTTATGTTCGGCAACGCGGACAGGACTTCCGGCGACGCGACGCGAATGTCGATTTGCGCGCTGCCGCTGTAAACCGTCACCAGCGGCAGAACGCGCTCGACGATATACGGAGGGATGCCGAGCACAAGCGGCAGTTCGAGAACGTTTTGAAACGGCGCCTGCCGAGGCCCATAGGCATAGCCCGCTTGCTTGTACTCCTCAACTTCCTTGTTTTGACCGGCGTCGTTTTGACCGGCGTTGTTTTGACCGGCGTTGTTTTGGCCGACGTTGTTTTGGCCGGAGTTGTCTTGACCCGAGTTTTGCCCGGAGTTGTCTGGTCCGGGGGCGCCTTGAACGGAGTTTTGCCCAGCGTTGTTTTGCCCGGCGCCGCCCGCTTTCGTGCGCCAACCGACAATGCGGTCGGCGAAGGTCGCCGCATTGGAGGAGCTTACGCCGACGGAGGTGAAAAGGCCGGCGAGGAGGCCTTTGGGCGCGGCATTGAGATCGATGCGCGCGCTTTCGGATACAAAGGTCACGTCGATCGTCGAACGCGACAACCGAATCGTGAAAGCGCCCTGCGGCGGGCGGGTGTCTTTGTCTTTGTCTTTGTCTTTGGGCGCGGACAGCAGCTTGTAGGCGGTCAGCTCAATTCCACTCGAGATCGCGTTTCTTATCCGCACTCGATCGTCATTGAGCTGTGTGGCGAACGCCGCGTTGTCGACATAGATCAAATAGGTTGACGCCAGAGCGGCGAGCGCGGCGAGTATCCAAAGGACGACGACGAGGATGAACCCGCTCTCGCTTTTGGGTCGCAATGCTGTGCGGTCGGATCTCATGGATTTTGGCCGCTGGTCGTTTGCTCATTGGTCGATTGCCCGCTCGTCGCTTTTGGCGACTGCGCGCCCGGCGGCACGCCCATTTGGCTGGTGCACTGCTCCGGGGGCGGTTGAGAAGCGCACGCCGCGGGAAGTTCCACATGCAGAAGCACCGCGGTTGAGACCCCAAGAACCTGGTCGGTCGCCGCATCGCGCACCTCGATGCGCGCCGCGGAAGGCAAAAGCACCGGGTCCCGCCACGTATCGCGCCACTGCCGATCGGCTCCAGCGAAAGCGAAAGAAACGCGAAATGGCGCGCGTATGAGCACGACAGGATCCGCGAAATACAGTTGGGCGTCGATTGGCTGTTTGGGGTCGAGCGGCTTGAACGGCGCGCGGGAGCGCACGAGCGCGAAGCCGCGTTCGTCGACGGTTTCGGCCAGTCGCACAAATTCGAGATGCGAGGCGGTTCCCGGAGCATTCGCGACGCGAACGATCGTCACCGATTTTGCGTCGCCGAGAAAAATCGGAGCTTTCGACGCGCTGTTGGGCGTGACGAATTCAGCCGCCTCGAGATCGGAGGCCAATCGCTGAAGACCGACGTCGAGCGTTTCCATGCGTTGCACGCGGCCAAATCCGCGGTGCCAATTGGGCAACCATTGACCGGTCACGGCGCTGAGCGAGGCGACGATCGCGCCCATCAACGCGACCGACACGAGCGCCTCGACGAGCGTAAACCCGGCGACCCGCGAGTTTCGTTGGGCGCCGAGCCGGCCTCGCGCTTTCATTTTGCGCCGGCCCCGACGAGCCGGATCATATCGAAGCTCAACCGAGCGCCGCTTGGGCCTTGCGCCGTCACGACGATCGTTTCCGGCGTCCAGGGTATTCGCGCGCGCGCGTCAACGGAATCGGCGTTGTACGGTTTGGCGTCAAGCCGCCAGCGGTAACCGGCCGTCTCGCCGGATTTCGGTAGGTTCGCCAACTCGCTGCGCCCTGGCAGCCCCGCAAGGATCTTCTGGATGTTGTCGATATCCGTCACGTGATTTTCGACATATCGACCGGCGCGCAGCGACGACGCGCTTAGCGCCCCGATCGCCGACAGCAAAATCATCATGATGGTCAGAGCAACGAGCGACTCGACGAGCGTGAACCCGCGCGAGCCGCTATTTGGCTGCAGAATCGACCGAAACAACCTCAACTCCTCCCGTGAGCCAATTGACGCGGACTTGAAACCCGGCATCTCCGCGCCGCAATTCGATCGTTCCGCCACACGACATGCCGCTGGGGAAGAAATCGATCGTTGCGCCGGCTTTCCGACCGTTGCATGTTTGAGCGAGCAAGGCGTCGAAAGCGACGTCGCGCGGCAACAGAATGCGATCTGCGCCGGCGCCCGAGCGTATGACGCGGCCGCTCGCGTCGAGGACAGTTGCGATCTCCGTGCGACGCCGAATGGCGGCGTTGCGATCGGCGGTCAGAAGCGTCGCGACCTCGAGCGCATAGGCTTCCAGCCTCGCGTGGGACGTCGCGCGCGGGATGGCGGGCAGAGCCAGGGCAGCGATCAACGCGACTATCGCGAGAGCGCAGACAACTTCGATCAAGGTAAATCCGTCGGCGCGGCGCATGGCGCGGCTATTGCGACGTACTCTTGATCTCGGACATGGCGCCCAGACCGCCGGGCTCGCCGCTCGGACCGTACGAAGCGATCTCATAAGGCGCATGATCTCCCGGCGACTTATAGAGGTAAGGCCGGCCCCAGGGATCAGCCGGCACCGATGAGGTTTTGAGGTAGGGCCCGTTCCACGATCCGGAATTCCCCGGCCTCTGCACAAGCGCTGGAAGCCCTTCCGCGGACGTGGGATAACGCCCGTTATCGAGGTAGAATAGATCGAGCGCCGAGGAAAGGCTCTCGATTTGAATTCGCGCCGTCTTGACCTTCGACTCGCTCAAGTAGTTCAACACGCGCGGGCCCACGAGCGCCATGATCAGTCCGATGATCGTAATGACCACGAGCATTTCGACGAGCGTGAAACCGCGCTCTCCCTCTCGATGGACAGCGGGGCGGCGAAAAAGTCGACCAATGTCGGTCATGTCGGTGATCCTTGATACATCGTTATTGGGCGATTTGATTGACCGAGAGGAGGGCTGTCATGACCGAGACAATAAGACCCCCAACGATCATGCTTATGACAATGATCGACGCAGGGCCAACCACCCCCACCAGCCGATCGAGACTGCGTTGCAGTTTGGCATCGTAGAAATCGGCGACCCGTCCGGCCAGCATCGACAATTGTCCCGCATCCTCCCCCAAGCGCAATGTGCGCACCGCCATCGACGGAAGCGCGCGCGTCTGCGCCAACGCATCCGAAAGCTTGCCCCCCTGACGCACCTTGTCAACGACCTGATTCCAAATCGAGATGTCGCTCGACGACGCCATCATTTCGGCCAGGACGCGCAGGCTCGTCGGTAAGGTCACGCCGCTCGCCAGGAGCAGGCCGAGGTTGCGACAAAAAAGGGCGGTCCGGCGATACCCCAACACCTCCCGGACAAGCGGAAGGCGCGAGGTCGCCTCGATCGCCCCGATGCGCACCGCCGGCCGCCGCGACAAGAGAAAGCCAATCGACAATAGGCAGGCCAGCGCGAAGAGAATGGCATTCATGTCCTGGCGCAGGAAATCGGAAATGCTGAGAAAGGTGACGAGAACCGGATCCAATTTTGCGTTGAAATCTCGAAATACGTTGGCGAATTGCGGCAAGACGACAAGGAGGAAGAACAGCAGTACGCCGCAGGCCGCCAGCAGCAGGAACGCCGGATATCGCAAGGTGTCCGACAATCGCCGACGCAATGCCTCGGCGCGTTGGCGCTCCATGCTTATCGCCTCGAGAATCTGCACCAGATTTCCTGACGCCTCGCCCACCCGCGCGAGCGCGACGTAGATGGGCGGGAAAACGCTCGGATGGTGCGAAATCGCGTCGGCGAAGCTCTCTCCAGCGAAAATTGCCGATGTCATTTTCGTCGCTGTCGACCGCATGCGGCCAATATCGGAATCGGCCGCAAGCAACTCAAGCGCATCGTTGATCCTGACGCCGGTGTGCAGCAGCAAGGCGAGATCGCCGGTGAAGATGGTGACGTCTTCCGCGCGCGGCCGCGAAAACAGCGCAAAACCAACCCCACGTTTGATCAGCGCATCGGTTTCCTCGGTCACCGAGTCGATTGGGATGAGCCCCAGATATTCGATCCGCTGTCCGACCTCCGCCGCGGTCGGCGCCGCAATCGATCCGCTGACGATTTCGCCGACTTGGCTCAGAGCTCGATAACGGAAATTGGGCATCCCCTCACCGGACCGTCGTGACCCGTAGCGCTTCGGCGAAGGATGTCGCGCCGATGCGACATTTGCTTACGGCGTCGTCAATCATGGTTGTCATGCCGGCCTTCATCGCCGCGGCGTCGAGCGCTCCGGACTCGGCGTTCGGCCCGATCAGGTCGCGGACTTCGCCGGCGACGTCCAGAACCTCAAACACGCCGGAGCGGCCGCGATAACCGACCCCACCGCAACGCTCGCAGCCCTTAGGGCCGAAAACCGTCTCGCCGATTTTGAATCCCAGCGTCGAGAGCCGCGGATCGGCGTCGAAATCGACGCGGGTCAAGCTACGCGGCGTCTTGCAGCGGTCGCAAAGCAACCGCACCAGCCGCTGGGCGATGACCGCTCGTAGGGTCGATTTCAGCAGGAATGCCTCGACCCCCAAATCGATCAGCCTCGGAACCGCCGCGGTCGACGTCTCGGTGTGCAGCGTGGTGAGGACGAGATGACCGGTTAGCGCCGCATGGATGGCGATGCTCGCAGTCTCGGCGTCGCGCACTTCGCCCACCATGATGACATCGGGATCCTGTCGAACAAAGGCGCGCATCGCCGCGGCGAAGGTGAGCCCAATCGCCGGCTTTACCTGCGATTGATTGATGCCGGGAATTTCGTATTCGACGGGATCCTCGATCGTGAGAATCTTGCGTGAGGGCGAATTGAGCGCCGACAGCATGGTCGCCAACGTCGTCGTCTTGCCGCTGCCCGTGGGGCCGGTGACCGCGATCATCCCATGCGGCAGATCAAGAACCCGCCGCACCTTTTTTTCGTCGCTTGGCGCCAAGCCCAATTTGGGAATGTCGAGCAGACCCCGTTCGCGCGGCAAGAGGCGTATGACCGCGGATTCCCCATACTGCGTAGGCATGGTCGCGACGCGGATGTCGAGATCGGCCCGCGCCACGTGCAATCGCGCCGCCCCATCTTGGGGGAGACGCCGTTCCGCAATGTTGAGTCCGGCGAGAATCTTGACGCGTGAAACGAGCGCCTGCGGAAGCACGTGAGGCGGGGTAGGGGCCGATCGCAATAGACCGTCCACGCGCATGCGCACACTAAGTCCATGGCGAAACGGTTCGATGTGGATATCGCTCGCCCGGAGTTCGACCGCCTTTTCGACGAGGTCATTGACCGCGCGCACAACCGGCGCGCCGCTGGCCAAGTCGCGCAAATTGTCCACGCTCTCGTCAGCGGTTCCGGCCCCGTGTTCGCGACCGCCCGCCGCGGCGGCGGCGTCGGCGTCAATCTTGTCGCCCAACGCGGTCGCGATATCCTCGAACGACGCCGTTACGATTTCGAAAGGCGCGCCAAAAACGATTTCAGCCGCCCGCAGCGCCTCCGAGTCGGCAGGGTCGCTCGTGGCCAACGCGAGCGTTCCGTCTTCCGTCTCGAAAGGAAATATCGAGGCCTCACGCAAGAACCGCGGCGCGAAGCGGTTGGCCAACGAGCGAAGGTCCGTCAACTCAAGAAGCGTTAACTTGCGCAAGCCAAAAAACGCCGCGACTTCGTTGGCGAATTCGTGCGAGGAAAGATCTGTTGACTTCCATAATTGTTTAAGCGAGGAGTTTGAATCTGAAAGTTTTGACGATAACGCTGTCAACTTTACTTGGTCTAACAGCCCGACCTCGAGCAAACGCGCAGCAAAATCTGAAATTTGCTTTTCTTTACTTGGTACAGAAGCGCCAAACGCGGTCTGGATATTCATTTTCGCCGCCGGATCAACTATCACCGCCACGTGTTCGCTGTTTACTTATACCCTTGTCACTCAGATTAAAAATTGTTAAACATGCTCAGGTTAGCGCAACGAGGCTCCGCGTTCAAGACGTGCATGAATGGCGGGCGGGTTGGGGGGCGTGTTGAAGGACAAGAGTTTCGCCTTCCCCAGTTTCTCGCGGTCGCGCGCGCTCGTTGCGCTGGCGCTGTTGTCGCTTAGCGGCTGCCTTCAAACTGCATCCGACATCGGGAGCAAGGACCCCCCGGACGCCTACGACGCGGTTCGCCGGGCTGACCTCCGACCGCGCTTTCCGCAAGCGACGGCTGACGCCAATACCGGCGGGAACGTGGCCGCGCCGAGCAGCTACTACGGAACACCGGTTGAAGCCGTCGCCAAAGCCGCCCCGCCGTCTGACGCCGCCGATGGGTTTGCGCTGAATTTCGAGAATACGCCCGTCGCGACGGTCGCCAAGGTCGTTTTGGGCGACATCTTGAATGTGGGCTACGTCATCGATCCACGCGCGCAAGGCACGATCAGTTTGTCGTCCGGCCGCCCGATCGCCAAGAAGGACATGCTCTTCGTCCTCGAAAATGCATTGCGGGTGAACAACTTGGTGATGGTTCGGGATGCCGTCGGCTACCGGATCCTCCCAGCGACCGACGGAACGGTCGGATCGGTCGACCGCTCAAACGGTAACGAGGATGTCGAGCCCGGCTACGGCCTCACGGTTATCCCCGTTCAATACGTATCGGGAACGACCCTGGTCAAGTTGATGGAGGGCTTCGCTTCAAAACCGGGGACGATCCGAACCGATCCAACCGGCAAGCTCTTGCTGGTTTTGGGCAGCGGTTCCGAGCGTCAAACGGCGGTCGACACCGTTCGCACTTTCGACGTCGACTGGCTGCGCGGACAATCGGTCGGCATTTATCCCGTGACGAACAGCGCGCCGGCCCCGGTGGTCGCGGAGTTGGAAAAAATCATGGACACAGGCGAGAGCGGCCTGGGCCACAATCTCGTGAAATTCCAAGCCATCGAGCGCCAGAATTCGGTCTTGGTCGTGACCTCGAAACCGGAATTGTTGCGGACGGCGTCGTTGTGGATTTCGAGACTCGATAAGTCGGCGGTCGCAAGCACCGGGATCAAAGTCTATCGCGTAAAATATGGAGACGCGCGCCTAATGGCCGTGCTGTTGTCCAACATGTTCACCGGCGGGGGCCCCGCAGGTCTTGAGACGCCCGCCAATCAGATCGCGCCCAGTTCCGGGACCGCGACCCTATCCTCAGTCGACAAGCTGACGGGCGGGTCAAGGCAGGAAACGCCGCCGGGAAACGCGCCTCCGGGGGGTGAGCAGCAAGGCCAGGGCGGCGTCGAAGCCGCGTCGGCGATTTCGACCACTGGCACGCTTGGGGCCCTGGGCGGGGGAGGTGGGGGCGGTCCTGGCGGCGGTTCGCCTCCGCTGCCGGGCGTGCGCATCACGGCCGATGTCGCCAACAATTCAGTTCTCGTTTACGCTAATGAGGAACAATACAAAATCATCGAGCGCGCCCTCAACCAGCTCGACCGCCCGAAGTTGCAAGTTGCCATTGATGTCACGGTCGCTGAGGTCACCCTCAACCACGACTTGAGCTACGGAGTGCAGTTTTTCCTGACCAATAATAACCACGGCTCTGCGAGTTTCACGACCGGAACTACAATCCCGCTTATCACCCCAAATCTGCCGGGATTCAACTTTGTAGCCGGAAACCTGGGCGCCAATCCGCACGTTATCCTCAGCGCCCTGAACCAGTACACCGACGTGAAAATTCTTTCCAACCCGTCGCTTGTGGTCGTCGACAATCAGCCCGCAACGCTGGAAGTCGGGCAGCAAGTGCCGGTTTCGACGGGCAGCGCGACGGTGTTGAGCGCCAACAACGCCGTGGTGAACACCATCGATTACAAGAACACGGGCATTATCTTACACATCCAGCCGCGGGTGAATTCCAACGGCACGGTCCTCCTCGACATCGAGCAGGAGATTAGCTCCATCTTGAACAACAATGTCAGCGGCGCTTCCAGCGCTACCTCTCAAACCAATCTGACGCCGACGATCACAGTCCGGAGAGTGAAAAGCCAATTGTCGGTCGTGAACGGGCAAACCGTGCTGCTAGCCGGGTTGGTCCAGGAAACTCAAAATATCGTGCACAACGGCGTCCCCATCCTCGACCAAATTCCGGTTGTGGGAAAAGCCTTTGGGGCAAACGATAACTCGATCGACCGCACCGAACTGATCCTCTTCATCAGGCCTCAGATCATCCAGAACGGCGCGGACGCGTCCATGGTCGCCGAAGAACTGCGATCGAAAATGCGCGGCGGAAGCCTAGGTCAGCTCGGACTCCCCAACTATTTTGAGCAACGACCAAACCGGACGCTGCAGTGACCTATGTGGAACGCGACGCTGCTCCGCACAGCGGCGCGCCGCAATCGGCCGACACAACCGAATGCCCGGACGCCGTAGGAACACCCGGGCGCACCCGGGAATATGGACTCGCATGGCGTCTTGTCGGCGCGGGCGTCTTCGTTCTCAGCTTTTCGATTGCGCCTGGCGCGGAGGGCGCGCTTGGCGGCGCCCTCGGGGTCCTTATGCTTGGGATCGCATCGGCGGACGCTCGTCGCTTCGTGGTTCCCAACGCTTTGAGCGGGAGCGCCTTCGCGCTTGGCGTCATTCACGCGGGTGTAGCGGGCCCCGATTACGGCTTGGAAGGCGGGCTGATGGCGCTTTCGCGCGCGGCATTGGCCGCTGGATTGTTTTTGATCATGCGCGTCGCCTATCGGGGTCTTCGCGGACGGGAGGGGCTTGGGCTCGGCGACGTGAAATTGGCCGGAGCGGCGGGCGCGTGGTTGAGCTTGCCAATGCTGCCTATAGCGATTGAAATCGCCGCGATCGCCGCGCTGACGGCTTACGCCCTTCGTCAGTGGAAGCGGGTGCGAGTTTTGCGCGCGGCGGGCCGGGTTCCGTTTGGAGCATTTTTCGCGCCGGCAATATGGTTCGGTTGGGTGCTGGAAACGATGCTCCCCTTTCTGGACTGAGCGGGATGCGCTGGGAGGTTTTCGGGTGTCGAGGGAAGCCGGCAAAACGGAGTTAACGGGCTGGATGTGGAGACGTGGGTCGGTTCGCGCGGCGTTTTTGGGTCTGCTTCTCGTTCTTGTGCTATCGACTGTGCTAGCCCCAATCGCGCGAGCGGACGCGTTCGCCGAAGGAACGCGAGCCTACGCTCGCCAGAACTACCCACTGGCGGCGCAGATTTTTCTGCCCCTCGCAACGCAGTGGGATCCGCGCGCGCAGACCTATATCGGCGTCATGTATCTACGCGGCCAAGGCGTGCCGCAAAATTTCCTCGCCGCCGCGTATTGGCTTCATCTCGCAGCGTCGACTGGCCTCCCCGAAGCCCAGTATTTCCTGGGTTTGATGTACGACAAAGGGCAGGGCGTGGTGCAGGACTTCGTGCTCGCACACGCTTGGTTGAACCTTGCTGTGGCGCATGCCGGGCCGAGAGTGCGTGATCATTGGTTGCTCATTCGAGACGCGGTCGCCTCCAAGATGAGCGAAGCCCAACTCTGGGAAGCCCGCCGATTGGCTTATGAATGGCGTCCCGACCCCCCTCGATGATTGCCGGTGTGGCCAGTTGCGTGGCTTAGGCAACGCAGCGGGTGAGCCGAAAGTCTCTCCGTCAGTCAGGGTTGTCTGGCTTAAATCTGCGCTTCCTCGGCGCTTCCGCGACACGCGGCGCTGGAGCCGCCTGCGCATCGGGTTCCGGCAGATCCAGCCTTACTGAGCGGCCGGTCCCCTCCAAGATTGCCGAACGCGATTCCACAGAGCGCAACGTCCATCCGGCGGCTTGCTCGCCCTCCTTAACTCCTATCGCCATATTGGAGGTCTCGTCGAAGAGAATCGCGATACCACCGTTGTCGCCGATAATCGTTCCAACCAGCGCGAAGGGCGGCGTCTCCAATGCAACCGGTTGGGGCTTCGCAGTCGAGGGCTGAGCCGGCGCGGCGGCCACGGTCGGCGTCCGCGGATGGCGCGACGCGGAGAACAGCGGTCGATCGCGCGTCGCGGAAAGCTTCGAAATGGGAATGGCCCACAAGGGATTCCCGGTTGTCGGCGGTTCGGCCGCCGGCGATCCCGGATCCGCGGGCGCTTCGACGTTCAGATCCGCCTTGGGGCTTTCGGCCTCGATTGCAGCGAGCGAGATTCTGTAGGGTTGAGGTTGCGCCAAGCCCGCGGCCGACGACGCGAAAACTCCGGCGATGGCCATCGCGATTGCCGTGGGTCTCATTGGGAGTCTCGCCACTGTCCGGACACCGTGACAAGGACGCGCATCGGCGCCCCTTCTGCTTCGCCAAAGGCTTGCGGAGCCTGTATCGCAAGATTTTCAACGAAAAGATACGGCATGCCGGCTTCGAGATCGTACAGCAGCGGTTGCAAGGAGTCCTGATCGATTTCCAGACTCTCGGTCAGGTCGACAAACCCTTCCGCGGCGTGCGGACCCTGCAAATCGATCTGGGACGACAAGACATTGCCGCCCGCTTTCTTGACTGCGGCCTCGACGCGTTCCTGCAAGGCCGCGCCGGCAATGGTGATGGTCTTGCCGCTGAGGAAAGGCGGCCCGTTCACTACCCCGCTCGCCGAGTCCTGGCTGCCCGCGAAGCGTTGCAGCTGCCGATCGAGGCGCGCAAGCGCCGCCCAACTCGCGTCGAGAGCGGCGTACCCCCCCAAAAGGTCGGATATCATGGCGACAGCGGTCGCCGCGAGACCGACCACGAGGACCACATAGGTCAGCAGCGCCAGCCATTGGCGGCGAGTTGATCGTGTGGTGCTTAAACTGGTAGCGCTCATCGAAATGATGGAAAGTAGGGCACGATTTGAGCTTGGATGTGAAACTGTTCGCCGACCTCCTGCGGACCCCGCGTCGTCGGCGCAAAGAACGTGGCCTTCTTGAACTGATCGGTCTGCTCGATGATCTGGATCAAGGACGCGGCTTCGCGGGTGACGCCCGTGATCTCCAGCTTGCCCTCCGCCACATGCAGTTCGGTCAGATGAGTATCGTCCGGCAAGGCCTGCGAGAGAAACTCGAGGACAATGACGGTGGCCGGCAATTCGCGCTTCCTTTGCGCCAGCTTCGCAGCCAATTCCTCCAAGACCCCGGCGCGTCCGCTCAAGAGCGCAACGCGGCGTTCGGCCATTTGCCGAGAGATCTGCTGCCGTGACGCCTCGAGATCGGCGCCGACAAATATCCAGGCTGCGAATGCGGCGAGGGCCGCGAAACCTGCCGCCGCCGGCGCCGCGATGAGAAATCGACGCACACGCTGCATCGACAATTCGCGATTTGACTGCTGCGAGAAGACAATTGTTCGGCGTTGCGCTTCGTCACCCGCGCCGTTCGACGCCGCCGAAACGACGATCGAGCTCGGTTTCAGCGCCTCGAGCGCCGTCACAAAGGGAATGACTGAAGATCGCGCCGTTGCGGCAACGACAATGCCGATGCGGCCGCTCGACGTTTCCGTCGGCGGGCCACAGCCGAAAGCCGCCTCGATAGGGCTCCAAGGCGTCAGCCGGTCAATTTGCGAGCGAACGATGGCGTCAAGAAAGCCAGACGCCTGCTGGGGGAGCTCCAAGGATCGGAACACGAAGCGGCGCCTCGCCAGGACGATCTCAATCTGTCCGCCGTCAAGGTGCGACCGAACCCGAGCGCCAGCGTCTTCGACAAATTGCCCTTCGACAAAACGCAGCGATGCCCCGAGAGCGCGGGGCGCCGATCGCGCTCGTAACGCCTGGACAAGGAAAACAAGGTCCTCTTGCTCGACGACCTGGAACTTTCTCTTGGGCCCCATGAGCGCGCCAATCGACATGATCGCCCAGGTCGCGTCGTCGAACCAATGCGACAGCAGCACCGCCAATCGACGCAGAAAGCCCATGCCTGTTAAGCTCTTTTCTGTCCTGACCCCGGGACGCGACTTAGCCTCCGAAGGCGCCGCGATCTTCGCTCGATGCGTTCGACCCGTCCAGTGAGAGTGGGAGGGGGTCGTCGAACCCGGGAAGCGGGGATTTGGCGTCGGTGGCGATTGCCGGCCTTTCCGTTCTGAACAGAACAAGGGCCCGGCGGGCTGTGTCTGTTGCTTTAGGCCACTTTACCGCCTCGGCCTGTGCTGGTCACCAGAAAGATTGACAGCCTGCCGCCGCCGTTCAAGTCCTCGCCGGGATGGCGGCCCTCCGGCGCGCCTGGTGGCCGTCGGACGATTGCCCGCCGACCTTGAATAAGCGTGCTGGCGGTGATTGACAAACTCGTTCGCCGCCTTCGCGGCGCTAGCGTTCAGGAAAGCCAGTTGGCGTACTGCGCAAGGAGAGCCGTCGGAGCGAGGGAGGGCAAGCGCAGCGCAGGCTGTGTGAGTTGGGTCACAGCGAGGAACGGCAAGGAATGCTCACTGTGGCGCAGGCGCAGTTTGAAATCTGACGTTTGGAGACGGCGCTGCGGAGGCGGTTGCGCCGTCAAGGTTTGAATAGTGCGGTCACTTCGACCTGGGAGGGGATAATGGCCTTGAATGACACCTGGACCGGCGCTGCGTCCACGGATTGGAACACCGCGGCCAACTGGAACACCGCACCCTCAACGCCAGCGACGGCTCCGCCGACGTCCAGCGACACCGCCACGATCAACGCCGGCTCCGGGACGGATACCCTCACCGGTTCGGGCGCGCTCGAGAGCGCGACCTTGAACCTATCCTCGACCGGGGCGGGTTCGGTCAACCTAACCGGCTCCTATTACACGGGAAATAACTCCGGGGCGCTGAATCTCACCGGCTTCCTCCAGCTCAACGGAACCATCTACGACTACGGAACGGCGACATTTGCGAATGGGGCCACGCTCGACGGCGGGACAACCAGCGTCCAGGGCGCGGCGACTTTCGGCTCGACCTTCACGCTCGAAAACGCCGGGCTTAGCCTTTCCACGTCCTCGACAGCGACGCTCACCACGCTGACCCTGATCGGCGCGACAACGCTAAGCGGCGACATCGCGACCACCGCGCTCTCCGATTCCGCCGCCACCTCGCTGACGCTTGGGACCGGCACGTTCGACGTCAGCGGCTCCTCATCGTCGTCGCCGGCGCTTCTGCCGGCGCTGACGATCAAGGGCGATACGACCCTCGAAGGCACGTTCAACTCGACATCCACTCCTTGCCCCTCACTCACCGTCCTCGGCGGCGCCGAGCTCTTCCTCGACGCGGGGGATTCGCTTGTCGCCGCAACCGCGACCTTTGATCCCTCCGGATACGTGTCGCTGACCGACGGCACCCTGACGATCACGGGCGCCGCCTCGTTCGGCAGCAGCCTGACTGTGACCGGCGCCGGCTCCTTCACGGTCGACGGGACGCTCACGACCCAGAACGGGTCCATCAACGCTTCGGACAGCAGCCGCGTCGAGATCAACGCGCTCAATGGAACGAGCGGCGGCCTCACGCTCACCGCGGACGGAACGTCTACCATCGAAATCGGCGGCCAGAACGTAGGGACCGCCGGCTCGATCACGATCGACTCGGGCGTCGTATTCACCGAGTCTGGGACCTTCAGCGCGCCGGTCATCGTCGACAATGGCACGATCACAGTCGCGCCGAGCACCAGCCTTACCCTCTACGGAAACGGGTCCAGCCGCGGCCTCACTGGCACGGGCACGATCAACATCGACAAGGGCTCGTCGCTGACGCTGAACGGCGTCGATCCCGGAACGTCGGACTTGGTCACCATCGATTTCGCGCAAACGGGCGGACAGCTCTGGCTAGCGTCCGGCGATTTCGACGCGCTAGGCAATTTCAAGCCGGCGATCACCGGGTTCGGAGCGACCGACGTCATCGAATATCAAGGGACCGCCACCAGCGCGACTTACGCTTCCGGCTATCTGAGCGTGTATAACGGCGCCAATCTTGTCGCAAAGTTCAACATCGGCAGCGGGTACACCGGGGACAATTTCTCGACAGTCGCGATCTCGGGAGGTTACACGCAGGTCGATCTGGCGGGAGCGCCGAATGCCGCGCCGGCAGGGACGACGAGCGCGGACACGTATCAGTGGGTCGGGCCGGTCGCGGGCTTCTGGAACGCGAAGGCGAATTGGAACGATGTCACGGCGGGGCAGAATCCCGCAGCGGTGGCCCCTGGGAAGAACGACCTGGTGACCATCGGCGCGGCGGCGAACGGCGCGGCCCAGGTCGTCATTGGCAACGGAAACGCCTATTCGCTGACACTCGACGGCGAGACCCTGCTCGAAGGGCAGTTCAACATCGGCGCGGGCGGATTCTCCGAGTCGACCTCCGCCTCTGCCGTTCTCTATTCGGGGAGCGCGCTCGACGTTTCGGGCGCCGCCACCTTCGGCAGCTACGCCGGAGCCACGCTCAACGGCGGCGCAATGGCGGTGACGGGGACGCTCAACGGCGGCTATGGCAGCCAGTTCGTGATGGAGAACGGCGGCAGTCTGACCGCTGTCCAGCTCGCCGACTACGCCAGCAGCTATTCCGTCTACGCTGGAAGCGCGCTGACCGTCAGCGGGGGCGTGAACGACGGCACGCTGGGCTACTACGGCAGCTCCTTCACGGTGAACGGCGGCACGTTCACGGTTATGGGAGCGTTCACTTCGACCAGCGACAGCGTCTACGCCGAGAACGGCGGAAAGGTTCAGCTCGCCTCGCTGACCGAGGATTCGCACGGGAACGGCGTCACGCTCTACGTCTACGACGCGACCTCGTCGATCGAGATCGGAACGACGGGTGGCGTGGCGGCTGGGACGATCACCATCGACGCGGGTCAGACGGTGACGGAGGCCGGCACGTTCTATACGTCGTCGGGGGCCATCGTCGACAACGGAGTTCTGAACGTCGGCGCTGGGCAGTCGCTCAATGTCGACGGGACGTTGGACGACTTCGGCGGCGTGACGATCGGCGCGAAAGGGCAGATGACAGTGTCCGGCGCGCTCGATCTTGCCGCGAAAATGACCATTGGAGCGAACGCGACGCTCACTCAAAACGGCGCGATAACGGGCTCCAGCACGGTGACCATCGACGCCGGCGCGAAGCTGACTTTGACCTCCGACTCGAGCGGATCGGCCGTCACGATCGGGTTTGCCGGCGCGGGCGGAGTGCTGGCGATCAACAGCTATAACGACCTCAACGCCTCGAACGTGTTCGTGCCCACGATCACGGGATTCGGCGTGGCCGACGTCATCGACTTTTACGACCCCTACGCGACGATCACCTCGGCGCAATATGCAACCGGCCAACTGAAGCTCTATGCCGGAGCGACGCTCGCCGCCACGCTCAACCTCACCGGGACCTACACCAACACGTTCTCGGTCCTGCCGGTCAACGGCGGGTCGACTTACCAGATCGACTACCTCGGGGGCGGAACGAAAGCCGCGCCGGCTGGGACGACGAGCGCGGACACGTATCAGTGGGTTGGTCCCGTCGCGGGCTTCTGGAACGCGAAGGCGAACTGGAACGATGTGACGGCGGGCCAGAATCCCGCAGCGGTGGCCCCGGGGAAGAACGACCTCGTGACCATCGGCGCGGCGGCGGGCGGCGCGGCGCAGGTCGTCGTTGGCAACGGCAACGCCTATTCGCTGACGCTCGACGGCGAGACCCTGCTCGACGGCGTGTTCAACATCGGCGCGGGCGGACTGTCTTTGGCGACTTCGGCGTCGGCCTATCTCTATGGCGGCAGCTCGCTATCCGTTGCCGGCGCCGCCACCTTCGCCAGCTACGCCGGAGCCACGCTCAACGGCGGCGCTTTGAAGCTGACGGGCACGGGGACGCTCAACGGCGGCTATGGCAGCCAGTTCGTGATGGAGAACGGCGGCAGTCTGACCGCTGTCCAGCTCGCCGACTACGCCAGCAGCTATTCCGTCTACGCTGGAAGCGCGCTGACCGTCAGCGGGGGCGTGAACGACGGCACGCTGGGCTACTACGGCAGCTCCTTCACGGTGAACGGCGGCACGTTCACGGTTATGGGAGCGTTCACTTCGACCAGCGACAGCGTCTACGCCGAGAACGGCGGAAAGGTTCAGCTCGCCTCGCTGACCGAGGATTCGCACGGGAACGGCGTCACGCTCTACGTCTACGACGCGACCTCGTCGATCGAGATCGGAACGACGGGTGGCGTGGCGGCTGGGACGATCACCATCGACGCGGGTCAGACGGTGACGGAGGCCGGCACGTTCTATACGTCGTCGGGGGCCATCGTCGACAACGGAGTTCTGAACGTCGGCGCTGGGCAGTCGCTCAATGTCGACGGGACGTTGGACGACTTCGGCGGCGTGACGATCGGCGCGAAAGGGCAGATGACAGTGTCCGGCGCGCTCGATCTTGCCGCGAAAATGACCATTGGAGCGAACGCGACGCTCACTCAAAACGGCGCGATAACGGGCTCCAGCACGGTGACCATCGACGCCGGCGCGAAGCTGACTTTGACCTCCAACTCGAGCGGATCGGCCGTCACGATCGGGTTTGCCGGCGCGGGCGGAGTGCTGGCGATCAACAGCTATAACGACCTCAACGCCTCGAACGTGTTCGTGCCCACGATCACGGGATTCGGCGTGGCCGACGTCATCGACTTTTACGACCCCTACGCGACGATCACCTCGGCGCAATATGCAACCGGCCAACTGAAGCTCTATGCCGGAGCGACGCTCGCCGCCACGCTCAACCTCACCGGGACCTACACCAACACGTTCTCGGTCCTGCCGGTCAACGGCGGGTCGACTTACCAGATCGACTACCTCGGGGGCGGAACGAAAGCCGCGCCGGCTGGGACGACGAGCGCGGACACGTATCAGTGGGTTGGTCCCGTCGCGGGCTTCTGGAACGCGAAAGCGAACTGGAATGACGTGACGGCGGGCCAAAATCCCGCAGCGGTGGCCCCGGGGAAGAGCGACTTGGTGACCATCGGCGCGGCGGCGGGCGGCGCGGCGCAGGTCGTCGTTGGCAACGGCAACGCCTATTCGCTGACGCTCGACGGCGAGACCCTGCTCGACGGCGTGTTCAACATCGGCGCGGGCGGACTGTCTTTGGCGACTTCGGCGTCGGCCTATCTCTATGGCGGCAGCTCGCTATCCGTTGCCGGCGCCGCCACCTTCGCCAGCTACGCCGGAGCCACGCTCAACGGCGGCGCTTTGAAGCTGACGGGCACGGGGACGCTCAACGGCGGCTATGGCAGCCAGTTCGTGATGGAGAACGGCGGCAGTCTGACCGCTGTCCAGCTCGCCGACTACGCCAGCAGCTATTCCGTCTACGCTGGAAGCGCGCTGACCGTCAGCGGGGGCGTGAACGACGGCACGCTGGGCTACTACGGCAGCTCCTTCACGGTGAACGGCGGCACGTTCACGGTTAAGGGAGCGTTCACTTCGACCAGCGACAGCGTCTACGCCGAGAACGGCGGAAAGGTTCAGCTCGCCTCGCTGACCGAGGATTCGCACGGGAACGGCGTCACGCTCTACGTCTACGACGCGACCTCGTCGATCGAGATCGGAACGACGGGTGGCGTGGCGGCTGGGACGATCACCATCGACGCGGGCCAGACGGTGACGGAGGCCGGCACATTCTATACGTCGTCGGGGGCCATCGTCGACAACGGAGTTCTGAACGTCGGCGCTGGGCAGTCGCTCACTGTCGAGGCGAAACTAGAGGTCGACGGCAGCGCGACCGTCCAGGCGAAAGCGACGATGAACCAAGAAGGCGCGCTGACCGGCGCCGGCACGGTGACCATCGACGCCGGCTCGAAGCTGAGCCTGACCTCCGACTTCGAGCGGATCGGCCGTCACGATCGCGTTTGCCGGCGCGGGAGGACAGCTGGCGATCAACAGCTCTAACGACCTCAATGCCTCAAATATGTTCGCGCCTACGATCACCGGGTTCGGCGCCGCCGACGTCATCGACTTCACCTACCCCTACGCCACGATCACCGCGGCGCACTACGCGGCCGGCGAACTCAACATCTACGCTGGGGCGACGATCGTCGCGACGCTCAACCTCAGCGGGACCTACAAGGATCATTTCTCCACTGTCCCGCTCAATGGCGGGTCCACCTACCAGATCGACTATGAGGGAGCCGCGCCGAGCGCCACGGCGCCCGCCGGAACGACGACCAGCGACGCGTATCAGTGGGTCGGCCCGGTCGCGGGGTTCTGGAACGCGAAGGCGAACTGGGACGATACGTCGACGGGACAGAATCCCGCGGCGGCCGCGCCCGGAGTGAACGACACCGTCACCGTCGCCGCCGCCGCGAACGGCGAAGCGCAAGTCATCGACGGCGCCGGGAACGCCTACGGGCTAACTCTCGAGGGCGAGACCCTGCTTCAGGGCGTGTTCAAGGTGGTCGGCACAGGAGCGGACGGCGGCCTCACGGCGACCTCGTCGGCTTCGGCGGTTCTCTACGCTGGCAGCTCCATCACCATTTCGGGCGACGCAACGTTCAACAGCTACGCCGGCGCGACGCTCAACGGCGGCGCGATGACGGTGACCGGGACAGTCTACGGCGGCTACGGCAGCCCGTTCGTGGTCGAGAACGGCGGCAGCCTGACCGCCGGCCAGCTCGTGGACTATTACACCTCCTATTCCGTCCTCGCGGGAGGGACGGTGACCGACGATGGGAACGTTTCCGACAGCGGCACTGGCTCGGCCGCCAGCTCCTATTCGGTCAACGGGGGGACGTTCACGGTCGAGGGGATTTTCGTATCGACCAGCGACAGCGTCTACGCGCAGAACGGCGGGAAGGTCCAGCTCGCGGCCCTCCAGCAGGACGTGCACCAGAACGGTGTCACGCTCTACGTCTACGACTCGACCTCCTCGATCGAGATCGGCACGGCCGGCGGCGCTGCGGCGGGAGCAATCACGATCGACAAGGGCAGCAGCGTGACGGAATCCGGCACGTTCTACGCTTCGACGATCGTCGACAACGGAGCGTTGACCGTCGCCGCGGCTGAAACGCTGAACATGGATGGCGCGCTCGCCGGGTCGGGCAGCGTGACGATCGGCGCCGGCTCGACGCTGAACCTGTACGGCGCCAGCGCTTCGGGGACCGACACGATCGCCTTCTCCGGCGCCGGCGGAACGCTGGAGCTCGACGACTATTCGGGCTTGCCGAACGGGATGACCCTGACAGGATGGGTGTCGGGCGAGAATCTCGACGTCCGGGGGGTGACCGACGCGGCCTATGTCTCCGGAAGTCTCGTGCTCTACGACAACGGGGCAACGGTTGGCTCGTTCAAGGTGGGCTCATCCTACGCCGGCGATTCATTCGACGTCGTTCCGCTCAACAACGGCTACTCTCAGATCACACTCGGTCCGAGCTGGAAGAACCCGGTCAGCGGCAACTTCGCCACGGCCGCGGACTGGAGCACCGGGTCGGTTCCCGGGACCACGGACAGCGTCGCGATCTCGACGGCTGGAACCTATACGGTCTCGGTTACGGCCTCGACGACGGTGCGGTCGATCGAGGAGACCGCCAGCGGAGCAACGGTCAATATTGGCGCGAGCGACGTCCTGACGCTCTCCGGAGTCTCCAACATCAACGGCGCGGTCGCCGGGTCGGGCACTTTGAGCCTCACCGGCGGCGTGACGACCTTCGACGGCAAAGGGTCGATCTCGGTCGCGAACTGGCAGCTGTCGGGAGCAGGAACGAACGTCACGCTCGACCAGGTCCTCAACTATTCGCAGGACTTCCAGGCAGGGTCAGGAACGTCCGTGACCGTCTCGGGAGGCAATCTCACGCTGACGGGCCAAGCCGCTTTCAACGGCGCAACCGTGAACGGAGCGGACAGCCTTATCGCCCAGGGAACGACGAGCGTCTCGAGCCTCACCATCGCGGGGACGGCGACTTTCGACGACGCGGGGACGCTGACGCAAAACGGCGGAGCCGTCGCCGTCGGCGACACGTCTGGGAATATCGCGGAGCTTCTCAACGCCTCGACCGGAACCTGGGACATCACGGACAATAGCGGCATCAATCTCGGCCTGTCGCCTTCGTCCTCGATCACCAACGACGGCCTGTTCGAGAAGACCGGCGGGACGGGCGCGAGCGCGATCGCGCCAGCGTTTGATAACGCTTTCAACCTCCTCGTCTCGTCCGGGACGCTAGACCTCGAGGGCGCCGTCAGCGGCACGGGAACCGACACGATCCAGGGCGCTTCGACGCTCGAGTTCGATTCGACGCTCGCCGCCGGCCAGACGATCGACTTCACCGGAGCGAGCAGCGGGACGCTCGATCTGACTGACCCGCTCGGCTACGGCGGGTCGCAAATCGACAACTTCCTCCCCGGCGATCACGTCGATCTGAGCGGCTCCTGGTCGCTCTTCAGCTTCAGCGAGAATGGCGCCGGCACGCTGGGAACGCTGACGCTGACCAACGGCACGAACCAGGCCGCGCTCGAGTTCGCCGGAAGCTTTACGCAGCACAGTTTCAGCATCGTGACGGGAGGGACTACGGTCATCGGGCACAGCTAAATTAGTACACCGCTTCTGACGATCGACTCATATTACGCCGCCTCGCTGAGGCTGTAGGTGCAAGTATGGACGACGGGGTCGCGGTTGATGGTGCTGATGACGGCCATGATGCGGTCTTTCAATTCCTGCTTCGAGGCGACGCGGATGTGGCGGCGCACGGAGCGCGCCAGCTTCGAGAAGAAGCCTTCGACCAGATTGCTTGGGCGTGAACACGAAGGTGAAGCGGCCCTCGGACTGCGCGGCCAGCCACGCGCTGGTCTCCCGTGAGACGTGCGCCGAATGATTGTCGGGAATGAGTGTGATCGCGGTGGCCGGCGGATAGGCGGCGTTGAGCCTTTGCAGCGAAGCGGTCCGATCGCCTGCATCCCCGGCTTCTCGTCGTAGGAGACGATCGCCATTGCCGGAGCCTCTCCGGCTTGCTCGCCTTCGGATTGCTTCAACAGCTCGACCTCGCGATAGACGCAGAGGACTTCGGCCATCTTGGCCTCGAAGTCGGGATCGCGCCGTTCGAGATAGTAACGAACCTTGTGCGGCTTGACCGCACGGGCCGAAAGGATCTTGCGCAGCGCGCCCTGCGCCAGCGTGGCGAGGCATTCGTGCCCCGCCCTTGGGCCGTGCTCGCGAACGTGCCGCGCAAGCAGCCTCGTCGTCCACAATTCGTGGGGATAGCACCCGCTTGAAGCGCGCCCTTGCGCCCGCGCGCCCTCGCTGCTAGCGCAGTGCCGCACGCGCCGCCGGTTTAGCTCAGCTGGTAGAGCAACGGTTTTGTAAACCGTGGGTCGGGGGTTCGAGTCCCTCAACCGGCACCAATTATATCAAAGTCTTAGGCCAAGACACGCGTCGGACAAACAGTTGAAAAAAAGTAGAGTGTTGAAGGTTCTGCAAAATCGCTGAAGGCGAGAGGCGGTCATGACAGGCTGGTGATGTCGAAGTCACCGATTCCCTGTTAGGAACCCCGCCATGACCAAGAGTGAAGCTAAGCCCGCGAACGCCGCCGTCAACGAGCTATTCGCCAAAAGCCCCGATGGGCTGCGCGAGATCGTTCGGGCGGCTCGTCGCAAAGTCCATCATATACCGCTCCTCGAACACATTCGAGCACTTCGCCGCCCCCTTTGACTTGCAACCGATCGCGCGGAAGCTTCTCACCGAGAATCCGGAGCTGCTGGATTATTGTTTTTTCGATGGCCGCCGTGCAAGATGAGAAGTATCAGACTGGCGACGATCCAACAATTCGCCACTCGGGCCGGCCGACCGGTCGTGAACAGAAGGAGGTTGACGATGGGTCTGCGCGCCTTGTGTCTGCTAATCCTGTGCGGCTTCGTCCTCGCAGCTTGCGGGCCGACAAACGGGCCTTCGGCGGGCGCGCTCCAACATCCGGTGGTCACTACGACGCCGCCGCTCGGCCCGAGCCCAGGTCCAACGCCTGCTCAGTCGGGTCCGGCTCCGCCGGCGTTCGATCGCTACGGCAACGCCAATTACGATTCCAGCGGCGTTTATGTCGGCGGTCACGGCGTCGGCACGCTGGTCGACAATCCCGACACATCGACCATGGGCGTGCCGAATGTCGGCATGCCCAACATGTCGAACATGCACTGCACGGGATCGAGCGGCGCGAATGCCGGAACGATGAATTGCAGCAGCAACTGAGAGCCGCCAGCCGGTGAGGTCAGTCCTTCCTCGAAGAAGCTTTTGGGGTCCCCTTTGATCAACCGAGCGACTTGATCATGGAGCACTATCAGGCGGGTCTCGATTTAGCGTGGTTGCATCGCTTGCTGCGAAAAGCTCGCATTGTGTTGCCATGTCTCCTTGCGTCACTCGTTTTTCCGAATGGCGCAGTGGGCGTGTACGCCGGGGAAACGAATCAGCCGCTTCCCAACGAAATCAAAGCCGGTCCAATCTGGAACGAGGGAGATGCGGCCAAGAAATGTCCAAACGTCTGCGCCCATGTCGGCAAGCCGTGGTCTGGACTCTGGAGAACAACCGTTTGGGGACAAATGTCGGTTTGCTCCTGTGGCGGGTCGTCAGCAGGGATAGTGATGCCGAACGGGCCGGGCACGTCTTGCTCAGCGCCCGCCAACGCCGCGTGCGGGGGATGCAGCGTTGCATGCCCGCCGGGAAAGCAGGCCATGTGCAAGGAGGGAGAAGACCACGGCGTGACGTCGCCCCTTTGCTGGACGAAAGCAAAATGCGAGTGCAACTAGAGGCATCCGCAGGAGAAGCTTGTACCAGGAGTTGGGTTGGGTAGCTTTCGGAACCGCAAAGTGAGACTGAGCGCAGCACGCTCCGAAGGTTGGGACAATGATCAGATTCTTATCTTACGTCGCGGTATTGATTGTCGGACTGATACTGGGGGCGGTAGGCGGCGGCTTGGTGGGGGAAATGGGCGGCGCTGCGCTCGGCGGTGTGGCCTCGGTCTGTAAGGCGATTGATACCGCAGTTGGTCAATCCCTGATGTCACAGGATCAGGCAAATCGCCTGGCGAAGTCGCTGGTGACCGAGTACGGGATCAAGGAGAACGACTTGAAGGAGGCCGTTGCGACGTTCAAGTCAAAGCCGGACAAGACTCCATGTTCCGTGTCTCTGGCGGCGCTGTAAATTAGGCTTCTTCCGACTGCGCCACGTTCAACGGACTCCGTTTCGCGCCGAGTCGTTTACGACGGATCCAACCCAAGTCACCCGGCGCAGACAAGGAAGCGAACTGGTTGCCCGCGCCCAAGGGCACATCTAAAATGGTCATGCGCCTTATACCGACCAAAGCCTGAGAGTCTATCCGGGAACATCACGCCGGATTGCATAGCTTTCTCAACATGAGGCGGATCGAGGCGAGGCGCAGGAAGGCGAGCGCTTTCTGATTGAAGCTCTCCCAGTCGCGCGCGAGCTTGCGGCATCTTCCGAGCCAGGCGAAGGTGCGCTCGACGATCCAGCGCTTTGGCAACACGACGAATTTTCGTCCGGCGCGGCCGCCAACACTGTCGGCACGATCTCTGCGAAGATTTCGGCGTTGCGCGAGAGCAGGTCCAGCCGGCTCTCCCCCGGCCTCTGGTTGGTCCCGGCCGCAACGACGACCACGCGCGCGCCGTCGAGATCGGCCGACTCCCCCGCGCGGACCCGGACAGGATCCGCAAAAGGCGTAGCGTCCAGAATGTCGCGCGACTGCGAGACCGCCAGATCTGCGTTGCGATCGACAAGCATGATCTCCGAACCGACACGGCGCATCATCATGGAATAGGCCGCGGTGGCGCCGACCTGTCCTGCCCCGACAATGCCGATCTTCACGCTGTTCCTCCCCGCAACGAGACAGGAGACGTTATCCCGAATGTTAGCAGGCGGCCAATTGGCGCTCAGCGCAAAGGCGCCCGCGCCGCATCGCCTCAGGCAGTTGAGCGCTGCCAACAGCTCGACGCCGGCGGGGCGAATGATGTCCGCGGGAAAGAAAAAGACCGACCCGGAATGCCGATTCGGCGCGCCCAGGACGAAGATTGGGACGAGGCCGTCAGGCAACGGTTCAGTTTGAAGGCCGAGTTGCCATCCCCATCCATCGGCACGAAGACCACGGGCAGGTCAGTGCTCTGGGCGGCCCCCAGCGCGCTTGCGCTCTCCTGTTTCAGATATTCGTAGGCCGGAATCTTCAAGAGCACCGACGACTCCGTGCTTTTGACGACGTGCTGCGCGGGCACGATGCGGGCCAAGAGCCCGGCTAGAAAGCAGACGAGAGCGACCAGCACGACCGAGAGCGCTGTCGCCCCCCTTGCGCGCAACTCATAGGCGGCCGGGAAGTAATCGGGAACGGCGGTCAACCCCCTCTTTGCGTACTCAAACGCCTTGGTGAGAATAACAATCAGCACGACTTACAATCTGGCGCGGTTGCCGAAGCTGCTGGAGGCCTCGGCGTGAAGGTCCCGGCGAACTGCCGACTGATCGGCCGCCGGCGGATCGTCGAGGTCGATCTCTGGGACCGGGCTCCTCGATCTCTGCGGGGCGGCGCCGCTGATAATCACCGCGCAAGGCGGCGAAATCGCCTTCGGCGCCTTGGAGGCTGGCCTCGAAGTCGAATACGCCCGCGACTTGATCGGCTTTCACTGGGCCGGCTGCGAGGAAGGCGATGAGGTCGATGGCGAAGGAACCGCCAAACTTCTCGACGACGGCACCCTCGAGATCGAGTTCGAATCCCGAAACGGCGACGAACCAGTCCTCAAAGCGAAACGGAACCCTTCTTCAACAGCCCTGCTAGACGTGCCGGGCTTGCCGGGCTCAATAGGCTCGAATTTCCCTTGTGCTTGGGGTAGTCTAGCGGGTCGTGCTGGAGTACTCATGGTCGGGCGGGACCATTGGCATGCGCAAGGCTAACGCGAAACACCAACCGGCGGAAGAGACTCGTCAGGCGCCCCCGCAGCATACATATCCGCGGACGAGAGGCGCGCCGCAGGCAAGGCGCTGCGCGATGCGACGCCGCGAGCCGCGCATGGCGGTTGGAAGCCTCCCAAGGATCGGCGCGATCCGATCGAGCTTCTGCGCGAGTCCAACGAGGGCCGAATCTCGGCGCTGATCCCAATTCGCTTCGGACGCATGTCCCAATCGCCTTTCGCCTTCTATCGCGGGGCGGCCGCGGTCATGGCGGCCGATCTGGCGTCGACCCCAAAGTCCGGACTGCGCGTGCAGGCTTGCGGCGACGCTCACCTGATGAATTTCGGCGGCTTCGCCACGCCGGAGCGCAACATCTTCTTCGATATAAACGATTTCGACGAAACCCTGCCGGCTCCCTGGGAGTGGGACGTCAAGCGACTCGCGGCCAGCATCGTCATCGCCGCCCGCCATCTCGACTTCCTCGACAGCGATGCAGCGAAGGCGGCGATGGAGTCCGTCTGCTCCTACCGTGAACGAATGGCCGACTACGCTTCGATGCGCGCACTGGATGTCTGGTACGATCGCATCGATCTCGAGCGCGTTCTCAAGGTTCTGCCGTCCGGAGCCGAGGTGGAGCGCGTGAGGCAGAGAGTTCGAGCAGGCGCGCCGGAAAAGCCTGCCGGACAGCCTGTTCCCGAAGCTCGTCGAGCATTACGGCTCGGCGCCGAGGATCAAGGACGTGCCGCCGCTGATCTTCCATCCAACCGACGAGCAGGCCCCGGGGGTAACGTCGGGATACGCCGACGCGCTCGGACGCTATCGCAAATCCTTGCCCGAGCACGTTCGAACGCTGTTTGACCGCTTCCGGCTGTTTGACTTTGCAATTAAGGTCGTCGGCGTAGGCAGCGTGGGCACCTATTGCGCGCTCGGGCTGTTCATGGCGGCGGACAACGACCCAATTTTCCTGCAGGTTAAGGAGGCGCGGAAGTCCGTACTCGAGCCCTATGCCGGAGGGTCTATACATAAGAACCAGGGCGAGCGGGTGGTCGTCGGGCAGCGCCTCATGCAATCCGCGAGCGACATTTTCCTCGGCTGGACTCGAGGACTGAATGGTCGCGACTACTACTTTCGCCAGCTTCGGGATGCGAAGATCTCAGCGATCCTGGAAGACTGGGACCTCGCGACTTTGAAGGAATTTGGCAAGCTCTGCGCCTGGGCGCTCGCGCGGGCCCATGCGCGATCCGGCGACCCGGCGAGGATCGCCGGCTACATGGGCTCCAATACGACGTTCGACGACGCGGTGTGCGAGTTCGCGGTTGAATACGCCGACCAGAACCTTCGCGACTATCGCGGCTTCGTCAAAGGGATCCGGGAGGGTCGAATCCCGGTCGCCACCGAGGATTGAGATGGCGGCAAAGATTCCAACAGACCGCCCTGGGGGCGGAACCTCCCGCGACGGACAGCCTCCTTTCTTCTGGATTTTCCCGAATCCGGGCGAACATCGTAACTTCATCCGGTCGGGCTGGATTGGCCTTTGCCTCCGCTGGCGGCGCTGTCGGCGCCTGATGAAGCGGAACGCTAGAAAGATCTTGGCAGGTGGACTTCTCGCG
The DNA here is from genome assembly GCA_963749715.1 of uncultured Alphaproteobacteria bacterium. GTDB lineage: Bacteria > Pseudomonadota > Alphaproteobacteria > Rhizobiales > Beijerinckiaceae > Roseiarcus. The sequence goes on from CAVVNR010000009.1 coordinate 83,486, forward strand.
GTCGGTACCTTCGCATTTGCGGAGGCCGGGCAGCTCGAGGCCGGCGAAGCTGCATATTTTAAACACGACTACGCCAATGCAATGCGGCTCTTGCGTCCGTTGGCTGATAGCGGAAATGCCTCTGCGCAGAATCGGCTCGCATCGATATATTTCTGGGGCGGCCATGGGGTCCCGCAGAATTCTGCGGAGGCGGCCCAATGGTATCGCAAGGCAGCGGACCATGGGAACGCCTTGGCGCAGGCTCACCTTGGCCTGATGTACGAGCACGGCTACGGGGTGCCCAGGGACGCCGTCATGGCCCGCATGTGGCTCAACCTCGCCGTCTCGCGCGCGCCATCGCTCTCCATGGCGGTCAAACTTCGCAATGAAGTGGCTGCCAAAATGATGCCTGCGCAGATCGCCGAGGCGAAACGGTTGGCCGAGGAGTGGGAGCCAAAGTGAACCCGCGCGGTCCGCGGGCCATCGTTCGGATGCGAAGCTCGCAGATCAATTTCAGCCCCGCAAGGGTCGGAGCAAGTCTTTTTTCATGAATGAATAGCGCATCATCCTCTCTCGGCGATAAGTCCAGCGGCCCGCCGATTGAAAAGTCGCGAATGGTCTATTCCTCGGACAGGTCGGAGACGTCACCGAGCTTGTGGACCGCAATGTTGACCGACATGCCGAGGTAATCCTCCGCCTTGCCAAACCATGATCCAGCGAGGGGAACCGCCTGTGCAGGATGGCGCGCGATCGCGACCGGGATGAGGTCATACCCCGCAGTGATGCGGTTGGTCGGGTCGTAATGCACCCATCCGGCGCCGGGGAGAAACACTTGCACCCACGCATGGGTGGCGCCGGAGCCGACAATGCCCGCCGCGCCTCCATCGAGCGCTGCATCATACAGATAGCCGCTAACAAAGCGGGAAGCGAAGCCGAGCCGGCGCAACGCCTCGATCATAAGCCAGGCGTAGTCGCGGCAGGTCCCAGATTTCGTGCGCAAGGTCTCTCCCGGCGCCTGAGTGCCTTCTGCCTCTCGCGCGCTGTAGCTGAAGGCGTCGTGGAACGAATCCAGGATCCTTTTCAAAACATCGGTCGTTCGCCCCCGATTGTCGGAGACGAAACTCTTGGCCCACGCGGCAACGCTGGAATCCTGATCGTCGGCGTGGGGTCGCATGAAAACCTCAAGGTCAGTCCATTCGTCCGGAGTATACTGGACGGGGACGTCTTCGGCTCGGGGCTCAAGGGGAAATTCCTCTACCGCTCGTCCGCCGTAGTGGACGGCGCGAAACTGAAACGTAAAGACAAGTTCAGGGCGGGGCTCGGAGAACTCCATGACGGTGATATTGTTTGCCAGCGGATCGCTTACCCAGCGAATCTTGGAGGGAGGACTCGTTCTCGCGGACCAACTGAGCAGGCGTCCCCGAACTGCGGGGCGCGGCAAGAACATGGCTTGGTGCGTGCCAAACGTCACGGGGTTCGCATATTTGTAAGTGGTCGTATGGCGTATTTCAAAATGAACCGCCATGGCCCCCTCCCATTGCGACAGCTTGTCATGCCGTCATCGAGACCGAACTCGAAAAGAGTCAGCCATTCTGATATCGGGTCGTCAAACTGAAATGAGTCCGCCCGCTCGGCCCATACCAGTACCGACGAAGGGCCCCGATCCGTCGGAATCCAACGTCCACCGAGTGGGCGGCTAAAGGCGCAGTCAAACCCATGGCGGATACGAAAGCTCCAAGCGAGATGCTTTGACGTTGCAACGCCCGGGGGCTCGCATGGCGCCTTCAAGGGGGACGTCCTTGTCCGCACGGATCTAGGCCTCACGACATGTCGACGTTGCGGCGTGAGAGGCCAATTCCCTGCCGGTCTTGTTGACGCGCCATTCTCTTGTCATCGGCGTCGAACGGCGAGGCTTCAATGTCTCGGTCGAGGTGCTCGACATATCGTCGCACCGCCTCGACCCGTTCTTGGCTCGGCAGCGAGGCAGCGAGCCCGAACAGGGCGGACCTCATCCGCCGCATCACTTGAACCGAACTCGAGCCGAAGTGCCGGATCTCGTCGAACGCGAGGGTCAGGTAGTCCTCCCACGTTGGGGTCGGGACGACCAACCGGAGAGCCCCGTTCTCGTCAACGACATCGCCGGCGTCCAGTTCGGCCGCTCCCAGACGGCGCAGGAGATCCTCGAGCTGATCGATGGTCTGCACCGCCGTCGTCGGGTCGTTGATCGCCGGCGATAACGCCTTGATGGCGATGTCCACGAGAAGGCGGATTGGATATTTCGGGTCCTGCTCGAAAGTTCGTTCGCGCTCGAGACGAACAGCGCGTCTGAGTGCGTCCTCCGGTAGCGGCGCGCCTGAGCCATGGACATGGAGAAGAGCCGCACCCTCGATCAGCGTGTCGCCGACCGCGCACGTCATCACGATGGTTCCGCCCGCGTTTCGCGCTAGGACGACGAGAGAAACGACGTCGAGCTTGGCGATGGTGCGGGGCTTACCAAGATACTTCACTGTCTGGGTTGCGGGACCGAGTTTCGGTTGGCCCGCCACGCTTTCAGGAGGGCGCGTGGCGGCGGAGGCTTCGTCGAGGCGCCGGAACATCTCTCCGATCACGGCGCGTCCCCGGTCGCCGACCAGGTGAAGCACGTTGCCGATCTGAAGGTCGCCGAGGCGCTGCATCAGCCGCGCAAACATGAGCATGCTAATCATAATCATTGTCCCAACGAGAAGCATCGAGAACATCGGGACCTTTGCCGAGCCGCCGCGGTCCACCCAGGCAAGGGTGAACAGGGCGTAGACGAAAGTCGCCGTGAACGCGCCCAGCGCATGGAACAGCATCCGATCGCGCGCGAACCAAAGCACGAGCCGCGGGGAATAAGCGATCGCGCTGAACTGGACCATCACGAAGGCCATGGCGAAGACGATCCCGGTCAGCGCCATCATCCCAGACGCCGCGGCGGAGAGCAGGGCCTGGGCCGAGGCCACTGAAAGGGCAAGGGTGTAGCTTGAGAAATAAGCCTGCTCGAATCGTGGCAGCGCGAGCCCTCCGAGCACAGCCCCGCAAACGTAGAACATCGGAATGAACCAAGGCTGCATTGCGGGCCGACCCGTCTGTCGTGGCTTCGATTGTCGCCGATTTCCCGGGCGATCCTCGCAGTCTATTGGATCGATGGCGAGAAGTCGCAGGGATCAAGCGGTCTTGGCTCGGCGGTTTGCGCGATCAAAGCCCCACACCCACCCGAGGAGCGACAGACAATTCTGCGCGGACCCAAGGTGATGCTGCTAGGGTCGCGTCTTGGCCGGTTCGACAGATCTTGGAAAGAGCAGAGAAAATGAGCCAAGCCGAAAGTCTCACCGATGCGGAATTGAGAACCCCCAGGGCCGCCGCGGTTGCGGGTGTCATTTTTTCGCTGCTGACCCTAACGAGCTTCGGATTGCTGTGGGGCGCAATTCCCGCCGATCCGCAGGCGTCGGGCGGTTGGCTCGCCGCCAACACCAGCGAGGTTACGCTGGCGCTCAACCTCATCCCCTTCGCCGGAATTGCCTTTCTGTGGTTCATCGGCGTCGTTCGCGACCGGCTCGGACCGCGGGAGGACCGCTTTTTTGCGACCGTATTCTTGGGCAGCGGCCTCCTGTTCCTAGGCATGTTGTTTGTCGCCGCGGCGGCCGTTGGCGCCATGCTGGTCGCGTTCAAAGACGATCCCGCTGCGTTCGATTCGGCGGTGTTTCGTTTTGCGAGGGCCGTTTCGTACAACCTTGTCAACGTCTACATGGTCAGAATGGCCGGCGTATTCATGATTTCCACCTCGACGGTAGCGATGTGGACCCATTTCGCACCTCGCTGGCTGGCTGTGCTCGGCTATCTGCTTGCGGTCTTGCTGCTGCTTGGCAGTCCTTTCCTACGCTGGAGCTTCGCGCTCTTTCCGCTTTGGGTCCTGCTGCTCAGCATCCAGATCCTGGCGAGCAGTTTTGGCCGGCACACGCAGAGCTAAAGCAGGCCGCTTGGCCGCGCGGGGGGACACGTTGCCGCGCGTGACGCCGCCCGAAGCCGAGGGCGATCGGGTGGCGGCGACGCGAGCGTCATCACATCAATGCGGAATGTGGGCAAGTTTCGTCACTCTCCGGCTTGCGGCGCGTTCGGCGTCAACTCACTTTGAAAGACTTCCGAGCCGGCGCCGCACCGCCTTAGGCAAGCCATAGCCGCGGCGAGCGGGACGCTGGCTGGGCGGACGCTGTCGGCGGCGACGAGAAAGACCGAACCCGACATCGGGTTTGGGGAATTGGGGACGAAGACCGCGATCAAGCCGCCGCCCACCACGCCGGTCTGGACCGCGATCCGCCAAGCGCCGCCGAGTTGCGCGAATACGACCGGATGATCGGCCATTTCGCCAAGTCCCATCACGCTCGCGCCTGCCTGTTTCAAATACTCATAGGCAGGAACCTTCGAGAGCACGGAAAACTCAAGTTCGGCCACGATACGTTGCGCCGGACGGGTTCGGGCGAACAGGCCGGCGAGAAAGCACAAGAGCGCGATGAGGACAATCGCCAAAATCGCTTCCGTCGGCGCGCCCGAAACCAATCTATCAGGAATGATCGCCGTCACCGGCTTCAAGGCGCGACGCGCGAAGTCGAACGCCTTGTCCAGGATGAAGACAAGCACCACAATCGGCGTCAGAAACAGGATTCCGCCGAGGACGGTAATCCGAAGAAAATGAGAGATTGCCTTCATCTCGTCCTCCTATTGCGGGCTTATCTCAGAGTTATTGGGATAGTATAGCCTCCTGGGTTCCGTCGCGATCTGAAGGACTTGGGCGGACGCGCAGCTCTCGGGGCCGCACGAACTTGATCGTGTCAGGCTGTCGGCTTCGCCAGCCATGGGTTAGCGGCCTGTCGCCGCTCGCGAAAGGTAGGCCCCAGCTATTTCTCGCTGAACGGTCAGCCGCTCAGGCGCGATTCGTTGTGCCGCCGCTACTCCACGACCTTCCAGGTCGCGTCGGGATTGTACTGGGCCATCGAGGCTCCGAGAGCGGCGGTGTTCGGCCCGAGGTCCTTTTGGAAAACGACGCCGTTCTCGCCGCAGATAAAAGTTTCGACGCCGCTGTCTCCGTAGGCGGCCGGCCAGGCGACCATTGCGTGCCCTGCGATCATGTGGCCGTTGATGAGGTAGGAGAAGGCGCCGCCGGGCGCCGACGGCCCCTGGGCGGTCAGGATGCGGAAGTAATAGCCGTCATAAGGCTCCGACTTCTCGCCCGTACGTTGAGCCAGATTGGCGTCTTCAGCGAATCCGTCGAGCGGCGAAATATCGGCCTGATTTTCCGGCGGCCAGTAGAGGCCGTCGTGGGCCCCGGGGGTCGAGACGATCCTGCGCGCGTATTCGCGCAGGCCGTTGCCGTCGCGATCCAGTTTGAAATATTCGTCCTGGGCGGCGACATAGGCTCTGCACGCTTCGATGGCGCTGAGCTCGTTGTATCCGACCCGGCGATTGGTCATTTCCTCCTTCCCTTTGGCCACGTCAAAACGCCAGCCAGCGTCGGTCTTGACGAGCGGCAGCGGCAAGGTCCAGCCGTTCTTCCCGACGCGTAGGATCTTCATGCCATTGGGTCCGTCGTCGATCGCGGTCGACGCGGCCGCCGCCTCGTTGAACTCTTTCAGGTTCTCCGCGTCCTGATCAGCGTCGCCTGACCTGAGCAGGGCCACGCCGTCCTTGCCCAAAATGCGATCGCCGAAGCCCGGCGTTTTCGCTTTGGCGGAATCGACGAGGTCCTTCACCGCCGCTTCGGGGGTCGGATAGGTCTCCTGGGCGCGAGCGGGAAGGGCCGCCGCGATCAAAACGGCCGCCGCGAGAATGCCGCCGATCTTCATTGTCATCGTCGCTGTCCTCGTCCGGTTTCCCGCCGTCAATGCGCGGCCGGTTTCACGCTCGGCAAATGCGCGCCGCCGGCCAGCCACTGGTTGTAGGTCTCGAACGGCAACCCCAGTAGGTCATAGGAAACGCGCATGTAGCCGTCAGCGCCACGGATTACAGCTTCCGGCGCCACGGTCTGCACCTCCTGCGCCATCACGCCGACGTAAGCCGTGTGGCCGCCATTGTAGATGAAGCGGTAAAAGCCGAGGCCGTCATCGAGCCGCCCGAGCAGCACGATGTCGTGCTTGAGGCGGATATCGGAGCGACGCGCGCCGCCGCCGCGCCCACCGCCGCCACGCCCGCCGCCGCCGAAGCCGCCCCCGCCACGCCCGCCGCCACCGAAGCCGCCGCCGCGGCCGCCGCCACCAAAGCCGCCGCCACGGCCGCCGAAGCCGCCCTGCATTCCACCGCGGCTGATCGCGCCGCGATTGGCGAAGGCTGCGTTGGCCCCGCCCATTCTCACTCCGCCCATCGCCGAGCTTCCCGGCCGGCCGACGCTTGGCCTCGCTGCGGGACGGTTAGCGGGCCTCGCCGCGGGGCGGGCGCCGCCGCCGCCGCCCGGACGTCCCGCCGCACGATTGGCGGCTTGCCCGCCGCCGGGTCGGCCTGCGCCGCCAACGCCTCCCGGGCCGCCGGGTCGGCCTGCGCCGCCAACGCCTCCGGGCCCTCCGGGTCGGCCTGCGCCGCCAACGCCTCCCGGCCCTCCAGGTCGGCCGGCGCCGCCAAGTCCCCCTGGGCCGCCTGGCCGGCCCGCGCCGCCGACTCCCCCCAGTCCACCGGGTCCGCCGACGCCGCCGGGCCGGCCTGCGCCACCGATGCCGCCCGGCCTCCCGGGTCGGCCGGCGCCGCCTGGGCGGTTCGCGCCGATTCCCGGCTTGCTGCCCATACCGGGCCGATAGTCCCCGTTTGGCCGCCAAGGCTTTATGCTGTTGCCGACGTTGACGTTGTTGCCGATATTGACGTTGCCGTTATTGACGCCGCTGCGCCAGCCCGAATAGCCGGCCCAACTCGGCGGATAGATCGCGCCGGTTCCCCAATTCCAGTAGTTGTTGTTAAAGAGCGCCCCGACCGCGATACCGGCCCCGAAGCCCAGAAGAGGCGCGACGCCGGAATAGGGTTGATAGACCGCAGCGGGGTCGTAGGTCGGGACATAGACGGTCGAAGGGTCTGTCGGCTGGATGGAGATATAGCTCGCCGCGGGTTGCGGCGCTGTCGATGCCTGAGGCGCGCCGGCCCCTGGCGGCGCGCTCGCCTCCACGCGCTCCACCGTCTGCTGATCCGTCGTCTTGAGGGTCCCAGCCGCTTCAGCCTTGGAGCGGAGTTCTTGGATGACTTCGGCGACGTCCTGAGGCTGGTTCACTTCGGCGTCGCCGAGGTCCGTCGTCCAGTCGAGGTCGGCGCTCATCATCTTGATGACGTCCGGAAAGCGGGCGAGCGCCTTCACCGCGGGATCCCAATTCTGGTTGTCGATGCCGGAATAGTCGTTGTTGGCGACGAGGGTTTTGTTCTTGTCAAGCCAGCGCTGCGCCTGGACGATCTGGACTGGGTACGCGCTCGCTGGCAGCATCTGCGCGAGCAAGGGATCGGGATAAAGGGCGATGGGCGCGAGCAGCTTTTCAAGTTCTTCGTGGGTGAACGAGCTGTTTGCCGGCGGCTGTTCAGATTCAGCTCCGGCCGGGGTCGCGGCGGGCGCCGGAGCTGCCGTCTCGGCTGGCGCTGGCGTCGCGGCGGGAGCTGGACTCTGTTGAGCTTCAACGAGCAGCGGGTCGGCGGCCAGGGCTGTGACGACCGCCAAAGCGAACAGACCATGCGCGCGCTTCGCGCCGCGGCCGATTGCACGCATCATTGGCGCGCCCTCCCGTTTTCCCCGGTCTAAGATGGCGCGGCGCCCGCGCTCAACGCTCAGGCGCCCCTCGCCAGGCGCCGGTTCAGCGCGCTTTGGTCTGACGTTTAGCAGGTCATGCCAGCCGCGCACCGTCGGACCGCCCGCCGTGAATGCCTTCGATGAACGCCAGCCACGCTTCCGGGCGTTGCTGGCCTTCCGACCACAGCATACGCCTTGTCCTGGGACAGAGACAGATTGTTCTCTGCGGACAATTTGACGGAAATTGGCAGGGTCGTAAGAAGCACCGCACCCATAACAGTCGCGCCAATTAATACGGGGTTACGCATCTTGGTTTCTCCTACGAGGGAATTGACCTTCACAATTCTTGGAAATGTCACGTTGGGCTTCCCGCAAGCACGGCGTCGACGGTCGGGAGGAGATCCGTTGCAATGGATCGCTTGAGGACAAATGCACTGGCTCCCGCTTCAATCGCCGCCAACTCCGCATTCTTTTCCTCGTGCACGCTGAGAGCGATCAGCTTCAGCTGCGGGAAATCGCTGCGGATTCGGCGAATCAATCCCAGCCCATCTCCGTGTCGTAGCGAGAGATCGACCACGGCCATAGCGACGTGAAGCTGACGCACACTCTCGAACAGCGAAACTTCATCCCCCACCACCACAACCGCTTCAAACTCTGTTTCAAGGAGGCCGCGTACGCCTTCCATCAAGCCAAGATGCCGATCTGCCAAAAGCGCACAACCTCTCTCTTTTGCAGGCATCTCTTCATTTCGCGTTCGCCGCCCGGGAGCGTCCCGACTTCTTGAGCGAACCTTGGACCCAGAACGCGTGAACATGACCTCGAAAATTTACTAGCTCTTGGGATGAAAAATTACGAGGCGCGCCGATCGAGGAGATGCAGCCCCGGCAAACCTGTCTTGTTGGGACGCCCTTCGCCGAGTCACTGATCCGCGTGTTGCTTGACAACGGCGCCAAGGTCTCGGGTACTGATGCGATCATAGTCCCGATGATTACGGGCGAATGCTGTCGATGGCCCGAGTATCCCATGGGATGGGCGCGCAACGCGTGGATGGCGGTCACTCTGCTGGCTTTTGCCGCGGGGAACGCGACGGCTGCGGAGCCGAAGCGAGTGTTATTGTTGCACTCGTTCGGCTGGAATTTTCAGGCCGAGGATAAGTTCGGAGACTATCTGCGTACGGATTTGGCTGAGAAATCGCCTTATCCACTAGACTCCTACGAGGTGCTGCTTGAGATCGCGCGCTTCAGCGACGGCGAGCGGGACGAAGCGTTCGTCGACTATCTGCGAGCCCTTTTCCCGACCCATCCTCCCGATTTGATCATTACGATGGTCAGTCCTGCGGCGCGCTTCATTCAGCGTCATAGACGAGATCTCTTTCCTGCCACGCCCGCTATTTTTGCCGCCCTCGACGCGCGAGCAATAAGTGACGGGACGCTTACTGCCAACGACACGATCGTTGCGGTTTCGACTGACCAGCGCGCGCACATTGAAAACATCCGCAAAACGTTGCCAGGCACGACCACCGTCGCGGTGGTGATCGGCGATGCTCCGATCGAGAGGTTCTGGGTGAAAGAACTTCGTCAGGTCGTCCAGCCGTTCGAGAGCCGGATCGATTTTATTTTCCTCAACGAATTGTCCTTCGGAGAGATGCTGACACGCGTCGCGGCGCTCCCGCCGCGCTCCGCGATTTATTTCGGCGACTTCGTCATCGATGCGCAAGGTATTCCGCATAGACAGGAGGAGGTTCTGTCCCGGCTGCACGCCGTAGCCAACGCGCCAATATTCGGACAGTACGACTATCAGCTGGGCGGCGGGCATTGTGGGGGGGCCTCTCCTCTCAGTTCACACCCTGAGCCGGAAGACCGCCGAGGTCGCCGCGCAGATCCTTGCGGGAGCGTCGCCCGGCGATATCAAGACCCCGCCACAGAAACTTGCGGAGCCTGAGTTTGACTGGCGGGAGTTGCAGCGATGGGGGGTACGCCAGGCAGATCTTCCGCCCAACAGCACGGTCAGGTTCCGCGAGCCGACGCTGTGGGAGCAATACAGGTGGTACATCCTTGCAGCCGCGGGCTTCTCTGGGCTCCAGGCGATCCTTATCGTTAGCCTGCTGCTCAACCGGCTGCGGCTGCGGCGTGCGCACGACCGGCTGAGGACAAGCGAAGAGGGTATGAGCCTGGCCGCGGTCGCGGCCAAGCTGCGCTTCTGGGTTTGGGACATTCCGCGAGACGAGGTCCGGGCGAGCGCGAGCGACTGGAGTTCCGGAAACTGGTACTCGGCGCAGCCTGTCCATTTTGATCAGTTCATCGACGTCGTGCATTCCGACGACCGCACGTCGCTACGCAAGGCGGTCCGCGGGGCGCTCGAAGGCGACGGCCAATATGAAACGGAATATCGAGTGATGTCGCCGGATTCGACCGTGCGTTGGATCGCCGCTCGGGGGCGGATTGAATTTGATCAGAACGGCAAGCCCTGGCAATTGCATGCTATATCGATCGACATCACTGAACGTCGGCGCGCCGAAGACGAAGCTCGTGACCTGAACGGACGCCTGATCACGGTTCACGAGGATGAACGCGCCCGGCTGGCGCGCGCGCTGCACGATGACTTTACCCAGCGGTTGGCTTTGCTTGCGATCGATGCGGGACGTACGGAGAAAGGACTGGGCGAGACGATCGCTGGCCAAGCGATGCGGTCGATACGTCACGACCTGGTCCAACTCAGTGAGGACGTGCACGCACTTTCCTACGCGCTGCATCCCGCTATTCTCGAGGACCTCGGATTGATCGAGGCGCTGAAGGCCGAGTGCGCGCGGTTCGGCGCCGTAGAGGGAATTCCAACGAGCTTCAGAGCTACTGACGACGTCGACGAGCCGACTGGAGCCCTGTCCCTTTGTCTCTACAGGGTCGCGCAGGAGGCGCTTCGCAACGTCGCGCGCCATTCAGGCGCGAGCTCGGTCGAGGTCGAGCTTCGCACGGTCGGTTGCAGTCTTGAGCTTGCCGTGCACGATAGTGGCGTTGGTTTCGATCCAACCCGAAAACAAGGTCGGCCAAGCCTCGGGCTCGCTGGAATGAGACAACGCCTCGCCCTGGTCGGCGGCGAACTCCTGATCAACAGTGCGCCGGGCGGCGGGACGAGCATTGTGGCTCGGGCGCCATCGAAACCAGGAGGCGCACCGTGAGTCGTCCCCGCGTGTTGCTGGCTGACGACCATCGCATGATGGCCGAAGGCCTCAAGGCGCTCCTCCCCGATGAGTTTGAGCTCGTCGGAATTGTTGAAGATGGGCGCGGAATGATTGAGGCCGCAGAAAGGCTGCGTCCCGACGTCATCGTCGCCGACGTCGCGATGCCAAACCTCAACGGGTTCGAGGCCTTGAACCGGCTCAGGAAGTCCCACCCGAACATCAAGGTCGTTTTCTTGACGATGCATCAGAACGCGGCATACGCGCGCCGCGCGCTGGACGCCGGCGCTTCGGGGTTCGTGGTCAAGCATTCGGCCGCCGAGGAATTGGTGCAGGCCATTCACGCAGCATTGAAAGGGAAGACATACATCACCCCGTCCTTGACAAAACAGGTGCTGGAGGAAGCCGAAAGCGGCGCGCGAGGCGAGCACGGAGGCGTAAAGGCGCTCACGCCACGCCAGAGAGAGATTCTGCAATTGCTCGCGGAGGGGCTCTCAGCCAAGCAGATTGCGAGCGATCTCGCGATTTCCGCGCGAACTGTTGAATTCCACAAATACCAGATCATGGAAATGAACGGACTTCACAGCAGCGCTGAGCTTATTCACTTCGCGATCAAGAACGGGATTGCGACGATCTGATATGGCCATTGTCGCGGCGTGGCTTGATTTCCCCACATGTACAACCTCGTAATTTTTCAGGGCGTGGCCTCGTAATTCTACGAGGTTACATGCGGCTGCCTCTTACGTAGCGTCGCACTCGCTCGCCCATTCTCGACGCGCGCCTTATCCGAAGTGGAGCGCCCAGGGAAGGCAAGCGGGCGACTCAATGCCGACGCCTCGATTGTGGTTCGCGGTGATGAGGGGATGGAAGCCGGTCCGATGACCCCGCGCGCTCAATTCAACCGAACTTTCGTCACCGGATTGGCCGGAGCAACAATCGCAAGCCTCGGACTTTTCGCGCTATCACTTGCAGGCGCCGAGATCAGAGATGAGGGGCGCACGAAACTCAAGTCGACGTTCGATTGCATCTCGAGTTCGACCGCCGGTCGCGGGGGCATTCCGGTCGGATCTTGAGATGATCGCGTTCAACTTACCGCCAATTCAGTTCGACAATCATGAGTGACAGGGAGACAAGAAATGAATGAAAAAATCAGAACGGAAATGATCTCGCGGCGAAAGGCGCTTTCTCTTCTTGGACTCGGTGCGGCGCTGGGCTTCACGCTATCGGCAGCGGTGGAGCCGTTAGAGGCCGAAGCACAGGAGGCCGCACCCGCCGCCGCGCCTGCTGCGGCCACCGGGACCCACGGAATGCAACGGCGACAAGGGCGGCGAAGCGGTCGGCATGAGCGACGGCACACGCGCCGCACCGGTCAACCTGCGCCAGCCGCAGCACCTCCGCCGCAGTAGCGGTCTGTCTGCTCCCAAACGCCTGTCGGTGCGGTTTGATGAACGTCGGAGGGCGGTACGCGTTCGGCCGGTCAAGTGGATGAGCGAGACCGCAGGTGAAAAATATAGGAGGAAACGAAAGTCGCGCGTTCCAGCGGGCGAAGACCTTGTGATTGGCGAATTGTTGAGACGCGGATTCGAGGCGCAGTACTCGGATCGCAAAGAGCACGTCCTGCTCGTCCGGGCGAACGACTCAGCGCCGAAGCCAGTTCAAGTCAAAACGGCGCACACGTCGCCATGGTACGTGCGTCGCGCCAGTTTTGATGGAAGCCACGCGAACCAAGTGACGGTGTACGTCCTTTTGGGACTCGAACGAGGCGCAAAGTCCGCTCGTTTCTTCGTGGCCAGGAACCGTGATCTCGCGACCCAGTTTCGTCAACCGCCGGCTTCCCGTCCTATCGGATTCATCGATGCCAAGTCGGTCGAGAAATACGAGAATAATTGGGAGATTTTAAGATAGGCCGGTGCATGTCATCAAACTGAAGGGAGAAGCGACATGAAGAGTGCGTTTTATACGGTCGCGCTTGGCGCGGCGATGGTCCTCACGGCATCGACGGCGTCGGTTCGAGCGGAGGACCGGGATTGCACCGTCGATCTCAAGTCGATGTGCGCGGGCATTGCGCCCGGCGAGGGACATATTCGTGCGTGCATAGAGGCGCACATGAGCGAACTCTCCGTAGGTTGTTCGTCAAGGCTGTCCAAGGCTGCATGGGTCTTCTCGGAGTGCAAAGGGGACATCCAGCATTTCTGCCCCCAGGCCACATATGGCAACATTACCGACTGTATGAGGCCGCATCTTGGCGAGGCGAGCGAGCAATGCAGGGGAGCGATCGCGTTCATTGCCTCCCCCGCCGGCGATTAGGAACGCCGAGCGGGTCTTTCGGCTGGCTTCAGCGCGAAGCCAATAACCGATCTGATTTGCCGTGGTGACTGCTGAGGCGCGTGTGGCGCCCGCTGACGCCCGTCAGCGTCGCCGGCGTGGCGCGAAGGACGACGCGCCGCTGCGCGACCGGCGTCTACAATTGCTGAGGCGTCGGGGCTGTCCCGATCGCCCCGAGCTGTCGAGTTTGCGGCCCCCTTGAAGGCAGCGATTTATCTCAACGTAGAAAGCAAAAATAGAAAGGGAGAGCAATGTTAAGAATCAATGTAACGAAGGGACTTGCGGCGGCGGCCGTCTGTCTTTTTGCCGCTTACGCTGGGACGGCGCAAGAAGTGAAGAATTTGCCGCCGGGCTCTACGGCCCATTTTATCTATTTCCCCACCGGCGGCTATACGTTGGATCCCAAAGACCAAGATCAAATACGCGACGTGGCTGGAATGATCCAAAGCCACCCAGACTTCGTCGGCACAATCCTTGGCAAGACCGATTTAGTTGGCTCTGCGGGATTTAACGAACGCCTATCACAACGACGCGCCAATGCCGTATTCGAGGCTCTCGTATATGACAACAAAGTGTCAGAGAACCGGATAGAGATGTGCTGGACCGGCGAGCGCCTGCCATTCACATCAACCGCCGATCAAACGGAGGAGGCGCAGAACAGGATGGCTGCGATTATCGTAAGCAAGGCGACGGATGCACATTTTTGTGGCGGATGAGCACCGTCCGATGATGTTGGCTAACACACGCCGGCCATGCCTTGCAGATTCCGCCCTCCGTAGGCTTCCACGACATGGCATATGGGCGGGAGAAAAGGGGAAGCGCTGAGCGCGCGCGAAACGGCTGCCGTTCTACGAAGGCCTGGCCTCTCGCAATCAACTGATGAAGCGCGCCGCCGCCATTTCGGATGGCGGCGCTGCTTTTGACGTATTCGGCTGCCCACGCGGCCGCCAAGTTACGTCACAAACATTGAGGAAGAACGCCCATGCGATCACGTGTCGCCGTTTTGATAAGCACCCTAGCAGGGAGTTTGTTGTTTCTTGCTCTATCGGCTAATGCGGCCATAACCCACACCACCACGAACCTGAACCTGCGAGCGGGACCCGGCACGCATCATCGGGTCAAGGCCATCATTCCGGCGGGGGCGCCGATTGATATCGAAAGTTGCGGGGACACCTGGTGCTACATGGCCTGGGCTGGACATGTCGGGTACGTCAAACATCAATATCTGATGCACCACGTGACGGTGGAAGTGGCTCCGCTGGTTCATGTGACTCATGTCCACAAGCATGGTCTGATCAACTTCTAGCATAGATGGGAGAGGGTTCCGGGCTACGCGAAAGGGATCCCATGTCGCGCTGGTTATGGGCTTTGCTCGGGGGCGTCGTCCTCGTCGCGATCGCCGTCCTCTTCTGGACAGACCGCAACCAGACGAATGTCACACCCCCGGTTTCGCCAGGCCCAACAGCTGTCGCTCCCGCGCCGGTTCCGGCGCCGCCCGCTCCTGCGCCGGTCGCGCAGGAACCCGCGCCCTCGCCTCCGCCCGCACCTGCGCCCCCGGCCGCGCGGGAGGCCGCAGCCCCGCCTGCTCCCACTCCGGCCGCGCCGCCCGCTCCCACTCCGGCGCCCGGTGCAGGACAACAAGCGGCCTCGCCGCCTGCTGCCTCGCCGTCCTCCGAGACGCCCCCGGCTCCGGCCGTCGCTGCGCAGGAGCCCTTGCCCTCGCCGCCGCCCGCCGAAGCGCCCCTGCCGCCGCCCGCGCCCGGACGGGAGACGCAGGAAGTCGCGGGCGTATACGCGCCCAAGAGCCTCGCGCAGCTAGTCGGGACTTGGGCCTATTCAACAGCGGATTGCGAACGGCTATTCGAGCGGCGCGGCGGCGGCTGGGCCTATCGCCAGCCGGTGGACAAGTTCGCCCAGGCCGCGATTGTCGAGTTGACGAAGAAGATCCTTCTGCCTTCCGCCACTTGCCGGATCGAGGGCGCGTCTGAAGCGGAAGGCGCGCTCAAGGTGAGCGCCGACTGCGAGGACTCGATCAGCTACACGTCCCGGAGCGTGATGATCGCGCTCCGCTCCGCCACCGAACTCATCTACAGCGCTTCCGGCGATCCGGCGCTCGCCACAACCCTGAAGAAATGTGCGCCATAGGAGGAAGGATTATCGACGCTTGACTCCGTTCGCCGTTTCGAAGCCGGATCGGCCAGGGAGAAGCGCGGGCTGGCCGCCGAGGTCGAACCATGTGCATGTGCCGAGTGGCCTCGGGCAGCGGTTCTTGTCGACTGCTCGGCCCCCGCCAGCAGTAGAAAAGAATAAGCCCACAGCAACAAATTCATTCACTGAGGAACCACTTCAAGGAAGGGCCAATGCAATGTCGAACGAATCCAAGACCCAGGACTGGTCTAAGCCGGTCGCGATGGCGATACCCAAGGGAGGGTATTTCCAGGACAAGGTTGAGCAGGGGCGTTACGGGCCCATCTTTCCCAGGACCCCAGCGTGCTACGGCTTCTCGATAGTCGCGAAAGTCATTCCCGGCCGCGAAGAGAAGTTCTACGAACATGCAAGGACGATCGAAAAGACAATCGCCGAACAGCCGGACGCTCTTGCGGTGCTAAAATTGCATTACCTGCGCTGGTTGTTGTTTCCCATCAATGGGGAAACCCATTTCATGTACCAAGGCATTTTCGACACCGACTTCGACAAATACACCGAGGACGCTGTCACGTTGTTCTCCGCCACTGGCATTTCGACCGTCTTCGAAAATCTCGAAGGATTCCCTAAGGACTGGAAGACCAATCCGGCGTCTTTCGTAACATTCGTTCGCGAGCATCAATGCCCGAGTTTCCTCGAATACGGCGAGTATCCTTTCGTTAGCGCCGACGAGGTCAAGAAGGCGCTCAAGCTGAAGGCCGCGTTCTCGACCATGCTGGACCAGATGCAGTGATTCCAACGGACCGGATTGTCGGATGGGACATCTGCCGCTGCCGCTCGAACGAGGGACAAAGGAGCTTGGATGCCTGACGCGGCAGGACCGATGGAAACGGTGAGAAGCTATGCCGACGCTTTCAACAAGGGCGACGTGAAAACGATGGCGGCGCTTTTCGATGCGTCAGGGTCGATCCTTGACGGCATGGCGCCGCATGTATGGCAGGGTCCGACAGCCTGCCAGGATTGGTATCGAGATGTGCTGAAAGAGGGCGAGCACGCGGGCGCCGAGGGCTATTTCATCGCCTTTGGCGAGCCGTCGCATGTCGATGTCGCCGGCGACAGCGGTTACGCTGTCGTGCCTGCGACCATGACGTTCAAACTCCGTGGCCGGAAGATCACTCAGTCGGGCGCGACCTATACCGTCGCGCTTCGCAAGCTTCCCGCTGGCTGGCGGATTCGAGCCTGGGCCTGGGCGAAAGGCGCTCCAGCAAGACATTAGCGGTGCTGGCGGTCATCACACCGAGGTCAGCCAAACAGGGAACGTCGCGATGCTCGAATTCGACGACATTCAGCATATCCTGCTGACACGCGCGCCCGCGCTTGCGGCCAGGTACGAATTTCTGTCGTTTCGTGACGGAGCCGGCGGCCGCGCCTGGGTGTCGGCGATCAAGGAGACGATTCATTCGGCGGCCTCGATGCGCGCCGGCGCCGATCACGACAAGCGCTGGGTGACGGCGGCTTTCACTTGGAATGGGCTCCGCGCGCTTGGACTGGACGAGACTGCGCTCGCCTCTTTTCCGGAGGAGTTCAAGCAGGGCATGCCTGCGCGGGCGGAGGTGCTTGGCGACACTGGTTTGAATGCGCCCGAACATTGGGCGGGCGGCCTGGCGAGCCCCGATCTGCACGCCATCGTCATTCTCTTCGCGCGGGACGACCCGGAACATGACCGGTGCGTCTCGGAGCACGCGAAGCTGATCGCCAACTGCCCCGGCGTCGAGGTCCTGTCTGCGCTTGACCTTAAAGCCATTCCGCCTTTTGACCATGCTCACGATCATTTCGGCTACCGGGACCGTCTCTCGCAGCCGGTCATCGAGGGGGCGGGCGAGGCGCCCACACCCGGCTCCGGCGATCCTCTGAAGGCGGGCGAGTTCATCCTTGGCTATCCTGACGAACACGGCGTCATAGCCGATAGCCCGCAGCCCAAAATTCTCGCGCGCAACGGCAGCTACATGGCCTACCGCAGGCTTGCGGAGCATGTGGGAAGGTTCCGCGACTTCCTTCGCCAGCATGGCGAGACCGCGGAAGAGCAGGAGCTGATCGCCGCGAAGCTTATGGGCCGCTGGCGCAGCGGCGCCCCGCTCGTCCTGTCACCCGACAAGGACGATCCCGAGCTTGGCGCCGACCCGCAACGAAACAACAACTTCAACTATAAGGACATGGATCCTCACGGATATGCCGTCCCGCTCGGCTCTCATGCACGCCGCATGAATCCGCGCGACACCGCGGCGAACATGAACCGGCGGCGGATGATCCGCCGCGGCGCGACCTATGGACCGCATTTGCCGGACGGCAAGGCCGAGGATGGCGTCGAGCGCGGCATCGCGGCGTTCATAATCTGCGCGAGTCTGATTCGGCAGTTCGAGTTTGCGCAGAACGTTTGGGCGAACGATCGCAATTTCCACGAGCTCGGCAACGAACGCGATCCGATCATCGGCGCTCAGGATGGAACTCTGGAGTTCAAGATCCCCAAGCGCCCCATTCGCAAGAAAATCGTCGGGCTGCCGGCCTTCACCACGGTCAGGGGCGGCGGGTACTTTTTTCTCCCCGGTCTCAAGGCGCTGGACTATCTTGCCTCACTCGATGAACCGCGCCGGGCGTGAACCCCCATTGAGACGAGGGAGAAGATCCATGTCAGCGCCAGCTTCCGCCCGAACGTACAATCAGGATCACATTCCGCGCAAATATACACCCGGCAAGCGGCGCATCAGCATCTACTGGACATGGAGCTATCCGTGGGAGTCGCAGCGCGACCTTGCCGAGATGGACAATCGGTTCTCGACCATGACGGATGTTCGCCGCGTCGCCTGGCCAGCCTACGAGACTAAGGAATGGAGCGCGGCGCAGTTCCTTCAGGGCATTGCGGGAACGCTCGAGCTGTTCCACCGCTCGACGCTCAGTTTCCAGAAGATCGCCGGCGAGACGACAGGCCATCCGGTCGCGGTCTTCCAGCGCATCGACCAGGCCGGCTACAAGCTGCCGATCGATGAACGCATTCTTGCCGACGCCGACACGCTCATGGTGTTCGGACTCGACCATATCGCCTCCGAACAGGAAGCGGCGCCGGAGGAGATTGCCGCGATCCGCGAATGGTTGAAGCGAGACGGCGCCTGTCTCCTGCTCGCACCCCATCATGATGTCGGTTTTACCGGCGACCCGAAGCAACGCCAGATGGAATATCTGCACCACGGCGACCCGCTCGTCCCTCGCCAGCAGCGGTTTGGGCAGTACACGCGCTCGTTGATGAAGGGGCTTGGCGTTCCGGTGCACAACACCTACGGCCTTCGGCCCGCGCTGGTGAAAGGCACAAACGAAATTGCTCCGCTCACGCCCTTCCACGACCTCGACAGCCTGGGCCTCTTGCGCAATGTCCCGACCCTCAACTTCCACCCGCATCTGCCACATTACGAACTGACTGGAGGCGCGGATTCCATCCAGGTGCTGGCGCGCCAGCCGATCGACCTCGAACGTCCGCACCCATTTACCGAAGCTGGCGCCAGGGAGTTCAACTGCCTTCTGTGGATACCGCCGAACGAGCAGAGGGCGGGAGACATCGTCCTGGTCGATTCCACCAATTTCACCACACTCTTTGGCGGCACGAAGAGTCTCGAGAACTTCTGGAGGAATCTCGCGGCGATGAGGTGAACGGCGTCTCGCGTCGACAGTGTTCCTGAGGCTGGCGCGCGCTTTGTACGCGCGAAGAAAGACAATCGCTTCTCGCACTCTCGCGCGTTGCGCTTCCGTCGCCGGAGCGTCTGAGCGTGGCGGGGCCCGTTCTTGCCGACTCGGATCGTCCCGACCTCGCGAACGCGACCGGCGACGATCCAACTCGGCCGTTGGGCAAGATCGAGCTTCTTGACCGCTATACCGAAGCCCCCGGTCCAGGCGTCGCGGAGGGAACGACCAAAACAATCCAAACCAACACGCCGTTCGTCCGGATCGAAGAGCCGTTCAGGCTCTCGCCGCAATGGGAACTGAACTTCCGAGCCGAAATTCCGGTTGTGTGGACGAATGGGGTGACGCCCACGAATCCAACCGGCGCGACCGTGTCCGGCTTCGGCAACGTGCTTAGTCAGGCGTGGGTCGTGCACGACCTCGATCAACGCTGGGCAGTCGCGCTCGGCGGGCAACTGATCGCGCCGACCTCGACCAACGGAGTGGCGTCGGACGCCTGGGAACAGGTCACGGGTTTGGTCGTCCGAGCGATGCTCCCGGAAATCAGTCCGGGCAGCTACTTGGCGCCCCAGGTCCGTTACGGAATCGATTTTGAAGGCAATGACGACGGCAGGATGCTGCGGCAGTTGCGCATCGCGCCGACCTTCAACATCAACCTGCCGCACAATCTGTTCTTCACGCTCTACCCGAGTCCTGACATTCGACTGAACTATGGGACGCCGGTATGGAACCAGACGGGCCGATTGTTCGTGCCGGTCAACTTCATGGTCGGATGGAAGCCGACCGAGCATACCGTGATTTCGGCCGAGTTCGGCATTCCTATCATCAGGGATTTTCCCGTTTACACCTTTAAGACCCAATTGAGAGTGGGCTATTTGTTTTAGCGCCAGTTCTCGGCGGATCACCCGCAGCGATCTCGACACTCATCTTGCTGACGAGCAAGGGCATTTCCGCCTGACCGCCATCCACCCGTTCGCCGACGGCAACGGGCGAACGGCTCGGCTCCTGATGAACCTGATGTTGGTTCGCCGCGGGTATCCGCCGGTCGCGGTCGCGCCTCGGGACCGGAAACGCTATCTCGACGGGTTGGAGACGGGCTCGCTTGCCGGCGACTTGGACCCGTTTCAGGTTTTCATGCACGAGCGCCTGACCGCTACGCTTGACGAATATCTGCAAGCGCTCGGCGAAGCGCGGCCGCCCTAAGGCTTTGGGCCCGCACGGTCCCGGCGCCCAGATTTCCGGAACAATATCTTCTAAAAAAGAGAAACACCTGCTATGGTGCGCTTTGCCATGATTGCGCCGATCGACAATCCGCGAGCAACGAGGCGTCGCACGCCGGGCGGCTCCTCGCCTTTCCGATCGCGTCTCGTCGCGGCCGTGGTCGAGAAAAAAAAGGCCTGGGGGGGTCCGTATAACCGGTTGAAAAGGCCCGATCCGGACAAGGAATTCCAAGGGAATCCAAGGAAAAACAAGGCCAATTCCTTTGCTAGGCGCTGGCGGAATTTTGCTCGGCTTGGGAGAACTTGGGATCGATTTGGAAAATCGAAAGGGCGCGCGACCCGACGGCCGCAGCCCGCTCAGAGAACGGCAATGAGCTCTTCAAGCCGCGCCCGCCACGTCGCCGGGTCGTCGGCCGCCGCGCGGAACTGGACCCGCGCGACGCGGCCGCCGGCGGCGAGGTCGAAACCCTCGCTGTCGAGGCCGATCGCGCGCCAGCCCCCGGGCCCCAGGTTCCGGGGGAGGCTTTGTGTCCGGCAAGCCGCGCGACCGCCGCCTCGCCGAGCGCGTTGACCTCGGCGATGAGCCGCTCCTCGGCCGCGGCCAGCGCGGCTTCGCCCGCGCGCGAGGCAAGGACGTCGGCCGGGGTAAGCGCGGCGGCGCGACCGAACCCGCCGTTGAAATGCACAGTCTCGACCCCAAGCCTGAATACGCCAAAATCGGCAAACTCCGCATACAGCTTCGCCTTCCGATTGCGCTGCAAATACCGAGACTTGGCGCGGCTCGCGGCGTTCAGTTCGACCCGGCCGCCCAGGGTGATGCGCGGATGGTTCAACGGGTCTCCGCGGTCATGGGCCCCAGTCAGCAGGAGCGAGGCGCGAGGATCGTGGGCGAGGTTCCTGGTGTGGCGCGAAAGCGTCGACATCAGGAACAGCGGCGCGCCGTCGAAATCGCTGGCGACGCCGACCAGCGTCGTGAGCAGGCCGCCTCGCTCCGCCTCCAGCGTCGCCAACGCGCCGGTGCGAGCGAGCCGCATCAGCCGCTTGGCGTCGGCGACGGCCTCGGCATGGGCTTTGTCGGGAATCGGCAGGGTCGTTCACCATGGCGGGCTTGGGCTTCGGGCACAATCGCGAGGACAACAAGGCCTGGAGCGCTCAACGGGTCAAGGGGCGCGATTGAGGGGTCCGCCCGGCGTCGGCGCCCAGATTCCTCGCCAACCAATCCAACTTCATGGTATGCTTGCGCAATTCGCCGGGTCACCCCACCTCAAGCCGGCCGGCCGGATGATCGCCCTCGTTGGAACACATTCAGGCGATCAATGGTTTTCTCTTTTGAGCCGGCCAACCCGAGCGGCGACAGGGTCACATCAAAGCGGGAGCTTCATGCCCACCATCGCGCTGGTCGACGACGACCGCAACATATTGACGTCCGTATCTTTGTCCCTCGAAGCGGAGGGATATCGGGTGCAGACCTATACCGACGGCGCAAGCGCGCTCGAGGGTTTGAAGGCCAATCCGCCCGACCTCGCCATATTTGACATCAAGATGCCGCGCATGGACGGGATGGAGCTCCTGCGACGCCTGAGGCAGAAGTCCGATCTGCCGGTTATCTTCCTGACGTCGAAGGACGAGGAGATCGACGAATTGTTCGGCCTCAAGATGGGCGCCGACGATTTCATTCGCAAACCCTTTTCGCAGCGCCTATTGGTCGAGCGGGTGAAGGCGATCCTTCGACGCTCCAATCCAAAGGACGCGGCGACGCAGAAGGAAACCGAGGCCAAGATTCTCGAGCGCGGCCGTTTGAAGATGGACCCCGAACGCCATACCTGCACCTGGGACAACACTGCGGTGACCTTGACGGTCACCGAGTTTCTGATCCTGCAGGCGCTGGCGACGAGGCCGGGCGTGGTCAAGAGCCGCAACGCCTTGATGGACGCGGCCTACGACGATCAGGTCTATGTCGACGACCGCACCATCGACAGCCACATCAAGCGACTGCGCAAGAAATTCAAGGTGGTCGAGCCCGATTTCGAAATGATCGAAACGCTCTATGGCGTCGGCTACCGGTTCAAGGAAGGATAGGCGGCTCGGTAAGGGACATGAGCGCTGAAACGCAGCTTGAGCGCCGCCTCGCCGCCCAGCCGGCGCGCGGGAGCCGTCGATGGCTGCGCTTGCGTGCGCGCGTCGCCTGGCGATTCCTCACGGCGCGGTTTTCGTCGTCGCTCACGCGCCGAATCGTCGTGCTCAACCTCGGCGGCCTCGTGGTGCTCGTGGTCGGGTTCCTGCTGCTCGACCAATTTCGCGCCGACCTGATCGAGGCGCGAGTCCAAAGCCTCACCATCCAGGCCGACATCATCGCCGCCGCGATCTCGGCATCGGCGACCGGGGACACCGATTCGATCACCATCGATCCGGACAAGCTTTTGCAACTGGCGCCGGGCGAAAGCGTGTCGCCGTCGCAAAGCGACGAGGACGCGACCCAGTTCTCCATCAACCCAGCGCTGGTTGGGCCCTTCCTGCATCGGCTCGTCACCCCGAACTCGAACGCGAGCTCGCATCTACGATAGTGACGGCCTGCTGTTGCTTGAACTCGCGGTCGTTTGCGGCCCGCGGCGCAGTCGTCCGGTCGGACCTGCCCGAGGGATCGGACCGCCGGGGGTTTGCGGACAGGATCGTGGCCGGTCTTCGAAGCCTGTTCCTGAACTCTGTCGCGCCGAGAGCCGAAGACCCATGGGCGACCAATGGCAAGACGATGCCGGAAGTCGCAGGCGCGCTGCAGGGGAAAACTCAGTCTCTGGTGCGCGTTAACAACGAGGGCGAGACGATCGTATCGGTTGGCGTGCCGATCCAGCGCATGATGGCGACTCGAGGCGCGCTGCAACTTTCTACTCAGGGCGGCGACATCGACCGTGTGATCACTTCCGCTCGTCTCGCCCAGCTGCGTTTCTTCCTGGTGCTCGCTGTCGTGATGCTGCTACTGTCGCTCTCGCTCGCCAATACGATCGCCGAACCTGTTCGCCGGCTCGCCGATGCCGCTGAACGGGTGCGGCGCGGCATCAGGTCGCGACAGCAGATTCCCGATTTCACCGCCCGGTCGGATGAGATCGGCCATTTGTCGCGTACGCTGCGCGAGATGACCCAGGCGCTGTACAATCGTCTTGACGCGATCGAAAGTTTCGCTGCTGACGTCGCGCACGAACTCAAAAATCCGCTGACGTCGCTACGCAGCGCGCTCGAGACGCTGCCGCGCGTGACCACCGGAAACTCGCGCGATCGGCTGATCGCTGTGATGCACCACGACGTGCGGCGGCTGGACCGGCTGATCAGCGACATCTCCGATGCTTCGCGTCTCGACGCCGAACTTGCACGTGGCGAGGCTGGTCCCATCGATGTCGCCGCCCTTTTGCGTGCGGTTGTGTCGATGGCGCGGGATTCTCCACGCAGCAACGGCGCCCTGGTCGAACTCACCATCCCGGTCAGGCGGGGTAAGAATGCGAGCGTGGACTATTTTGTGCTGGGGCACGATTCCCGTCTCGCTCAGGTTGTCACGAACCTGATCGACAACGCGTGCTCGTTCTCCAAACCGGGTGGCGTCGTGCGCGTCGCGCTTAGCCGAGCGCCGGCTCGGACTGATCCCGAAGGGGAGGCGCCGGTCGATTGCGTCATCATCACCGTCGATGACGACGGTCCCGGGATCCCGCCGCGTGCGGTTGAGCGCATATTTGAGCGCTTCTATACTGATCGACCGGACCAAGGCTTCGGTCAGAACTCAGGCCTCGGGCTGTCGATTTCGCGTCAGATCGTCGAGGCCCACGGCGGGCGGATCTGGGCGTGCAACCGGCCGGCGCAAGCCGCTGGCGTTCGCGTGACGGCGGCGGAACAGGACAATCCCGACGCGCCGATGCGGTACGGCGCGGGAGCGCGCTTCGTGGTCGAACTGCCGGCGTTCGCGGTATGACTGGCGGCGCGGCCGGAGCGACCGGCCTGCATGCGACTGCCGTCATCCACGGCGAGAGCGGCGTTTTGATCCTCGGACCTTCAGGATCCGGCAAAAGCGCCCTCGCGCTGACGCTGATGGCGCGCGCACGCGAAGCAGGCGCGTTCTGCGCGTTGATCGGCGACGACCGCGTCTACGTTCGCAGCGCCAAGGGCCGGCTCGTCGCCGGAGGCGCCGTCAATATGGCTGGAATTGTCGAGCGCCGGATGGCGGGCCTGATCGCGGTCCGGCATGAGCCGGCGGCGATCCTGCGCCTGGCGGTTGAACTCAGCGAGCGCGGACGTCAGTGGCCGAGAATGCCCGACGGTCACGACGGCGTGACCGTCGAGGGGGTCAGGCTGCCCCGTATGGCGCTAGATTCGGGCCTTTGCGTCTGCGGTCAGGCGCTCGCGGTCGAAGAGCAATTGGCCGTTCTGGCGGCTGACAATCCCGCCCGAATAGGAATTTCGCTTGAACATTGCGCCGCAGTGCACAAAAATGAGCGCCCTGAGATTTCGCCGCCGGCTTGATTGGCGTCGGAAGCGTGAGCCGATCGACTGATGGATAATTGATGATCGGAATGGTCCTCGTGACCCACGGCCAGCTCGCCACTGGTTTTCGGGCAGCGTTAGAGCACGTCGTTGGGCCGCAGTCTCAGCTCGAGACGATCACGATCGGTCCCGAAGACGATATGGAGCAGCGGCGCTCGGACATCCTGAGCGCGGCGGCGCGCGTCCAGGACGGCGGCGGCGTCGTTATCCTGACCGACATGTTCGGCGGCACCCCTTCCAATCTGGCCATTTCCGTTATGGACGGAGGTCGCGTCGAAGTGATCTGCGGCGTTAATCTGCCGATGTTGATCAAGTTGGCGACGATGCGGGAAAGCGCGGATCTCGACCATGCCGTCGTGGAGGCGCGCGATGCTGGCCGCAAATACATCACCATCGCCAGCAAGGTGCTGGCGGGGAAATGACCGCGGCCGGCTCCGGAGAAGAATGCCCGCCGCCGCCTGAATTCGCCTGCGCGCTGTCGCGCGATCTGCAGATTGTCAACCGGAAGGGATTGCACGCCCGCGCCACCGCCAAATTTGTCCAGTGCGTCGACCGGTTTGACGCGGACGTCAAGGTGACGCGCTGCGGCGAGACGGTCGGCGGCGATTTAATCATGGGCATTTTGACGCTCGGCGCGGGCCCAGGAGCGACGATCACAGTGTCGGCATCGGGCGTGGAAGCGCGACAAGCGCTGGAGGCGCTCGCCGCTCTGGTCTCCGACCGGTTCGGCGAGGAGGAGTAAGTTTTGCGGGCGTCGGCGTTGGGCCGGCGCTCCGTACCGTATCTCGCGCCGTCGCGGACAAGCCGGACGGCTCCGCCGCTACATGCGGAAGTCCTCGCCCAAATAGAAGCGCCGCACGTCTGAGTGCGCGATGATGTCCTCCGGCGGCCCTTCGGTCAGGACTTGGCCGCTGTGGATGATATAGGCGCGATCGATCAGCCCGAGCGTCTCGCGAACATTATGATCGGTGATCAGGACGCCGATGCCGCGCCCCTTGAGGTGTCGCACCAGGTCCTGAATGTCGCCAACCGCGATCGGGTCAATGCCCGCGAAGGGCTCGTCGAGGAGCATGAATGACGGTTTGCCGGCGAGCGCGCGGGCGATCTCGCAACGTCGCCGCTCGCCGCCAGACAACGATATGGAGGGCGCGGTTCGCACGCGGGCGATATCAAATTCATCGAGCAGCGATTCCAGCATCGCTTCGCGCGCTTTGCGGTTCGGTTCGTTGACCTCGAGCACCGCTCGGATGTTGTCCTCGACGTTGAGGCCGCGGAAGATCGAGGCTTCCTGCGGCAAATAGCCGACTCCAAGCCGCGCCCGTTGAAACATCGGCAGTCCGGTGACGTCATGGCCGTCAAGTTCAATTTCGCCCTTGTCGGGTTTGACGAGGCCGGTGATCATGTAGAAGACGGTCGTCTTGCCGGCGCCGTTCGGCCCCAACAAACCGACAGCCTCGCCTCGCCGCACCGAAAGGCTCACATCCTGCACCACCATGCGGCCGCGATAGCCCTTGCCGAGGTGATGCACGGCAAGAACCCCCTGCCCTCCATCGGCGATCCAACGGCCGTCGGCCGATGTCCCGCTGTCGCGACGCAGCCACTTGCGCCAGCGAGGGGGCGCGGTCACGCGCTCGCGCAGGGCGTCAGCACTCACTCGCGGTTGCTCGTTGCGAGCGCATCAGTAGGCCGGCGAACGATCGGCAATGACCGGCTCCTATTTCGCCTTCGCGTCATCGCCGCCCGGCTTCGTGGCGTCGGCGCTCGATTTCGGCAGGAATTGCCCATGGACTCGACCTGATTTGGCGCTGGTGTCGACGGTCGCCTGGCCATTCTTGAGGTCGTAGGTCAGCTTGTCGCCCTTGGTGACGTTTTGGCCGTCGCTGAGCGTGACGTGGCCGATCAGCCACACTTTGTCTTCGGCCTTGTCGTAGCTGCCGCTGTCGCCCGTGGCGACTTGGGTCTTGGAGATGACGGTGACCGGCCCGGTCGCCTCAAGGCGCTTCACCCCTGAGTTGGCCGAGGGGCCGGACTGGGCGTCGGTCGTTTGTTTCGCTCCCTGGGCTGGGGCGCGATCCAGAAAGACGGTCATGACCGAGCAAGTCATTTTCGTATCGCCCTGAATGACGACGACGTTGCCGGTATAAATCGCCTTGTGCTCCTTGTCGTAATAGACAAGCTTGTCGGCGTCGATCGAGATCGGCTCTTTCGAACTTGTTCCGGGGAAAATAGCGACCGAGTTGCTCGCGTTCGAGGGCTTTTCGGCGCCCGTCGCGCTCGCGGCGCTCGAGCAAACCAGCGCCAGCGCCAGCGCCGCCAGCCGGCCGTGAAGACTAGACGACGGCTTCATGGATTGGTTCCTTTTGCCTCAGCCGCCTGCTGTTGGCCGGCCTGCGGCACGATCCTTGTTTTGACATGACCATCGAACGTCAGTTCCTGACCGTGGTTGATCGCCGTCGCGCGGTCCGAGAATATCGTCGTGCCATCGCTAACCCGCACTTCGACAGGCTCGTCGCTTCCATAAGCTCCTGACTTAAAATCGAATTTGCCGCTTCGCAACAGCACTTCAGTGCGGCCGTTCTTGATCCGCACATTGTTCGACAATTCCATGTGCTCGCCGGTGCTGTCGTAGACGCCCGAATCGGCGGTGACATGGGTCGCTTCCCCGCCAGCCATGCCGATTTCGCCGTCAACGTTCTCCAGCTCCACGACCGTGGGCTGCTTCATGTCCTGCAGCGCCCGCGTGGCCGTCAGCACATAAGCCTGCCCATCGCTGCGAAACCCGGCGAGCTTCGGCCGCTCCATGACGATCTTCGTTCCCTCGACGGAAAGCGCCGAGAAGCTCAGCGAGCCGAATTTGGTCGCGAAAGGGTTGAAAACCGCGATCGCGACCATCGCGGCGACAGTCCCTAGGCCGCCAATCAAGATCGTCGAGCGCAGCCTCCTCACGCGCCCAGAGCGTCGCCTGGCCTTGGCGAAGGCCTGTTCGCGGTCCGGGGGCGGCGCGATGCCGATGCGCCGCGTCACGGCGCGAGCGATAGGCGCTGCTTGGCCCGCATCGGAGACGCCGGCCACGATCGGTCCATTGTGCAACGCCGACATTGGTTCCTTGTTAGGCCCCTGACCCCGTCGAGGAACCCAAATACCGTGGCGAAGTTAGGGCCGCGGAATAGGCTGGACGAACCCATCTTGGCTTCCTCCATGACGGCGCCGCAGTCCCAACGCTAACCGCGGAGGCCGCGGGTTCGGCTCGGCGGCCAATTTCTGCCAAGCCAAGTCAAGCGAAAGCGCTTGGAGTTGCTTGGTTTTGTTCGTCCGAAATCGGGGCGATTTTAACGGGTTATGGCGAGAAAAACGAATATTTACCTTTCCTCCCTTCCCGCATCTCTCCTCGCCATGCGCCTCGCAAGGCGCAGGTTCGATCTGGCAATTGGGAACAGGTATAGCACAAATTCTGATTTTCGCAAGCAATTGCACGGCTCTTACAGCGTTAGCTATTGGTGGCGGATTCCGCCAATTGCGCCTCGAACCATTGCCGTCCTGGCCGGGCTTGTCCCGGCCATCCACGCCGCGCCGCTGCAAAGACGCGTCCCGCATCGGCGCAACCGATTCGTAAAGGCAGACAATTGCAAGGCTTTTCGCGTTTTCCTGTTCGCGCTTGCCGACGTTCGGTTCGCCGAACAGCGTGGATGGCCGGGACAGGCCCGGCCAAGACGCCGTGAGAGCCGTCCGCGAATTCCGCCATGCTCCGAATCCCCCGCCGCCAACTGGCTAACGCGATAAGAGCCAACGGCTCTTATAGCGTTCGGTGTTGATATGGTCCGTTTCCGATTGCGCCGAGGAGCCAGTTTGGCGGGTCGAGGCGTTGGCCCCAGGCTTCGAGGGCGCGGCGCCAGCCGAGGTAGCTTGGCAGGTTCTTGGTGGCGACGCCGTTGAAGCGGTTGAGCCATTGCTTGAGGCGGCTGTGGTAGGCGTTGACGTTGTTGATGTGCAGATGCGGCGCTTCGGGGGTCGGCTTTCCTGGTGAAGGCACGGCGTGAAACGGAATTCTGGCCTTGCGCGCGAAGGTGGCCAACGGCTTGCCGCCGTCCCCGACAAGATGGTTTTGAGCCGTAACCACGCCCGTCAGCGCCGCGGCGATCGAGGCGTTGTCGTCCTGCGGCAAAACGGCGTCGAAAGTCGCGCCCTTCCGGTCGCGGGCGACGAGGATGGGAATATTGTCCTGATAAGAACCCGGATGCCGGGCCGTTCCGCCTCGCCTGCGCGCCTTTCGCGGCAGATCAGACCAGCGGCCTTTGAACAATTCGAGGATGAAGGTCTCATCCGCCTCGACAATTCCGCTCAACGTTCGAGGCTTGTCGTCGGCTGGCGCGCGCAGAAACCGATGCCGCCAGCGGAAGGCGGTGGTCGGATGGACGCCGCACAGTTTAGCGGTCTTCGCCAGGCTTATGCCCTCGATCATCGCCTGGGCGTGAGCGAGCCAGCTCTCCTTCTTGCGCAGATGCGCCATCGGCGTTTTGGTCAGGGCGTTGAACGTGCGTCCGCAACTCTTGCAGCGGAACCGCAACAGCCCGTCCGAACGGCCCCAGCCGACGATCTCGCGGCCGGCGCAATGCGGGCAGCCCCGGCTTTCCACCCGCTCGGCGCTCGTCGTTCCAAGCGCGTCCTCGCGCCGGCCGCGCTTGACGCTTTTGCCGGACGCAACTCCTGCCTCCGAAGCGCCGGCCTCGCCATCCGACTTCGTCAGCGCCTGCAAGGCCTGACGCCGCTGCTCCACGCTCATCCCCGCAATCGCTGACAGCCAAGCCGAAAACTCCTGAGCTCGCATCAAATCACTCCCTCGACCCGACCCAGCTTAAACTATATCAACAGATAACGCTATAAGAGCCAATTGCACAAAAAATCGCGCCACCTCCCGCT
Organism: uncultured Alphaproteobacteria bacterium; assembly: GCA_963749715.1. Classification (GTDB taxonomy): domain Bacteria; phylum Pseudomonadota; class Alphaproteobacteria; order Rhizobiales; family Beijerinckiaceae; genus Roseiarcus. The sequence continues at coordinate 113,265 of CAVVNR010000009.1, forward strand.
CGCCTCCCGGCTGGCGATTTTCCTCCGGCGCGTCATGCTTCAACACGCTCGATTGGCGCCGAGCGGGCGAGCTGATGATTGCCAGCGCGCGCTTTTTGCGCTTTATCGATCGTGGCGCGCCCCCGTGTCGGGCCGGTAGCTCAATGGTTAGAGCCGGCCGCTCATAACGGTCTGGTTGCAGGTTCGAGTCCTGCCCGGCCCACCAACCACCCTCCGACTTTATGGACGTTTCAACTATCGAGGGCTTTGGCCCAGATAACGCGGGGTTGTGGTGTCAGTCCCGCGAAATCCGGTCTCTCGGAGGGTGGTTTACGGCTCTCAGGGCCGAAATGCCCGCCCTGTCTCTTGGGGCGATTTTTGCGTTTCCCTGGCCGCTTGTCGACGCTCCGCCAGAGACTTCGGTTCGAGACGGCTGAGAGCGGTTCGCAGCAACGCGAGCGGCGACCTTTGCGGTGGGTCGTTGCCGTCGAGACCGCCGGTTCGCCGAAGTCTGCGCTCGGGTCACGCCGCGGGTCATGCGGAACATCTCGGTCGTTTGCGTGTCGGGGGGACGCCGCTTGCCGAATTTAGGGGCGCGAAGGGTGCGGCGGTTAGCTGGGCGCAGTTTATCGGGCGGGGCGCTGCAGACCGAGGGCGCGCCATTGATCGGCGAAGCGCGGCGGGAGATCCATGAGTCGTGTTACGCCGTACCCGCGTGGGAGGGTCCCTGCGCAAGCGGCGTCGATCAGCATCGGGTCGAGGAACGCCAGCGAAAGCGTCATGCGAATGGAGCGTAGCGTGCGATCGTGCCTGGCGGCGAGTTCGGCGACGTCGCGAATTGCTCCTTTGACAAGTCCCTGAAGCCAGGAGCGCGCAGTGGCGATGGCGAGGATTAGACGATCGCGCTCCTCGCCTTCCATTCTGCGCCTCTGGCCGATGGCCGAACTGGGCATGAGAATCGCGCGCCGCACACGCGAGGCCGGCTTGGTCCAAGGGACCAACAAGTTTTCGGTCGAATGCGGCTCGTCGAGATCAACGCGATGTTTGATCTCGAGCCGGTTGGACCGGACGATGACGCGCACAAGGAAGGCGTCAATCAGAGATCGGGCTTGCGCCGCGGCGGACGAATAATCGGCTGGCGCTTGCGGCGCCGCGGGCTGGTCAATCGTTTCATGAACAGTTCGCGGCTCGGGCCCGGAACTCGAGCCCAGTATAACTTCCGCTCTTGCTCGAGGCTCGTTTCTCGACTGCCGACCGCAGCGCGTCAATGACCGCGGCCTCGAGGGCGGGCGCCGGCAGTCGATGGCTGGCGGAGGTCTCCCGATCGCGTGCCTGCATCGCCGAGGTCGAGATGTAATAGCGATAGCGCACGCCTTGCTTGATCGCGAAGCTCGGCGTCAATCGCTCGCCGGTTTCGTTGAAGACCTTGCCTAGCAGCAGCGCGTTGGATTTCAGCCGGGCGGCGCGGGTGACGCGCTGCCCTTCGAGCTTCGACTGTACTTGGGCGAATGTCTCGGCGTCTACGATCGCAGCATGTTCGCCGGGCCAGGATGTCCCGCGATGGTTGATTTCGCCGAGATAGTGGCGATTGCGCAAAAGATGGGAAAGCGGGCCGTTGGTCAGGTGGACGCCCCCGACGATCCGGCCGGAGGCGAGCTTGCGGACCCGGGTTCGGATATCGCGCCGTCGCAGGTCCCGCTGCAGCGCGCGCACCGACCCGAGTTCGAGAAAGAGGGCGAAGATCAGGCGGACGGTCGCGGCTTCCTCCTCGTCGATATGGAGCTTGCGCTCCTCCAGCCGATAACCGAGGGGCACGACCCCGCCCATCCATAACCCCTTCTTCTTCGACGCCGCGATCTTGTCGCGAATGCGCTCGCCCGTGACCTCTCGTTCGAACTGAGCGAAGGACAACAACACGTTGAGGGTCAGCCGGCCCATGCTGGTCGTGGTGTTGAACGATTGGGTTACTGAGACGAAGGCGACGCCATGTGCGTCGAACACCTCCACCAGCTTGGCGAAATCGGCGAGCGAGCGCGTCAGCCGGTCGACCTTATAAACGACAATGACGTCGATCCGGCGCTGGCGGACGCGATTGAGGAGGTTCTGAAGCGCCGGCCGCTCCAGGGAGCCGCCGGAATAGCCACCGTCGTCGAAGCGCTCGCGCACGAGCCGCCAACCCTCGTGCGCTTGGCTTTTGATATAGGCCTCGGCGGACTCTCTCTGCGCGTCAAGAGAATTGAAATCCTGCTCGAGGCCCGCGTCGCTGGAAACACGGGTATAGATAGCGCAGCGAACGGATGCGGTCATGGGCTGCCTCGGGCGCGAGCGGGTTTGATCGGCTCGTCCGAGGCGCGTCGCGCGCCGGCGTTCTGCTCGCGGCCTTTCGGCGCAACCGCTTGTCTCGCTCCGCGGTCGAGGGCGAAGAAGCGGCGTCCGTTCCATCGCACCCCGGTGATGGCGCGGGCGACAGCGGAGAGGCTGGCGAATATTTGCCCATCCCATTCGAAGCCCTCGGCGACGACTGTGACGCGATGCAGAACGCCGACGTGCTCGCGAATCAATGCGGTTCCAACACGAATTGGCGCGTGAGGTCGACGGCGATGTGTGTCATGAGTTCCCGCACCTTCGCTGTTTGGAGCTTGACCGACCTTCCCCCCTCCAGACTTTCCGGCGACAGCCGCGGCGAGGATTGCGCGTGAGCGCGAGCTTATGTCGCCGACTTCGGCGACCTGCTCGCGCCAAGCAAGGATGTGGTCCATCAGCACATGGGACAGGGTCTGGGGCGGATGGCGACCGATCAGAGAGCGCCAGCGGCGGCGTATGAGATCGCGGTCCAGAGGCTCCCGCTTGGGAGCCTCCGCAGCTTTCCGCGTTTGGACGTCGGCCTCGACCAGCGCGGATGTGGCAGACTGTGGCTCGCGGGAAGGCGTTCGCGCCCGCTGCGCCGGGATCGGCGCCGCCGCCCCCAGCGAAGTCGCGGTCGGCGAGCGGGGGCGAGCGTTCTCGGGACCGGCGTCGAGAGGAACCCGCGCGCTCGTTGCCGCCGGCTCCTTCGCCGCGACATCCGCCGCCGTCGGCGCGGCGTCAGCTGCAGCGCAGCCATGCGAAGGCGTCGCCTCACATGAGCGATGAATTCAGTCCCCGGGGCATAGATCAGGCCCCCGTCCGGCTCGGCGGCGTTAGGCGATAAACTGATGGGCCGACCTCATTGCGCGAGCGCTCGAGGGCGTAACCGCGTTTGCGCAATCCGGTGAGAGCGGCGTAGGTCGAATGGGGCAGCCAGCCTGTCGCCTTTATGAGCGCCTCAAGGGTCGCCCCCTCCGTCCGGCTCAACATTTTTACTACGCCATCGATTTTGGTTCCGTTGCGGGGAGAGGAGAACGATGCGGCCGGCTGTTCATTTGCAATTCCCATCTCTTCGAGCGGCGACCTGCGCGCCTCCTTCGGCTCATTTTCGACTTTGCGATCTGGCTTTCGTTGCAACCCGCCCTCGCCATCATCGGCGAGGGCTGCAATCGCCTTCGCCCCCGCGGCGGTCAGTTTGAGAGCGAATGGGCGTTGGCTGTCTTTGTCACGACGCCAGACGGGAGCTGCGCCGCGCGCGCGCACCTCGCGCGCCAGCCCAGCCTTCACCAACGGTTTCGCCGCCTGCCACGACGCCGCCAATCGGCGACCATCGGCAAAGGTGAAAAGATGATCGTCGCGCTGTACCGCTGCGCGGAGTAGGGCAAGTTGCGCTTCGTTGAGCTTGATGGCCATATTCGAACCCCTGCGTTGCGAACGGGGCCGGTCAATCCGGGCCCGTCACTGACGCGAGCCCCGGATCGGCACGGCCTGGGGGCTGGGGTTGGTGCGGGGTTAGCGTTTGCCGCTCCCCCGCAAGGACACACACGCTCTCTTGGCAGAGAAAATCCAGTCACTTCTGCTCAGACCCGAGAATTTCTTTTGTCTGCGGCCGATTTAAGCCGAGTCGCCCGGTCCGCATGTGTCTCGGGGCGGAAGTCACCGACGGCGAGACGGCCGAGTACGGATTTCGTACCAATGGTTCGAAATCCATTTTTCTCCGCCATGTCGCCAAATAAGTTATTGATATGACTTGAGTTTTTGATTGGCAT
>CAVVNR010000010.1:0-32649 GCA_963749715.1 uncultured Alphaproteobacteria bacterium
GCGTCGTTCGAAAAGGCGTCGCTCAAGAACGCGCTCATCATCGACGGCGCGGCGCCGCAGGCGAAGTTCGCCGTCGCGGCGCGCAACCTGCCCGAGATCGACGTGCTGCCGGTCCAGGAAGTCAATGTCTACGACATCATGCGGCGCGAGAAGCTGGTGTTGACCAAGGCAGCGGTCGAAGCGCTGGAGGCGCGGTTCAAATGATCAAGGACGTGCGCCACTACGACGCGATCGTCGCCCCCGTGATTACCGAGAAGGCGACGCTCGCCTCAGAGAGCAACCAATTCGTGTTTAGGGTCGCGCGCAACGCAACCAAGCCGCAGATCAAGGCGGCGATCGAGCAATTGTTCGACGTCAAGGTGACTGCGGTCAACACGCTTTTGCGCAAGGGCAAAACCAAGGCGTTTCGGGGCGTGCGCGGGCGCCAGCAGGACATGAAGAAGGCGATCGTCACGCTTGCCGACGGCTATCGCATCGACATGACCACCGGCCTCTGAGGATCGAGACCCATGGCTCTCAAGACATTTAAGCCGATCACGCCTGGCCTTCGCCAGCTCGCGATCGTCGACCGCGGCGAACTCTTCAAGGGCAAGCCCGTCAAGGCTCTTACCGTCGGCAAGCCCGAGAAGGGCGGACGCAACAACGCTGGCCGGATAACCGTGCGCTTCCGCGGCGGCGGCCACAAGCAGTCCTACCGGATTGTCGATTTCAAACGCCGCAAGCTCGATGTCGCGGGCAAGGTCGAGCGGCTGGAATATGATCCCAACCGAACGAGCTTTATTGCGCTCGTCAAATACACCGACGGCGAGCAGGCCTATATCATCGCCCCGCAGCGTCTTTCGGTCGGGGACGAGGTGATCGCCGGCGTCCAGGTTGACGTGAAGCCCGGCAACGCCATGCCGCTCGCCAACATTCCCGTCGGCACGATCGTCCACAACGTCGAGATGAAGATCGGCAAGGGCGGCGCGATAGCGCGCTCGGCCGGAACCTATGCGCAGATCGTCGGTCGCGACCAGGGCTATGTGTCGCTCAGGCTCAATTCGGGCGAGCAGCGGTTGATCCACGGCCAGTGCTTCGCATCGATTGGCGCGGTTTCCAATCCTGACCACATGAACGCATCGCTCGGCAAGGCGGGACGCAACCGCTGGCTCGGACAGCGCCCGCACAACCGCGGCGTCAGCATGAACCCGGTCGACCATCCGCTCGGCGGGGGCGAAGGACGCACCTCGGGCGGCCGGCATCCGGTGAGCCCCTGGGGCAAGCCGACCAAGGGCAAGAAGACCCGTTCGAACAAGGCGACCGACAAATTCATCGTCGCGTCGCGGCACGTGCGCAAGAAGAGAGGCTGAGCCATGACGCGCTCGATCTGGAAGGGTCCGTTCATAGACGGCTATCTGCTCAAGAAGGCCGACGTGGCGCGCGGGTCCGGCCGCTCAGACATCATCAAGGTCTGGAGCCGGCGCTCGACCATTCTCCCGCAATTCGTCGGTCTCACGTTCGGCGTCTACAACGGCCACAAGCACATTCCCGTGCTGGTGTCGGAGGAGATGATCGGCCACAAGTTCGGCGAATTCGCCCCGACCCGCACGTTTCATGGCCATTCGGCCGACAAGAAGGCCAAGAGGGCTTAAACGCCGATGTCCAAGCCACAGAACCCGCGCCGACAGGCGGAGAATGAAGCCAAGGCGACGACGCGCATGCTGCGGGTGAGCCCGCAGAAGCTCAACCTGCTCGCCCAGCTCATCCGCGGCAAGAAGGTCGCAACCGCCCTCGCCGACCTCGAATTCTCCAGAAAGAGGATTTCGGTCGAGGTCAAGAAGACGCTCGAATCGGCGATCGCCAACGCGGAGAACAACCACGATCTCGACGTCGACGATCTTGTCGTCGCCCAGGCCTGGGTCGGCAAGGACATGGTGCTGAAACGCTTCAGTCCACGTGCTCGCGGCCGGGCCGGGCGCATCGAAAAGCCGTTTGCCAACATCACCATCGTCGTGCGGGAAGTGGCCGCCGCCGACGCCAAAGCCAAAGCCGCGTAGGGAAAGACTTTCAGCATGGGACAGAAGATCAATCCGATCGGGCTGCGCCTCGGCGTCAACCGCACCTGGGATTCGCGCTGGTACTCGAGCAAGGGCGAATACGGCAAGCTGTTGCACGAGGACATGAAGATCCGTGATTCGTTGACCAAGAGCCTCAAGCAGGCTGCGATCTCGAAGATCGTGATCGAGCGTCCGCACAAGAAGGCGCGCATCAACATTCACTCCGCCCGCCCCGGCGTCGTCATCGGCAAGAAAGGCGCCGACATTGAGAAGCTGCGCAAGCAAGTCGGCAAGCTGACGAATTCGGAAGTGGCGATCAACATCGTAGAAGTCCGCAAGCCGGAAATTGACGCGACCCTGGTCGCCGATTCGATCGCCCAGCAGCTCGAGCGCCGGGTGGCGTTCCGGCGGGCGATGAAGCGCGCGGTGCAGTCGGCGATGCGTCTCGGCGCCGAGGGCATCCGCATCAACTGCTCCGGCAGGCTGGGCGGCGCGGAAATCGCCCGCCAGGAATGGTATCGCGAGGGCCGGGTGCCGCTGCACACCCTGCGCGCCGACGTCGACTACGGCGTCGCCACCGCGCACACCGCTTACGGCACCTGCGGCATCAAGGTCTGGATCTTCAAGGGCGAGATCCTCGAGCACGATCCGATGGCCCAGGACAAGCGTCTGGCCGAGGCCGACCATTCCTCGACCCACCGTCCGCGCCGCGAACCGCGCGAGCGCGACCGCGAGCACGCTCGCGAAGCCGTCTGAAACGAGCGCACTGGCGAAAGTTCACGATCATGATGCAGCCAAAGCGAACCAAGTTCCGCAAAGCCTTCAAAGGCCGCATTCACGGCAACGCGAAGGGCGGATATGCGCTGAATTTCGGCGAATTTGGGCTCAAGGCGATGGAGCCGGAGCGCGTCACCGCACGGCAGATCGAGGCCGCCCGCCGGGCGCTGACCCGGCACATGAAACGCGCCGGCCGCGTCTGGATCCGCGTGTTTCCCGACGTGCCGGTGTCGAAGAAGCCGATCGAAGTGCGCATGGGCAAGGGCAAGGGCGCGCCGGAATGGTGGATCGCGCGCGTCGCGCCGGGCCGCATCATGTTCGAAATCGACGGCGTGCCGGAGAGCCTGGCGCGCGAGGCGTTCGACCTCGCCGCGGCCAAGCTGCCGATCAAGACGCGCTTCGTCCAGCGCATTGCGGAATAGGGGCGCGAGAGCCATGAAAACCAGCAGCCGTCTATCCGACCTTCGCGTTATGACCGAGGATCAACTCAACGACGAGGCGCTCAAGCTCAAGAAGGAGCAGTTCAATCTCCGATTCCAGAAGGCGAGCGGCCAATTGCAGGACACGGCGCGCGTGCGCGTCGTGCGGCGCGACATCGCCCGCGTCATGACCATCGCCGCTCGGAAGCGCGGGCCCGCCAAGACCAAGGATTAAGGACATTATGCCGAAGAAAATCTTGCAGGGCGTCGTCGTCAGCGACAAGCAGGAGAAGACGCTTGTGGTGAAGGTCGAGCGCCGCTTCACCCACCCTCTTCTCAAGAAGACCGTGCGCCGGTCCAAGAACTACCACGCGCACGTCGAGAACAAGACCCAGAAGGTCGGCGACACCGTCTCGATCGAGGAGACGCGGCCGATCTCGAAGCTCAAGCGCTGGATCGTCGTCGGCGAGACGGCGCCGAAAGCTTGAGTCGCGAACAGGACTGAGAGAGGCGATTAGGCCATGATTCAGATGCAGACCAATCTCGACGTCGCCGACAATTCCGGCGCGCGGCGCGTGATGTGCATCAAGGTGCTGGGCGGCTCGAAGCGCCGGTACGCCTCGATCGGCGACGTTATTGTCGTCTCGATTAAGGAGGCGATCCCGCGCGGCCGGGTCAAGAAGGGCGACGTGATGAAGGCGGTGGTCGTGCGCACCGCCAAGGATATCCGCCGCGCCGACGGTTCGGTGATCCGGTTCAACTCCAACGCCGCAGTCTTGATCAACAATCAGTCCGAGCCGGTCGGCACCCGTATTTTCGGGCCGGTGCCGCGCGAACTCAGGGCCAAGAACCACGTGAAGATCATCTCGCTCGCCCCGGAGGTGCTGTGATGGCGGCCAAGATCAAAAAGGGCGACCGGGTCATCGTCACGGCCGGGCGCGATAAGGGCAAGCAAGGCGAGGTCCGCGAGGTGATGCCGACCGAAAGCCGGGCGATTGTCGCCGGCGTCAACCTCGTGCGGCGCCATACGCGCCAGACCGCGCAGACCGAAGGCGGGATCATCACCAAGGAAGCGACGATCCATCTCTCGAATTTGGCGATCGCCGATCCCAAGAGCGGCAAGCCGACGCGAGTGGGTTTCAAGGTGCTCGATGACGGCCGCAAGGTGCGCGTGGCCAAGCGTTCCGGAGATCTGATCGATGGCTGAGACCAAGAATGAGAAGGGCGACAAGGCCGAGAAGGGCGCCAAGCCGGGCAAGGGCGAGAAACCGGCCGCGAAAGGGGGGGCAAGCCGGACGCGGTCGCCGACGCCAAGATCGCCAAGGGCAAAGCTCGCAAAGAGGCCGGCGCCGAGATCGCCACTGCCGGGGCGGTGAAGGCCGCGCCAAAGGACTATGTCGCGCGGCTGAAGAAGCTCTACCGAGACGAGATCGTGCCCAAGCTCACCAAGGAGTTCGGTTACAAGAATGCGCTCGAGGTGCCGCGGCTCGACAAGATCGTGCTCAACATGGGGGTCGGCGAGGCGGTCAACGACACGAAGAAGGTCACCTCGGCCGCCGCGGACCTCTCGCTGATCGCCGGCCAGAGGCCGGTGGTGACGCGCGCCCGCAAGGCGATCTCGACCTTCAAGGTGCGCGAGAACATGCCGATCGGCGCCAAGGTCACCTTGCGGCGGACTCGGATGTACGAGTTCCTAGACCGTCTGGTGACGGTCGCGCTGCCGCGCGTGCGCGACTTCCGCGGCCTCGATCCGAAGTCTTTCGACGGACGCGGCAATTATGCGCTCGGTGTCAAGGAGCACATCATTTTTCCCGAAATCGACTACGACAAGGCCGAGGCCATGCTGGGCCTCGACATCGTGGTCTGCACGACAGCGAGGACCGACGCGGAAGCGAAGGCCCTGCTGCGCGAGTTCAACTTCCCCTTCCGGCAGTGAGCCTGATCTCAGCGCTCAGACGCGGAAAATGGAGCCGATGAATGGCAAAGAAGAGTGCGATAGAGAATAACCTGCGCAAGCAGCGCCTGGTGAAGAAGTTCGCTGCACGCCGCAAGCGCCTGCTCGACGTCGCCAACGATCAGGCACGTCCGATGGAAGAGCGCTTCGAGGCGCGCATCCGGCTCGCGGCGTTGCCGCGCAACGGCGCGATCGTTCGGGTGCGCAATCGTTGTCAGGTGACCGGCAGGCCGCGCGGCTTCTACCGCAAGGTGAAGATGTCGCGCATCGCGTTGCGCGAATTGGGCAACCAGGGCCTGATTCCCGGCCTGGTGAAGTCGAGCTGGTGAGGAGGCAAGGATCATGGCGATGAACGATCCGCTCGGCGATATGCTCACCCGCATCCGCAATGCGCAGATGCGCAAGCGCGGCAAGGTGTCGACGCCGGGCTCGTCCCTACGGAAGAAGGTTCTCGACGTCCTGGAGTCGGAAGGCTATATCCGCGGCTATTCGACCACGGATTACGGCAACGGCCGCAGCGAGTTCGAAATCGAGCTGAAATATTTCGACGACCAGCCGGTCATCCGCAAGATCGAGCGCGTGTCCAAGCCGGGTCGCCGGGTTTATGCGACGGTCGACGCGATGCCGCGCGTCGCCAACGGTCTTGGCGTGTCGATCGTCTCAACGCCGAAGGGCGTGATGGCCGACCATTCCGCTCGCGAGAACAACGTCGGCGGCGAGGTCCTGTGCACCGTCTTCTAGACGGGCGCTGAGTTTGAGCAAACGGATTTAGGTCATGTCCCGCATCGGCAAGAAACCCGTCGTCATTCCGTCCGGCGTCACCGCCACGCTTGACGGCCAGACGATCGCCGTCAAAGGCGCGAAGGGCGAGTTGAAATTCACCGCGCCCGAGGAAGTCGCGATTTCAATCGACGGCGGCGCCGTCCATGTCGCGCCGCACGGCGAGGACAAGCGCGCCCGCGCTTTGTGGGGCACGGCGCGCGCGCAAGTGCAAAACCTGATAGGCGGGGTCACCAAAGGTTTCGAGAAGAAGCTCGAGATCAGCGGCGTCGGCTATAAGGCGGCGCTAGCGGGCAAGAACCTGCAGCTCTCGCTCGGCTATAGCCACGATATCACGTTTCCAATTCCCGCCGGCGTGACGATCACGACGCCCAAGCCCACGGAAATCACCGTCGCCGGCATCGATAAGCGCCAGGTGGGCCAGATCGCCGCGGAAATCCGAGCGTTCCGGGGCCCCGAACCCTACAAGGGCAAGGGGGTGAAATATGTCGGCGAGTTCGTCTTCCGCAAGGAAGGCAAGAAGAAGTAAGAGGCGACGATGGTTAGGTCGAACATGTCCGAAGACCGGCGCAAGGCGCGGGTCCGTCGCGCGGTCCTCGCCCATTCGGGCGGCCGCCCGCGGCTCAGCGTATTCCGGTCGTCGAAACAGATTTACGCCCAGGTCATCGACGACGAGCACGGACGCACGTTGGCCGCCGCCTCGTCGCTTGAGAAGACGATGCGCGAATTGATGAAGACCGGCGCCAACGTCGAGGCGGCGCGGCGCGTCGGCAAGGAGCTCGCCGACAGGGCAAAAAAAGCCGGGGTCGAGAAAGTGGTCTTCGATCGTGGCAGCTATATGTACCACGGGCGCGTCAAGGCGCTGGCCGAGGGCGCCCGCGAGGGCGGGCTAGATTTCTAGCGGCGGCGACGGAAGCGAAGCGGCGTCGTCAAAGCGGGCCGCGATTTATTCAATGATGGATGAACCCAATGGCGCGTGAAGGAGAAGGCGGCCGCGGCCGCGATCGCAACCGCGAGGAGCGCGACAGCGAATTCGTCGATCGCCTCGTGCATATCAATCGCGTGGCGAAGGTGGTCAAGGGCGGCCGGCGGTTCGGCTTCGCCGCGCTCGTGGTTGTCGGCGATCAGAAGGGCCGCGTCGGATTCGGCCATGGCAAGGCGCGCGAGGTGCCGGAAGCGATCCGCAAAGCGACTGAGGCCGCAAAGCGCGGCGTCGTGCGCGTGCCGTTGCGCGAAGGCAGGACTCTGCACCACGACGTCAATGGTCGTCATGGCGCCGGTCGCGTCGTCCTTCGCGCCGCGCCGGCCGGCACGGGGATCATCGCGGGAGGACCGATGCGCGCAGTGTTCGAGTCGCTCGGTGTCCACGATGTCGTCGCCAAGAGCCAGGGCTCGTCGAACCCTTACAACATGGTCCGCGCGACTTTCGACGCGCTGGCGCGCGAGGACAGCCCGCGCTCGGTCGCGCAGCGGCGCAATCTCAAGGTGTCGACCCTCCAGTCCCGTCGTCAGGGCGTCGAGGCCGACGCCGCCGATTCGTGAGAGCGAGAGAACGAATGAGCGCCGACAAAGTCATCACGCTGGAGCAGACCGCCAGCGCCATCGGCCGCCCTGGCTCGCAGCGCGCGACGCTGAAGGGCCTTGGCCTCAATAGGATCGGCCGCCGGTCGCGCGTCGCCGATACCCCCGCCAATCGCGGCATGATCGCCAAGGTCGCGCATCTCCTGCGCGTCGTTGACGGCCGCTAAGGATCGCCGCCCATGAAACTCAATGAAGTAAGGGACAACCCCGGATCATCGAAACCGCGCATGCGCGTCGGGCGCGGCATTGGATCGGGCAAGGGCAAGCAGGCGGGCCGCGGCGGCAAAGGCCAGACGGCCCGCTCGGGCGTCCGGATCAAAGGCTTCGAAGGCGGCCAGATGCCCCTGCATCGCCGTCAGCCGAAGCGCGGCTTCAACCCGCCGTCGCGGCTCATCTACAATGAGGTCAACCTCGGGCGCATTCAGCGCGCGATCGACGCCGGCAAACTCGCCACGGGCGAGCCGATCACGGTCGAGAGCCTCATGAAAGCCGGGGTCGTCACGCGACGGCGCGACGGCGTCAAGATTCTGGGCGTCGGCGAATGGACGGCGACGGCGAGTTTCGAAGTCGAGGCGGCGTCGAAGAGCGCTGCGGCGGCAATCGAGAAAACCGGCGGCAGCGTCAAGACGCTGCGGCAAGAGGCCGCTCCCGCCGCCGCTTGAGCGCAGCTCCGCGCGGGGATGACATTGGCGCGAGCGGCAACCATATGCTAGGGCGCTTCCGCCAACGTCGGCCTCGGCAGACGGGAGCGGCGTGTCGTAAAACAAGGCGCTAGTCACCCAGGCGCCGTCCGGAGCGAATCCGCCATGGCGTCGGCCGCCGAACAGCTCGCAGCCAATATCAACTGGTCGGCCTTCGCCAAGGCCGACGAACTCAAAAAGCGCATCTGGTTCACCCTGGGCGCGCTGGTTATCTTCAGGCTTGGGACCTACATTCCGCTCCCCGGCATCGACCCTGCCGCGTTCGAGGCCTCGTTCCTGGGGCAGAAGCAGGGCGTCCTCGACATGTTCAACATGTTTTCGGGCGGCGCCGTTCAGCGCATGGCGGTGTTCGCGCTGAACATCATGCCTTATATCTCGGCGTCGATCATCATCCAGCTTCTGAGCTCGGTCGTTCCGTCGCTCGAGGCGATCAAGAAAGAGGGCGAGCAGGGACGCAAGATCCTCAACCAGTACACCCGCTATCTGACGGTCGTGCTGGCGGTCTTCCAGGCTTACGGCATCTCTATCGGGCTCGAGGGACGCGCGGGCATCGTCAGCGATCCGGGGCTTCTGTTCCGCATTTCGACCATCGTGACGCTGACTGGGGGCACGATGTTCCTGGTCTGGCTCGGCGAGCAGATCACATCGCGTGGGGTCGGCAACGGATCGTCGCTGATCATTTTCGCCGGCATCGTCGCGCGATTGCCGCAGGCCGTCGTCCAATTGTTCGAACTCGGCCGGCAAGGGTCGATTTCGACAGGGCTCGTGCTGGCGGTTATCGTCATGGTGTTTGTCGTCGTCGCCTTCATCGTGTTTATGGAGAGGGCGCAGCGGCGCGTGCCGATCACTTATCCGCGCCGGCAGGTCGGCAACAAGATGTACGAGGGGCAAAGCTCGTTCCTGCCGCTGAAACTCAACACGTCCGGCGTCATTCCGCCGATCTTCGCGTCATCGTTGCTGCTGTTGCCGACAACCGTGGCCAATTTCGCCCAAGGATCGTCGGGTTCGGGCGTGCTGTCGACGATCTCCGCGCTCCTTGGGCGCGGCAGCGCGCTTTATCTGATCCTCTACGCGGCGCTTATCGTTTTCTTCGCTTTCTTCTACACCGCGACCGTCTTCAATCCCTCCGACACCGCCGAGAATTTGAAGAAGCACGGCGGCTTCATTCCCGGCGTCAGGCCTGGAGAGCGCACGGCGCAATATATCGATTATGTGCTCACCAGGATCACGGTGCTCGGCGCGCTCTATCTCGCGGTGATCTGCCTCCTGCCCGAATGGCTCATTTCGTATGCGGCGCTGCCGTTCTATTTTGGCGGCACGTCGCTCTTGATCGTGGTCAACGTGACAATGGACACGGTAGCCCAGATTCATGGGCACTTGCAGGCGCATCAATACGAAGGCCTGATCAGAAAGGCCAGGTTGAAAGGGCGGAAGCGATGAGGTTGATATTGCTCGGGCCTCCGGGGGCCGGCAAGGGCACGCAGGCGCAGAGGCTGGTCAATATTCTCAACATCCCGCAATTGTCGACCGGCGATATGTTGCGCGCGGCGGTCGCGGCGGGGGCCGCGATCGGGCTCAAGGCGAAGGCGGTGATGGAGTCGGGCGCGCTGGTTTCGGACGACATCGTCGTCAGCATCATCAACGACCGGATCGAGGAGCCCGACGCGAAGCGCGGCTTCGTGCTCGACGGGTTTCCGCGCACCCTGCCGCAGGCGCGGGCGTTGGAGGCCATGCTTGCCGCCAAGGGGTTAAAGCTCGACGCCGCGATCGAATTGACAGCCGACGCGCCGATGCTGGTCGAGCGAATCGTCAGGCGCGCCCAAGAAGCGAAAGCCGCCGGGCTGCCTGTGCGCAAGGACGATGACCCGGAGGTGTTCAAGTCGCGTCTCGCCGCCTATGAACGCGACACCGCCGCGGTGACGCCGTTCTATCGCGAGCGCGGTCTTCTGCATGAAGTCGACGGCATGGCCCCGGTCGGGCACGTGGCCAAGGCGATCGACGCGGTGTTATCGGAGGTCGCCGCGGCGTGACGCCGGCGCCGCCACACGCGGAGGCGCTCGTCGAGCGACGCGGCCGCGCCGGCGTATTGGTGCTGAACCGCCCCAGCGCGCTGAACGCGCTGACCCTGACCATGGTGCGTCTGATCGCCGCCGCGCTCGACGAATGGGATCGGGACGAGTCGGTCGATCGGGTGCTCATCCTCGGTGCGGGCGAGCGGGCGTTTTGCGCCGGCGGAGACATCCGCCACCTGTACGATCTGGGTCGCGCCGGCGATCATCAGGCGCAACTGACATTCTGGCGCGAAGAATATCAGCTCGACCGGCGGATCAAGACCTATCCCAAGCCGATTGTCGCCTTGGCGGACGGCATCACTATGGGCGGTGGCGTCGGCCTGGCTATGAACGCCGCGCATCGGGTCGCCGGAGAGCGTTTCGCTTTCGCGATGCCGGAGGTGGGCATCGGGTTTTTTCCTGACGTCGGGGCGACGTGGTTCCTACCGCGTCTCAAGCATTGTGCAGGGGTCTACTTCGCCCTCACCGGCCTGCGCGCCGGCGCGGGCGACGCGCTCGCCCTCGGTCTTGCTGAGACGTTCGTCGCCAGCGCCGCCTTTGCGGCGCTCGCCCAGGCGCTGGAGGGCGATGAGCCGGTCAAGGCCACGCTCGCCCGCTTCGCCGCGCGCCCGCCCCGCTCGGCGCTGATCGGCGAGGCCGAGGATATCGAAGCTTGCTTTTCTCGTCCGGATCGCGGGGAAATTCTTGACGCCCTGTGTCAGGCGGAGACCCGCGGCCGCAGCTTCGCCGCGCCGGCGCGGGCGGCGATGCTGCAGAAGTCGCCGACGAGCCAGGCCATCGCGCTCAGGCAAATGGCGCTCGGCCGGGCAATCGATTTTGACCAGGCCCTTCGCATGGATTACCGCGTCGTGTCGCGGATCTGCCGCGGCCACGACTTTTATGAGGGCGTTCGCGCCGTGATCGTCGACAAGGACAATTCTCCGAAGTGGAGCCCGCCGCCGTCGCCGGCCGAGGTCGATGCTTATTTCGCTCCTCTCGGCGACGACGAACTGACATTTTCGGCGCGCGGCGCATGAAATACATCATGCGCCAAAGCCGCGATGGCGCCGTCGAGCTGATCGATCGATCGCCGGCCGCGACCGAGGACGGCGATCTCCTGTCGGCCATTTCGCGTCTTGGCTGGGGGGCGGCGCTCATTTGGTATATGCGCACGCTCGCCTGGGTTTGGGTCGCCAAGGGGCTTTTCGATTGGGCGATCATTCTGGGCGCTTTTCCGAGCCTTGGGCAGTTCACGACCATGGCCCTGCCGCTACAAGCGACGATTGTCGCTTTCGCCTGTCTCGATCTCTTGGCGGCGATCGGCCTGTGGCTGGCGGCGCCATGGGGTGGCGCGATTTGGCTCCTGTGCGCGGTGGTCGAGTCGGCCTCGCCTATCCTGAGCCCGCGCGCGGCCGCGATCGGCGTCGGCGGCGCGTTGATCAACGTCGCGCTGGTGGCCGGATATTTCCTGCTGAGCTATCGCGCCGCGCGTGAGCGCGCCTGACGCTCGCATCGTGGCGTGAGCCGCCTTCCTCAACGTTCTTCGCTGTTTGGGACAGCGTGCGCTCGCCGCCGTTTGCGTCGTGTCAACGTAAACAAAGTCTTTGATTCAATTGAAATTTACCAGCAATGGAAAACCTTCAATTTATCTTGACTTTAAACCCGTATTCACGGGCTTACGTTACAGTTCTACCCATAAGAGGACCGAAGAAGCGTCGGCAACGGGCAAGATAGCAGATGGGTGTGCCATGATTAACGCAGTCAAAACACAAAATATTGCAACTTACCCAGTGCCTGAACTTCGGGTGTCCGGCCTGTACCTTGAAACTCTCACGATGGTCGAGCGGCTCCATCGCCGGTTGCTTGACGTGATCAAGGATGAATTCGACCGTCGCGGACGTTCCGACATCAACGCGGTGCAGGCGTTGCTTTTGTACAATATCGGCGACAAGGAATTGACCGCCGGGGAATTGCGCACGCGTGGCTATTATCTCGGCTCGAATGTTTCCTACAACGTCAAGAAGCTGGTCGAGATGGGCTTCCTCCACCATTCGCGCTCACGGATCGACCGTCGGTCGGTTCGAATCAGCCTGACCGATCGCGGCAAGGAGGTGCACCGCATCGTTTCCGGCGTCTATGAGAAGCACGCCCGCACGATTGAGCAGATCGGCGGCATTCCCGGCGACGACTTCGCCCGCATGAACGCTTCCCTCTTGCGCCTCGAGCGCTACTGGACCGACCAGATCAAGTATCGGCTCTGATTACGCCCTGTTAACCTAACAGGGTTTCTTTCAGACGGGCGTCCGCGGCGGGGGCGCCCGTCTTGCGTTTGACTCGCGCGGGTCATAAAAACGCCTGACTGGCCCATATCTTCTAAGCTGAAGCGCGGGAGTTCTCTTGTAGCGCGCGCTCGAGCGGATTGGGCGGGGGTCGGGCCGGGACGGCGCCGTCCTTTCTTGGAGTTTTGCAGTCGATGCATGGCAGGATCGTCTCGCGGCTTTCGCGCCGCGCATTTTTTGGCGCGACCGCGTGCGCTGTCTTCTCATTTGCGATTGGATCGATTGTCGCCAAGGCCGCCGAGCAAGACGCTGACCAGGCCGAATGGCCACAAAGCTACGAAGCTTCCCCGCAGATGGCGGTCGGGCGCGAGGCGACCCCGATTCTGTCGCCGGCGACAATCGAGGCGACCGAAGCGGCGATCCAAAAATATCAGGACCTCGTGACTCGCGGCGGCTGGAATCCGCTGCCGGCCAACGCCGAACTCAGGGTCGGCTCGAGATCGAAAGCCGTCGAGGCGCTGCGCGAGCGTCTGGTCGCCTCGGGCGACCTCGCTCCGGTCGCCGGCATGGGGCCGGTGTTTGATTCGTTCGTCGAGGCCGCGGTCAAGCGCTTCCAGGCCCGCAACGGCCTCGGTCAGACGGGTGAAGTGAACGACGCCACGTTCGCCGAACTCAACGTGCCCGCCGCGGCTCGCCTGCAGCAGCTCGAGACCAATATCGTGCGGCTGAAGGCCTTCAGCGGCGACCTCGGCGCTCGCTATGTGGTGGTGAACATTCCCGCCGCCTCGGTCGAGACGGTCGAAGGCGGCGTCGTTTATTCCCATCACGCGGCGGGTGTCGGCAAGATCGATCGCCAGTCGCCGATCATGCAGACCAAAGCAACCGAGATCAATTTCAACCCGTTCTGGACCGTGCCGCCTTCGCTCATCAAGAAGGATCTCATCCCGAAGATGAAGGCCGATCCGAATTATCTGACGGACGAAAAGATCCGCGTCTTCAACAAAGACGGGCAGGAAATCTCGCCCGCCTCGATCAACTGGAACAGCAACGAGGCGACCAACTACAAATACCGCCAGGACACCGGCGCCGATCTGAACTCGCTCGGCTTCGTGCGGGTCAACATCCCCAACCCCTACGGCGTCTATATGCACGACACGCCCTCGAAGGGCATTTTCGGCGACGACTTCCGGTTCGTGTCGTCGGGCTGCGTGCGGGTGCAGGACGTCCGCGACTATGTCGCCTGGCTGTTGAAAGACACCCCTGGCTGGGGCCGCGACCAGATCGACGCGGTCATCCGCTCCGGAGACCGCCTCGACGTCAAGCTCGCACAGCCGGTCAACGTTTACTGGATCTACGTCACCGCTTGGGCGACGCCGGACGGAATTGTCCAGTTCCGGCCCGACGTCTATCAGCGGGACGGCGCGGGCCCTGGCCCGCTCGCGTCCGCGGTCCCCGCCCAGCCGATGGCGCTGCCGCAAGAATAGGTGTTAATTCCGCAGCGCCGATTCAGGCATCTCCCTTCGACCACGAGGTTCTCGAGGCACAGGGCAGGCGACTTGACACCATTCCGCGACGCAACCTATAGTCCATGACGCAGATGGAGCATTTGCATTTTCGCGCCTCCGCGATCACCTAAGGCGTAGACTGCGCCCCGTCGGGTAAGCATGCATCTATTGTCGAACCTCGGCGGCGGATTCGTTGCAAGAGTTGGCATATACGAGGCATGGCAGCTGCCATTCACTCTCGTTGCGCTCTTGACCGCAATATTGATCACCAAATATCCGATTGCGCTGTTCGCCAAATTCGAAGACTTCATCAGCCAGATTGCCGACCGGCCTTACACGAGTGCGGCGTTGATCGCCGGCGCTGCGATCTGCGCTCGTCTGGCGCTTTTCCCCTTTCTGGGAACCCCCCAGCCGATCCTCGCCGACGAGTTCAGCCTCATGTTGCAGGCCAAGACATATCTGGGCGGACACCTCGCAAACGACGTAAAACTATTGCCGGACTTTGAATCCGTTTACGTCATTCTCTCTCCCACCTACGCTTCGATGTATACCGTCCTTCGATCGTTTCCTATATTCATTGGCTACGTCTTGGATATTGGTGCGTGGGGAGGCGTTTTTCTCTCCATGATTGCGCTGATTGTTGCAGTATATTGGATGGTGCGCGAATGGATCAACTCGAGATACGCCTTTATCGCCGCCTTCATCATCATGATACGATACGGGTTATTTGGTTTTTGGGCGAATTCTTATTGGGACGGAGCGTTTACCGCCCTCGGCGGAGTTTTATTGGTTGGGGGCTTCAAGGCGATCATGTCACGTCCAAACCTATCGAACGGCTCCGCGGTCGGATTGGGCGCCGCCATCCTGATGACGACAAGGCCATATGAGGGAATGTTTTTCGCATTTCCACTTGGCGCATCTCTTGTTCTGCAATTCGTTCGGTCGACGAGGTTGGGCCGGAAGTCGCTGATTCCCAGCGGTCTGGCGGCGGCCGCCCTGGTCGCGGGCGGGTTTGGTCTAACGTTTGCCCACAATGAAGCCGTGACTGGCGATTGGAAGGTTGAACCCTATTCGCTGTACCGTCAGACGGTCGCGGAGGCGCCCGCCTTCCTGTTGGAAAGCCGCAGTCCGCAGCGCGACGCGCCGGCTCGGTACGCCGGGACCCGTTTCACCCTCGACATTGAAGCCAAGGCCTATGATCGTCGAGCGACATGGGGTGGGATTCTGTCCGCCGAGACGTTCCGCTTCCGGAACTACTGGAACTTCTTTGTCGGTTTCGCGCTCCTGATTCCGTTCGTTGTGGGAGTTTACACTCTCAGAAGCGAGCCGGCCCTTCTGCTTGCGGCGGCCTCGCTTGGCGTCGGTCTTTCGTTCCTGACCTGGGGACACGCCCATTATGCGGCGCCTGGCTTTGGTTTCGTCATTTTGGCGATCATGGACGGATTTCGACGTCTGCGCCAATGGAGACCTTGGGCCTGTCCCTATGGACTATGGGTTAGTCGGCTTCTGCCATTAGCGCTGGTCATCGGATCGGTCATTCCGTTGAGCTCGGCGTTGACCGGTTGGCCGACATTCACCATGCTCGTGAATATCCACAATTCGACGCCTTGTTGCTGGCTTCGGCCGCGGTCTCTTCATATGGCTGTCGAGGATGAAGTGGATCGTGACCAGGCGCGCAACTTGGTCATCGTCGATACCGGACCGAAGGCGCCGATCGACGCGATCCTGGTGTCAAACGGCCCCGATATCGACGATGAACAGACAATCTGGGTCAATGACGACGCCGAGTTCAATCGGCTTGCGATCGACCGCTACCCGGTGAGACGGATCTGGCGCCTTGGGTGGCTCGACGATGGCGCGGCATGCCTTCAGCCTTTCGAGGCCGTCTCAAGTCTTGCCGACCCGTCCGGCGACAGCGGGCGCCTTTCTGCGGATCAGGAGCGGGGTTGGCTTGCAGGCTCGCCGGGTCGATGCCCGGCAGGTCTCGTTCACGCGCCGTTTGTTGGCTTGAAATAACGTGTCATTGAATGATTGGAATGCTGGCGCGCGGTCGGGCAGGTCCGGCTTGCTCGTTTCCGTCTGGTGGGCGGCCTCGGTCAGGGCGACACACTTTCGAAGCGCCAAGCGCAATGCGCGGTCATCAATATTAGCGTATTGCCGAACTATATATTAATTGGGATGCCTGCGTCGGAGTCAGGAAACGCTCTCGTTTTGCCACTGGCTGGGCACGAACTCGGTCACTCCGTCTGGGTAAATGATGGTTTAGAAACTAAGAATGCTACGGAAGTTGAGCGTTCTGCACGGGAGTATATAAAGCGGAACGACGGGCCATTTAAACAAGCTTTCCCCGAACACGCCAACTTGACCATTACGGGCAACGAAATTGTTAATAACATGTTTATTTCTCAGACCGTTGCTAACATCGTGTCCTGTACACTGGGTCAATTGGAAGAAACTTTCTGCGACGCTGTTGGATTGGCTCTGTTTGGAAAGAGTTTCGTATATGCGTTTCACTATCTCCTGGCACCGGGGGTCGGTGGGCAGCGCGACCCTTATTATACAAGAGCGCTTTTTATGAGGAGCCACGGTGCATTGGATTTCGGTGATTTGGGCTTGACCAGATTCGAGATGGAGTTCTCATCCCAGCGGTTATCGCAGTCTGGACCCAAATCGGACTTCGTCGTCGGCGCTGCGGACCACATTACCAACGATTTTGCCCCCAAAATGTATTCGGACGCCCGCAATTCCGTGGTTGCCAAAGCGACAAACATGTTGCCGGACAAGGCGGTAGAGTCGGAAATTGTCAAACTGTATTCCGCAGGAATGCCGGCGAAATCCCCGAGATCTTTAGCCAATATTCTAAACGCAGGCTGGGAGTTTGTTGTTAGGAGTAATTTCGAATCAAAGGCCGGGGAGCGCCCGCTATTCGAGTGGGTTTCGGAGCTTATTTTTAAAACGATAGAAGTGTTTGAATACGAAAGACGTTTAAATGCTTAATTGCGAAGACTTAGCCCGGTTAGTTGCTGCTGGGAATCAGGGTGATGCTTGTGGGCTGGGCGTAATACCGGAACCGCCTCTTGACGAATTAAGGGTCAGCGGAGATGCCTCGATCACGCTCCGGCTCGGGCGGTGGTTTGTAGTCATCAGGCAATCGAGTTATCCATTTTTCGATGTACTTCCGGGAGCTTCGGAGGCGCGATCAACTAGGCATTACTTTGTGCCTTTCAGCCGGGAATTTGTGCTCCATCCTGGAAGATTTGTATTAGCCGGCACGCTTGAATGGTTGAAATTTCCAGCGACATTGGGTGGGTACGTTGGGGGGAAATCGACCTGGGCGCGACGTGGTCTTATTATTGAAACAGCAGCAGGAATCCATCCAGGGTTCAGTGGATGTCTTACATTAGAACTTGCAAACGTTGGCGAAGTTCCATTCAAAATAAGGCCAGGCATGAAAATTTGCCAGACCTTCGTCCATTCGGTGAAAGATGGTAAGCATTTGTCGGCCGGGCCCCTTACGGGGCATCGACGGCCATTTCTTGGGGGCTTGAGCAAAGACACGATTCTAGAAAAGTTGAGTGTCGGCTAGCTTGGACGCCTCGCGAGAAACATGGGCGGCCTACGGCGCAAAGCCACCTGCCCGATAGCATCTATGCCTAAAAACGCAAGGAGCCGCTGACCGACGCGGGCCACGTTTCGCAACGCCGTCGCCCGGTTGGACCCCAGCAATCTGATTGCTCTCGCGCATGCCCGCCCGTGCCTTTCGGGCTGAGAGCTGGGAATGATCGGCTGTCGTGTTGAAACACTTCTCAGCATTGGCGAGTTATTCGGCCCATGAGCGAGACAAGGAGTTCTCCATGCAACCAACCTGGGCGCCCCACGAAAAACATGGGCAGCTTACTGCGCAAAGCGACCTGCCCGACAGCGTCTATGCCTTTCCCAAGCAACGCAAAGAGCCGCTGACGGACGCGAAGCCACGTTCGCAACGCCGTCGCGCGGTTCGATCAGGTCATCGACGTTTCCGACGCCGATCGGGAGTTGGCCTTCGCCAATATCGAGAAGGCGGCGAAGCATTACGGCGTCGACCTCTCCGAGAGGTCTTGGCGCGATCTTGGCGCTCATCCGCAGGGCCACCGGAAAGAGGCCGCCGCCAAAGGCGTCGCGACCAAGCGCGAGCGCAAACGCCGGGAGCGCGACTAAGAGGCGTCGGCTGGCCTGAACTCGCGGACCAGTACGAAGCGGCCGCAAGCGTCGACATCCGATAGAGCGCCCGCGGCTCGGCGATCCGTCCCTGGTTCTTCAGGCGCCAGGCAAGGTTGGCGATGAGGATCGGACTCGGCGTCGCGATCAATTTCATCGCTTGGCGGCAAGGGTGATCGCTGACCTGCGGCCGCTGGGCTTCGGTCATGATCATGCCCATCAGATCGTGCGGCTGCGTGTCAGTCGGCGCGATCCGCATCGAGCCGGAGGATCCGCGCGAGCGGCGATTCCACCGCCGCCGTCATGCCTTCCGTGGCGCGAAGCTCATAGAGCATTCCGAACGCTTCGCAAGCTGTCGCTTGGACCTCCCCATGTCTGTCGGTGGACGCGCCCTCTCGTTATCGACATCCTGCCGCGCAGAAGCCGGAAAACAACGCGGCCGCGAACGGGCTCGGGGTCATTTCCTTACTGAAATCAGACGTGCGCATTGCAAGACGCGCGGGGGCCTTCGCATGGGTTGTGCAGCCAATTCGATCGTGCGGAGTCATGACGGCTCCGTCCCGCTCCTCAACAGCGCGTCGAGAACGACGCTGGCTGCGCTTTTGCTCGGCCTCCCGCTTGGCGTCGTTTTGCCGCGCGAGGCGCAGGCTGGCGCGGCCGTAGATCCGATTCAGACGTCAACCTATGTCCTTGGGAAGGCCAACCCGATCACTTTCGGCGCCGGAACCAAAATCAACGCCGCCTCAAACATCGGGGTCTATGGCGGCTCCGGCGCGAGTTGGACTGTCGCCAATTACGGCGCCATCCGAGGATTTATCCAGGGAATCCATCTTGCATCCTCGGGGAGCGCGGTGACCAACTGGGGCACGATCGGCGCAACCGGGGCTACCGGCATCGGCGTCCTGCTTAGCGGCGGCACGGTGACCAATCAGAGCGGCGGGTCGATCAACGGCTATATCGGCCTTTACATCGGCGGCAGCGGCGGCACGGTGACCAACTCGGGCTCGATCAGCGGAACCGTGAGCGCGGCGATCGTGACCTCAGGCTCCGTCAACAACGAATTGGGCGGAACGCTCAGCATGGCGTCGGGGATTTCCGCGCTCACCGTGTACGTGGGACACGGCGGTTCAGTAACCAACGCAGGCAAGATCACAAACGCCGGATACAACACCGCGGCTGTCGCCATCGGCGGCGGCGGGACAGTGACGAATACCGGGAAGATTTCCGTCTCGAACAAGTATGGCGCAGCCGTATTCACCATCAACGGCGGCACGGTAACCAACTCGGGGACCCTCGTCGCCACGGGCGTAAGCGCGGCGGGCGTATATTTGCTCAACGGCGGCACGCTCGACAATTCAGGCGCCGTCACCGGCTCGGGAAGCAGTGACTTCGGCGTGGCAATGCCCAAGGGCGGCAGCGTCGCCAACTCGGGGACAATCGCCGCCACGGCGGCTGCCGGCGTAGGCGTAGGCGCCGATTCCGGGGGCACGGTCGACAATCAAATCGGGGGGGCGATCAGCGGGGCCAGCGCCGGCGTCGCGGTCGACGGCGGTACAGGCTCGGTGACCAACGCGGGCGCGATTCGCTCGACATCGAACTATGCCGTCGCACTCTTGAGCGGCGGCACGGTGAGCAACACGGGAACGATCAGCGGGGTGCGCCTCGGCGTCTACGTCGGCGGCGGGAGCGCCGCGTCGAACTTGGTGACGAACGCCGGGGAGATCCGTGCCGCGGGGACGAGCAGCACGGGCGTGAGACTAGGCTCAAGCGGCGGCACGCTGACCAACCAGAGCGGTGGGACAGTCAGCGGTTCCAGGGACGGCGTCTTCATCGACGGCGGGACGAGCTTGGTGAGCAACGCGGGCCACATCTACGGCACGGCTGCTTCAGGGAGTGGGGCCGTTCTCTACAGCGGCGGCACAGTGACCAATTCGGGGACGATCAGCGGCGTTGGCGTCGGCGTCTACATCAGGGGCGGCGCCGGCGCAGCGACGAACTCGGGCGCGATATTGGGGACGGATCAGACCGGCGTGGCCTTCGCTGGCGGCGGCACGGTCGACAACACGATCGGCGGTACGATCGGCGGCGCGAACTTCGGCGTCTCCATTCGCGGCGGGAGCGGCGCGACGAATGCAGTCACCAATGCTGGAGCGATCAGCGTCACGGCAACGATCGGTATCGGCGTCGATCTCGATTCCGGCGGCACACTGACCAACCAGGCGGGTGGGACGATCAACGGCCTCGGCGCTGGCGTCTACATCAGGGGCGCCGCCGCCTCCGTGATCAACAGCGGCAATATCCAGGGCGCGGCGGCTTCTGGGAACGGAGCCGTTCTCATGGGCGGGGGCACGGTGACAAATACCGGGGCGATCGCCGGCGGCCATAGCGGCGTCTATATTCGCGGCGGGGGCGCGGTGACAAACGCGGGAACGATCAGCGGCGGGTTTGCATCTGTCGCATTCGCGGGATCGGGGGCCAACACCCTGACCTTGCAAACCGGCTCCGCCCTCACTGGCGGCGCCTATGGCAGCACGGCCGCGGGCGCGACCAACGCCTTGATCCTCGAGGGCCAGGGAATGGCCAACAACAATTTTGGCGCATTCAATACGCTGAACGCCAAGGCCAGCGGCGCCTGGACGCTCGGCGGCGCCTCGCTCTTCGGCGACGCCATGGTCTCAACCGGGACCCTCGCGGTGACGGGGGCGCTCACTTCCAAAACGCTTGAAATCGAGCCGTCCGCTCAATTCACGGACATCGGCGATGTCAAGGTGAACGGCGCCGTCACCAACAACGGCAACCTCACGATCAACGGGGTGACGATGCAGGTCGTAGGCGCGGGCGGCACGTTCACCCAACTGGCTGGCGGAACGACCACGCTTCTGAACGGCGGGGTGCTCGATCCGGCGAACATCCTCATCGCGCGCGGCGTCTTCAGCGGCGCCGGCTCCCTGGTCGGCGATGTCACCGTGACAGGCGGCGCAATCGAGGCTGGCGGCGGACCCGGCGGCTCCCTCAAGTTCCTCGGCGCCTATTCGCAAACCGGCGGCGAGGTCGTTCTCGAGGTCGATCCGAGCGGCGGCGGCGGGTTTCTGGAGACAACCCTTACCTTCGACCCGAGCTTCACGATCGGCGTTTCGGACACGACGTTCGTGTTCGACTTCGCCAACGGCGCCAACGCCAGCGAGTTTATTGCCGATGGCCTCCTCAATCTCAGCACATTTTTCAGGCTGACCGACGGCGGGGCCTTCTGCGCCAAGCTCAATTGCGGAGAGGTCCTGCGAGACGACCGTTACGCCGACAACGTGCCCGGCTTGGCGATCACTGGATTCGATCCCGCAACCGGGCGCATCTCAGCCCAAGCCGCGCCGGAGCCAGGCGCGTGGGCCCTGGTCATCACCGGATTCCTCGGCCTCGGCGGTCTTAGACTGCGAGGGCGCAAGAAGGCGATATGAGCGCCAAACAATTGGCTTGCTGGAAATCAGAAGTCATGGTATAACTTTACCATTCGAAGCCCATCGTGACTCCAAGGTCGAGGCGGAGAAGAAGCGAGGAAAGAGTTTTTGGCCAGAGGGGTCGGCGTAACCCATTGAGAAGGTGCAATCCCGCCAAGGAAATCCAAGGAAATCCAGGCTTGTTTTCTTTGATTCTCTTTGAAAATCTTTGCTGGGCTTGGCAGGATTTTGAAGATCTTGGGTCTGGCTTGGCGGCCGGCTCGCCGGTTGGCATTGGCTCGTCAACGCTCCTATATGGCTGGCGTCGTCGAGCCGCGGCGATGCCAGCGGCGCGAAGCGGTCAGGAGCGGCCGAGATGAAGGACCACGCGAAGAACCCGCCACGCGTCCGGCGCGCGGCGGTCGAGGAGAAGCTCGACGAGGAAATCGAAGAGTTGTTCCCGGCCAGCGATCCGCCGGCCATCACGCCGACCTCCGCCGGCGGCCCGCATCGGGCCAAGGCGAAGGTTACGGCAAAAGGCAAACCAGCGCGACGCGGCTGATCGCCGGCGCGTCTCATCGCTCGGCGGTGTCGTCGCGCTAGGCGGTCGGCCGGATGTCAAACGCGCCACCGTCCTCGCGAGGCGTCTCGTGATGCTCGGTCACGCTGATGCCCTCGACCACCGCCGATCGCGGCCCTTCGCGCATTTCAGCCACAAGCTCCGCCACGGCTCTGGGCGAGCCTCGAACCAGCGCCTCGACCCCGCCGTGGGATCGGTTGCGCACCCAGCCGGAGACGTTCAATCTCAGCGCCGCGCGGCGGGTGAACTCGCGATAGCCCACCCCCTGAACGACGCCTTCGACCACGATGCGGCGGACGAGGGTGGAGTTGTCGGACATGGCCGTTCTCGAGGCGCTGCGAAGCTCTTGCAGCGTTATGTTTAGCATGCGGTGACACCGGAGGCGCTCATGAAACTCGAAGAAGTGTTCGACATCGTCAGGCGAAAGCGGCTTGCTGTGGTGTCGACGGTCCACGATTCCGGCGCGCCCGAGTCCGCGCTGGTCGGCTTCGCCCTCACGGAACGCAACGAGGTTGTGTTCGACACTTTGGAGTCGAGCCGCAAGGCCGTCAACATTGCCCGCCGGCCCGCGGCCGCTTTGGTGATCGGATGGGACCATGACATCACCGTCCAGATCGAGGGCGATGCCCGCCGGCCGCAGGGCGACGATCTGGGCTACGCCAAGGCCGCCTATTTCCGCGAGTGGCCGGACGGGCGCGCGCGGGAGAATTGGCCGGATATCGCCTATATCGCCGTGAAGCCGCGGTGGATTCGCTATGCCAACTACGCGGCGGCGCCGGTCATCGAGGAATTCACGGTATAGGCGCCCATCCAGGCAGACGACAACCCCATTGTCCCCAGCTAAGGCGGCGTCTATATCCCGTCGCTCAAACGCTTACGCCGATTGGTATCGGCGAGTGAGCTTGAGGAGCCTCGATGATTTGCGTCACCTTTCCCGACGGCGCAGAGCGCGCCTACGAGCCCGGCGTTTCGGGCTTCGATATCGCTAGATCCATCTCCCCCTCTCTCGCCAAGCGCTCGGTGGCCGCGGTTCGCGACGGGAAGCTTGTCGATCTCGCCGACGCTATCGCCGAGGACTTGGCGCTCGAGTTCATCGCCCGGGACGATCCACGGGCCCTTGAACTCATCCGCCACGACGCCGCGCACGTGCTCGCCGAGGCGGTGCAATCGCTGTGGCCGGGAACGCAAGTCACCATCGGCCCGGTGATCGAGAACGGCTTCTACTATGACTTCTTTCGCGCCGAGCCGTTCACGCCCGAGGATTTTCCCGCGATCGAGAAGCGGATGCGCGAGATCATCGCCCGCGACAAGCCGTTCAAGAAGTCCGTCGTCACGCGCGAGGAGGCTAAAGGCTACTTTGAGAAGAAGGGCGAAGCGTTCAAGATCGAGCTGATCGACGCCATTCCCTCGGACCAGGAGGTGAAGCTCTATAGCCAGGGCGAATGGACCGACCTTTGCCGCGGGCCGCACATGACCTCGACGGGCAAGGTTGGCGACGCCTTCAGGCTGATGAAGGTCGCCGGAGCCTATTGGCGCGGGGATTCCACGAAGCCGATGCTGTCGCGCATCTACGGCACGGCCTTTGCGAACAAGGAAGAGCTTCAGGCCCATCTGAGGCAGATCGAGGAGGCCGAGCGTCGCGATCATCGAAAGCTCGCGCGCGAGATGGACCTGTTCCACACCCAGGAGGAAGGGCCGGGCTCGATCTTCTGGCACCCGAAAGGCTGGACTTTGTTCCAGACGCTGGTCGCCTACATGCGCCGGCGCCTCGCCGCCGACTATCAGGAGGTCAATGCGCCGCAGGTGCTCGACAAGCACCTATGGGAAATCTCCGGGCATTGGGGCTGGTTTCGCGAGAGCATGTTCATGTGTCGCCCAGCCGGCGAGGAGGCCGAAACCGAGGATCTGCGCGTCTATGCGCTGAAGCCGATGAACTGTCCGGGCCATGTGCAGATCTTCAAGCACGGGCTCCGATCCTATCGCGAGCTGCCGCTGCGCTTCGCGGAATTCGGGGCCGTCAACCGCTACGAGCCGTCGGGGGCGCTGCACGGACTCATGCGCGTGCGCTCCTTCACCCAGGACGATGCTCATATCTTCTGCACCGAGGAGCAGCTCGCCGAGGAGTGTCACAAGATCAATGAACTCATCCTTTCGGTGTACGGCGACTTTGGTTTCGACAGGATCGTGGTGAAACTATCAACCCGCCCCGAGAAGCGCGTCGGAACCGACGCCATGTGGGATCATGCCGAGGCGGTGATGAAGCGGGTGTTGGACGAGATCCGAGAACGCCACGGCAACATCGTAACCACCGCTCTCAACCCAGGCGAAGGCGCCTTCTATGGGCCGAAGTTCGAATATGTGCTGAGCGACGCGATCGGCCGCGACTGGCAATGCGGGACGACCCAGGTCGATTTCAATCTGCCGGAGCGCTTCGGCGCGTACTATATCGCGGGCAACAGCGCGAAGACGACGCCAGTGATGATCCATCGCGCGATCTGCGGCTCGATGGAGCGCTTTATCGGCGTCCTGCTCGAACACCACGCTGGCCATTTGCCGTTGTGGCTTGCGCCGACGCAGATCGTCGTGTGCACGATCACCAGCGACGCGGACGATGCTGCGCTTCGCTTCGCCGTCGCGGCGAAGAAACGGGGCCTGAGGATCGAGACCGACTTGCGCAATGAAAAGATCAACTACAAGGTGCGTGAGCACTCGTTGGCGAAGGTTCCGGTTCTCATCGCGCTCGGACGCAGGGAAGCGACCGAAAACACGGTGTCGTTACGCCGCCTCGGATCCAATACGCAGACGTCGATGCGCGTCGAGCAAGCGCTTGAGGCGCTGGCGACCGAGGCGACGCCGCCCGACCTTCGGGGATCACCTCGCGACGGGCTCAGTCCGCCGACTTGAATTGGCTAGAAATCCGGAGCGAGATTCCGCCGCGGCCCAAGGGTGAGGACAGAGGTGGCCGGCCGGCATAGACTTTGCATTGATCTCAGCTCTTTCCCGCAGCTTTCGTTTTGCCGTCAAAGGCTTCATGATCGCGTGGAGATCGAGGAGCGGCGATGTCATTCGTGATCGGGCCGAGCGGCGTGCGTCGCGCTCTGCGTTTTCGTTTCCGCGGCGCCGAGGTTGCGCTCGAACGGTTCTCTCCACGTGCGACGGTTCTCGATTGGCTTCGCGAGGAAGCCGGGGCGAAGGGAACAAAGGAGGGTTGCGCGGAGGGCGATTGTGGGGCTTGCACCGTTGTGCTGGCGCGGCTTAGAGGCGCAAGGCTCGCCTACGAGCCGTTCAACGCCTGCATTCTGCTCTTGGGCCAACTCGACGGGGCAGAGCTCGTCACGATCGAGGACCTTGCGGCGGGCGCGGAGCTCCATCCGCTGCAGCGCGCAATGGTCGACCACCACGCCTCGCAGTGCGGCTTCTGCACGCCGGGCATCGTCATGAGCCTGTTCGCCGCGTATCACTCCGGCGCGGCTCAGACTTACAACGGGCTTTGCGACCAGCTTTCCGGCAATCTCTGTCGATGCACCGGCTATCGTCCGATCATCGCGGCGGCGCTCGAAACCTGCAACGGTGAACCCGCCGATCAGTTTGCGGCGACGGCGGGAAACCGCGCTGCGGCGCTCGCCGCTCTTGCCGACGACAGGGATATGTTCGCCGGCGAGGAAGCGGCCTTCTTCGCGGCTCCCGCGAGCCTCGATTCTGCTCTCAGCGCTCTATGGGCGCTTTCCCGATGCGACCCTGGTCGGCGGGGCGACCGACGTTGGGCTGTGGGTCACCAAGCAATTGCGCGACCTGAAGCAAGTTATATGGCTGGGCAGGGTCGCCGGATTGGACAGCGTCAGGGATAACGCCGACAGCGTGCTCTCGCTTGGGGCAGGCCTCACGCTCGCGGACGCTGCGCCGCTGCTCAGCGCGATTCACCCGGACTTGGGCGAGTTGCTTGCGTCGTTTCGGCTCGAAGCAGGTGCGCGCCAGCGGGACGGTCGGCGGCAATATCGCCAACGGCTCGCCGATCGGCGATCTCGCTCCAGCCTTGATTGCGCTCGGGGGTAGGGTCGTTCTGCGCAAGGGCGGCGACACCCGCACGCTGCCGTTGGAAGACTTCTTCATCGCCTATGGCAAGCAGGACCGTCGCGCCGGCGAGTTCGTGTTGGCGGTCGAGGTCCCGCGGCTCGCCGCCCATCAGCGCTACCGCGCCTTCAAGGTGTCGAAGCGGTTTGACGAAGACATTTCCGCCGTCATGCTCGCGGCGCGCGTCGACGTCGAGGGCGGCGAATCCTCGGCGCGCGCATCGCCTGCGGCGGCATGGCGGCGACGCCGAAACGGGCCGGGAACGCGGAGCGGGCGCTCGTCGGCGCGAATTTGGACGAACCGGTTGAGTTGGCGCGCCGCCGGCGCTGCGCTCGCACAGGATTTCGCTCCTCTGACCGACCAGCGCGCGAGCGCGCGCTATCGCACGACGGTCGCCGCCAACCTTCTTGAGAAGGCGCTCTTGGAGATCTCCGGCGCGCGCGCGCCGACCCGGATCGGAATGCTCCATGCCGCCGAATGACGACGCCGATCTCGCGAGGGCAGTCGTCCACAAGCCGCTGCCGCATGATTCCGCCGCTCTGCATGTGCAGGGCGCGGCGAACTATGTCGACGACATCGGCGAGCCCGCCGGCACGCTGCATGTCGCGATCGGCATGGCCGACAAGGCCTGCGGCAAATTGAAAGCCCTCGGATCTTGCGGCCGTGCGCGCCGCGCCGGGCGTCGTCGCCGTTCTGACGGCCGCGGACATTCCCGGCAAGAACGACATCGCCCCGGTGTTCGCGGACGAGCCGCTGTTCGTTGACCAGGAGGTGATGTTCCACGGCCAGGCGCTGTTCGCCGTCGTCGCCCGCACCCGCGACGAGGCCCGCCGCGCGGCGCGTCTGGCGAAGGTCGACATCGAGGCGAGGACGCCGGCGATCACGATCGCCGACGCGCTCGTGACCGGCGAGCGCGTGCAGGACGACTACGCCTTCGGCCGCGGCGACGCGGCCGCGGCGATCGGCAGGGCTGCGCATCGGCTTGAGGGCCAGCTCGCGATCGGCGGGCAGGAGCATTTCTATCTCGAAGGCCAGGCCTCGTTCGCCTTTCCCGGCGAGGGCGACGAGATGACGGTGCATGCTTCGACGCAGGATCCGACCGAGACGCAGCACATCGTCGCGCGCATCCTCGGAATACCCGGACGCCTTCGTCACCGTCGAAACGCGGCGCATGGGCGGCGGCTTCGGCGGCAAGGAAAGCCAGGCCTGCGCCTGGGCGGCGATCGCCGCGCTCGCCGCGCGCGTGACCGGGCGCCCTTGCAAGATCCGCCTCGACCGCGACGACGATTTCGTGTTGACCGGCAAGCGTCACGATTTCCGCGCCGATTGGCGAGTGGGATACGACGATCTCGGCGTTGTCGCCGGCTACGACGTAACGCTCAACGCGCGCTGCGGCTGCTCCGCGGACCTGTCGCCCGGCGTCTGCGACCGCGCGATGTTCCACGCCGGCAACGGCTACTGGCTGCCGGACGTCTCGATCGCCTCGCGCCGCCTCAAGACCAACACGGTCTCCAACACCGCCTTTCGCGGCTTCGGCGGCCCGCAGGGCATGATCGCCATCGAGCGGGTGATGGACGCGATCGCGCGCGAGCGCGGCCTCGATCCGCTCGACGTGCGCAAGGCCAATCTGTTGCGCGCGGGCGCGGAACGCACGCCCTACGAGCAGGCGGTCGAGGACTACGAGACGCAGCGGGCGATCATCGAGGAGCTCGAGGTCTCGAGCGACTATCGCGCCCGCCGCGAACGGATCGCCGCCTTCAACGCGGCGAGCCCGATCATCAAGCGCGGCATCGCGCTGACGCCGGTGATGTTCGGCATCTCGTTCACGCTGATTCCGCTCAATCAGGCCGGCGCGCTGGTGCATGTCTATTCCGACGGCTCGATCCATCTCAATCACGGCGGCACGGAGATGGGGCAGGGGCTGTTCACCAAGGTCGCGCAGATCGTCGCCGAGGAGTTCGGCGTGCCGCTTCACTTCGTTCGCATCACCGCGACCAACACCGCCAAGGTTCCCAACGCCTCGCCGACCGCCGCTTCGTCGGGGACCGACCTCAACGGCATGGCGGCGAAGATCGCCGCCGGCGCGATCAGGGAGAGGATGGCCGCTTTTGCCGCCCACGCGTGGAATGTCGCGCCCGACGCGATCGAGTTCCGCGACGGCCGCGTGTTCGCCGGCAACATCTCGATGGGCTTCGGCGAGCTCGCCAAGGCCTGCCGGTCTAGCGCGCGTGCAACTGTCGCATGCCGGCTATTACAAGACGCCGGAGATTCACTGGGATCGCCTCAAGGCGACAGGGCGGCCGTTCCTCTATTTCGCCTACGGCGCGGCCTGCTCGGAAGTCGCGATCGACACGCTGACCGGCGAGATGCGGGTCCTGCGCGCCGATCTCCTGCATGACGTGGGCGCATCGATCAATCCGGGCATCGACATGGGGCAGGTCGAAGGCGCGTTCATTCAGGGAATGGGCTGGTTGACCACCGAGGAGCTCGTCTACGACGCCGAGGGGCGGCTGCAGACGCACGCGCCCGCGACCTACAAGATCCCGGTCGCGTCCGACACGCCGCCGATCTTCAACACCCGGCTTTACACGCGGCCCAACCCGACCCCGAGCATCTACCGCTCGAAGGCCGTCGGCGAGCCGCCGTTGATGCACGGAATTTCGGTCTATTCCGCGATCCTCGACGCGGTGCATGCAACCAATCCCGAAGGGCAGCCGAAGCTCGATCCGCCGTGCACGCCGGAATTGATCCTCAACGCGGTCGCCTCGCTGAACCGGGCGGCTTGAGAGCGTCGCCATGCGCGCCTTCCGCCGCCTCATCGATGCGATCGAAGCCGAAGGCTCGGCGGCGCTGGTGACGCTTGCGCGGGTCGAGGGCTCGAGCCCGCGCGAAGCGGGGGCGCGGATGGTGGTGAGGCCTTCCGGCGGCTTTCATGGCACGATCGGCGGCGGGGCGCTGGAATTTGCGGCGCTCGACGCGGCTCGGGCCGCGCTTGGAGCCGGCCGCGGCCCAGCCTTCCGCCGTTCGCTCGCGCTTGGGCCTGAGCTCGGGCAATGCTGCGGCGGGCGGGTCGAATGGCGCGTCGAAACATTCGACAAGCGCGATCTTGACGATCTTTCGACGCTGGCGATCGCCGAGGGCGGCGCGCCGGGGAAGGTTCGCGCGCGGCTCATGCCGGACGGCCGGGTCGAACGGGCGCTGGGAGCGGCGCGAATGAGGAGCGGCGATCGGCGCCTCCGGCCCGCGACGACGGATGGATCGAGCCGATCGGAACAGCGATGCGAGCGGTCTATCTGTTTGGCGCTGGCCATGTCGGACGGGCGCTTGCGCTTGCGCTTGCGCCGCTGCCGTTCGCGGTGCGCTGGATCGATTCGCGTCGCGAGGCGTTCCCGGCCCTTAGCCCCGCCAACGTATCGCTGGTCTTTGCGCCGGACCCGGCCGCCGAGCTCGCCGGCGCGCCCGACGGCGCGCTGATCGTCGTGATGACGCATTCCCATGCGCTCGACCTCGAGATCGTCGCCGCGGCCCTCGGGGCCGAGCGCTTCGGCTTCGTCGGGCTGATCGGCTCTTCGACGAAGCGGGCGCGGTTCCTGAGCCAGATGCGGGCGGCCGGACTTCCGGAGGGCTCGCTCGCCGGTCTCGTCTGCCCGATCGGGACGCCGGGCCTCGAATCCAAGGACCCCGCGGTGATCGCCGCCTCGACCGTCGTGCAGCTTCTGATCGTCAGCGAGACGCTGGGGGCGGAGCAGCGCGGCGCGCCGGGGGCTGCCTCGCGGCGCCCGTCTCACAAGCTGCGCGGCAAGGGTGTTTCACGTGAAACAGAAAACATATAGCGGGTGTTGATCGACCAATTTGAACGCTTTGCTTATGGATGACTTGGAGATTTTTCCAAGGCAAATCCAAGTTCTTCAAAATCAAGCCAAGCCAGAGCCAAGCTTGGGCAAGATAATCAAAGAAAAACTCTCGTATTTCCTTGGATTTCCTTGGCGGAATCCGGGCTTTTCAGCGGGTTATGCTGACCCCTGGGCCAAAAAAAATTTCTCTGCTCCTTTCCCCGGCGTTTGGCGGGCGCTGCGGGCGCTTGGCGCGACTTGCTTTGACTGGGGCGCCATAGTCCATGCCTGTCTCGTTTTTAGGCCGCGCCTCGAGGCCGCGCCGGAAACCGATACTAACATAAAATCGGAGAATCAGAAAGCAAAATCGTTGCTTTGTCGGGTCAGCCATTGGCGGTGAGGGATTTGGAGACGGCTCTCATGGCGTCTTGGCCGTCCCCGGACTTGATCCGGGGATTGTCCCCGGCCATCCACGCGCGAATTACGGAATTACGGGAATTACGCGGAATTACGGTGGCGGAATTACGGAATTACGGTGACACATGCACAAGTGCACTTATGATCCGACAGGGAAATATGCATGTGTCACCGTAATGCCGACAGGGAAATATGCATGTGTCACCGTAATGCCGTAATGCCCACCGTAATGCCCGTAATGCCCGCGTAATGCCCGACCTTGCCAGGAAGATGGGGCGCAACGCGTTCCCATTGGTCATCGCTCAGAATCAGACGGTCCAAGGCAGCCTCCATTTTGGAGGCCTTGAATTAAAACGCCCTTGCCCGGCGCTTGCGCCTAAGTCTCAATGTCAACAGGCCTTAGTCTACAAACTCACACACCAAAATGTCAGCATTGCCTTTCGGCGCCCACCACACCCAATCAATGCCGTACAAGCGGTATGGGCCGGCCAGAAACCGGTGGGGATAGATCCCTGGCGAGATGGTGTGGTCCGGGTTGTAAATAACGTTGGTGAAATACCCCATATTTCGGACTTGATACAGCGCCCAACAGGCGTAATCCGAGTCGCTATACCCCAAATAGCGATTCCTTGGGGATGTTTCTTTGGACAGATAATCCGCGTCACCCCATGAGTCCCAACGGACGTTGGCAACAGGGTAATTGGGGTCATAACCACCGTCAACAAATGTCCCGAGTGCGACAGTCTGACTTCCGCGGGTGCTCAGATACCCAATGAGATCCTTGTTCATCCCCTTGTAGCACTTCACATGCTTATAAGCGGGTGCGCCGGCGCCCAACAGGGCGTGCGGCGCCGCGTCAGGGTCGATCGCGCGTGGGTCAGCGGGCCCGGGGTGTGTTTGCGTCGTCGTGCTCATAAGTACTTCCCTATCACGTGACAGTAGAATTCGCGCGCATCGTCAGATCTGACCAGTAGTTTGATGCCCGTCAAGCGGTGACGCGAGCGTTGGCGCTACGGCAGCAAGAGTTTTCTCTTTGTGTACAAATCGAGCACCGAGGTCGATTTGTACGCAACCGAGTTCAGCGACCATGCACTCGCGGTGACGCAGGGTCAACGAACAGAAAGGGGGAGGCGAACAGCCGTCCCTGCTCGCCGCAGTATTTAACTCAGGCCCGCCGCCTGGAGGGGGGATTACGGGGGATTACGGAGATTACGGATTACGGGAATACGGAGGAATACGGGAGGAATACGGGGAATACAGTGATGGGGTGCTGGTCGTCTGTCACGCGCGTCGGCCTCGATCTGGCGAAGAATGTGTTTCAGGTTCACGCCGCCGACGCCAAGGGCGAGATGGTTGTCGCGCGTCCGGTGAAGCGGCGGGCGCTGCTCAAGTTTTTCGAGCGGCTTCCGCGTTGCCTGGTGGCGATGGAGGCGTGCTCGTCGGCGCATCATTGGGCGCGCCAGTTGATGGCGCTCGGCTTCGAGGTCAGGCTGATCCCGCCGGCGCATGTGAAGCCCTCTATGTGAGGCGCAACAAGAACGACGCGGCCGACGCGGCGGCGATCTGCGAGGCGGCGGGGCGGCCGGGAAAACGGTGACACATGCATATTTGCTATTTTTAATGCTTATAGGGAAATATGTAAGTGTCACCGTATTACCGCTCGCCGATCAGATCGAGGCGCTCGACGAAGCGATTGGAGCCATCGACCAGGAGCTCGAAGCCTTGGTCAAGGCCGATGAGACGGCCAGGCGGTTGATGACCATTCCCGGCGTCGGCGCGGTCACCGCCTCGGCGATCCTCGCCACGGTGCAAGACGCGAGCGCCTTCGCATCGGGGCGCGAGTTCTCAGCCTTCCTCGGCCTGACCCCGCGCCAGAGCTCGACCGGCGGCAAGGAGCGCCTCGGGCGGATCACCAAGATGGGCGATCGCTACCTGCGCAAGCTCCTGGTGGTGGGCGCCTGCGCGACGCTTAGCCATCGCAACGGGCATAACGACGCGATGCGCCGCTGGGCGAGCGGGATGCTCGAGCGCAAGACG